>NZ_JARYTI010000042.1 GCF_029911635.1 Sphingomonas sp. AR_OL41
GGCAGCGGGGTCGCCGGGACGGGCGGGCGCGCCGGGCCGGCCGGTGGGCGATAGGACGGGGTCGCCGGCGGCGGCACGATCCGCGCGCCACAGGCGCTCAGCAGCAGCGCGACCGCGACGATCCCCCAGCCCCGCATCGTGCGATCAATCTTCGTCGGTGTCGACGAGCTTCCAGTTCGGGTCGCCGCTCTTGAGCGGGCGCGCGAAGGTCCAGGTCTCGTGCGTTTCGACCGCATCGCTGAGCGAGCCCGAAATGACCACGCCTTCGGCATCGCGCGTGATCGCCGCGATATCCGAATCGAAGCGCACGGTGATGCGCGCGACGCGCGCCTCGACCGACGCATCGACGATCACCGCGCGCTCGATCGTGACGAGGCGGTTGTCGAGCACATGGCCGGCGGTGGCGCGCTCGGCAATGGCGGTGGCGAAAGCGTGGAGCACGTCATCGTCGACGAGATCGGCGAGCGCGTCCTCATCACCCTTCCAATAGGCCTCGAGGATCATGCGATAGGCGGCTTGCGCGCCCTGCAGGAACTGCGCGACGTCGAAGGCCGGCTCGACGGCGATGATCGCACGCAGGCCGGCCTGGGCGCGCGTATCGACGTTGCGATTGTTGCCGTCGCGCGGCTCCGGCGCGACCTCGATCGGGCGCGGCAAGGTGATCGGCAGCGCGCGATCCTCGACGGCGCGCGTCAGCGGCTGTTCGTGACCCGTGCGCTTCCCGAGCACGCTATAGAGGCGCATGCCGAGAAAGGCAGCAATGGCGGCAAAGACGACGATGTAAAACACTTGGCCTCCCTAGGGACACGGCGCCTAGCTACATAGGCACAAGTTGCACGGGTTTCAAAGGGCGCAACGCCCGGGCACCACAATTGTTGCCCTGACCGGCGCCCCCTGCTAGGCGCGCCCATCCGGTCGGCGGTTGCGCGACCTTCAGACATTCCACCTTTTCGACACCACTTATAGACACGAAGGATTGACGGTCGATGGACGAGCAGGACGACGGCATCATCACCCGTACCGAGCCGATGGCCAATGGTGAGGACACCAGCCCGGCGGCGGGGCTGATCTCGCAATATGTCAAGGATCTGTCGTTCGAGAATCCGAACGCACCGGCGATCTACCAGAACCCGCAAGGGCCCGCGATCGACGTGCAGTTCAACATCGCGTCGGGCCAGGTTGCCGACGAAGTGTTTGAAATCATTCTGCGGATCGAAGTGAAGGCGGAGACCGAGGGCAAGGTCGCCTTCCTCGTCGACCTGTCCTATGCCGGGCTGTTCGGCCTGCGCAACATTCCCGAAGAGCATATCCAGCCCTTCCTGCTCGGCGAGGCGCCGCGCCTGCTGTTCCCGTTCGCTCGCCGCGTGCTGGCCGATGCGGTGCGCGACGGCGGCTTCCCGCCGCTGCTGCTCGAGCCGATCGATTTCACCGCGCTCTACATGCAGCAGGCCGAAGCGCAGCAGGCCGGCGCGGCAGGGGCAGCCGGCTCGGCCTGACGGCCGGCGGGCGGGGCAAAATAAATGAACCTGACGCGTGCACTCGGTTCGGTGGGCGGCCTGACGCTCGCCAGCCGGGTGCTCGGCCTGGTGCGCGATTCGCTGTTCGCGCGATACGTTGGGGCGAGTTTCGCGTCGGACGCGTTTCTCGTCGCCTTTCGCCTGCCCAACATGTTCCGCGCGCTGTTCGCCGAAGGCGCGTTCTCGGCGGCGTTCATCCCGATGTTCAACCGCAAGGTCGCCGACAAGGACGGCGAAGGCCTCGCAACGGGCGTGGCCTTTGCGCAGGACGTGCTGTCGGTGTTGCTGCCGATCCTGATCGTCATGACGATCATACTCGAAATCTTCGCCTGGCCGGTGACGCTGGCGCTGTCGGGCCGGTTCCACGGGGTGACGGCCGAACAATTCGCCTTTGCCGTGCAGCTGTCGCGCTTCACCATTCCCTATCTGATGCTGATCAGCCTGGTGTCGCTGCTCGGCGGCATCCTCAATTCGCTGCACAAATTCTGGGTCAATGCCGCGGCGCCGATCCTGCTCAACCTCACGCTCATCGCGGCCCTGCTGTTCTTCCACAGCCATGATCCGATGGTCACCGCGCGCAACCAGGCGATCGCGGTGAGCGTTTCGGGCTTGCTCCAGCTCATCTGGCTCGCCTGGTCGTGCCGCGCCAATGGCGTGCGGATGCGGCCGCGGATGCCGCGCGTCACGCCGGACGTGAAGCAGTTGCTGGCGCTGATCTGGCCGGCTGCGGTCGGCGCGGGCGCGGTGCAGATCAACCTCGTCGTCTCGACCGCGCTGGCCGCGTCTTTGCTCTCGGCCGGCTCGGTGACCTATATCTATATGGCCGACCGGGTGAACCAGTTGCCGCTGGGGCTGATCGGGATCGGGCTCGGCACCGTCCTCTTGCCGCTCATCTCGCGCCAGCTTGGCGCGGGCGAGGAAGCGCAGGCGATGGAGACGCAGAATCGCGGCATGGAGCTGGCGTTGCTGCTGACCCTGCCGGCGACGGTCGCGCTGGTGCTGTGCGGCGCGCCGATCGTCGCGGCGCTGTTCGAGCATGGCAAGTTCAGCGCGCAGGACACGCTTTATACCGCGCAGGCGCTCGCCGCCTTTTCGGTCGGGCTGCCGAGCTACATCCTGATCAAGGTACTGACGCCCGGCTTCTACGCGCGCAGCGACACCAAGACCCCGGTGCGTTACGCGACGATTTCGATGGTCGTGAACCTCGTGCTCAACCTCGCGCTGATCGTGCCGCTCAGGCATATGGGGCCGCCGCTGGCGACTGCGCTGGCGTCGAGCGTCAACACCTTCCTGCTGTATCGCACGCTGCGAATGCGCGGGCATTTCACACCCGACGCGCGGCTGCGCCGCCGCGCGTGGCGGCTCGCGCTCGCCGCGCTGGCGATGGGCGCGGTGCTGTGGCTGCTCGAGGGGTTGCTGGCACCCTATACGCATGGCAGCTGGCTGGTGCGGACAACGGCGATGGTCGTGCTGGTCGCAACCGGCGGCGTGGTCTATGCGATCGCGACCTTCGCCCTCGGCGCGTTCACGCGCGACGATCTGACCTTCCTGCGGCGCGGTCGCGCCGCCTGACACGAGAACAACATGCGCGTCGTCTCCGGCATCCAGCCCACGGGCAATCTCCACCTCGGCAATTATCTCGGCGCGATCAAGCAATGGGTCGCGATGCAGGACGCGATGAAGCCGGGCGAGGAATGCCTGTTTTTCCTCGCCGATCTGCACGCGCTGTCGCAGCCGGTGGTCGCGAAGGAACTGGCATCGAACACGATCGAAATGGCGGCGGCGTTGCTGGCGTGCGGCATCGACCCGGAGCGCGCGATCCTGTTCAACCAGGCGCGCGTGCCGGCGCATAGCGAGCTGCAGTGGATCCTCGGCGGCACGGCGCGGATGGGCTGGCTCAACCGCATGACGCAGTGGAAGGACAAGGCGGGCAAGGCGGGCGAGTCGCAAAGCGTCGACCTGTTCACCTATCCCGTGCTGCAGGCCGCCGACGTGCTGCTCTACCAGGCGACGCATGTCCCGGTCGGCGAGGACCAGAAGCAGCATCTCGAGCTGGCGCGCGACGTCGCGACCAAGTTCAACAATGATTTCGGCGTCGAGCTGTTCACCCTGCCCGCGCCGTTCATCTCCAAGGCGGCGCCGCGCATCATGTCGTTGCGCGACGGATCGGCCAAGATGTCCAAGTCCGACCCGTCGGACGCCTCGCGCATCAACCTGATCGATAGCGACGAGCTGATCGCGCAGAAGATCAAGAAGGCCAAGTCCGACGCTGAGGTGTTGCCCGACACGATGGACGCGCTCAGCGAGCGGGCCGAGGCGCGCAACCTGGTGACGATCTACGCCGCGCTCGCCGACATGACGCCGGCCGCGGTGCTGGGCGACTATGCGGGCAAGGGTTTCGGCGCGTTCAAGCCGGCGCTGGCCGACCTGGCGATCGCCAGCCTCGGCCCGATCCGCGAGCGGCTATCGGCGTTGCTGGCCGATCGCGCGGCTGTCGCCGCGACGCTGGCCAAGGGCGCGGCGCGCGCGGCCGAACTCGCCGCCCCGACGCTACGTGGGGCGCAGGCGGCGGTCGGGTTGCAGGCGTAATTCACGCGTCCACTGCGTCGCGCTGCACGTCAAAACGACAACATATTGCAGGCGAACCTTTTTTCGAGCATCCTGGCGCGGCCAAGCCGTGCACGATGCTACGCCCTGCCGAAGGGAAACGCTGCGATGAAATTCGTCCGCCTCACCGCAACGCTTCTCGCTCTCTCAGGCTGTACGACGGTTTATAAGGGCAGCGTCGCTCGCACTCACACGATGCCACCACCAGGGCTGAGTTTCGTCGTGCACGGCTTTGGCGCGGAAGCCGAGGCAAACCAATATTTCGCAGCCTCGGCACGCCAGGTGAGCGCGAATTTGCAGGCAGCCGGCTATCGACTTGCACCCGACGACGAGCATGCCGACCTGATCGTTCGGTTCGGCTACCGGATCGGCGCGGGCTATCGCGTTTCGGGGCCGGGCCAGAGCTGGGTATCGACAGGGGGGCCATCGCAAACCGTCATATCGCGATCGGAAGTCACCGGCCCCTCGGGAAGTTCGACCATCTCGACCCAATCCACTTATGACGGTGGAACCGGATCTGCTGAGCCCTACACATTTGCGGTTCACGATAATCTGCTGATGATGCGGATCGCGCGACGCGATACCAAGGCAGAAGTCTTTCAGGGCACGGTCCGCGCACAGACGGACCAGGACGGGCCGAGCCTCGTCATACCGACAATGATCAAGGCCATGTTCCGCGATTTCCCCGGGAAGTCGGGCACGACGGAGAACCTCGTCGGTTCGCACCCTTGAATATCCCGGTGCGCTGACACCTTAACCGCGCAACGCACAACGCGGCTTCCTCACTGCGCGTTCGCGAAGCCCGGGCCGATCCGCGAGCGACTGTGAGCGTTGCTGGCCGATCGCACAGCCGTTGCCGCGACGCTGGCCAAGGGCGCGGCGCGCGCTGCGGAACTCGCCGCGCCGACACTACGCGCGGCGCAGGCGGCGGTCGGGTTGCAGGCGTAAGCACCGGGCCGACTTCGCTAATTTTTCGGCGGGGGCGTGTTTGGACCGGTAGCCCCGGAATAAGTCCGGGGTGACGGAATGATAGCGAATTGAAGCGATCGCTCAGCGCCGCGCTCGTCGGCCGGGATCAGGCTACCAAAGCGCTGCACGACATAGCGACCGATCGAACTATCGGACGTTCGCCTCGTCGCGATCGAAATGGAAAGTTGCCGGCATCAGCCCACGGAATGCGCGCAACCGAGCCAACGCCTGTTCACGGGCGGCGACGCGCGCTTCGCCATCGGCTGTCGGGACCACGATGGTGTCACCTTTTTTGAGACCGAGTCGATCGACCATCGCCCTGCAAAGGCGAAGGGTCAGACTCTTGACCCATCCGACAACCCGCATGGTGCGGCTCCCCAAGATATGAGCTGCTGAGCCTAAATCCCGCGCCCGTCGCCGGCAAGCGCGTCAGCCTTCCAGTTCGCGCAGCAGCGTCCTGACCGCGCCGTCGAGCTCGCGATCGGTGTCGCGCAGTTCCTCGATGCGGCGCACGGCGTGGATCACGGTCGAATGGTCGCGGCCGCCGAACTTGCGCCCGATCTCGGGCAGCGAGCGCGTGGTCAGGCGCTTGGCGAGGTACATGGCGATCTGGCGCGGCCGCGCGACGACGACGGCGCGGCGTGCCGAGACGAGATCGACCGGCTTGAGCGCGAAATGCGTCGAGACTGCCTTCTGGATCTCGTCGATCGTCACGCGGCGCTCGGCACCGCGCAGCGTGTCGCCGAGCGTCGCGATGGCGAAGTCGAGCGTGATCGTCTCGCCGGTGAGTTGCGCATAGGCAATGACGCGGTTGAGTGCGCCCTCAAGGTCGCGGATGCTGGCGGTGATGCGTGTCGCGAGGATGTCGAGCACTTCCTCGGGCACGCTGACATCGGGTAGATCGGCGAGCTTGCGGTTCAGCACCGCGCGACGCAGCGCGAGATCGGGCGCCTTGATGTCGGCAACGAGGCCGACCGACAGCCGCGAGAGAATGCGCGCCTCGACGCCGTCGAGCCCTTGCGGGCAGCGGTCAGCGCTGATCACCAGCCGCTTGCCCGAGGCCATCACTTCGCTGACGGTGTGGAAGAATTCTTCCTGGGTCGAATCCTTGCCGGCGATGAACTGCAGATCGTCGATCATCAACAGATCGGCGCTGCGCAACCGGGTCTTGAAGGCGTGGGTATCCTGGTCGGCCTGACGTTGCGCACGGGCGCGCACCGCCTGGACGAACTCGAACATGAAGCGCTCGGCCGACATCATGATGACATTGGCGTCGGGGCAGGCTTCAAGGAACGCCGCGCCGATCGCATGCATCAGGTGCGTTTTGCCCTGCCCCGTGCCGCTGTGGAGGAACAGGGGGCTGAAGCGCGGCACGCCGGACTCGGCCAGCGCGCGGGCGGCATTGAACGCGACGCGGTTCGACTGATCGACGACGAAGCGATCGAAGGTGAAGCGCGGATCAAGCGTCGGACGGATCGCCGGCGTAGTTGCGACAGGCGCAGCAGCGACGGCGGTCGCAGGCACCACCGTCAGAACCTTGGGCGCGGCCGTCGCGCTGCGCGTCTCGATCGACACGTTGCGCACCTCGGGCAGGATCGCGCGGAATTCCTGCAGCAGCCGCTCGGCGTAATGATTGCGGACCCAGTTGGTCATGAAAGCGGAAGGCAGTGCGAGGCGCACCGACTCACCGTCACTACCGGCGACGAGCTCCATCGGCTTCAACCACTGGTCGAACAGGCGCACGCCCGCCGACTCGCGCAGATGCGCGCGCACGGTCATCCACGCCCTGGCCACGGCGCCCTGCGACATCATCTCTTCGGCCACCAAACCCGCCACGCCTCATCCCTTTTCCGCGCGGGGCGCCTACACGCGCACCCGCCGCCACATTTCATCAGACAAAAAACCCCCACGAGCGGAATCACCACCCGTCTACGTCGACGATCAATTGCTAGTCGCGAGACCGAAACGTCTGCGCGGCGAAGGTCGTTTATGGAGAGGTCGGAGCGAGTCGAGCAAGTCCACAATCGGTCATAAAACCGAAATAAACCAGTTGACTCGGATTCAGCCTCGGTTTTCCGTCGAAAAAATGACAAGGCATTGAATTCACTTGGTGAAAATGGATGCCAATGAAATCATCCAGCGCACAGGCCCTGCGAATCGCCGAAAACCCTGCCTTTTCGGGAGTCGCCATTTGGCGTTTCAAAAACCCGGTATGCGAACGATTTAAGAACATATGACAATTCCGAAATGCGGACAGCAGAAGCCCGCCGGAACAGGGTCCCGGCGGGCGAATGTTTCTGGTCCGAAACGGACGAATCAGGCCAGGGCGGTGAGCCGCTTGGTCAGGCGCGAGAACTTCCGCGACGCGGTGTTCTTGTGCAGCACGCCCTTGGCGACGCCGCGCATCAGCTCGGGCTGAACCTGCGCCATCGCTTCGGAAGCGGCGCTCTTGTCGCCGGCGGCGAGTGCGGCCTCAGCCTTCTTCACGAAGGTCCGAATCCGACCGACGCGGTTGCCGTTGATTTCGGCCCGGCGCGTGTTGCGGCGGATGCGCTTCTTCGCTTGCGGCGTGTTCGCCATCGAAAAACCTCGAATATATCGTCAATGAAAAAGGGCTGCGGAATCGAATCCGCTGCCCCGGAAGGCGTCGCCCTTAGCGAGTCCCCCCCCGGCGGTCAACTCAACGCTGGCATTTCGGACACCAAAAGGTCGATCTGCCACCCTCGGCATAGCGCTCGACCGTGCCGCCACAGGCGCAGGGCTCGCCCTCGCGGCCATAGACGGCGAACTGTTTGGAGAAATAGCCAAGCTCGCCGTCGGGGCGAACATAGTCGCGCAGCGACGACCCACCGGCCTCGATCGCGGCGAGCAGGACCTCGCGAATCGCCGCGACGAGTCGTTCGAGCCGCGGCAGCGATATCCGCCCCGCTGCGCGCTTGGGCGAGATGCGCGCCAGAAACAGCGCCTCGCAGACATAAATGTTGCCGAGGCCCGCGACGATGCGCTGGTCGAGCAACATCAGCTTGATCGACGCCTTGCGGCCGGCGAGCGCGGTGAGAAGATATTCCGCGGTCAGCGCATCGCCGAGCGGCTCCGGCCCCAGCGCGCGGAATGCGGGCCAGTCCGCCAACCCGGCGGTGGGCAGAAGATCGACCGAGCCGAATCGGCGCGGATCGTTGAGCGCGAGACGGCGGCCGCTCGCGGTTTCGATCAGCAAATGGTCGTGCGGCAGTAGTTCGGCCGGGTCGACGCGCCAGCGCCCCGACATGCCGAGGTGGAAGATCATGGTATCGCCGCGATCGGTATCGATCAGGCCATATTTGGCGCGGCGATGCAGCACCGTGACGGTCGCGCCGGTCAGCCGCTGGCGCAGATCCTCGGGGAAGGGCCGGCGCAGGTCGCCGCGCCGCGTCTCGACCAGCGTCAGGCGTTGACCGGCAAGGACGGGCTCGAGTCCGCGGACGGTGGTTTCGACTTCGGGAAGCTCCGGCATGCCTCTGGAGCTAGGTTGCGTTTGCCGATGCCACAAGCCTTGGCTAGAGCCGCTCACATGACCGACACCGTTTCCTTCGGCTACGAAGACATCGCCCCCGATGAAAAGACCCGTCGCGTCGGCGGCGTGTTCACCAGCGTGGCCTCGAGCTATGACCTGATGAACGACGCCATGTCCGGCGGGATGCACCGGCTGTGGAAGGATCGCTTTGTACGCCGCGTCCAGCCGCGCGCCGGCGAGACGATTCTCGACATGGCCGGCGGGACCGGCGACATCGCCTTTCGCCTCGCCGCATCCGGCGCGAGCGTCACGGTGGCCGATATCAACCCGGCGATGCTCGACGTCGGCATCGAGCGCGCCGCCAAGCGCGGCATCGACGGGCTGGTCTGGTCCGAGGCCAATGCCGAGACGCTGCAATTCCCCGATCGCTTCTTCGATGCCTATACCATTGCCTTCGGCATCAGGAACGTGACCGACATCCCCAAGGCACTGCGCGAGGCACACCGTGTGCTGAGGCGCGGCGGGCGCTTCTTCTGCCTCGAATTTTCGACCACCTTGTGGCCGGGCTTCGCCGAGATCTACGACACCTATTCGCACAAGATCGTGCCCAAGGTCGGCAAGCTGCTCGCGCATGACGAGGACAGCTATCGCTATCTGATCGAATCGATCCGCCGCTTCCCCGACATGCCGACCTTCGAGCGCATGATCGGCGAGGCCGGCTTCATCCGCACGCGGGTCGAGCCGATGCTCGGCGGGCTCGTCGCGATCCATAGCGGCTGGAAGATTTGAAGATGCGGCAGCATGTTCAAACCCCGGCGCAGGCCGGGGTCCAGAAAGAGCGCTCGTGACCGCCCCCATCGTCCATCTCGCCCGGCTCCTCAAATGGGGCCGGATCCTCGCGCGACACGGCGCGCTGCGCGGGATCGAGCGCGACCCCAATACCCCGACGCCGATTCGCCGACTGGCGCGCATCGCCCGCTTCGGCGCGCGCGTCCCCGCGGTGCCGCGCTATGCCGATGCGTTCCAGGCGATCGGCCCGGCGGCGATCAAGCTCGGCCAAACGCTCGCGACGCGCCCCGATCTGGTCGGCGACGAGGCGGCGCACGACCTGCTGCGCTTGCAGGACACCCTGCCCCCGGTGCCCTGGGAACAGATCCACGCCGCGATGACCCGTGCCTTTGGGCGCCCGACCGAGGACCTGTTCACCTCGATCGATCCGGTGCCGATCGGCGCCGCCTCGATCGCGCAGGTCCACCGTGCCGTCACCACCGATGGGCGCATCGTCGCGGTCAAGGTGCTGCGCCCCGGCGTCGAGGAGGAATTCGCGCGCGCGATCGACACCTATCAATGGGCGGCGGCGCAGGTCGAGGCGATGGGCGGCGAGCTGTCGCGGCTGCGCCCGCGGCTCGTCATCGAAACCTTCAAGCGCTGGACCGCGCGCGAGCTCGACCTGCGGCGCGAGGCGGCCTCGGCCTCCGAACTCGCCGATTCGATGACCGCCGAGCCCGATTATGTCGTCCCGGCAATCGACTGGCAGCGCACCACCGGCCGGGTGCTGACCATCGCCTGGGTCGACGGCATCAAGCTGTCGGACCGGCCGGCGCTGGTCGCCGCCGGCTATGACCTGAAAAAGCTGTCCGACACGTTGGTCCACGCCTTTTTGCGCCAGGCGATCTCGGACGGTTTCTTCCATGCCGACATGCACCAGGGCAATCTGTTCGCGTTGCCCGGCAACCGCATCGCCGCAATCGATTTCGGCATCATGGGGCGGATCGACCGGCGCGCGCGGGTGTGGCTGGCGGAGATTCTCTATGGATTGATCACCGGCAATTACAAACGCGTCGCCGAAATCCATTTCGAGGCCGGCTATGTCCCGCCGCATCACAATGTCGCGGAATTCGCCACCGCGCTGCGCGCGGTGGGCGAGCCGATGCGCGGCATGCCGGTCAAGGACATGTCGATCGGCATGATGCTCGACGGGCTGTTCTCGATCACGCGCGATTTCGACATGCAGACCCAGCCCCATCTGCTGCTGCTGCAAAAAACGATGGTGATGGTCGAGGGCGTGGCGACGAGCCTCGACCCCGACATCAACCTGTGGGAATCGGCGGCGCCGTTCGTGCGCGAGTGGATCCGGACCGAGCTCGGGCCGGAAGCGGCGCTGGCCGACCGGCTGATCACCGACTTCAGGACGCTGACGCGGCTGCCCGAGCTGATCCGCAATATCGAGGCGCGTTTCCCCGCGCCGGGCGGGGCGCCGCCGGCACCGCCGCTCAAGGAAATCGAGGTGGTGCGGATCGGCGGCGGCTGGCGTTATGTCGTGATCGCCATCCTGTCGGCCGCGGCAAGCGTCGCCGCGACGCTGGCGGTCCTGCGCTAGCCGCGCATGGCGAGCCGCGCGCCTACCCCCTTGTGGCTCACCGCGCCGTCGCGTTTTTCGGGCATGAAGCGTTTGCCGGCGCGGATCGTGCTGGCCTGTTGCGCGCTGCTGCTCGCCGCGACGCTGCTCGCGCTCACCGCGCCGAGCCCGCCGCCGGTCAGCCATGACCCGGCGGCACGCGCCAACGACCAGGCGGATGTGGTGCTCTACGAATCGATCGTTGCCGGGGTGCGCGGCGGGGGCAATTATTATGCCGTGGCGGCGCAGGCGCTGCGCGTCGGCAACTATCCGATGCGGCCTTTCGTCACCTTCCGCCTGCCGACGCTGGCGCTGTTCGAGGCGAGCCTGCCGGGATGGGCGCCGGTCATTTTGCTCTATCTGCTCGCCGCGAGCGTGATGCTCGCCTGGTTCGTACGGCTGCGACCGGCCTTTGTGCGCGCACCGCCGCTGGCGATCGCGCTGGTACTGCTGACGGGGGGGATGACCGCCTTCGTGCAGAGCGAATTGGTGGCGTTTCACGAGATCTGGGCCGGGCTGCTGATCGCGCTGTCGCTGGCGCTGCGACGTGAGGATCGCTGGGTCGAGGCGGTCGCGTTCGGGATGATCGCGATGCTGGTGCGCGAAACCGCCGGCCTCTATGTCGGGATCATGGCGGTGCTTGCCTGGTATGAAGGGCATCGGCGCGAGAGCATCGGCTGGCTCGCCACGATCGGCGTGTTCGCGTTGGTCATCGCGCTTCACGCCCATGCCGTGGCGCAGGTCGTCAACCCGACCGACCCCGCGTCGCCGGGCTGGGCCGGCCTGCTCGGTTTCGGTTTCTTTGTGAAGACGATGAGCATCTCGACCGCGCTTGCCCTGGCCCCGCCATGGCTCGCCGCGCCGCTGGTCGGGCTGGCGCTGATCGGCTGGTCGGCATGGCGCGAGCCGCTGGCGCTGCGCGCGACGGCGATCTTCATCGGCTATGCCGTGCTGCTGTCGCTGTTCGGGCGCACCGATACCTTCTATTGGGGGCTGATGATCGCCCCTGCCCTTCTCGTCGGCCTGGCCTTTGCGCCCGATGCGCTGCGCGACCTGTATGCCGCAGCGACCGACAAGCGCCGCATCATCGTCACGCGGGTGGTGCGGTGAAGCGCATCCTGCTGATCGTCGGCGGCGGGATCGCTGCCTACAAGGCATGCGAGCTGATCCGGCTGGCACGCAAGGCCGGGATCGGCGTGCGCTGCGTGCTGACCGAGGGCGGCGCGCATTTCATCACGCCGATGACGCTGGCCGCGCTGAGCGAAAACCCGGTGTTCACCTCGCTGTGGGACCTCAAGGACGAGGCCGAGATGGGCCATATCCAGCTCAGCCGCGAGGCCGATCTCGTCGTGGTGGCACCCGCCACCGCCGATCTGATGGCGAAGATGGCGGCGGGCATCGCCGATGATCTCGCCACCACGCTGCTGCTCGCAACCGACAAAAGCGTGCTCGCCGCGCCGTCGATGAACGTGCGCATGTGGCAGCACGCCGCGACGCGCCGCAATGTCGCGACGCTGCGCGCCGACGGCGTGACGGTGATGGAGCCCGACGAGGGCGAGATGGCGTGCGGCGAATTCGGGCCCGGCCGCCTGCCGACGCCCGAAGCGATCCTCGCGATGGTCCAGAGCCTGCTCGCGGTCTGATGCTTGCCGGCCAGCATGTCATCGTCACCGCCGGCCCGACGCACGAGCCGATCGACCCGGTGCGCTATATCGCCAACCGCTCATCGGGGCGGCAGGGCTTCGCGCTTGCCGGCGCGCTGGCCGCGCTTGGCGCGCGCGTCACGCTGATTGCCGGCCCGGTGACGCTGCCGACACCGGTCGGGGTGACGCGGATCGATGTCGAGACGGCAGTGCAGATGCACGACGCGGTATTTGCCGCGCTGCCCGCCGACGCCGCGGTGATGGTCGCCGCCGTCGCCGACTGGCGCGTCGCGGCGGCGGGACAGAAGATCAAGAAGGGTGCCGGCGCGCCGGTGCTGACGTTGGTCGAGAATCCCGACATTCTTGCAACGCTGGCCCGCGACTCGCGCCGCCCCGGGCTGCTGATTGGTTTTGCCGCCGAGACCGAAAAGGTCGTCGAACACGCCATCGCCAAGCGCGCGCGCAAGCAGGTCGACTGGATCGTCGCCAATGACGTGTCGGGCGATGTGATGGGCGGCGCGGACAACAGCATCCACATCGTCACCGCCGACGGTGTCGAGAGCTGGGAACGCCTGCCCAAGCATGCGGTCGCCGCCCGGCTGGCGCAGCGCATTGCGGAGAAAATGACATGAGCCCGATCACCATCCAGCTGAAGCGCCTGCCGCATGGCACCGGGCTGCCGCTGCCGGCCTATGCCACCGCCGGGGCCGCCGGCATGGATGTGGTCGCTGCGGAGGAACTCGTCCTCACCCCCGGCGCGCGCGCGGCGGTCGCCACGGGCTTCGCCATCGCCATCCCCGAGGGCTATGAGGTGCAGGTGCGGCCGCGCTCGGGCCTTGCGCTCAAGCATGGCGTGACCTGCCTCAACACGCCCGGCACGATCGACAGCGACTATCGCGGCGAAGTGAAGGTGATTCTCGCCAATCTCGGCGCCGAACCCTTTGCCATCGCGCGCGGCGACCGCATCGCCCAACTCGTTCCGGCCCCGGTCCAGCGTGCCACGCTGGACGAGGTCGACGCGTTGGATGATACTGCGCGCGGGGCCGGAGGGTTCGGATCCACAGGACGTTGATGCTATTGCCGCTCATCATGCAGGTCGCCACGCAAGTGGTGGCGCCGCCGCCCGTGCCGACGGACTGGGCGACGCTTGCCCCCTTGCCCTATGTCGCGCCGCCGCTGGTCACGCCGGCGATGGAGCAGTTCGTTGCCGGCGAGATCGCCGCGAAGCGCTGCGTGGGCCCCAAGCCCGTCGATGGCCATTATATCGTCCGTGTCGACATCGCGGCGTTGGTCGGCGGCGACGGCGCGATCCGCAAGGCCATGCCGCGCGCGATCGGCTGCCCGACCGTCGAGCAATATAGCGCGGGGCTGGTGATCGGCTTTGCGCGCGGCAATCTTCCGGCGCGCGGCGCGGGTGCCGGCGAGCAATGGTATCGCACGACACTCGTCTACGACTGGGGCAAATGACCCTCAGCGACGACGACCTCGCGCGCTATGCCCGTCATATCGTGCTGAAGGAAATCGGCGGTGCGGGGCAGCGCCGGCTGCGCGCTGCGACGGTCGCGGTCGTTGGCGCGGGCGGGATCGGTTCGCCCGCGATCCAGTATCTCGCCGCGGCCGGGGTCGGCACGCTGGTCGTGATCGACGACGATCGCGTCGAGTTGTCCAACCTCCAGCGCCAGACTTTGTTCGGCGGGAGCGATGTGGGCCAAAGCAAGGTTGCCGCTGCCGCCGCCGCGGTGGCACGGCTAAACCCCGGCGTGGACGTGCGCACGGTCGCAACGCGGTTCACGGCCGACAATGCCGCAAGCCTGATCGAGGGCGCCGATGTAGTGCTCGACGGCTGCGACAATTTCCCCACCCGTCTCGCCGTCGCAAAAGCCGCTTACGCGCTGCACATCCCGCTCGTCTCCGCTGCCGTCGCGCAGTTCGAGGGCCAACTCGCGGTCTATCGCGGCTGGGAAAGCGACAAGCCCTGCTATCATTGTCTGGTCGGTGCCGACCCCGACCGCGCCGAGGCCAATTGCGCCGAGGCCGGCGTGCTCGGCGCGATGACCGGGGTGATGGGCAGCCTTGCCGCGCTCGAGACGATCCGCGCGCTCGTGCCGTTCGGCGACGACCCCGCGGGCAGGCTGTTGCTGGCAGACGCGCTCGCCTTTCGTTTTCGCACCATCACGCTGCTCAAGGACCCCGGCTGCCCGGTCTGCGGTTAGCGCGGTCTTAAGGCTCCCCGGCCTAGCAGTGGGGCATGGCAGCGCTGCGCAAGATTCTCGTCATTTTCGGCACACGGCCCGAAGCGATCAAGCTGTTCCCGGTCGTTGCGGCGCTGCGCACAATCCCGACGCTGGATGTGCGCACCTGCGTAACCGCGCAGCATCGCGGGCTGCTCGACCAGGTGCTGGCGATCGCCGGGCTGACGCCCGACATCGATCTCGACCTGATGGAGCCCGGCCAGTCGCTCGACCGGCTGACCGCGCGGCTGCTCACCGGCCTCGGCGAGGTGATGGATGCCGAACGGCCCGATCGCGTGATCGTGCAGGGCGATACCGCGACCGCGATGGTCGGCGCGCTCGCCGCTTATTACCGCAAGGTGCCGGTCAGCCATGTCGAGGCCGGGCTGCGCTCGGGGGATATCTGGCAGCCCTGGCCCGAGGAGGTGAACCGCCGCATCGTCGCGCCGATCGCCGACCAGCATTTCGCCCCGACCGAGACAGCGGCCGAGGCGCTGCGCCGCGAGAATATCGCGCCCGCCATGATCCATGTCACCGGCAACACGGTGATCGACGCCTTGCTGGCGACGCAGGCGCGGCTCGATGCCGATCCCGGCATGGCGGCCGGCCTGGACGAGATCGCCGCGCGTTTCGCGGGCAAGCGCGTGATTCTCGTCACCACGCACCGCCGCGAGAATTTCGGCGACGGCATGGAGAATATCGCGCGTGCGATCGGCCGCATTGCCGACCGCGACGACGTCGCGATCCTGTTTCCGGTTCACCCCAACCCCAATGTGGTGTCCGTAATGGATCGTCTGCTCGGTGACCGGGCCAACGTCGCGCGGATCGACCCGCTCGATTATCCGCATTTCGTCCGCGCGCTTGGCCTGTGCGACATCGCGCTGACCGACTCTGGCGGCGTGCAGGAAGAGGCCCCGGCGCTCGGCAAGCCCGTGCTGGTGATGCGCGAGACGACCGAGCGTCCCGAAGGCGTGGTGGCCGGCACGGCGAAGCTGATCGGCACCGACGCCGATCGGATCGTTTCCGAAATCTTCACCCTCCTCGACGATAGCGCTGCTTATTCGGCCATGGCCCGCGCCCACAATCCGTTCGGCGATGGCCATGCGTCGGCAAGGATTGCGGGGGTCGTCGCCGATGGGTTCTGAACTGAAGGTCGCCGTCCTCGGCCTGGGATATATCGGCCTGCCGACCGCCGCGATCATCGCGCGCACCGGCGCCGCGGTGCTCGGCATCGACGTGACGCAATCGGTCGTCGACACGGTCAATTCGGGCAAGGTGCATATCGAGGAGGTCGATCTCGACGGGCTGGTCTCGGGCGTGGTCGCGCGCGGCAATCTGCGCGCCTCGATGCAGATCGAGCCATCGGACGTGTTCGTCATCGCCGTGCCGACGCCGTTCGGCGAGGACCATGCGCCCAATATCGGTTATGTGCTGCGCGCCGCGACCACGGTTGCGACCGTGCTCAAGGCCGGCGACGTGGTGATCCTCGAATCGACCTCGCCGGTCGGCACGACCGAAAAGGTGCGCGACCTGCTCGCCGAGCTGCGCCCCGACCTCAAGGTGCCGGGGCGCTGCACCGACAGCCCCGACATCGCCATCGCCTATTGCCCCGAGCGCGTGCTGCCCGGCCGCATCCTGGTCGAGTTGATCGACAATGATCGCGTCATCGGCGGCATCACGCCGCGTTGCGCGCGCAAGGCGCTCGCTTTCTACCGTCGCTTCGTGCGCGGGGCGTGCGTCACCACGACGAGCCGCGCGGCGGAAATGACCAAGCTGACCGAGAATGCGTTTCGCGACGTCAATATCGCTTTCGCCAACGAGCTGTCGCGCATCGCCGACACGATGGAGGTCGATGTGTGGGAGGTGATCCGGCTCGCCAACCGCCATCCGCGCGTCAACATTCTCTCGCCCGGCCCCGGGGTCGGCGGGCATTGCATCGCGGTCGACCCGTGGTTCCTGGTCAATGCCGACCGCGCCAACACGCCGCTGATCCGCACCGCGCGCGAAGTGAACGATGCCAAGGTCGATTATGTCATCGAGCGGGCCGCGGCGATGATCGCCGCCAACCCCGCCATGCAGGTCGCCTGTCTCGGCCTCGCCTTCAAGGCGAACATCGACGATTTCCGCGAGAGCCCGGCGCTCAAGGTCGCCGCCGCGCTCGCGGCGCGTTTCGGCGAGCGCATCCATGTCGTCGAGCCCTATGCCGAGACGCTGCCGCGCGATTTCGACGGAACCGGCGCGCGGATGACCGACATCGACAGCGCGATCGAACGCTGCGGCGCGATGATCGTGCTGGTCGACCATGACGTGTTCAAATCGGTGCCGCTCGACGAACGCGCCGACAAGCTGGTCTATGACACACGCGGCATCTGGCCCGACCAGCCGCGCAGCCGGCCCGTCGCCCCGCCCTTGCGCATCGCGGTCTAGAAGCGGCAGGCGCCTCGCGCCAGATCAGCGTGCCGCGCTGCTCTGGATATTTGTTGTCGCATCGCTCTTGCTGAAAACCGGTACCCACTTTTCAGCGCGATGCTCTAAAGCGCGTGTATCGGCGGTGTGAGGATGGAAATGCGCGAAGCTGTTCTCGTCACCGGGGTTGCCGGCTTTATCGGCATGCACGTCGCCCGGACGCTGCTGGCGCGCGGTGAGCGCGTGATCGGCATCGACAATCTCAACGACTATTATGATGTCCAGCTGAAGGAAGACCGGCTCGCCGAGATCGCGCGCGATGCCGATGGTCGCTTCACGATGCTGCGGATCGACTTTGCCGACAATGCCGCGCTGGTCGCGGCGCTGGCGCCCCATGATATCGACCGCATCGTCCATCTCGGCGCGCAGGCCGGGGTGCGCTACTCGCTCGAAAATCCGCATGCCTATGTCCAGTCCAACCTGGTCGGCCACGTCAACATCCTCGAGCTGGCACGGGCGCGCAAGGTCGCGCACCTCGTCTATGCGTCGTCGTCATCGGTCTATGGCGGCGGCACGAGCCTGCCGTTCGAACTCAGCGCGCGTGCCGACCGGCCGCTGTCGCTATACGCCGCGACCAAACGCGCCGACGAGCTGATGAGCGAGACGTACGCGCACCTTTTCCGGCTGCCGCAAACCGGGCTGCGCTTCTTCACCGTCTATGGCCCATGGGGCCGCCCCGACATGGCGATGTGGCTGTTCACCGACGCGATCCTCGCCGGGCGGCCGATCCAGGTGTTCAACGGCGGCGACATGAAGCGCGATTTCACCTATATCGATGATATCGTCGCCGGCGTGATCGGCTGCCTCGACCGGCCGCCGCCCGACGACGGCGCGCCCAAACCCGGCGGCAGCGTCAGCCCCCACCGGCTGTACAATATCGGCAACCATCGCTCCGAACGGCTCGACCGGTTGATCGACCTGATCGAGCAGGCCTGCGGCCGCGCGGCGATTCGCGTCGCCCAGCCGATCCAGCCCGGCGATGTGAAGGACACCTTCGCCGATATCGAGGACATATCACGCGACATCGGCTTCGTGCCGACGACCGCGATCGAGCAGGGCGTGCCACGCTTCGTGGCATGGTTTCGCGGCTATCGGGCTTAACCTGGTATAGCGTCATTTCTTACAAGTCGCATTCGGTGGGTTTTCCATCCCCCGCCGGATGTGTTACCGCACCGCAGCAAGGCAGGCCGGATGCTGTGATGTCGCAAGGCGACACATCGGGCGGTCCGCCCATCGGCGACAAAGGGGCTTGAACGGGACGATGAATGTCCATCGGATCTCGGCCATTCAAAAGGCTTCGGTCAATCACCGGGCGATCGCCAATAACGGCCTCGCCCAGCTGATCGGCGGGCTGGTCGTGGCGGTCGGGCTGCCGTTTCTCGTCTTTGGCGGGACCGATTTCGCCGCGGCGGAAATCGTCCAGCGCAACGTGCTCTATGCGACGCTGTCGGCAGTGCTGGTCGGCCATTACTTCTTCCGCCGCTTCGTGTTTTTCCCCGGCGCGCGCAGTTCCTCCTATGTCGTGCCGACCTTCACCGCGACCTATGCGATCGCGCTGACGGTCTTCTTCTTCTTCCGCATCGACTATAGCCGCCTGGCCTTTGCGACGAGCTTCGTGCTGTGCGAATCCTGGTACTTCGCCTGCCATGTGATGGGCGCGCGCGCGCGGCCGCGCCGGCTGGCGGTGGTCCCGGTGGGCAAGGCGCGCAAGGTCAACCGCATCCCGAGGATCGACTGGATCTGGTTGCGCGAAAGCGGCGCGCCGTTGCCCGAATGCGACGGTATCGTGGTCGATCTGCGCGCCGATCTGTCGGACGACTGGGAGCGCTTCATCGCCGAACGCGCGATCAGCGGCGTCCCCGTCTATCACGTCAAGCAGATCGAGGAATCGGTCACCGGCCGCGTCGATATCGAGCATCTCTCGGAGAACAGCTTCGGCTCGCTGGTCCCGGGCCTGGGCTATATCAAGATCAAGCAGCTGATCGATTTCGTCGGCGCACTGTTGATCGGGCTGCTGCTGTTGCCGGCGCTGCTGCTTGTCGCGCTGGCGGTGAAGCTCGATTCGCGCGGGCCCGCGCTCTTCAAGCAGAAGCGCGTCGGCTATCGCGGCGTGCCGATCACGGTCTACAAATTCCGCACGATGCGCGACGAGCCCGTCGTCCAGGGCGAACGCGACAGCGCCATCACGCAGGACGGCGACGCGCGGATCACGCGGCTCGGCCGCTATCTGCGCCACAGCCGGATCGACGAGCTGCCGCAGATGATCAACATCCTGCGCGGCGAGATGAGCTGGATCGGCCCGCGGCCCGAGGCGTGCGCGCTGTCGGAATGGTATGAGAGCGAGATCCCCTTCTATCGCTATCGCCACATCGTCCATCCCGGCATCACCGGCTGGGCGCAGGTCAATCAGGGACATGTCGCCGGCGTCGCCGACGTGCTCGACAAGCTGCAGTTCGATTTTTACTACATCAAATATTTCTCGCCGTGGCTCGACATGTTGATCGTGCTGCGGACGATCCGCACGATGCTGACCGGCTTCGGTTCGAAATAGCGTCGCCTGTTCCGATTGGCCGCGATGAGGGTTCATCAGCGCTTGCAATGGCACGCTGACAACCTATCCGTGCCGCGGCTGCACGACGGGATTCCGCCGCTCGCTGGCAAAGATGGGGTATCACATGCAGGTTGTTATCTTGTGCGGCGGCAAGGGATCGCGGCTCGGGGAGGTCACCGAGAACCGCATTCCCAAGCCGATGGTCACGATCGGCGAGCAGCCGATCCTGTGGCACATCATGCATTCCTATGCCCGTGCCGGGCACAACCGCTTCATCCTCTGCGCCGGGCATCTCAGCTGGGCGATCAAGGAATATTTCCTCAACTTCCACGCCCGCAACGCCGACCTGCGGCTGCGTACCTCGTGCCCCGATGTCGAATATCTCAATGAGCCGACCGGCATGGACTGGGACGTGACGATCGTCGAAACCGGCGCCGAAACCCAGACCGCCGGGCGGCTGGCGCGGGTGATGCAGTATATCGAGGGCGACAATTTCATGCTGACCTATGGCGACGGCGTGTCCGACGTCGATATCGGCGCGCTGACCGCCTTTCACGAGGCGCATGGCCGCGCCATCACCATCACCGGCGTGGTGCCGCCGGGCCGCTTCGGCGAGCTGGCGCTGGATGGCGACGTCGTCACCGCCATGGTGGAAAAGCCGATGGTCAGCGATCGCTACATCAATGGCGGCTTCATGGTGCTGCGCCGAGGCTTCGTCGCGCGCTTCATCCCGCCGCAGTCGGACGAGGTGATGCTCGAAACCGCGCCGATGGCCGACGCCGCCGCCGCCGGCGAGATGCGCGTCTTCCGCCATCAGGGTTTCTGGCAACCGATGGATACGCAGCGCGACTGGGCATTGCTCAACGACCTGTGGCGGCAGGGCAAGGCGACATGGTGACCCGATCGACGCTGGCGCAGGGCTATGCCGGCAAGCGCGTGCTGCTGACCGGCCATACCGGCTTCAAGGGCAGCTGGATGGCCTTGTGGCTGGCCGAACTCGGCGCCGAGGTGTTCGGCCTGGCGCTCGAGCCGCCGACGACGCCCTCGCTGTTCGACCTCGCCGGGCTGGCGGAAAGCGTCGATCATCACATTGCCGACATTCGCGACGCACAGGCGGTGCACGATCGCATCGCGGCGGTGCGCCCCGACATCATCTTTCACATGGCGGCACAGTCGCTGGTGCGCGAATCTTATCGCAGCCCGGTCGATACGCTCGCCGTCAACGTGATGGGCACCGCGCATGTGCTCGAGGCGGCGCGGCAGCTCGGCAATCCCTGTGCGGTCGTCATCGTCACCTCGGACAAATGTTACGACAATCGCGAATGGGTGTGGGGCTATCGCGAGAGCGATCCGCTCGGCGGCCATGATCCCTACAGCATGAGCAAGGGCGCGGCCGAGCTGGTCACCGACAGCTGGCGCTCCAGCTTCTTCCACGCCCCCGACAGCGTGATCCGCGTCGCCAGCGCGCGCGCCGGCAATGTGATCGGCGGCGGCGACTGGGCGGTCGACCGCATCGTCACCGACAGCATCGCCGCACTGGCACGCGGCGAGCCGATCCGCCTGCGCAACCCGCAGGCAACGCGGCCGTGGCAGCATGTGCTCGAACCGTTGAGCGGTTACCTGCTGCTCGGCCAGCGTCTCGCTCAGGCGAACGGGGCGGCCTTTGCCGAGGCGTGGAATTTCGGTCCGCTCACCGACAGCATTCGCCCGGTCAGCGATCTCGCCGGGCTGCTGGTCGGAGCGTGGGGATCGGGCCGATGGGAATCGGCCGCCGCGCCCGACCAGCCGCGCGAAGCGCACAGCCTCGCGCTCAATTGCGACAAGGCGCATCACCTGCTCGACTGGCGTCCGCGCTGGAGCATCGAACAGGCGGTCGATGCAACGGTGGGATGGTTCAAGGCGTGGCAGGCGGGCGAAGACCTGCGCAGCGTCACGCGCGACCAGATCGCGCGCTACGAGGCGGACGCCGCCGCGTCGGACCTCGCAGCGTCGCCTACCCGGTCCGCGCGCTAGATCTATGCGCATCGTGCAACTCGTCCGCGACGTGCATCCGCGTGCCGGCGGCCCGCCACGCGTCGTGATCGGCTCGTCGATCGCGCTGGCGGCGCTGGGGCACGAGGTATCGATCGCGGCGATCGGCACGGCGGATGACGCGCGCACGGTTCACGCCGCCTGGCCCGAACTGCGCCGTGGCGGCGTTACCCTGCGTCTGTTCGTGCCAAGTCGCCCGGCCTTTCTCGGGGCGAGCGCCGCGCTGGCACGCGCGATGCGCGCCGATGGCGGCGACTACGACCTGATGCACATGCACGGTGTTTGGGACGGCTGCCTGATCGCCGCCGCGCGCGCCGCGCGGGGTGCGCGGCGGCCCTATTTCATCTCGCCGCACGGCATGCTCGATCGCTGGTCGATGGCGCGATCGGCCGCCAAGAAGAAGGCGCTGCTCGTGCTGGGCGGGGGCAATCGCTTTCTTGCCGGGGCGGCAGGGATGATCTTCGGGACGGCCGACGAAGCCGAAGAAGCCGACCGGATCGCGCCCGATGTCGCGCGCATCACGGTGCCGAACGGTGTCGATGCGCGCATGGTCGCGCCGCGCGATGCGTCGGCCGCCGATCGCCTGCACGCGGCGATCCCCGCGACGCGCAACTGGTCGCGGACCATCCTGTTCTACAGCCGGCTCCATCCCAAGAAGAATGTCGATGGGCTGATTGCGGCCTTTGCCCGCGTCGCCGACGCCTTCCCCGGCACCGGGCTGCTGATCGCCGGCATTGCCGACGATGCCGCTTATGAAGCGCAGATCCGCGCGGCGGCGGCGGCGCCGGCACTGGCCGGCCGCATCGTCGTGACGACCGCGCTGACGGGCCCCGACAGCCGTTTCGTGCTCGATGCGGTGGATGTGTTTGCGCTGCCGTCGCATCAGGAAGGCTTTTCGATCGCGATCATCGAGGCGATGGCGCGCGGCATCCCGGTACTGATCAGCGATCGTTGCCATATGCCCGAGGTTGCCGAAACGGGTGCCGGCGAAGTCGTACCGCCGACGCCGGACGGTCTGGTCGCCGGGTTGACGGCGCTGCTGTCGCGCGACGGCGATGCGTTGCGCGCGGCGGGCGCATGCGGCGCGCGGCTCGTCGCCGACCATTTCACCTGGCCGTCCGTCGCCACCCGGCTCGAAGCCATTTATGCTGCGGCGCTGCGGCCATGAGCGGAAGCGGCGCTGTCGTGGTGACCGGTGCCGGCGGTTTCATCGGACGGCGCCTGGTCGAGGCGCTGCTGCGGCGGGGACATGAGGTCCATGGCTGGCGCCGCGCGGACGTCGAGCTTGGCGACGCGGTAGCGGTCTCAAAAGCGATGGCGGCGGTCGGGCCGAGCACCGTGTTTCATCTCGCCTCGTCCGGGGTATTGCCGCAGCACCAGACCGAGGATTGCATCGCGCGCGACGAAGCGATGACCGCCAATGTCATCGCGGCGATGCCGGCGGGCGCGGTGCTCGTCCAGGCCGGCAGCATGGCGGAATATGGCCATGCCGGACGGCTCGCCGAAAGCAACGTCGCCCTGCCCTCCAGCCTGTACGGCCGCGCCAAGCTGGCCAGCACGCACTGTGCGATGCACGCGGGTGCGGCACGCGGGCTACGCGTGCGCGTGGCACGGATCTTCGGCGCCTGGGGGCCCGGCGAACAAGCCGGCCGCCTGATCCCGACATTGATCGACAAGCTCGGGCGCGGCGAGCCGGTGGCGCTGAGCGACGGTACGCAACGCCGCGACTTCATCCATGTCGACGACATTTGCCGGCTGCTGCTCCGCCTCGCCGAGATCGACGCCGACGAGCCGGTAATCGTGAATATCGGCACCGGTGTCGCGGTTTCGGTCAGGCAAGCCTGCGAACGGATCGCGCGCGCGCTCGGCGCCCCGGCCGAGCTGTTGCATTTCAACGCAACCCCGCGCCGCGCAACCGACGAGGCGCTGCTCGAGGCGGATACCACGCGCCTCATCGCGCTGCTGGGCGAAGCGCCCCCGCAGCGCCTGCTCGACGACGACGATGCAAGGCTGCGCACAGCCTTGTTGAGCAGCGTTACAGGCTGAGAAACAGCCGGTCCCAGCGTTCGAAGCTGTCGCTGCGGCCATAATCGCGCTCGAGCGCGACGCGCGCGGCGCGGCCCATCGCCGCGACGCGCGCCGCATCCGATGCCAGCGCTGCGATCGCCGCGGCAAGCCCCGCCGCGTCGCCCGGTGCGACCGCGACACCGCAATCCTCGCGCCGCACGATCCGCGCGATCTCGCCATCGAGGTCGGTGACGGCGATCACCGGGCGGCCGGCAGCGGCAATGCCATAGAATTTGCTCGGGACAATCAGCCCCTCCATTTCCGGCCGCAGCGAAAGCCAGTGCACGTCCGCCGCGCCGAGCGACTCGCTCAGCCGCGCGCGCGGCTGATAGGGGCGGAACTGGAAGCGCGCGGCGAGCCCTTCCTCCGCCACGCGCGCCGTCAGCCGCGCGCTTTCATGGCCGCCGCCGATCATCAGGAAGATGATATCGTCGCGTTGCGCCAGCAGCGCCGCGGCACCCAGCAGCGTTTCGAACTCGTGCGCCCGCCCGAGATTGCCCGAATAGCCGACGACAAAGGCATCGCCGAAGCCCCATTCCTCGCGCAACGCGACGGCATCGCGCGCCAGCGGGCGAATTGCCGTCTCGTCGCTCCAGTTCGGCATTAGAGCGATCTGGCCGGCCGGTACGCCTTCCGCGGCGATCCGCTCGGCCATGCGCTCGCCGATCGCGATATTGAGCCGCGCGCGACGGAGCGAGGCGTTGCGCCAGCGCCGCAACAGGCTGCCAAGCGGGCCGCGCATCGCACCCACGCCGAGCTCGGCGGCTACCTCGGGATAAAGATCCTGCAGCCAGTTGATCAACACCGCTCCGCGCAGCCGTGCGGCGATGCTCGCCACCACCGAGAGCAGCGGCGGATCGGTCTTGGCGATGATGATATCGCCGCGCCGGGCGGTGCGCAGGATCGCGAAGAACGCGGTCAGGTAGAAAGACAGATAGTCGACCGCACGCCCGGCAAGGCCGGCGCGCCCGAAACGCGAACTCCACACGCGCCGGATCGCGACGTCACCATGGACGTCGCGCGCCGGCAGCAGCGCCATCGGATCGTCATAGCGCAGCCGGCTGGCGATGACGCCGACCTTCCAGCCGCGCGCCGCCAGCGCCTCGGCCAGATCGGTAAGGATCTGGGCGGTGGCGCTGTGATCGGGATAATAGAAGCGGTTGACGAACAGCAGGCGGCCGCGCGGCATCAGTCGTCCCGTCGCTGGCGTTTGCGCAGCGGCTTCGCCGGATTGCCGCCCACCACCGTCCAGGCCGGCACGTCGCGGATTGCCACAGCGCGTGCCGCAACGACGGCGCCTTCGCCGACCGTCACGCCCGGGCCGACATAGGCCTCACCCGCGACCCAGCCACGCGCGCCGATCGTGATCGGTGCGGTCATCAGATGATGCGCGGGATCGTCGATGTCGCGGCTCGCCGTGCACAGATAGGCACGCTGGCTGACGCTCGCGTCGTCGGCGAGCGTGATGGTCGCCACCGAATAGCAATCGACGCCGTCGCCGATCACGGCGCGGTCACCCATGACCAAATTCCACGGCGCCCACACGACCATCCCGGGATAGGGCAAGGCGCCGCGCCCGATCCTGGCGCCAAAGCAACGCAGCAGGAAACGACGCCAGCCTGGCAGGATGCGCGGCGACGGGCGGAACAGGAAAAGCCAGACGAGCCCCCACAACCCGCGCCCGACCTTGCTCCGCAGCGAGGTCGGCGGCTGACGCGTCAACGGGGTGCGCGCCGGCGGCGCCGGGTCGGTCCGGAGGCGGGCAATGGGCCGAGGCGTTGCGCGCGTCACAATCGTTCAATCTCCGCTCGCTGATCCCGCTGACTCGCTTACCCCTAGCGCGGCGTGAACCAAATGGCGATTGCCCGAAATCAAGCGCTCATCGCGGCGCGCCGCCGCCGCCGATGCCGGGAACACGCAGCTGCGCAAAGGTAGGGCGCTTGCGGCGGGACCGCGCCAGAAGCCGGCCAAGCACGTAGAAGGCAACCACCGGCACGATGGCGATGGTGACGAACTGGATACTGCGCATGGCCAGCGCGGCGGCGAAGAAGCCGCTGGCATAATAAACCAGGTCGAGATTGGTTCGCGCGGCGAAACCGACCCGGTTCCACCACGACGTCACCGCACCGATCATCAACGACACCAGGATCAGGGTTGGATAGCCGGCAATCAGATACGCCTCGCCGACATAGGTGATGGCCAGCGTATAACCACCGCCGGTCGCCAGCGCGTCCTCCACGCTCGTCGACCAGCCGATGGGTTTGTCCGGCCACAGCGCACGCGGCACCCATTTGGTGAAGATCTGGATCACCACGTCGCCGCCCGGAAACGGATAGGGATCGGGGAACACGCCGACCACGCGCGCGATCGACACCATGTTGTTGTCGATCATGAAGCCGTCGCTCTGCTGCTGCCCGGCACCGTTCGACAGATAGCTGCCCAGCCCCTGGTTGCGGAAGTCGAGCATATAACCCGACACCATCCACAACAGCGCGGCGCAGGCGACGGTCGTCAGCAACAGCCGAAAGGTGTGGGTGCGACGGCTGGCCATGAAGAAAGTGACGAGAAACAACCCGGCCTTGATCAGCAGGACGTTGCGCGCGCCTTCGCAGAAATCGAAAAAGGCCATGAACAGCAGCAGCGACCCGACGGCGATCCGCGCGCTGAGACCATAGGCCCTGGCATTGGCGAAGACGAAGCCGCCAAGCGCGGCAACGATATACAGCAGCAGGTTGAGCTCGGTCAGGAACGAGAGCCAGCCGCCCTGCTGGCCACGCTGCCACGGCCGGTCGAAGCGCTGCTGCAACAGCCAGTGGATGATCTCGAACGGGTTGAAGGAGGTCGTGAGCAGGACGTAGAAATAACCGACGAAGGCGAGCACGAAGAACAGCCGCAGCAGCGCACGCGACGAGAGTTCCGGCAGGCGCACCTGTTCCGGCGTGGCGCGAACCGGTACCGCGATGTGCCGGCCCACCGCGATGCCGGTAAACCCGATCAACACCAGATTGCACGCCATGACGGCGTTGCCCGTGGCAGCCTCGTACAGCAGGCGCACATGTGGATGGAGAAATTCGGCAAAGGTGAGAAAGTACAGCGTCCACAGCGCGATGATATCGACCCGGGCGAGCGATCGAACGCCCCCCAGCCCCTCGATCCCGAGCGAGACACCCAGCACGACGAGCAAGGCGTAGGCGCAGTAACGATAGGTTTCCAGCTCCGTCCCCGACGACGGAATCGTCAGCCAGACGAGCAGCGCGCCGACACAGATCGTGATCGTCGAAAAGAGCTTGAGGCGCAGGTCCGCCGGCTTCACCCAAGCCTGATCGTCCGCCACCGTCGCCATCAACACATCTCCGTTGCGATTGCCCGCGGAAACAATTCCCGGCACGCCCGATGAGGCGATGTAGAGCGAAACGGGCGGTGTCGCGACCCCAAATTCATCCCCCGTCTCGCGTGTTGCGCGCGGCGAGGCGCGACAACAGCCAGCGCGACAATGGTCCGGCGCGGCGAACCGGGCCGCCGCGCGCACGCTCGACCGCCGCCGCGACCCCGGCGCCGAAGCGCGCGGGCCCGAAATCGGCGACGATGCGGGAGGCCGCGGCGCCCATCGCGTCACGGTCGGTCGCGGGGGCGGCAAGATCGATCAGGCGCTGGGCGATATCCGCATCGTCGAGCGGGTCGACCGTCCAGCCGTTGACGCCGTGGTCGACCAGATCCTCCGCGCAACCGCAGGCCCGCGACACGATGACCGGGAGACCCGCCGCCATCGCCTCATTGACCACCAGCCCCCATTGCTCGACCGTGCTGATATGGACGAAACCGCCCGCCAGGCCGTAAAATGCCGGCAAATCGTCATATTGACGAAAGCCCATGAAGCGCACCGCATCGGCGATACCACGCGCGGCGGCCTGCGCTTCCAGCTCGGCGCGCAGCGCGCCGTCGCCGATCAGCACGAGATCCCAGGCATCCTCCGTGACGGTGGCGCGATAGCTGGCAAAGGCGTCGATCAGCCGGGTGAGGTTCTTCTTGGCGATGAAGCGGCACGAGGCGAGGAAATAGCGCTCCGGCAGCCCGAGTGTTGCGCGCATCGCGGCGGCGTTGGCGCGCGCGGCCGCCGCGCCGCGCGCGAAAAAGTCGTTGTCGACGGCATCATAGCCGATGAACACCCGGTCAGGCGCCATGCCGAGCGCCTCGACATAGCGGCGTTGCGGCGCCCCGCCGACCAGGGCGGCATCGCACAGGCCGACGATATGGCGCTTGATCGCCTCGCGCAAAAAGCTCCGTGTCGCGTCATGCGCGGTCGATTCGGACAGCATGACCACCGGCCGGTCGCGCGCGCGCGCCCATAGCAACATCGCCAGCGCCTCGCTGTGCGACCAGCCGGTGACGCACACCACCGCCGGGTCGGCCGCGTCGAGCGCGGCGCGGACCGCGCGGACCATCTCGGCGGCCGGCTTGTCCTCGATCGGCGCGTCGCTGAACAATGTCCGGCGCGCGAAGCGCTCCTCGCCGAGGCGCGGCTCCCAGGCATAGACGGTGCTGCGGCGCGATCCCTCGATCCCGACCACCGAGAGGCGTGCCGCCGCGCCGTTGATGCGTGCGAGGATATAGGGGCTGAACATGCGAAAATAGATCGCGACGGCGGGGCGCTGTTCGGTCATCGGCGTGCGTCAGATCAGGCGCGGGCGCGCCAGCGCCCAGGCCGCAACATGATGAATCACGGCGAATTGCCCTTCGGCCAGGGCACGATCGACCGCGTCGGGCCGCATCAGGCGGATTTCGGCGACTTCGCGCTCATCGACGATCGGGTCGGCGACGCGCACGCAATCGCGCGCGAGAAAATAATGTCCCAGCGAGCCGCGCTGATTGCCATTGTCGACATAGCTGCCCAGCGCGTCGAGCGCACCGGCGCGAAAACCCGTTTCCTCGGTCAGTTCGCGCGCGCCCGCAGCATCGGCGGCTTCGCCCGCCTCGACGAACCCGGCGGGAAACCCCAGCCCGAAGCGCCGCGCCCCGTGCTTATATTCCCACAAGGTCACGATCTCCCCGCTCGGCAATTGCGGCACGCACAGCGCGAAGGTCGCCAGCTCGACCTGGTAAAAGTCCTCGATCACCGCGCCCGAAGCGATCCGCACGCGCTCGCGCGCGACGGTGACATAGGGTGCGGCGGTCAGCATTTCGGTACGGTCGAGAACCGTCCAGGCGCCGCTCATGCCGGCCGCACCGCGGCCGCGGCGCATGGCGCATATCGCGCATGATCGATCAGGACGGTCCGGTACATGTCGCTGGTCCCTGCAGATGGTGCTGGCGATGCCATTCCCCGGTCACGCGGCTCTATCCGCGAACTCACGCTGCGATGCAACAACATCGACCGATCAACCCAGCCAGGGGCGATAGGCGAGCCGATATTCGAGTTGGTCGGTGCGCTGCCCGATCTCGCGCGCCGGATTGCCGCCGACGATGGTGTAGGGCGGCACGTCCTTCGTCACGACCGCGCCGGCCGCGATGACCGCGCCCTCGCCGATCGTGACGCCGGGCATGACGAGCGCGCGAAAACCGATCCAGGCGCGGTCGCCGATCGTCACCGCCCCACCGCGATCGGCGAAATCGGGCGACTGCGGATCATGCCCCAGCGTCAGGATCGACGCCTCGGGGCCGATCGACACGTCATCGCCGATTGCGATCGGGTGGACGCGGCCATCGAGAACGCAGCCGAAGTTGATGACGTTGCGCTGCCCCAGCAAGACCTTGCGCCCGTTGAGGAAGCGACAGCCGAGCTGCACCCCCGACCCCGCGCCGAAGCGGCCGAGCCAGAAGCGCAAATAGGCATGGCGGATCGATCGGGACGGGACGTGCGCCAGGACGGCATTATACTTCCAGGCCAGGATCGTGCCCGCGAGCGACCGAATCGACATCGTCTCGACCTACGTGCGGTTAGGCCCGGCGGCAATGGCAGCGACGCCATGACGGCAAACTGTCCCGTTTTCAGCCGCCGCCCGCTTTTTACGTCGCCGCGCGCGCGACTCCGCCTATATGGGGATTGGGGGACATTTTGGGGGGAATCGCGGCTTGACCAAGCGTGCATTGATTTGCGGCATTTCCGGCCAGGACGGCGCTTATCTCGCGCGCCTGCTGGTCGATAAGGGTTATCAGGTATTTGGCACGTCGCGCAACATCGCGTCGGCGGATCTGTCGCGCCTCGCCGCGGTCGGCGTTGGCGATCAGGTGACCTTGTGCTCGGCGACGCTGTCCGACTTTCGCAGCATCCTGACGACGCTGGCCGAGATCAGGCCGAGCGAGGTATATAATCTGTCGGGGCAGAGCTCGGTCGGTCTGTCGTTCGGCCAGCCTGTCGAAACAATCGAGAGCATCACGGTCTCGACGATCAACCTGATCGAGGCGATCCGCTTCCTCGATCCGACGATCCGCTTCTACAATGCCGGATCGAGCGAATGCTTTGGCGACACCGTGCGCACGGCGGCGACCGAGGACACCCCGTTCCAGCCACGCAGCCCCTATGGCGTCGCCAAGTCGGCGGCGCACTGGATCGTGCGCAATTACCGCGAGGCCTATGGCGTGTTCGGCTGCACCGGCATCCTGTTCAACCATGAATCGCCGTTGCGGCCGCGCCAGTTCGTCACCCGCAAGATCGTCGACGGCGCCTGCGCGATCAAGCAGGGCAGGCTCGACCGGCTGACGCTGGGCAATCTCGACATCACGCGGGACTGGGGCTGGGCGCCCGAATATGTCGTGGCGATGTGGTCGATGCTGCAGGGCGAGACAGCCGACGACTATGTCGTTGCGACCGGCAAGGCCTGTAGCCTGGCGGAATTTGTCGCCCGTGCCTTTGCCGTGCTCGACCTCGACTGGCGCGACCATGTCGACATCGACAAGGCAACCTTTCGCCCGCTCGACATCAGCTATAATTGCGGCGACGCTTCCAAGGCATCGGCGCGGCTCGGCTGGCGTGCCGAGACGCTGATGCCCGACGTCGTCGACCGGATGGTCGCGGAATCGCTGGCGCGACTGCCGCACGGCTAGCGGATCAGGCCTCCGCGCCCCGCGGCTATTGGTCGAGCGGACGCGGGGCCAGCGCCTCGTGCACCGGCTTGACGCCGCGGCCGAGCCAGCGCGCCTCCATCCGCTCCATCGGCCGGCGCAGCCGCAGCGCGGGTTTTTCGATATAGGTCCAGGACAGGCCGGCGAACGCCGCAGCCGCCGCGGTGCTGGCGATGGTGTTGATCACCGGCGTTTGCGCCCATGGCCCGATCGCGGCGGCGACAGCCTGCTGCATCGGAAAGCCGTAGAGGAAAATACCATAGGAATAGTCGGCGCCGCGAATGAACCAGAGCCGCGGGCCGTTGGTGAGCCCCAGCCAGACCGCGACATAGGCGGTGGTGAATGGCGCGAACAGATCGCCCGACGGCACCACCGTCAGCAACAGCGCCGATGCGACGACCGCGCCGATGAACCATGCCGGGGTGCAAGGGATGCGCTCGCGGTAGAGGTAGATCGCAACGCCGCACAGAAAGGCGACGACCAGCAGGAGGCCCGGCAACGGGCCGACCACATAGAGTATCGCGCCGGTCTTCCACAGCTTGATCGCGCCATAGCCCAGCGCGATTCCCAGCGCGGCGAGCGGCAGCAGGATCGGCCGGCGCTTGACGCCGAGCACCGCCAGCGCGGCGAGCGTGATGTAGCACAGCAGTTCGAACGGCACGGTCCAGAGCTGGCGGTTCATGTAATCGGGCAGCGGGTTGTGCGCGAACACGCCCGGCAGCATCGATTGCGGATCGCCGATCAGATTCCAGAAATAATGCGCGAACAGCGGATCGTGGACATAGCCGGCGAGCGTATATTTGGTGAAGATCGGCCCGAGGATCAGCGCCGAGAGCAGTGCCTCGACCGCCAGCGCCGGGTAGATGCGGATCGCACGCAGGCCAAGGAACATGCCGAGCGTGCGCGACCGCTCCAGGCTGCCCGCCACGAGAAAGCCGCTGAGCGCGAAGAACATCGGCAGGATCGCGCGCACCACGGGCCGCGCCGGCGACAGCCACAAGGCAATCTCGCCGGGAAAATTATAGCTGACGATCGCGCTGTGCACCGCGATAACGCCGATCGCCAGCGCCAGGCGCAGATAATCGAATCCCGATGGACGCCCCCCGCTCGCCGCCAGCTTTTCCGCCATCGTCGCCATTGCCGTCCCCCGAAGCCCGCCAAAATCGTCGCAGCGCCGCTATCGAGACGCGGTGCGGCCGACGCAAGGACAAAGGCATGGCCATGGCGCAGCGCGCGGGACACGGGCGCCGATTTTTTTGACGACGCGCGCACTTGCGCGGCGCACTTGCGCGGCGCACAAAGATTGCGGCGAGGGCGCTGGCGTGCTTAGCCGAGGTTCGATGACGGCATCGCAACGACCCGATAGCAGCCCACCCCTGGTGACGCTCGATATCATGCGGGCCATGGCGGCGATTCTGGTGGTGCTGGAGCATTCGCGCGGGCTGGCGTTCCTGACCTTTACCAAGCTGCCGGTCGAGCAACAGACCGTGCTGGTCGAGATCGCCTATCTGGTCGCGCGCCTGGGCCAGGAGGCGGTCACGATGTTCTTCGTGCTCAGCGGCTATCTCGTTGGCGGACAAGTGATTCGCCGCGTCAGGCAGGGCAATTTCGCGCCGCGCGACTTCACCATCGACCGCGTGACGCGCATCCTGCTGCCGCTCGTCCCCGCAGCGCTGTTCGCCGGGCTGGTCGGTACGCTTGCCAAGGGTGCGCCGCTGGATCCGCTTCAGATCATCGGCAATGCGATCGGGCTGAACGGCATTCTCGTCGCCACCCTGCCCTATGATTCGCCGCTGTGGAGCCTGCCCTACGAAATCTGGTTCTACGTCATCGCCGGCGCCGGCGCCGCGCTATGCGCCGGGCGCGGCGGGGCGATCGCGCTGATCGCGATCATCGCAGCGCTGGTCGTCTTTTGCCGGCTCGACGCCGCGCTGATCATGATCTGGATGCTCGGGGCACTGGTCAGCGCGATCGAGCTGCCGCGCGGTCGCGCGACGCTCGCCGCGCTCGGGCTGGTCGTGATCGTCCTGGGCAGTGCCGCTATCCAGTCGACGCGTCCGTCGCATGCCGGGATTCATGCCGGCGCGCTGACCGTCGATCTCGCACGCAGTATCTTCGCCGCCGGCATCGCCCTGACGCTGCCCTGGCTGACCGAGGCACGGATCAACCGGGCGCTGGCGCGGCACGCCATGGTGGCGCGCACCGCCGCCTTTCTCGCCGGCATGTCCTATTCGCTCTATCTGTTTCATTATCCGGCGCTCAACATTCTCGATCGCTGGTTCACGCCGGGTCCGGTGTCGGCGGCGGCCTTCATCCACTCGCTCACCGCGCTGGCGATCCTGTTCGCCTTCGCCGCCGCGATGTACTGGCTGTTCGAGCGCAACACCGACCGTGTGCGCCGACGGCTCAAGGCGTGGCTCGCGCCTGCCGACCGCGGTGACACCGATCCTCGCGCCGACGACGCGACGGGCGAGGCGCACCCCGGCGCCGAGCGTCACGATGCGCCAGCGCTACGTGGCGAGCGCGAACAGGTGATAATGGGTCGGACAGAAGCCTAGTTCCTGCACCTCGGCGCGGCGATATTTCGGCTCCCTGACCAGCAGGCGGTAGCCGTGGCGCGCCAGGATGTAGGAAAAATCCGCGCCGTCATTGGTCAGCAGCTCGCGACCCCCGCCGCCCAGCACAGCATTCGGCGCGATCAGCAGATGCGGCACGCGGCGCCGGGCCAGTTCGGCGACCCACCATTCGATCGCTTCGGGGCGACATTCGGAAAAGCTGTGGATGTTGATCGCCAGGTCGACGCCGTCGAGCTCGGCGCTCTTCTCAACCTCGTCGAGCGGCACGATGCGCGCCTTGTCGGCGACGTCGCGCGCGCGCAGGTAAAATTCGCACAGGAACGAGGAGACGGCGACGCCGTCGGTGCAAAGATACGCGCCGAGATCGGGCAAGGCGCGCACCGCGCGGTGCGCGAGGCGGCCATAGCCGGCGCCGATATCGAGAATGCGCAGGCCCGGGCGTTGCGAGATCTGCAAATGGCGCTCGAGGAAATTGAGCTCGCAGATCGAATCGAGCAGATCGTTCGACATGGTCCGGCCGTCGAGCTCATAGGTGAGATTGCCGAACGCATCGTCTTCCTCGAGCGTGTCGAACAGGCCGAGCGTGTCGATCGCCTCGAGATAGTAATTCGACACGACATAGCTGACATAGCTGTAGTTGCGGCCGCGCAACGCCCAGCGATAGGCATTGTCGCCGCGAAAATATTTGAGATCCTCGGCGGTGACATAGCCATGCTGCCAGATCATCGGCGTGGTGACGCGCGGATCGGCAGCGGCATAGCGCAATTCAAGCTCGACCAGGCGCGGATTGTCGGGGCGCAGATAATCCAGCGCCGCCGCGCCGAGCGGGCTGTCGCCATGGGTCGGCTCGGTCACCGGCGCGACCTGCCACGGGTAAGCCAGCGCCTTGGGGATCAGCACCAGACCGCGCCGGTCCGCCGCCTGGGTGATTATCGCCTTGATGTTGGTCTTGAACGACATGGCTTGCCCCTATCGGGCGACGCGAGGTGGCTCGCGGCGCGGTTCGTCCTCCATCCCCCCAGGGGACGACCGACCGCGCGAACGATCTCGATGTCATATCGGATCGCGAACCACAGGAATGGCGTTCAAAAAACGCCCAAAACGCGCCGAGGTTCCACGCGCTTCACTGCGGCCCTGTCGCGCGCCTCGCAGCGCGCGATGATGTCGATCGCGTCGCCGGTGCGGCCATTGGCCTTGTCGAGTTGCGCGGTCTGCGCGTCGCCGAACGCGATCCAGTCGCCGACAGTCCGCGCCGTCGGCAACGGCGCGCCGGGCACGGGATCGCGCCAGCTAGCGGGGATCAGCGTGCTGCACGCACTGGGGATCGCGGCGATAGGCGGCGCGCCGGCACAGGCTGCGCAACCCAGCAGCGGCGACATCAGGATCGACCGGCGCCAACGCGCCATGGGCATTGCGGATCGCATCGTCATTCTCCCGGGTAATGGCATCGCCGGCGGCGTCGTCGCCCATGCGGTTGCCGATGGTGTTGGCGGCATCCTGCCCGCTGGCGATGGCGGCGCCGGCCTGGCCGGTGGCGAGCTTCGCCGTGACGCGGGCGGAGCGCGCCGCGCTGCATGATCGCTGCGCGACGATCGCCGCGAGCAGCGCGAGCAACAGCAGCGCAACGAGGATCCGCGCGCCGTTCCTGGCGGCCCAGCCGGTCATTGCCCGCCCCCGATCGCACGCGCGACGGCGGTGTCCTTCAGCGCCGTCGCGGTGCCGCCACCGGCCAGCAACAGGCCCATGCCGGTGCCGAATTCGATGATCGAAAAGACGTGATTGATGACGAGATGCGCCCCGGCATAGCCGATCCCGGCGAGCACCGAGAGGCCCCACAGCATCCGCGACACGTCGAGATGGCCGCTGCTCGGCCCGCGCAGGAAGTTGAGGCTCATTGCCCGCCCCCCGCCAGCCACGCCGCCACGTCGAAGCTCGGGCAGGCCTTGGCGACGCCGGGCCAGTCGCGATGGCCGCGGATCACCGCATGCGGATGGTCGGCGCGCAGCCGGGCGACGAGATCGGCCATCGCCGCCTTCTGCGCCGGCGTGCGCGTATCCGCCGGCCGGCCGTCGGTCTCGACCCCGCCGACATAGCAGATGCCGAGATTGCCGCTGTTGTGCCCGCCGACATGCGCGCCCTTCTGGTCATGGCGCAGCGTCGCCACGACATCGCCGTCGAGCTCGATGACATAATGATAGCTGATCTGGCCGAACTTCGCGCTGTCCCAGGCGCCGATCGTCGCTGCCTTCACGTCGCGGCCGCGCGGCGTGGCGGCGCAGTGGATGGTGATGAAGTCGATCGCGTTCGGGTCCATCCCGGCCGGTGGCCTCGTGCTTGTCATGTCCAGTCCTTTCGTTGCAGGCGCCGCGCGAGCGCGCGACGGTCAGCCGCGCGCGGCGTCGCGGATGGCGGGGATTCCCCGTTCCTTGTCGGTCAGCGCCGCCTTCATCTGCTGGCGCAGCGCGGCCGGTCCGTGGAGCAGCAGCATCGTCTCGAGCTGCTTCACCCGGTCGCGCAGCGCGGCGACCTCCTCGTCGCAGCGCCGGCGCTCCGCATCGAGCTGCGCCTTCATGTCCTTCAGCCGCGGCTCGGAGAACAGCCGCCAGATGGTCGCCCCCAGCCCCATCCAGAACACCGTCGCCGCCGCCCACGACGCCATGATGACGCCGGCGAGCGCGCCGCCGGTCACGGGCGGGATCGTGGGGGCGGTCATGCCGTTACCGCCGATTTGGGGCTAACTTCCTCTTGCGGCGAGACTATCCAGTCAATAGGTCCGCGCTGATGCGTTTGCGCGCCCATCATGCGATTATCGCCCTGCTGTGTGCCCTGCTCGCGCCCGTCGCGCTCAATACGAGCCTTCGCTGGGCATATGAGCAGACGGTCGCAAACTGGCTGGCCAAGGCCGTCCCGCCCGACCGCGTGTTCATCGGCGACAGCCTGACCGCGGGGGGCGGCGATTTCGGACGCTTCGGCAACATCAATCTCGGCATTATCGGCGCATCGACGCGACAGGTTTCGCAGATGCTGCGCCGCGCACAGCCATACAATCCGCGCCAGATCGTGGTCATGGCGGGCTCCAACGACGTCGATGCCGGGACGGACCTCGCCGCCCTCGCCGCGTCGTGGCGGACGATCCTTGCCGACAAGCGCGTGCTCGTCGTTCTCACGCCGCACAGCCGCTACCCCGCCGCCAGCGTGCGCATCGATCAGATGAATGCGATGGTCCAGGCGATGGCCAAGGCGGCCGGGCGACCAACGGTCGAAATCCGCGGTTTGACCGGCCCCGATGGCCTGTTGCTGCCCGAGATGACGACAGACGGCGTGCATCTCACCCGCGCTGCCTATGCGAAGTGGCGCGAAGCTCTGGATCATGCCGCCACCGCCCGCTGATACGCTTCCACGATCAGCACCAGATTGTAGCGCGATAGGCCCTTCATCTCGTCCCAGGCAAGGCCGATGCCGCCGGGGATGACCGCACTGATGGGCGCGATGATCGCCGCCGCAGCTGCCTCGACATCGTCGATCGGCGCCAGCGCGGCCAGCGCGTCACCGAGCTTGGCATAGCCGGCCTTCGTCTCGTCGCTCTGCTCTTCCCACGTCGCGATCGCATAGCCGCGATAGGAATAGGCGGCCTGTGCCGCGTAAAAGAGATCTTCGGAAACGCTCATCACAGCACCTTCGTAAAGACGGTTGCCCATTGGCGGAGGTCGTTGAGTGCGCCGAGCGTGAAGGCCGGTTCGTTCGCGGTGAACGAGACGGTCCAGTCCTGATCCTGGTAAATGCCGTCGACCTTCGCGCCGTCCGCGACATTGCCGGTGCGCAGCGTCGTGCCCGTATAGCGGATCGTGTCGCCGGCTCCGATCACGCCCGACAGCGTGACGCGCAGCCGCGTTGCCGAGGTTACCGTGACGCTGGAAATCGTTACGCCGCCCGCACTGGCGTCGATGAACTCGAAGCCCTGATTGGTGACGACACTCGGGATGTTGTTGCTGTTGGTGCAGCCCAGCGTCAGCGCCCGCCCCGCGCGCACGCGGTAATCGATATCGATCGTCGTCCCGCCAACGCTGTAGGTGTAAGCATAGGGCCGCAAGCAGCCATAGCTCTCGCCGTCGAACAGTATCCGCGTAACCGCCTTGCCGAACAGCTCGCCGATCCAGCGATGCCCGAGCCGGTAGGGGTGGATGAAGTTCGTAATCGGATACATCGGCCCGATGCAGAACATTGGCCGCGTGCCGCGATTATCCTCCATGTCGAGGAATTTCTGGTCGATCTTCTGGTTGATCTGGCAATCGTTCTTGGTGCCGTCGCTCGAGTAGTTGATCTGCGGCGCCAGCAGGATTGGGTTGTGCGACTGTCCGGTGATCGCCTTGATGTCGGTGCAGAAGCGATCGTACAGCGCCTGCAGGTCGGCCACATAGTTCGCGTTGAGCTGGTCGCTATGCCCCTGCTGCCACAGGATCAGGTCGACCGAATAGCTCTGCCCGCGCGTCGTCGCGAAGTCACGGCCATAGACGATCTGGCGCAGCGTCTTGTTGTAATAGTCGCCGGTGACGAGCGTGGCTGTCTTGAGCTGCTGCACCAGCGGAACGACGGACTGATAGGCCAACGTCGCGAGCGTGGCGCCGCCAGCGCCATAGCCGGCGACGTGCCAATCTGTCTCACGGCCCTTGGGGTGGCTGTTGATCGTCTTCCAGCAGCCTTGGAGGAAGTTTTCGCCGGTCCCACCTAGATTGTGTTGGTCGGGGCCGGATGGATTGCCGTAACCGTTGAGCGAAACACAATAGGGTGCAATCTCGCCGGGCAAATCGATATCCCTGCAAGCGAACAGGTTCGGAAAGGCCTCGCGCGTGACACTGGCGCCCTCGCCACTGTACGAACTGTTGTTAAGCGCGACCATGCCATCCCAGCTGTTCGCGCCATGGCGCCACGCATCGGAGCAGGTGACCGCCCCCTGAAACCATGATTGTCCCATACCAACGACACCGCGCATACACGGCCGGCGATGCAGCGACGCCGTGCCGTGGCGACGCGCGACCGTATCGTGAAGATCAGCAAATGCTTGCTCGTTCAGATCGTCGGCAATCGCCGCGCCCTTCAAGAAGTGGCGCACCCCTTGCTGGATAGGTTGTATCGTGTTGGCAGCGCGATCGTTGCCGTTGAAATACCAGGTGTTGAGATCGGTCAGGTTCGGCAGCGTGATGGCTGCGCCCGGCTGCTGGCCGTTTCCATAGACGCACTGGCCGTTGACATAAAGATAGACGCTATCGCCGCTGCGCCGGATGGCGAACGTCACAATCGTGCCGAAGACAACCGCGCCCTTGGATATCAACGACACAATGTTGCTCGTCACCGAGTCATACATAAAAAAGGTGAGCTGCCCAAGATGCGAAATGCCGCATTCGAAGCGGTTTCCCGAGGGTCCGGTTGCCTTGAACAAATAGTGGGTGCCTCGAAGCCATCCGCTATAGGAGTATCGGAAATAGCCATTGACCAGTTCCCACGCGGCGAATGCCTGATCGAGTACGATTTTAACATCGGGGGTATAGGTCGTGTTCTTGTCGGCGTTGACGAGGACCATATCGCCTTCGACCGGCGAACCCGGAAGCGTCGCTTCGGTGCTCACCGTCGAGGTCAGGGTGTTCAGGTCGACCGAATAGACGACCGCGAAATTTCCGTTCGTCTTCGACAGCAACGTGCCGCTGTACTGAAACCCTGCCTGTGACGAGAGGTAAATGCCGCGCGCATTATAGACCGGGCGCGGGTCGGCACCGGCGAACAGCGTGCCGTTGATGGCGAGCGACGTCGCGCTGTCGTCGATCGAGGTCAATGCCGTCATGATCGTCGACGAACCGCTATGGGCGGTGCGCGGGCCATCCATGTCGATCAGCAGCTTCAGCGAGCCGGTGCCAACCGCTGCCTTTGCGGCTTTGGCATAGGGGACAATGATCGGCAGGGCCGGGAAGGTGAGCGGCACCGGCCCCACACCGGAAACCGCCGTCGCCGTCCCCGAGACGTTGGCATAGCGCAACAATTGCGTGTTGTCCGAAGACTGCACCCAATAGCCCGCCCCGCTTGCGACGAGGAACTGCGCGCTCAGCGCCACCACTGCGCCCGTGAGGCCGGCTGATGCGGTGAAGGAGGGCGTCGGGACCGTCGCCGTCGCGCCGATATACAGGCCGGTGCCGGTAATCGTCACAGCCGTCAACGCGCCGCCGGACACGGTGAACGTGCCGGCCGGGCTGATCGCGAAATTGCCGCCGCTCCACGCAAGCGCGAACGTCCCGTTGGTGCCGCCGCTGCCGCCGGTGATCGCGCCGACACCAGCCTGGGTCAGCCCGCGCGGCACGTTGCTCGCCGCGCTGTTGGGGTAGGCGCCGGCGGTCGCCGCTGCCTGCGCTGCGCTGGTGACTGCATTCGCGGC
>NZ_JARYTI010000043.1 GCF_029911635.1 Sphingomonas sp. AR_OL41
GCGGCGCAGCAGCTCGTCGAGCGCGCTCGGCCCGGGGGTGCCGCGTTTGCCGCCCGGCGGCACGGCCCAGGGGTTGCGCGGGCCGCCATTATCGTCCCCGCCGGTCGGGCCATTGCCGGGCCCCCACGGGTTCTTGGGTCCATCGACGGTCATGATACCGGCGCGCGATCGCCAGCGGGAGAGCATTGTCATGCGCCCTTTATAGGTAGGCATGACGGGAAAAACAGTGGCAACCGGCGTTGCGCGGCCTATCTGGCCGGGATGACCGATCCAGACCCGCTCGACACCGCGCTTTCCGCGGCGCTTTCCGCCGTCGCCGGCACCCGTGCCACGCCGCGCCGCGAGGGCAGCCGCGCCAGTATCATCCTCGACGTGACCGGGCTCGACCAGCCCGCGCGCGATTCGCTGGAAGAGGCGGTGCGAGCCGCCGCTTCGGGCGTCGCGGGCATCGAAACGGTGCGAATCGCGCAGACCAGCACGCGTTCGCGCCGCATCTCGATCGCTGTGGCCAGCGGCAAGGGCGGCGTCGGCAAGTCGACCGTCTCGGCCAATCTCGCCATCGCGCTGAAGAATCTCGGCCGCCGCGTCGGCATGGTCGATGCCGACATCTATGGCCCGTCGCAGCCGACCCTGCTTGGTGTCGTCGGCTCGCGGCCGATCGCGCGCGACAAGCTGCTGATCCCGGTCGAGACGCCGTACGGCGTGCCGCTGCTGTCGATGGGCCAGCTGGTCGAACCCGGCCAGGCGATCGCCTGGCGCGGGCCGATGGCCGCCGGCGCGCTCGGCCAGCTGGTCGATGCCGACTGGGGGCTCGCCGATACGCTGGTGATCGATCTGCCGCCCGGCACCGGCGACGTTCAGCTGACCATGATCCAGAAGCACAAGCCGGCCGGCGCGGTGATCGTCTCGACCCCGCAGGACCTCGCGCTGATCGACGCGCGCCGCGCGATCGACCTGTTCGTCAAGGCCGGGGTGCCGGTGATCGGGCTGGTCGAGAACATGGCGGGCTATCAATGCCCGCATTGCGGCGAGGTGTCGGATCCGTTCGGCCGCGGCGGGGCGGAGGCCGCGGCGGCGGTGCTGGGGATCGATTTCCTCGGCCGCATCCCGCTCGACATCGCGATTCGCGAGGCCTCCGATGCCGGAGCGCCACCGACCGCGGGGAACGGTCCCGAGGCGCTGGCGTTCAACGCCGTGGCGCAGCGCGTGCTGCACTGGATCGACAAGGGATGAGACCGTGCCGCTGACCGAAGACGCCGAGATCAAGGCTCTGCTCGAATCAACCCGGACCGTCGCGCTGGTCGGCGCATCGGACCGGCCCGACCGCCCATCATATCGCGTGATGGCGACGCTGCAGGCACATGGCTACCGCGTCATCCCGGTCAATCCGCAGATCACCGGCGAACACATTCACGGCGAGTTCGTCTTCCGCGACCTCGCCCAGCTCGGCGATCCGATCGACCTGGTCGACATCTTCCGTAATTCGGCCGCCGCCGGCGAGGCGATCGATCAGGCGATTGCGATCGGCGCGAAGGCGGTGTGGACGCAGCTCGGCGTGATCGACCACGCCGCCGCCGCCCGCGCCGAGGCCGCCGGGCTAAAGGTGGTGATGGATCGCTGCCCCGCGATCGAACTGCCGCGCCTCGGCGTCGCGCGGATTGCCCCGGGCGGCGCAACCAACTGAACGCTGACGGGTTGGTCGCCTCGACATCGCAAGGGGATCGCCATGATCATTATCAGCCTGCTGCTCGCTGCCGCCGCGCCTGCCGCCTACCATCCTGTCGCGCACAAGGTGCATCACCGCGTGGTGCGTCGTGGTGCGCGACATCGGCGGCAGCTCAATGCGCGCCTTCACCTGGCCGGTTGCGGTTACAGCGCGACCGGGATCTGCGCCACGTCGCGCTCACCTTATCGCCTGCCGATCGACGCGCCGACGCTGTCGACCGCCAAGGCGGATGCGTTGCGGCAGACCGGGCAACGCTGCGCGCTGATCGGCCAGACGATCTGCCCCAGCCGAACGCGCACCATCGTCCACGTCGAACAATAGCTTAACCCTCGCCCGGCCGCCTGTTCCTTGCTATGGTGTGCGGCATGCTTGGCTGGCTGATCATCATGGCGGCAGACCAGAGTGCCACATGGATTGCGCAGGAGCACGCGCTCACGCGCGCTTCGCCGACATGCACCGCACCAACCGATTCGCGTGAGGTCACCGTTTGCGGTCGGCGCCGCGCCGATCGCTACCGCGTGCCGCTGATCGAGATCGATCGCGACAACCCCGCCAACGAAGGCGTCCACGCCGAGCGCGAGCGTCTGCTCGCCCGCACCAACAATTGCCGCGAACACCGGCTGTTTCAGGTCGGTTGCGGCATGGCCGGCATGACGGTCAGCACGCAACACGGTGTCGTACTCGGCGGCGAAAGGCCCCTTGCGCCATGATGATCCTGCTTCTTCTCGCACAGGTGGCAACGCCGCCCACCGCCGCGCCCGATCCGGGCCGCGGCAACCCGCCGCCCAAACTCTCGATTCTCGTCGATCCGTCGCCGGCCTGTACGCCGGCGCCCGAGGGCTCGAAGGATGTCGTCGTCTGCGCGCCGACCAATCAGCAGCAGCGCCTGCCGTTGCGTGACGATCGCGGCCCGGCCGAGGGGCCCGTGCCGGTCAATCCCGAGCTCAATGGACGCGGCGCGCTTAACGCTGAAGGAACGCCATGCGCGGCGCGCCAGGGCGGGTGCCAGGTCGGTTTCGGCCCGCCGATCGTGCCGATCCTCGCCGCGCTGGTCGGCGCGGTGAAGAGCGGCCTAGCCAAACATCCCGACAAGTCGAATCGCGTCGCCATTCCGCTCGATGACGCGCCGCCACCGCCTTCGAAGATCGAGCCGTAGCGCGACCCTAAGCGAGAATGTGCATCCAGACCGGCGCGCCGGCGAGGCTCTGCGACCCGCGCAGCTTCTCCAGCGCCTGGGCGACCGATCGTTCCGGCCCCTCATGCGTCACGATCGCTACCAGCACGGTGCCGTCGCTCATCGTGCCGCGTTGGATCAGGCTCTCGATCGACACCCCGGCGTCGCGCATCGCCGCGGCGATCTCAGCGAGCACACCCACTTTGTCCGCCACGGTGAAGCGCACATAGGCCCGCCCGCGCCGTTCGCCACTATCGGCGGTGGAAGGCGCGGTCAGCGCGTCGGCCGGCATCGCGAAGGCCGGGCCGAACTCGCCGCGGGCGATGTCGATCAGGTCGGCGACCACCGCGCTGGCGGTCGGCCCGTCGCCCGCGCCGGCGCCCTGGAACAGCAGCCGCCCGACGAAATTGCCCTCCGCCACGACGGCATTGGTCGCGCCGGTGACATGCGCCAGCGGATGGCTCAGCGGCACGAGATGCGGGTGGACGCGCTGGAACAGCCCGCCCGGCCCATCCTCGGCGAGACCGAGCAGGCGGATGCGATAGCCGAGTGCCGCCGCCTCGGCGATGTCGGCGGCCAGTACATGGCGAATGCCGCTCGTCGCCACCTCGCCAAAGGCCGGTCGCGTGCCGAACGCTAGGCTGGCGAGGATCGACAGCTTGTGCGCCGCATCGACGCCGTCGATGTCGAAACTCGGATCGGCCTCGGCAAAACCCTTGGCCTGCGCTTCGGCCAGCACCTTGGCAAAGTCGCGGCCTTCCGCCTCCATCGTCGACAGGATGAAATTGCACGTCCCGTTGAGAATGCCGTAAACGCGCGACAACGCATTGGCCGCCGCGCCCTCGCGCAATCCCTTGATCACCGGCACGCCGCCGGCCACCGCCGCCTCGAACTTGAGCGCGACCTGCGCCGCCTCGGCAACGCGCGCGAGTTCGAGCCCATGATGCGCGATCATCGCCTTGTTGGCGGTCACGAAGCTCTTGCCCGCGGCAAGCGTCGCGCGCGCCAGCGTCAGCGCCGGGCCGTCCGAGCCGCCGACCAGTTCGACCACCACATCGACCTTGTCGTGATGCGCCAGCGCGGTGGTGTCATCGACCCAGTCGAACCCGCCGATATCGACGCCGCGATCCTTGTTGCGGTCGCGCGCCGATACGGCGACGATCTCGATCCGTCGCCCGGCGCGGCGCGCAATCAGGTCGCCATTGGCGGCGAGCAGGCGAATGACGCCGCCTCCAACGGTACCGAGGCCGGCGAGTGCGATGCGGAGAGGTTCGGTCATGCAATGCGCCTAGCCGCAACGAAGGTCGGCGAGCAAGCCGGAGAAATCCTCCCCGGAACGGGGAGGGGGACCGCCGAAGGCGGTGGAGGGGCTGGTCGGGCGGGGCAATGCAGCAATAGAAGCCCGTCCACTGCCACGACGCTTCCTCATCTTCGAGGCTCGCGACCTCCCAGTCAGCCCCTCCACCATCCTTCGGATGGTCCCCCCTCCCCGTGCCGGGGAGGAATGAGAAGCAACCCTACTTCTTCACCAGCCCGATCTCGACCAGCCGCTCGTGCAGATAATCGTGCGCCGTGATCGGCACCGGATAGCGATTGGGATTGTCCGGCGTGATCGTCGACGGCAGCGTCTCGATCAGGAAATCGGGCGCCGGGTGGAGGAAGAACGGCATCGAATAACGCGAGAAGCCACGCCGTTCGGGCGCCGGGTTGATCACGCGGTGCGTGGTCGAGGGCAGGACATGGTTGGTCAGCCGCTGCAGCATGTCGCCGACATTGACTACCATCGCGCCCTGCGGCGGCTTGATCGACAGCCAGTGGCCGTCCTTGTCGAGCAGTTGCAGCCCGGCCTCCTCGGCGCCGAGCAGCAGCGTGATCAGGTTGATGTCCTCATGCGCGCCGGCGCGCACGCCCTCGGCATCGGCCGGGATCGGCGGATAGTGCAGCAGCCGCAGTACCGAATTGCCGTCCTTCACCGCATGGTCGAACCAGTCGGGCGCCAGCCCGAGATGCCGCGCGATCGCCGACAGCAGCCGGTCGCCGGCGGTGTCGAACGCCGCGAACAGCTCGATGAAGGTCTCGCGAAACCCCTCGGGCCGCTCGGGCCAGATGTTCGGCGCCATCTGGCTTTCGAAACGATGCCCGGCGGCGAGTTGGCGACCGATATGCCAGAATTCCTTCAAATCGACATGCGTCGCGTCCTTGGCGATCTCGGTCTTGAACGGGGTGTAACCGCGCGCCCCGCCGCCGCCCGCGACGAAATAGCGGCGCTTCTCCTCCTCGGGCAGGCGGAAGAATTCTTCGGTCAGCGCCCAGGCGCGGTCGATCAGCGCCTGCGGCACGCCATGGTCGGAAATCACCGCGAAGCCGAAGCGCTCGAACGACCCGCCAAGCGCGGCGGCAAAGGCGTCGGGATTGGCCGCCTCGTCGGCAAGCGACAGCGGGGGGACCTGAGCGGCGATGGTGTCGAGCATGATATCATTCCAGTCGCGGATTTCACGAAACGACGGGATATAGGCCGTTCGGCCAGCAAGGGAAACCGCGCGATGTCGGCGGGGCGCCGCTTACCCGATCGTGATCACACCGCGCGCATGGTCGGTGCCGACCGGGCGCAGGTCGAGCGTGAACGGCTTCTTCTCGTCGGTCGTGCCCGACAGGCCGGTACCATCGGCCTTCACGCTGAATCCGGCGGCATTGAGCTTCTGCTCGAACCAGGCGCGCACCGTGTCGGGCTGGGCAGGGCTGTCGAAGGTGACCTTGACCGTGCCGTCATCGTCGCTGCCCGGGCCGCGGTCATGCGCGTCGATGTTCATTCCCGAGATCGTCGAGCCGGGATAGAGATGCACGCCGTTCATGTCGAAATTCGACGCGTCGAGCTTGATCTTGGGCAGGCGGATCTTGCCCGAAAAGCCGGGAGCGTTGATCGCCATGTCGCCGGTGTTGCCGTCGATCCCGGCGACGACATTGCCGTCCGCATCATGCGCATTGAGCGAGATCGTCGTGCCCGCTTTGCCGTCCTTGTCGGCGTCGCAGGCGGCGAGCGGCAGGGCGCACAGAACGGCAATGAGCAAGGCGCGCGACATCGATAGCAACTCCGAGTGATATAGTGCAGCAATACACTATAGCGGCACGAAGCGGCACGTCAAGGGTCGACCGGCGCGTCACTTTGCTGCATGTGCGAAATCATGACGCAATCCCTGTCGCCCCATCCCGCCGATCAGCGGGCGCCGATCCCGCTTGGCGAATTCGTTGCGATGGTCGCGGCGTTGATGGCGCTCGGCGCGCTCGGCGTCGACGCCATGCTGCCCGCCTTGCCCGAGATCGGCGTGCGGCTCGGTGCGCCGAGCGAGAATGCCCAGCAATATGTCATCGCGGTCTATCTGATCGGGCTGGGGCTGGGGCAATTGCTGCACGGCCCGCTCGCCGATCATTTCGGGCGGCGCCCGGTGATGCTCGCCTCGCTCGGCGTTTATTTCCTGTGCAACCTCGCCGCCGCGCTGGCCGGCAGCTTCACCCTGTTGCTCGTTGCGCGCTTCGCCGGAGCGGTAGCGGTCGCCGCGACTCGCGTCGTGACCATCGCGATCGTGCGTGACTGTTATTCGGGCCGGCCGATGGCCAAGGTGATGAGCCTCGCGGCAATGGTGTTCATGATCGCGCCGGTGCTCGCGCCGACCATGGGGCAGGGCGTGCTGCTGTTCGGTTCGTGGCGGCTGATCTTCGGCGTGATCGGCGGCTTCACCCTCATCGTCATGCTCTGGTACGCACGCCGCATGCCCGAAACCCTCGATCGGGCCGAGAAGCGCCCCTATTCGGTTGCCGCCACCATTACAGGCGTCCGCCAGACGCTCGCCGATCGCTGGTCGACCGGTTACATGCTCGCCGCGACCGTCATGCAGGGCGCGCTGTTCGGCTATATCACCTCGATCCAGCAGGTCGTCGCCGAGGTGTTCCACAAACCGCATCTGCTCAACGTGGTGTTCGCCTGCACCGCCGGGGTGATGGCGGTGACCAATTTGTTCAACTCGCGCGTCGTGATGCGGCTCGGCTCGCGCGTGTTGTCGCAATCGGCGCTGGCGCTGCTGATCGTCGTCGCGTGCGGCTCGCTCGCTCTTGCGCTCAGCGGGGGCGAGACGCTGCTCACCTTCGTCGTGCTGCAAGGCATGGTGATGGGTTGCTTCGCGCTCGCCAGCTCGAATTTCTCGTCGCTGGCGATGACCAATATGGGCGCGGTCGCCGGCACCGCGTCGAGCATCCAGGGCTTTTGCGCGATCACGCTCGGCGCGGTGATCGGGGCGGCGATCGGCCAGTCCTTTGCCGGCACGACGATCCCACTGCATCTCGGCTTCCTGCTTGCCGGCATCATCGCCTTCGGCATCGTCGCTGTCACCGAGCGCGGCCGGCTGTTCCGCCCGGCTTGATCTCGCCCCGGCGCAGGTCCACGGAACCCGGAGGCGCGTCTGACCGTTCGCGGCAGACAGGCACAGGAGACGATCATGGGCGGACACCAGGTTCCCGGCGCGGGTACGGGCGACGACGGATATGACGAGGAAGGCTATGACGAGAGCCAGCGCGCCGAAATCCTCGAGGCGACGCGCAACGGCCCGACCGATGGCAATATCCTGACCGACCTCATCCCCGATCTCGGCGACGAAGACGATGACGATCTTGAGATGGACAGCGAGGAAGTCGGCGAGGAAGACGACGATGCCGACGAAAGCGACACCGCCGTCGCCGAAGACGAGGTGCAGGGCGATTTCGACGCCGGTACCGTCGATGACGAGGACGATCTCGACGACGCCGACGACCAGGCGCTGCGCCCTTGATGCGCGCCTGAGCGGACTATAATCTGGCGCGGCCCTGGGAGCCGCGCCATGACGACCGATCCGCGCATCGATGCCTATATTGCCGCCCGCGCCGAATTCGCGCGGCCGATCCTCACGCATCTGCGCGCACGGCTTCATGCCGTCTGCCCCGATGTCGAGGAGACGATCAAATGGGGCATGCCATTCTTTCTCCATCGCGGCCGGCCGCTCGCCAACATGGCGGCGTTCAAGAGCCATGCCAGCTTCGGCTTCTGGGATCGCGCCGGGATGGGCGCGGGCCGCGAGCAGGACGGGATGGGACAATTCGGGCGGCTCACATCACTCGCCGACTTGCCCGAGGATAGCGTGCTCGACGCGGCGATCCGCGATGCGGTCGCGCTCACCGCGACGGAGGATCGGACGAAGCGCGCTGCGCGCCCTGCCAAACCCGAAGCGGAGGTTCCGCCGGCGCTGGCCACCGCCTTGGCTGCCGATGCTGCGGCCAACGCGAATTTCACCGCCTTCGCGCCGAGTTGCCGGCGCGAATATTGCGAATGGATCGCCGATGCCAAGCGGCCTGAAACGCGCGACAAGCGCGTCGCCGAGGCGATCGGCTGGCTGCGCGAGGGCAAGAAGCGCAACTGGAAATATGAAAACTGCTGAGCGTCGCTGTAGGGTTTCGTCCAGCCCTCTGAGGCATCGATGATGCGGGACCCGATCCGCTTCGGTTCGTCTTGCGCAGGCGGCGACATGCCGCAGGCCGGTGGCGCAACGGCGCGCCAGATTGTTTGGGCGGGTCGGAAGGTGTTGGCGTATCGTGTGGCGTAATGGAGTGTTGGGGCTGGCGGCGGCGGCCCTGCTGACGACGATCGCCGCATCTCCGGTCGTTGCGCGACCGCGCCCGGTGCTGCCGATTTCGGCGTTGGTGGTGAATGCCACGACCGGCGGAACGCTCTATGCCGACGCGCCGGGCATGGTGCGCGCGCCGGCATCGCTGACCAAGATGATGACGATGTTCCTCGCCTTCGAGGCGATGGCCGACGGTCGGCTCAAGCCGAACTCGGCGATCACGATCTCGCGCACGGCGGCGCGCCAGCCGGCGTCGCGGCTCGGCATCGCCGCGGGCAAGTCGCTGACCTTGCGCAATGCGCTCGGGGTCATTGCCGTCAACTCGTCCAACGACGTTACCGTCGCGCTGGCCGAGCGGCTCGCCGGCAGCGAAAAGGTCTTTGTCGAGCGGATGAATGCGCGCGCGCAACAACTCGGCATGCGGGACACAAGCTTCGCCAACGCTACCGGCCTGAAGAACCCCGGCAACCGCACCACCGCGCGCGACATGGCGCGGCTTTCGCTCGCGCTGATCAGGCGCTTCCCCGCCAATTACGCCTATTTCAGCACGCGCAAGGTGACCTGGCAGACACGCGTCATGCGCAACCATAATCACCTGCTCGGCAAGGTCGCCGGGGTCGATGGCATCAAGACCGGCTACACGGTCGATGCGGGCTACAACCTCGCCGCGTCTGCCCGGCGCGACGGCAAGCGTATCGTGGTGATCGTACTCGGCGCGCGCACCGCGGCGGCGCGCGATGCGCGGGTCGCCAATCTGCTCGAACTCGGCTTCGCGCCGCCAGTGACGAAGCCGGTCGCACCGCGTCCATCGCGCTCGCCCCGCCGCCACGGACAGGGCTGAGCGACGATAGCCTGTCGCGGCGTGGGGATTGACAGCGCTTTCCTGAAAGAGTTACGTTACACCATAACATTAGGAGGAGCGGATATGCCTGTGGCTACCATTTCCTATCGCGGCGCGTCGCGCCATCGCTTCGTCCCGGCACGCGAGCCTCAGCCGATGTCCGCGCTCAATATCACGCCGTTGATCGACGTCTTGCTCGTCCTGCTCGTGATGATGATCCTGACCATTCCCGCCATGACCCACAAGGTGCCGATCGACCTGCCTCGGCCGGGTCCGGTGAACGAATCCGAGATGGTGATCCATCAGCTCGATCTCGCCGCCAACGGGGCGCTCCGGCTCGACGGCGCAGCGATAGCGCCGGCTGCACTGCCGGCGCGGCTCGCCGCCCTGAAAGCCGATGCGAAGGCAGAACTCCACGTCGCCACCGATCCGCAGGCGCGCTACGACCGCTTCGACGAAACGCTGGCGACGATCAAGCGTGCCGGCATCACCCGGCTCGGTTTTGTCGGCAACGAGCGCTACACAGACTTTTGAGCAGGGCTCCGCTGCACGATGCGGCCAATGGCGGAACGTCTCGCGATGCCCGCGCGTTCGCGCAGCCCTGTAACCATTTGTCGGGAAAGCGTTGTGCGCCTCCTCATCGTCCTGCCGGTCCTGCTTGCCGCCGCCTGCTCGCCCTCGGGTGAACAGGCGGCGCAGCGCGCGATCGATATCAACGCCGCGGCCGAGGCCGGTCGCCATGATGTCGCCAATCACGCCGCCGCGGTGAGCGCGTCTCCCGCGCCGATCGCGTCGGCATCGCCGATGCAAGCCGCTTTACCCCCCGTCGCACCGCCCGAGCCCGGCACGCCGGGCGGGTTGCCCAAGGGTGGCGTGGTGTCGGAAGGCAAGTTCACCCCCGACAGCGCGCAAGGTGCTGCCGATGTCGTGCAGACCTATTATGCGCTGCTCGGCGAGGGGCGATATCGCGAGGCACACGCACTGTGGGACGATGATGGCCGCGCCTCGGGGATGAGTGTCGATGCCTTCGTCGCCAGCTTCGCCCGCTACAGCGAATATCATGCGCAGATCGGCGCGCCGGGCAGGGTCGATGCCGGCGCGGGACAACGCTACGTCACCGTCCCCGTCGTCCTCTATGGCCGCCTCAAGGCCAATGCCGCGCCCTACCATGCCAGCGGTACGGTCACGCTGCACCGCGCCGGCGATGTCGATGGCGCAACGCCCGCGCAAAAGCGCTGGCACCTGCGGGATATTGCGCTGAACCCCTGAGCGCCGTTCAGCCGCCGATCGCATTGGCGAGGACGGCAAGGTCGTCCTGGTCGACCGCAACCCCGGTCGCGTCGCTCGTTGCTGCGGCTTGCTGGTTTGCCGGTGTATCGTGACCCGGCGCGGCGCTCGCCACATCATAGGCGGTCCAAAGTACGCCGCCCGCCCATAACAGGGCCGCCCAACGACTGCGGAAGATCTTCGATGAGGGCATGTCCTCATGATGCGCGCCCGCGGTTAACGCCACGCTCGCGGGCCCGGTTAACGCGGCCGCCACCGCTTGCGGATCGGCACGCCTCGGCCTAGCCTCGGGCTCACCGGGAGCATGGAAGGAAACCACACATGGGCAATCACTTGAGCAAGATGAAACCCCTGATGCTTGCCGGGCTGGCGCTTGGCGCGACGGTGCTCGTCGCAGCCGGCGGCGATCAGTCCGGTGACGCCGTCATTCCCGCGCGCCAGGCCGCCTTTCGCATGTCGGGTACGCTGTTCGGCGGGATGAAGCCGGCGATCGATCGCGGCGACGACGTCAAGACGCTCGTTCCTGCCGCCAAGGCGCTGGCTGGCTGGGCGCACACGCTGCCCGGTCTGTTTACGCCGGGGAGCGACGGTGCCGGCACCAAGGCATTGCCCAATGTGTGGAGCGACAAGGCCGGCTTCGCCAAGGCGGCGAGCGCCTATGCCGATGCCGCTGACAAACTCGTCGCGCTGGCCGCTGCAGGCGATCAGCCCGGCGTCGCGGCGCAATGGGCGGTGGTACGGCAGAACTGCAAGGCATGCCATGACGTCTATCACGCGCCGATGCCGCCGCATTAGTCGCTGGCGGGCGGTGGATCTTCGGGCTTGTGTTGCGCGGCATCCGACGCCGCTTGCGCGATCGACTGGGCCGAGCCCGACGCCGCTTTGGGCGTCAGCGTGACCGCCACGCCGTCGGGCCCGTCGACCAGGACGAATCCCTGTTCGGCCACCGCGTCCATCGGAACGTCGTGCGGTGGAACTCCGGTTGCGCTGTGCTGGTTTGTCATGGCGAGACAACGAGGCCGGTGAAAGTCGGTTCCAGGAGACATATGTGATCATCGACCTGTTTCTGCGCACCCATCACAAGCCGGTGCTCGACGCGGCCGAGCGCGACGCGCTCGAGGCGGCCTTTGTCCGCACGCAGGACTTTACCGCCAAGCAGATCGTCGTCCGCGAGCAGGTGCCGCTCACCCAGTGCACCTTGCTGCTCGACGGCTTCGTCGAGCGCTACAAGGATCTGCCCGACGGTCGGCGCCAGATTCTCGCCATCCATGTCCCCGGCGATTTCGTCGACCTGCACAGCTATCCGCTCAAGAAGCTCGAACATTCGGTCGCCGCCTTGACCGCGATCCGCGTTGCCTTCGTGCCGCATGAGGCGGTGCGCGCGCTGACCAAGACCTCGGCGACGCTGACCGAATTGCTGTGGCGCTCGACGCTCATCGACGCCGCGATCAACCGCGAATGGATCGTCTCGGTCGGCGCGCGCGGCGCTGCCGTGCGGCTCGCGCATCTGTTCTGCGAGATGAACGTCCGGCTGCAACGCATCGGGCTGAGCGACGGCAAGCGCTTCGTCTTCCCCGTCACCCAGATCGATCTCGCCGACGCGACCGGCCTCACCGCGGTTCACGCCAACCGCATGCTGCGCCAATTGCGCGAAGACGGCCTGGTCGAATTCCGCGGCGGCGAAGTCTTCATCCCCGATGCCGATGCGCTGCGCCGCTTTGCCGGGTTCGACCCGGGCTATCTATTCATCGATTGACGATGGCGGTGTAAGGGGCGGGTGTCGACGGGCCTCCCGCCCGTCGATCGGCATGTTGCCGACAATGCCCGAGGAACGCCGATGACCGCGACGCGCGATATGCTCGATGCCCTGTCGGTCCGGATCGAGCCGGGCGTGACCTTCGGCCATCCCGATCCGCGCGAGGTGATGATCGAACCGCCCGTGCTGATCCGGCCCGGCATCTACGACATCGACTTCATCGGCGCCTTCACCTTCATGGGCGGGCGCCAGACCGAGTTGCGGCACATTTCGATGGTCGGCCGCTTCTGCTCGATCGCCTATAACATCATGGCCGGCGTCGAGGAGCACCCATACGACTTCCTGTCGCCCAGCCCGATGTTCCAGGGCGCGTTCGACTGGCGCCAGGCCGATCGCTTCCGTGCCGAAAATCGCGACATTCTCGATCATGCCGCACACATCTGGTGGCAGCGCCGCGACGCGCAGTTCCACCGTATCCGCATCGGCAGCGACGTCTGGATCGGCGAGGGCGCGCTCATCCGGCGCGGCGTCACGATCGGCGACGGCGCGGTCATCGCCGCGCGCGCGCTCGTCAACAAGGACGTGCCGCCCTACGCCATTGTCGGCGGCACGCCGGCGCGGATTCTGCGCTATCGCTTCGAGCCGGCCGTGGTCGCCGCGCTGCTCGAGCTCACCTGGTGGAACTATGGCCTCAGCGCGCTCGACGGCGTCGACATGTCGAACGTCAACCAGGCGATCGACCGCATCGCCACCAACATCGCCTTAGGCCGCGCGCAGATCTACGAGACGCCGCTCGTCCGGCTCGACGGGTCGGGCGAGGCGAGCATGGTGCGCTATGACCGTGATGCGGGTGGGTTCGTTGAAGTGGACGCGTGATCGACGGTGCGTGGTTCCCCGTCTTAGCTGGTGAGCTTACTTCGCCTCCTCGGACAATTTACGTAGATATTCCACCACCAAGGGTGCCAGCAAAGATCGAGCACCCAAAGTGTCCCAAGAAAGGTGGCCGCCGTTGAAATGGTGAATATTTCAAAAGAAAGTCGAGCTTTCGTGCAGTTTAGGATGACCCCATGGATAATTGCGGGGGCGTTAATCATAGCTTCTTGTGAGCGCAAATCCGAAAATTGCCCCTATTTGGAGAAATTTTTGAAAAATGACCCTGAAATTCTCGCCAGAGCTGCGCTCATTCGTGGAGATCGGCGACCTATGGCAATTATGGGGTATGGGCCGACGATTGTTGGCCGTGATAACGGCGTCAGGCCCGTGATAATCGTTAAAGAAACGGGTGAAAATGTTGGGCGTGGTTGCATTAATGCGCAGCGGAAGGTTGTGTATTTTATACAAAAATACAATGACATAGTATCAAAATGAGAACGTAGCAGATTGCCGGCTGCAATTCGGCCAGTTTGCAGCGCTCAGCAACTATACAGCTCCGACGTTTCGTAAGTATCGCGAACGAAATAATTATGTTAGCGCTCGGCCAAGGCGTCCGACTTAGCCTCCTCACCGCAAAGCGTTCGCAACAAGAACGGATGGTCCACTCACCTGCAACGGGATCTGCACCCCGGAAGGGTAACCCTGTCCAAACGCTACTGTCCGTTGCGCCGATTGCGGTCAATTTCCGCCAGAACATTCACGGTGATTCAATCTCGCCCTGATCTATGGCTGATCTCCGCCATGCCTCCACCAGCCATTTTCCACTCCAATCGGCCTCCCGCAGTTGCTCGCGACTTGCTGCGCGCGGCCGCCCTGCGTCGTTTCAATCGCCTGTTCCAACATCGACATGCGCAAATTCCCTGCCACACGCCGTCAAAAATGTTCAAAATTCCCTGCCAAACCGCCACCGGCAGGGAATTCGCGCCGCGCCCGAAAATCCTACCGCGCCGCCTCGCCGAGATAGTGCGCTTGCGCCGCATCGGTCGCGTTGATCGCCAGGATCGAGCGCGCGTCGCTCTGCGCGCGCGGGCGGCCCTTGCGGTCGCCTGCGGCGTGGATCACGCGTTCGAGCAGTTCCTGCCCCTCCTGCCACCAGCCGATGCCGCTTGCGGCGTTGAGATGGCCTTGTTCGCCTGCGTCGATGAAGTGGCTGCCCCACGACGCCGCGAGGCTGTGCGCGCGGTCGATCGCGATCCACGGGTCGTCGCGGCTCGCCACGACGATCGAGGGGAAGGGCAGGGCGGTCAGCGGGGTCGGGTGGAACGCCTTGAGATCGTCGGGTGCTTCGCTGTGGTCGACATCGGCCGGCGCGACGAGCAGCGCGCCGGCCACCGGCCAGCCATAGGATTGCCGCGTCAGTTCCGCCCACCATGCTACCGCCAGGCAGCCCAGGCTGTGCGCGGCGAGGATCACCGGCGCGCGCGCAGTGCGGATCGCCTGGTCGAGCTTTGTCACCCAGGCATTGCGGTGCGGCGTGTTCCACATGCCGAGTTCGACGCGCATCGTGTCGGGGCGCGCCGATTCCCACAGGCTCTGCCAGTGCGAGGGGCCGGAGCCGCCGAGCCCGGGCACGGTGAGGATGGTCGGTTGAACGGGGTCGAAGGGCGAAAATCCACCCATGGTCCGTCTCCATTGTGTCCCGCTCAGGGGGGCGCGGGACGTGAAGGAGACGTGGCCGCGCGAGGTTCTAGGGGACGCCCTGCAGCCACGCCTCCCGCTCCGAAACATATTCCTACTAATTTGATGGGCAATAGACGTTGCGCCGAAACGAAGGCAGCGTGCGACGATGCGAAAACGGCGACCCGGCTGGTCGCGAAGTGCGGCCATTTCGTCGCGCCTTCGCGGTGGAACGGGGCGACAGGGAGTGGGCTTTGCCGTCGCGACTCGGCTGCGCTAGGGCGGGGCATGGCAAAGCTTCGCGCCGATCAGTTGCTCGTTGACCGCGGCCTCGCCGAGAGCAAAACGCGCGCCCAGGCGCTGATTATGGCCGGGCTGGTCTTCGCCGGTGAGCGCAAGATCGACAAGTCGGGCCAGATGCTGCCCGAGGATACCGTGCTCGATGTGCGCGGTCGCGACCATCCCTGGGTGTCGCGCGGCGGGATCAAGCTGGCCCACGGCCTCGACCATTTCGGCTGGGACGTCACCGGCGCGGTGGCGATCGATGTCGGCTCGTCGACCGGCGGCTTTACCGATGTCCTGCTCACACGCGGCGCGGCGCGCGTCTATGCGGTCGACAGCGGTACCAACCAGCTCGCCTGGAAGCTGCGCAAGGATGACCGCGTCATCGTCCATGAGCAGACCAGCGCGCGCATCCTCACCGCGGCGCACATTCCCGAGTCCGTCGACCTGATCGTCTGCGATGCCAGTTTCATCGGACTTGCCAAGGTGCTCGACGTGCCGCTCGGCTTTGCGCGGCCCGGCGCGCGGCTGATGGCTTTGGTCAAGCCGCAGTTCGAGGCCGGCCGCGGCGAGGTCGGCAAGGGCGGCGTGGTGCGCGACCCCGCGTTGCACCAGCGCGTCTGCGACGAGGTTGCCGCCTGGGTTACGGATCGCGGCTGGCACGTCGACGGCGTGGTGCCGAGTCCGATCACCGGGCCCGAGGGCAATGTCGAGTTTCTGCTCGCCGCCACCAACATCGCCGTCCCGGCTTGACGCCATGCCGTTTCGCATGTGCAATATGAGGCGTGGCGATGGCGCCGGATTGGCGGTAAAGGGTCGCTGCCGCCGCGCGGCGGGCGGGGCAAAGCAAAGGAAGATGGTGGCTTGAGGGAAATCGCGTCCAAAGGACAATTGCGCGGTGCCTTTTTGCGCTGGGCGGTGGTGACGGTGCCGTTCGTGGTCCTGCTCGGCTTCACCTCGGCGCGTCTGGTGCCGACCGGCAGTGCCAATCGCTGGTATGCGGCGCTCGCCAAGCCCGAGATTACGCCGCCCGATTGGGCCTTTCCGGCCGCCTGGACGACGATCTACGTCTTGCTGGGGCTGGCGCTGGCGATGATCATCCACGCGCGCGGTTCGCGGCTGCGCGGCCCGGCGATCGCTTCCTTCGCGGTGTCGTTGGTCGCCAACCTGATCTGGTCGCCGCTGTTCTTCGGGATGCACCAGGTGTTCTGGAGCCTCGTGCTGGTCGGCATCATGTTCGCCCTGGCGCTCATCACTACCGTGCTGTTCGGGCGGATCCGCATCGGCGCGGCGTTGCTGCTCGTGCCCTATCTCGCCTGGCTCGTCTTCGCCGGCATTCTCAATTACCAGATCTTGCAGCTCAATCCCGGCGCCGAGACCCTTGTGCCGTCGAGTGCGACTACCCAGATCATCACCTGATACGACACGGGATTTTTGACGCCATGCAATCCGACAACAAGATCTTCGACGATTTCGTCAAGTTCGTGAACGGCGCAGCCGGCACGCTCGCTGGCGTCGGCCGCGAGGCCGAGGCCGGCGCGCGCGCCAGGGCCAAGGAGTGGATCGGCGGGCTCGATTTCGTCAGCCGCGATGAGTTCGAGGCGGTCAAGGCGATGGCCGCTGCGGCGCGCGACGAGACCGAGGCGCTGCGCGCCCGGCTTGACGCGCTCGAGGCGAAGGCGGCGAAACCGGCCAAGAAGGCAGGTTGAGATTCTTTTCCACAGCTTTCTCTACAGACCTGTCAACGTCCGCTTGTGCCGATACGTGCCATTCGCCACCACATCTGGTATGAGTGTGGGCGCAAGGTAAGATGATGCTCGAAGAAGCCGACTACGACCGGGAAGACGCCGCCCCCATCGACATGCTCGAAAGCTATTTCGCTGCGCATGGCTGGGAGCATGAGCGCCAGGACGATGAGGTCGTCGCCAAGGTCAAGGGCAGTTGGACGCAGTATGAACTCCGCGCGCTGTGGCGCGAGGACGACAGCGTCATCCAGTTCCTCGCCTTCCCCGACGTCCGCGTCACCGAGGATCGCCGCGGCGCGATGTACGAGGCGATCGGGCTGGTCAACGAGCAGCTCTGGGTCGGCCATTTCGAGCTGTGGTCGTCGAGCGGCATCCTGCTCTACCGCCATGCCGCGATGGTCGATGGCGAGGAGGGCAATCTCTCGCTGCGCGGTGCCGAACTGCTCGTCGAATCGGCGATCGACGAGTGCGAGCGCTTCTATCCGGTGTTCCAGTTCGTGCTGTGGGGCGGCAAGACCCCGAAGGAAGCGCTTGCCGCGGCGATGACCGAGACCCAGGGCGAGGCGTGACCGGAACACGGCTCTGGCTGATCGGCTGCGGCAACATGGGCGGCGCGATGCTTCGTCGCTGGATCGACAGCGGCGTAGTCGCCGCCGACGCGGTCGATGTCGTCAATCGCAGTGATCGCGCGCTGCCGGCAGGTGTCCGCCAGGCGCGTGCGTTGCCCGACGGCCCGCTCCCGGACATCGCCATGCTGGCGATGAAGCCGCAGCAACTCGATGACATCGCCGCCGCGCATGCCGCGCGTCTCGCCGGCGTGCCCGTGCTGGTGTCGATCCTCGCCGGCGTCGAGGAACCGGCGATCGCCGCGCGCTTCGATGCCGGCACGATCGTCCGCGCCATGCCCAACCTGCCGGTGGCGATCGGCAAGGGCGTCGTCGCGCTATCGTCGGCCAGCGCCGATGTCGCCGCCCGCGAGTCGGTCGCGGCGCTGATGACGCCGCTCGGGCTGGTCGAATGGATCCACGATCCGCGCCTGTTCGACGCCGTCACTGCGCTTGCTGGTTGCGGGCCGGGCTTCGTCTATCGTTTCATCGATGCGATGGCCGGCGCCGGCGCTGCGCTCGGCTTGCCTGCCGACCAGGCGGCGCGGCTCGCGCTGGCGACGGTCGAAGGGTCGGCGTTGCTCGCCGCCGCGGCCGATGTCAGCCCTGCCGTGCTTGCCGATCGCGTCGCGAGTCCCGGCGGCTCGACGCGCGCCGGTTTGAACGTGCTCGACCGCGCGGACGGTCTCGCTGCGCTGCTGGCGGAGACGCTGGCGGCGAGCGAACGTCGCAATGCCGAGATGGCCGCCGCCGCGCGCTAGCCCGTGAGCCTAGCCCGTGAGGTTGTCGATGCGCTTGCGCTCCTCGGCCGGGATCAGGCCTTCGAGTACCGCCCAGAAGCCGCCCACGGCGGCCTGGCCAGCGCTGGCATAGGCAGCCGAAAGCCGTTCGCGCATCGCCTCGAACAAGGCGCCCTCGAGCTTCTCGCCCGCCGGGGTGAGGCGCAACAGGCGCTGGCGACGGTCGCGCGTGCCCGGGCGCGCCTCGACCATGCCGCGATCGGTCAATTCGGTCAGCACGCGGCCGAGCGATTGCTTCGTGATGGCGAGCAGCGACAGCAATTCGCTCACCGTCAGATCGGGCTGCCGCGCGATGAAGTAGAGCGCGCGGTGATGCGCGCGCCCCAATCCTTCCTCGGACAGACCGCGATCGATCGCGCGGGTGAGATGGCTGTTGCCGAAATAAAGCAGTTCCAGCCCGCGGCGAAGCTCGGGCTCGCGGAGAAACAGCGGCGATGCGGACGTGACTGGGGAGGCCATGTTGACCGGCTTTGGCCACAGACCTATCACGCCTTCAACCCTGAAAATGTATCAAATTGTAGAAGTGAGCTCCATGGCCGACCACGCGACCGCCGAACTGACCCCCAGCGCCGCCCCGTCGTTCGCGTTTGAACGGCATGCCACGCCGGTGGATGTGAACGTCCGCGCGCATTTGCTTGAGAACCCCGGCTTTGGGCGTGTGTTCACCGATCACATGGCGATCGTGCGTTATAGCGAGGCGGAGGGCTGGCATGACGCGAAGATCTGCCCGCGGACGACCTTCCAAATGGATCCCGCCTCGGCGGTGCTGCATTATGCGCAGGAAATCTTCGAGGGGCTGAAGGCCTATAAGCTCGAAGATGGCGGCATTGCGTTGTTTCGCCCCGAGGCCAATGCCGCACGTTTCCGCCGCTCGGCGCAGCGCATGGCGATGGCCGAACTGCCCGAGGAGCTGTTCGTCGCGTCGTGCCGCGAGCTGGTCAAGACCGAGCGCGACTGGATTCCGTCGATCGATGGCGGCTCGCTCTATCTTCGCCCGTTCATGATCGCGAGCGAGGTGTTCCTCGGCGTGAAGCCCTCCGCCGACTATATCTACGCGGTCATTGCCTCGTCGGCCGGCGCCTATTTCAAGGGCGGCGCGCCGGCGATCTCGCTCTGGGTGTCGGAAGATTATACGCGTGCCGCCCCGGGCGGGACGGGCGCGGCGAAGTGCGGCGGCAACTATGCCACCAGCCTCATCGCCCAGGCCGAGGCGACGCGGCGCGGGCACGACCAGGTGCTGTTCCTCGACGCGGTCGAGCGCCGCTGGATCGAGGAACTCGGCGGCATGAACATCTTCGTCGTGTTCGACGACGGTTCGCTCGCCACCCCGCCGCTGACCGGCACGATCCTGCCCGGCATCACGCGCGAGTCGCTGCTGACGCTGGCGCGCGATCTGGGCTTGACGGTGCGCGAGGCGCCCTATGCGATCGAGGATTGCCGCGCCGACGCGGCGAGCGGCCGGCTGCGGGAGGCATTCGCCTGCGGCACGGCGGCTGTCATCACGCCGATCGGCAGGATGGCATCGAAGAGCGGCGAGTTCACCATCGGGAGCGGTGGCCCGGGCCAGACGACGATGAAGCTTCGTCAGGCGCTGGTCGACATTCAGCGCGGTGCGGCGCCCGACCCGCATGGCTGGCTCGATCGGCTGGCTTGAAACCGACGTCGCAGTCCCTGGGCTGTATCGGCAACGCCATTGCGAAGGCCGGATTTGCTCCGTAAAGGGCTGCGCTCTCCGTTGGGGCGTCGCCAAGTGGTAAGGCAGCGGCTTTTGGTGCCGCCATTCGCAGGTTCGAATCCTGCCGCCCCAGCCAGACTTATCGCGCCCGGTTTGGCTGGCCGGTAATCTCGCCACGCTTTTGGGCCGCGCGGCGGATAAGCCGCTCCGCAAGATACTATTGCTGCGGCTGCGGCTTCCAGCGCCCGATATCGCCCCAGGTCGGTGCCCGCTCGGTCTCCCCTTCGTTCGCACCGACGGCCTTCATCTTTTGTGTCGGCGGATCGAACAGTTGGCAGGCGGGCAATGTCGTCGGATCGATGCCGCTCACCTCGGACCATGTGTCGGGATCGGGCTGGGTGGCGGTGAAGTTGGTGTAATTCTGGCTCACATAGGGCGCGTCGGCGGGTGGGAAGGGGTAGCCCGAGAAATAGAAGGATTGCGGCATCGCCTCGCCGCCGGGCTTTGCCTGGAAGCCGTAACCGAACAAGATGTCATGTTCCCTGGTCCGGTCCGGGCTCGCGCCGACCTGGGTGACATAGCCGTTCGCGGCGCTGATCCAGAAGGAATAACCTTGGCCGCCCGGCCCGATCCGGGCGCTGTCCGCCGCGCTATAAGGCAGGTGCGAGATGAAGTCGCGCCGCGGCGGATGGTTGAGCGGTGAAAACAGACAAAGCTTGGGCATCCATTTGGGTCGCCCCTCACCGGCGACGAAATAGGCGACATCGCCGAGCGAGATGAACTTGCACGAATAATGATTGTCGATCGGGAAGATCGGCAGGCAATAATTGTCGTAGCGCTCCATCATCGCGCCCTCGCCCGATTTCCCCCGCCAGGTGGAATCATAGAAGGTCGCGCCATACGAGGTCGCATAGGTGGCGCCCGCAGGGGGTTTACCGGCATAAGGTGGCGGATACTTGGCCGCGTCCTTGCCGTAGACCCGGTACATCGTCCATTCCGATTGCCAATAGATCGGCCAGACCGGATCGGCCGGGTCGCCCTTGGCGCGCTGATAGGTGCAGCCCTGCACCTGACACGGACTCGCACTGGCCGGATTGTGTGCGCCATAGGTCTGATAGACCTGCGCAGCGGCGGATGCTGAGAAGATGGCGCCCATCGCGGCGAGCGCCAGCGGAGCCTGCAAGCGGATCATTCCATTCCCCCATCGGATCAGCGCAAATCACACGCCACGGACGAGCAAATATTCTCTCACACGCCGAGAAAAGCAATGCCGATCCACAGATAACTATCAAATCGGATCGATATTTCGCGATATGTAAAGACTTGAATGCCTTGCCGCGATGCACATTGCTTGCCGTCGATCGCAACTCATGTTCGTGCTCGCACAATATTACCGCAAGATGACTACAATCGACAATAATTTCCGGTTGGACATTCGTCGCTTCGACGGGTTAGACATTGCCCGCGGCGACGGATTCTCTCGATTGCGGGAAGTCTGTGCCGTGACTGCTGTCGGGCACAGGCGCCGAGGCGCCAGACCAAGGTCGGGGGACATCATGATCAGGCTTCTCTGGAGCGAGCCCAACAGCACCGCCGATGTTCAGGCGCTGGTGCAGGGTGCGATCGACATCGAATTCTCGACGCTGCCGCCCTATCTCTACGCCTCGCTCACCATCCTGCCCGACACCAATGCGCCGGCGAAGACGCGGCTGCAGTCGGTGATCATGCAGGAAATGATTCACATGTGCCTGGCCAGCAACATCATGAACGCGATCGGCGGTACCGTGGCGATCAACCCGCCAAGCTATCCCGGTCCGTTGCCCGGCGATGTCGGCGGCACGCTGACGGTTCATCTCTACCCCTTCTCCGAAGCCGCGATGGCGCAGGGCATGGCGATCGAGTCGCCGCTTCAGCCGATCGATCCGCGCGTGCTGCTGGCCGCGGCCGAAGACGCGTCGGTGACGATCGGCGAATATTATGAGCGGCTCAAGCTGGCGCTCAAGGCGCTGCCGCCTTCGGCCTGGACGCCGAACCGCAACCAGATCGACGATGCGCAATATTTTCAGGGGCAGGTGTTCGCGGTCAACGATTATGACGATGCCCGGCGGGCGATCGATCAGATCGTGTCAGAGGGCGAAGGCACGCCGAAGACACCCGAGAACCAGGGCACTCCGCTCGATTTCCAGCATGAGCTGGCGCACTATTATCGCTTCTGGGAAATCGAGAAGAACCAGGTGCTCGAGAAGGATATCTCGGCCGACGCCAATGATTCGGGCTACATGTGGGGAGCGCCGCTCGGCGTCGACTGGTGCGCGGTCTATCCCGCGATTCCCGATCCCGAGCTGTATGACTTCGCCACTGAATCCGAGGCGGTGCAGCGCGCCCAGGCCTCATGCAACGCTGCCTATACCGCGATGGTCGACGGGCTCAGCGCGGCGTTCAGCGGCGGCACCGGCGATCTCGGCGTCGCGGTGCGCGCGATGTTCGACCTCAGGATGGCGGCGATCACGGCGCTCAACACGCCGCTGAAGGACGGATCGGTGGCCGGGCCGGCGTTTCTTTACGAGCAGATCATCGCGGCGCCGGCATCGGCCAAGGGAGACGCGGCATGAGCATCCTCGAATTCCCCCGCATCTATTTCAACGGCGAGATCAGCTGGGACCCGATCACCACCAACAACAACACGCTATCGACCTGGAACGCGAATTACGACGAAGGCGGCGCCGATCCCCAGCTCGACGGCCAGACGGTGACGAGCGCGCAGGTCAACGCCTATCGTCAGGCGGCGATCGCGCAGATCCCGGGGCAGAACTGGAACCCGGCCGGTACCCACCGATCGGTCTTCTATAATTGCTGCGTCTCGGGCGTCGACACCGGCAGCGGGCTCGATACGAGCGACCCGTTCGTCAGCGCGCCGGTCAATTTTGCCGGCATGCTGGTCGATTCGGAGCCGTACGGCCCCTATTCGTCGCAGCTCTTCTTCGATGCGATCCATCTCGGCATCGACGGCGGTTGCCGGTTGATGGGGACACCGGTGCGACGGTCGAGCGACCGCTACATCAATTTCAACGCCAACCCGGCCAACAACATGATCGCCGGCGTGGCGTCGGTAATATGGCAGGCCTGTTATGCCTGGGACCCGGCGACGCTGACGATCGACGCTTGTGATTCGCCCGCACTTGCCGCGCTGTACGCCTGCATGAGTGAGCCGGGGGTGCGCGGGGTGATGACGCGTTTCGTCACCTATCGCACGGTCTATTATGACGATCTGGGCCTGTCGAACGGTTCGCCGCAGGTGGCCGAACGCGCGAAGGAGCTGATGGCGAAATTCGCCGCCGGCGGTTTTCAGCCCAACCCCGCGCGTGGCCTGCTGGTCGGCACCGCCGGCATCTGGCGCGACGGCGATCCGATGCAGGAGCCGGGCGACCGCGCGCTGCTGACCAACGAGACCTCGGTGCCGCTCAACGCGGATGCAAACGCGCCGAGTGCAGCGTTCGGCAGCGCCTGGGCGCGCGTCAACAACGGCAGCGTCGCTTTCGATTTCAGCAATTCGATTCCCTGGCAGAGTCGCACGCCCGACAAGGCCGATGTCGGCAACATCTATCTTGCTGCCGGCGATGTGCCGCTCGCGACGCTGACGCCCGACCAATATGATCAGGCGGCCTATCTTGCCACGTCGGGAATCGTCGATGTTGCGCTGCCCGCCTCACAAGTTGCGTTGGACCTGAGCGCCCTGACGCTTGCTGTCGATGTCGCGGGGACGCGCACGACCCTGCTCGCCGAGCAGGCGCTGCGCGCAATTCCGCTCGAGCCCAATCTCTATGTCGATCAGGGCGATGCCGCACAGGCACAGGTTCGGGTCTATGATCGCGGCGCGCCGGTCGCCGCCGGGGTCACGGTCACGATGACCGAATTGGGATCGACCGAGAACAACCCGCAGACCGCGACCACCGACGATGACGGTATTGCCAGCTTTGCGCTGAAGACGTCGGCCGCGACGGTCGTCGGGCTGGTGTTCCAGCCGGGCGCCGACCCCGTGCTGCCGGTCACCACCGTCAATTTCGACCCGCAGATCTTCACCTATATGTATCTGCGCGTACTGCCGGCCGACGAACAGCTCGCGACGATGGCACCGACCTGGCAGAATGTTCACGACAATGTCCTGTCCTATTGGGAGGCGATGGCGCCGTGCATGGACAATTGGCTGCGGCTCGGCGACGAAGCGCAGGTCCGCGCTTATGCCGCGGTGATCAAGAAGTTGACCGATCCGGGCTATTTCGAGCGCTTCCGCTACATGCCGGTGACGCGCGACCTGACGCGCGGGCAGCGGACCTTGCTCTACAATTTCCTCGACGGGGCGACTGCGGCGCCGACGCTGATGAGCGAACTGGCGGAGCAGCCCGCGCCGCGAACTGATTTCGGGAAGCTTGCCCGCGCCATGCGCGGCGCCTGAGGAAAACGCCTTGATGTTCAGGACGCCGCACGCGGCGCTTGCGGCCGTGTTCGTCGTGCCCGCAGCCCATGCCCAGACCGTCGGCGCCGAGGCAGGTGAGGCCGGTACCGTCGTCGTGACCGCCTCGCGTACCGGCGACGACGCTACGGTATCGGTCGCCGATCGCGCGACGATCGCACGCCGCCAGCCGGCGTCGCTGCTCGCGGTGCTCGACGACCTCCCCGGCGTTCACGCCTTTTCGACCGGCGGCCCGGCGGGCGGCAGCTTCCTCACAATCCGCGGCGGCGAGCCCAATTTCACCGCAGTGATGATCGACGGCGTCCGCCTCAACGATCCGACCAACAGCGCCGGCGGCGCGTTCGATTTCGCGCTGCTCGATCCGCTGATCGTCGATCGGGTCGAAGTGGCGCGCACTGCGGTCTCGGCGATCCACGGTTCGGACGCGCTCTCCGGTGTCGTGCAGATCGTCACGCGCGATCCCTCCGGCCCCGGCGCGCGGGTGGGGGCGCAGTTCTGGGTCGACAGCCGCTACGGCGCCGCCGGTTCGGCGAGCCTGTCGGGCGGCTGGGCCGGGGGCGGGGTGTCGGTCGCAGGCGGTCATTATGACAGCGGCGACGGCGATCCGGCGGGCACGCTGCGCCGCGAACAGCTGTTCGGCAAGGCGCGTCAGGCGATCGGCAGCTTTCGCCTGTCGGCGATCGGCCTCCATGCACGCACGCGCGGCACCGGCTTTCCCGAGGACAGCGGCGGTCCGTTGCTCGCGGTCGTGCGCGCGCGCGAGCGACGCGATGGCGACCTCACGCTCGGCGCGGTTTCGCTGACGCGTGATCCCGCCGCCGCGCTGCGGCCCAGTCTGTCGCTCGCCTGGTCGTTGCAGCATGGCGACAGCGATTCGCCGCCGATCGCGCCCGGCATGCTCGACGGCGTCCCCGCGACGACGGCGCATGATCGCTTCGCGCGGTTCGAGGGTATCGGGGCGCTTGCAGGCGATGTCGGGGGACTCACCTTGTCCGTGGGCGGCGCGGTGCTGCGCGAGGCGGGACGGAGCAACGGCACGCTCGATTTCGGTTTCCCGCTGCCGGTCAACTTCGCGCTGACGCGGGTAACGCATAGCGGCTTTGCCGAGGCCACGCTGCGTGGGCGCGGCGGGCTGAGCTTCAACGCGGCGCTGCGCTACGACAAGCTGGTGCACGGCAGCGGCAACTGGACCGGGCGTGGCGGCGTGCGCTGGCAGGTGGGGGCCAGGGGGCCGGCGTTGTTTGCGCACCTCGCCAATGGCTACAAGCGCCCGAGCCTCTACGCGCTGGGCCATCCCTTGATTGGCGACCCCACGCTCAAGCCCGAAACCAGTCGCAGCATCGATGCGGGCGTCGAGCTTCCGCTGCCCCATGGGCAGCTGTCGGTTACCGTCTTCGACAACCGCTTTAGCAATTTGATCGACTTCGATCCGGTGCGGTTCCGCCTCACCAACCGCGACCATGTCGGCGCCCGCGGCGTCGAGGGTGCGATGGCACTACGCATCGGCGGCGCCTGGTCGGTCGCCGGTGCGCTCACCTATCTGTCGCTCGACAGCGCCACGCCGCTGCGTGGGCGGCCGCAATGGAGCGGCATTGTGCGGTTGCTGTGGGAGCGCGGGGCGTGGCAGGCCGATGCGGCATTGCGCGGCAACAACGCGGTCAATGACAGTGCCATCCCAACCGGCGCGCGTGTCACGCCGGGGCATGTCGAAGGCGATGTGGGAATGCGTTACCGGTTGCGCGACCATATCGCGCTGCGCCTGATGTTGCGCAATGTCGGCGACAACCGAAGCTGGGACGCGGTCGGCACGCCGTCGCCCGGGCGCAGCCTGCGGCTGTCGATCGCTTTCGATTGACCGGCGGTGAGGCGGCGGGGCCATGACCTCGGCCCCGGTTTCCCTCCGCGCCGTGCCGCCCGCCGAAGATTGCCTTGACCGGTGTGCTGGCGTAGCCAAACTGTAATGCTCAGGCTGTCACGGCCATCAACTTCGCGGGTGCACGGTTAATGTCGCAGGCTCCACACACACCGTTGCTCGACACGGTTCTTTCGCCCGCCGACCTTCGCAAGCTCAGTGCCGACCAGCTGCGCCAGCTGGCGGACGAGCTGCGCGCGGAGACGATTTCGGCGGTGGGGACGACCGGGGGTCACCTCGGATCGGGGTTGGGGGTGGTCGAGCTGACCACCGCGATTCACTATGTCTTCGATACCCCCAACGACCGGCTGGTGTGGGATGTCGGGCACCAATGTTATCCGCACAAGATCCTGACCGGCCGGCGCGACCGCATCCGCACGCTGCGCATGGGCGGTGGGCTGTCGGGCTTCACCAAGCGCAGCGAGAGCGAGTACGACCCGTTCGGTGCGGCGCACAGCTCGACCTCGATCTCGGCGGCGCTGGGATTTGCGGTGGCCAACAAGCTCGCCGGCACGCCGGGCAAGGGCATTGCGGTGATCGGCGACGGCGCGATGTCGGCGGGCATGGCCTATGAGGCGATGAACAATGCCGAGCAGGCCGGCAACCGGCTGGTGGTGATCCTCAACGACAATGACATGTCGATCGCGCCGCCGGTGGGTGGGCTGTCGGCCTATCTCGCGCGGCTGATCTCCTCCTCGGAATATCTCGGGCTGCGCAGTCTCGCGAGCAAGATCACACGGCGCATCTCGAGCCGGATGCACAAGGCGGCGTCCAGGGCGGAAGAATATGCCCGCGGCATGGCGACCGGCGGGACCTTCTTCGAGGAGCTCGGTTTCTATTATGTCGGGCCGATCGATGGCCATAATCTCGACCATCTCATCCCCGTGCTGGAAAATGTCCGCGATGCCGAGGAAGGGCCGATCCTCGTCCATGTCGTGACCAAGAAGGGCAAGGGCTATGGCCCGGCCGAGGCTGCGGCGGACAAATATCACGGCGTGCAGAAGTTCGACGTGATCACCGGCGCACAGGCCAAGGCACCGCCGGGGCCGCCGCAATATCAGAATGTGTTCGGTGCGCAGCTGGTGAAAGAGGCTGCGAGCGACCCGAAAATCTGCGCGATCACCGCGGCGATGCCGTCGGGCACCGGGCTCGACGCGTTCAGCAAGACCTATCCGGAGCGCTTCTTCGACGTCGGCATCGCCGAGCAGCATGGCGTGACCTTTGCGGCAGGCTTGGCAGCGCAGGGCATGCGGCCGTTCTGTGCGATCTACTCGACCTTCCTGCAGCGCGCCTATGACCAGGTGGTGCACGATGTGGCGATCCAGAACCTGCCCGTCAGGTTCGCGATCGATCGTGCCGGGCTGGTCGGCGCCGATGGCGCGACGCATGCCGGCAGCTTCGACGTGACCTATCTCGCGACGCTCCCGAACTTCGTGGTGATGGCGGCGGCGGACGAGGCCGAGCTGGTGCATATGACGCATACCGCCGCGCTGCACGACAGCGGGCCGATCGCGGTGCGCTACCCGCGCGGCAACGGCACCGGGGTCGAACTCCCCGCCACCGCGCAAAAGCTCGAGATCGGCAAGGGTCGTATCGTCAAGGAGGGCCACAAGGTCGCGATCATGTCGCTCGGCACGCGGCTGGGCGAGGCGCTCAAGGCGGCCGAGATACTCGAGGCCAAGGGCCTGTCGACGACGGTCGCCGATCTGCGCTTCGCCAAACCGCTCGACGAGGCGCTGATCCGCAAGCTGCTGACAAGCCACGAGGTCGCGGTGACGATCGAGGAAGGCTCGGTCGGCGGGCTCGGCGCGCATGTCCTCACCTTGGCCAGCGACACCGGGTTGATCGATGGCGGGCTCAAGCTGCGCACCATGCGCCTGCCCGACACTTTCCAGGACCAGGACAAGCCCGAACTGCAATATGCCCAGGCCGGTCTCGATGCCGATGCCATCGTCGAGACCGTGCTCAAGGCGCTGCGCCATAATAGCGCCGTGCTTGCGGTCGAAGAAGCGCGCGCCTGAACGAAGGAACATGACCATGAAACGCGCGCTACTTGCGCTGTCGTCGCTCGTCGTGATCGGCGCGGTACCTGCACCGGCCGTGCTGCATGTCGATGTCAGCAATGTGCGCGGCCACAGCGGGACCGTCCATGTCGATATCTGCACCCAGGCGCAGTTCCTCAAGGACTGTCCGCGCTCGGCCGATTCTCCTGCGGTGGTCGGGGTGACGCGCGTCACGCTCAATGGCCTGCCGCCCGGTCGTTATGCGGCACAGGTGTTTTACGACGAGAATGGCAACCACAAGGTCGATCGCGCGCTGTTCGGTATCCCGAAGGAAGGGGTCGGCTTCTCGAACGACGCCAAGATTCGCTTCTCGCCGCCCAAATGGGAAGAAGCGGTGTTCGACTATGATGGCGGTTCGCGCGTCATAAAGTTGCGGCTGCGCTACTTCATCGGGCCGGACGCGCCGCGCTGAACCGATGATTTCGCACCAGATTCTTCGTGTCGTGGCGTATAGCGTGCGCCGCCCCGTGATCGTCGCGCTGCTGTGCCTGGCGCTGGTCGCGGGCGCGGTCATGTTCGCCGCCGGCCATTTCGCCATGTCGACCGACACGGCGACCTTGATCTCGCCCGATGTCGACTGGAGGCGCAATGAGAAGGCGGTCGAGACGGCGTTCCCGCAACTGACCGATGCGGTGCTGGTGATCGTCGACGGCAAGACCCCGGAACTGGCGGAGGACGCGACCATCCGCCTTACGCAGCGCCTGGCCGAGGACAGTGCGCACTTCCGCCGCGTGCGGCGCCCCGACGGTGGCGCCTTTTTCGATCGCGCGGGCCTGTTGTTCGGTTCGCCGGCCGAGGTCAGGGCAACGACGGCGTCGCTGATCAAGGCGCAGCCGCTGCTCGGTCCGCTCGCGAGCGACCCGTCGCTGCGCGGCGTGGCAGGCGCGATCTCGACGATGCTGACCGGCGTGCGCAACGGCTCGGCGACGCTCGGTCAGATCGATGCGCCGATGCGTGCGATGCACGTCAGCCTCGATCAGTCGCTTGGCGGCCGGCCGGCATGGTTCTCGTGGCAGGCGCTGTTCGCGCAGCCGGGCACGACCGCGCCGCCGCTGCGCCGGCTGATCCTCGTCCAGCCCAAGCTCGATTATGGTTCGCTCGAGCCGGGCGACGTCGCGGTGTCGGCGATCGCCGGCCACGCCGCCGCGCTCGGACTCGATGCGGCGCATGGCGTGAGCGTGCGCGCGACCGGCGAAGTGCCGCTCGCCGACGAGGAATTCGCTACACTGCAGGAGAATATCGGCTTTGTCGGCCTGGTGATGGCGGCGATGATGCTGCTGACCTTGTGGCTCGCGACGCGCTCGGTGAAGATCGTTGCGGCGATCGTGATGACGATCCTTGCCGGGCTCGCGCTGACCACCGCGCTGGGGCTGCTCGCCGTCGGTACGCTCAACCTGATCTCGGTCGCGTTCATTCCGCTGTTCGTCGGCCTCGGAGTCGATTTCGGCATCCAGATCAGCGTGCGCTTCAATGCCGAGCGCCGCGCCGGTGCCGCCGTGGGGGTCGCGCTCGAACATGCCGCGGTCGCGCTGGTCGCGCCGCTCACGCTGGCGGCGGGGGCGGTGTTTCTCGGCTTCGGCGCGTTCCTGCCGACCGACTATATCGGCATCGCCGAACTGGGCATCATCGCCGGCCTGGGCATGGTCATTGCGCTGCTGCTCAGCGTCAGCCTGTTGCCGGCGCTGCTCGTCATGCTTCAGCCCGGCGTACCCGCCGCCGAGGTCGGCTTCAGCGCGGCGGCGCCGGTCGATCGCTGGCTCGCGCGCCATCGCCGCACCGTGTTGTGGGCCTTTGCGCTGTCGATGCTGGTCAGCATCGCGCTGCTGCCTTTCGTCCGCTTCGACTTCAACCCGTTGCACCTGCGCAGTCCCGACGGCCCGGCGATGAAGGCACTCGCCGATTTGATGCATGATCCGCTGCGCACGCCCAATACGATCAACCTGTTGGCGAAGAACCCGGCAGAGGCGGCGGCGCTGGCCGCGCGCCTGGCGAAGTTGCCCGAGGTTGCCGAGGCGGTCTCGGTCGACAGCTTCGTGCCCGCCGACCAGCCCGACAAGCTCGCGGCGATCCAGGATGCCGGGCTGCTGCTCGATACGACGATCAATCCGTTCGACACCGCCGCGCCACCGAGCGATGCCGATACCGTCGCAGCACTGCGCAGCGCCGCCGTGCAATTGCGCGAGGTTGGTGGCGCCCAGGGCGGGCAGGCGGCGCGCGATGCGCTGGCGCTCGGGCAGAGTTTCGCGCGGCTGGCCGGGGCGAGCCCGGCAATGCGCGCGCGTGCCTCCGCCCTGCTCGTGACACCGCTCGTCACGATGCTCGACCAGGTCCGCGCCTCGCTCCAGGCCGAGGCGGTGACGCGCGACACGTTGCCGCCCGAAATCGCCGGGGACTGGGTCGCGCGCGACGGTCGCGCGCTGGTGCAGGTTTTTCCGCGCGGCGACAGCAACGACAATCGCGTGCTTGCGCGCTTCACCCAGGCCGTGCGTGCCGTGGCGCCGAGCGCAAGCGGGCTGCCGGTCGCGACGCAGGAGGCAGCGAAAACCGTCGCCTGGGCGTTCATCGAGGCCGGGCTGCTGGCGTTGGCACTGGTCTGTCTGTTGCTGTTCGTCGTGCTGCGCGACGTGCGCGAGGTGGCGTTCACGCTCGCGCCGGTGGTGCTGTCGGGCTTTCTCACGCTCGGCACCTGCGTGCTCATCGGGCAGCCGATCAACTTCGCCAACATCATCGCTTTCCCGTTGCTGTTCGGCGTGGGTGTCGCCTTCCACATCTATTTCGTGATGGCATGGCGCGAGGGCGCGACCAACCTGCTCCAGTCGAGCCTGGCGCGTGCCGTGCTGTTCAGCGCGCTCGCAACGGGCAGCGCCTTCGGCAGCCTGTGGCTGTCGCAACATCCCGGCACGGCGAGCATGGGCAAGATCCTGATGATCTCGCTCGCCTGGACCCTGGTCTGCGCGCTGATCTTCGAGCCGGCGCTGCTCGGCCCGCCGCGCGGTCGCGCCGCCGTCAAGGCTTAGGCGGCGTACCCTTTGCCGGATCGCTCAACGGATCCGATGTGTCGGGCGAGGGCGGCGCGGTCGATGACGTAGCGGCCGGATCGATCGCAGGGGCTGCAGCTGGCGGGGCAGGATCGACGGTCGGCGTCGGTGGCGTCGCGGGCGGTGTCGTGCTTGTGTCGGGGTCGAGCAGCGGGTCATCGAGCTTGGGTGTCGCCACGCCGTGACGGATTTCCTCAATCTCGGCGGCGCGATCCTGCAGATAGACCGAGCGCAGCGAGGCATAGCGATCGGCGGCGCCGGCATAGAGCGCCTTGAGGTCGGCGTCGGATTCGACGCGCAGGTCGATGCCCGTGACCACGCCTCGCGTCAGCGTATATTCCTTGCGCGAGAAAGGCTCGGGGATTGTGACCGGCAACAACGCGTCGTCGGCGGTGGTCCCAAGCAGATCGCGCAGGGTGGTGGGGCCGATGAAGGGAATGAAGATATAGGGGCCTGGGCCGACGCCATAGCGCCCAAGTGTGTCGCCAAAGCCGTTCGGACGATGCGGCAGGTCGGCCTTCTTCGCGACGTCGAGCACGCCGCCGATGCCGACGGTCGAGTTGATCGCAAAGCGCGCAAAGGTGCGGACCGCGCGCTTGGGTTTGAGTTGCAACACGTCGTTGACGAACACCACCGGCTCGTCGAGATTCGAGAAGACATGGCGAATGCCGGTGCGCAGCGGCTTGGGGATGATCGCCTTGTAAACCCGCGAGATCGGCCGGAACAGGATGCGGTCGAGGAAATTGTGGATCGAGAACAGCGTGCGGTTGGCGCCCTCGAGCGGGTCGCCCGGGGCGTGGCGGTGGGTGCGCTTTGCCGGTGGAACGACCGGTGCTGGTGCGACCGGCACAGCGATCACCGGGACGGTCGCGGGCGCAACCGTCGCCTGGGCGACGGCGGCGCCGGGCGACAACAGCAGTGCCGTCGTCGCAAGCCAGCCATGGCGCAGCAGCCGTACGGCGTGCGGGGCGCTCAGCGCGCTGCCTTTTCGGACAGGGCGTTGAGATGCGTGACCAGCGCCTTCGCGCCGCCGGTCGACAGGATGCGCGCGAAGTCGGAACGCCGGGTGGCCAACTGGCTGATCGAATTCTTGTAGAACACGTCGATGATCCGCCAGCTGCCGCCGGTCTGTCGAAGCCGGTAAGCGAGGCTCACCGGCGCATCGTGCGGCGATTTCAGCGTCGTCTTGACCAGCCGATCGGTGCCGCGCACCTCGACCTTGGGATCGATGACGAAGCTCTCGCCCGACCATCCGTCGAAATTGTCGGCATATTGCGCGATGGTCATGCGCCGGAAAGCGGCCGAAAGCGCGGCTTGGTCGGTCGCCGACATGCCGGTCCACGCTGGGCCGACCGACAATCGCGTCATCAGCGGCAGGTCGAACGCCTGATCGACGACCGGCGCGATGCGCGCCGCGCGCCCGGCGAATCCCAGCGACTTTCCGCCCTTCATGATCGCCAGCAGCCCGTCGTCGAGCGCCTGGATCGGCGCGACGCCGGCCTCCTGCGCCTGCGCCATGACGGGTGCCGCCACGGCGACCAGAATGGCGCCCGCCAGATGTCGGGACGAAAGGCTCATAAGGAAGCTCCGCGATGGTCGTGGGGCGTTTATAGGGGCTCGCTGGCGTTGCTGCCACCCCGTCTCGGCAACGCGCAATGGCGTGCCCGTGACGGCGGCACCGCAATAGCGTTGGATCGAACGCTTTTTTTTGTTCCGCACTGCGGCTATCACCCATATTTCGTACCGGAATGAATCATTCTTGCCGGGGGGGCGGAATGCTGGGGCCGGGTTGAAAGGACACCATCCTTGCAAGTGATCCTCGCCAAACCACGCGGATTTTGCGCTGGCGTCGTCCGCGCGATCGAAATCGTCGAGCGCGCGCTCGAGAAGTACGGCGCCCCGATCTATGTCCGCCATGAGATCGTCCACAATCGTCATGTCGTCGATACCCTGCGGCGCAAGGGCGCGGTGTTCGTCGAGGAACTGTCCGACGTCCCGGCGGGCGCGATGACGGTGTTCAGCGCGCATGGCGTGGCGCGCAGCGTCGAGGAAGAGGCCAAGTCGCGCGGGCTTCCGGTGCTCGACGCGACCTGCCCGCTGGTAACCAAGGTACATCTCCAGGGGCGCCGTTACGCCGCCACGGGTCGCACGCTGGTGATGATCGGCCATGCCGGCCATGCCGAGGTGGACGGGACGCGCGGCCAGGTCGGCGTACCGATCCATCTCGTCGAATCGGTCGAGGATGTTGCCGCGCTTCAGCTGCCGCGCGAAACGCCGGTCGCCTATATCACCCAGACCACGCTCAGCGTCGATGATACGCGCGACACGATCGAGGCGCTGCATGCGCGCTTCGATGACGTGCTCGGCCCCGACGTATCGGAGATCTGCTACGCCACGCAGAACCGCCAGACCGCGGTGCGCGACCTGTGTCGCGTGGCGCAGGTCCTGCTGGTGGTTGGCTCGGAGAACAGTTCCAATTCCAGCCGGCTTCGTGAAATCGGCGTGGCGCAGGGGCTGCCGAGTTATCTCGTCGCCGATGGCAGCGCGATCGATCCGGCCTGGTTCGAAGGCATCGACGCCGTCGGTCTGACGGCGGGCGCCTCCGCCCCCGACGAACTGGTAGAAAGCGTCATCACCGCGCTGCGCCGGATTGCACCGGTTACCGTGTCCGAACTCGATGGCGTGGAGGAAAGGCTGGAATTCGCCTTGCCGCGCGAGTTAAGAGACGTCCCCCCGCAACAGGCGCACATTGCCGCGCGCGTTGCGGCGAACTAGGAAAACTTCATGGGCCTTCCGCTTTCGCCGCTGCTCCGGATCGGCAGCTACACCGTTCGCCAGCACCTCAAGGGCGGCAAATATCCGCTCGTGCTGATGCTCGAGCCGCTGCTGCGCTGCAATCTCGCCTGCCCGGGCTGCGGCAAGATCGATTACCCCGACGCGATCCTCAACCAGCGCCTGTCCTTTGACCAGTGCATGGAGGCGATCGACGAGTGCGGCGCGCCGGCGGTGTCGATCGCCGGGGGCGAGCCGCTGTTGCACCGCGACATGCCGCAGATCGTCAAGGGTTACATCGCCAAGAAGAAGTTCGTCATCCTGTGCACCAACGCGCTGCTGATGAAGAAGAAGATCGACGATTATGCGCCGTCGCCCTTCTTCACCTGGTCGATCCATCTCGATGGCGACAAGGGCATGCACGATCATGCCGTCGACCAGGACGGCACCTATGAGGTCGCGATCGAGGCGATCCAGCTGGCCAAGGCCAGAGGCTTCCGCGTCCAGGTCAATTGCACCGTGTTCGACGGCGCCAGCCCGGAACGGCTCGCCAGCTATTTCGACACGATGAAGGAGCTCGGCGTCGAGATCACCATCTCGCCCGGCTACGCCTATGAGCGCGCCGCCGATCAGGAGCATTTCCTCAACCGCCAGAAGACCCGCCAGTTCTTCCGCGACGTGTTCAAGCGCGGCGATGGCGGCAAGGCGTGGAATTTCACCAACTCGCCGCTGTTCCTCGACTTCCTGGCCGGCAACCAGACCTATGAGTGCACGCCCTGGTCGATGCCACTGCGCACCGTGTTCGGCTGGCAGAAGCCCTGCTACCTCGTCGGCGAGGGCTATGTGGCCAGCTTCAAGGAGCTGATGGAAGGCACCGAATGGGACCAATATGGCGTCGGCAAATATGAGAAATGCGCCGACTGTATGGTCCATTGCGGCTTCGAGGGCACCGCTGCGACGGACTCGATCCGCCACCCGCTCAAGATGTTCGCCATCGGCCGCAAGGGCGTGCGCACCGAAGGGCCGATGGCACCCGATATCGACCTGACGCACCAGCGCCCGGCCGAGCATGTCCATTCAAGCCATGTCGAGCGCGAGCTGGCCAAGATCAAGGCCGCCAATCCCGCCGCGACCAAGCACGTCGTAAACGCGGCCTAGCGCGGCAAAGGCGAGCCCGGCGCTGCGCCCGGTCGCGATCAGCGCCGGGAGCTGCGCCGGGTGCCGCGCCAGCGAGGCGAGCACCGCGCCCAGCGCCACGCTGCCGTCGGGCTTCATGCCGACCAGCGCGGCCGGCGGCAGCGCCTGATCTGCGGTGTCTGAGATCGTCCTGACGATCGCAAAGGGCAGGCCGTGCCGGGCGGCGACGCGCGCCGCGATATGCGATTCCATGTCGACCGCGATTGCGCCGGAGCGGGCGAAGAGGTCGCGCTTTTCGGCGACGCTGGCGATGATGGTGTCGGCACCGATGATCTTTCCGAATCGGGCGTCGGGCAATTGGCTTGCGAGCCACGCCAAAAATACCTCCCCGGCACGGGGAGGGGGACCGCTCGCGAAGCGAGTGGTGGTGGGGTTGGTCGAACGCGATCTAGCCTCATCCAGCAAGGGTGCGTTTGCCGCGGGTGGCGATCGGTGACTTGGTTCTTCGAGGCGCGGGCTCCCCCGACCAGCCCCTCCACCGCCTTCGGCGGTCCCCCTCCCCGTGCCGGGGAGGTATTGGTTCAGCGTTCCAATAACGACATCCCCAGCCTTCAGCGCCGGATCAAGCGCGCCCGCCAACCCACTCGACAAGATCGCGGTCGCCCCCACAGCCGCAGCCTCCAGCGCCGCCTCCAGCCGCGCCGCATCGCCGCCGCCGGCCACCACCGTCAGCCCGGGCCGCGCAATGATCCGTGCTTCGCGCGTCAACCCGCACGCGACGAGGATCGTCACATCCCGAACGCCACATGCGCTGCGTTGGAGCGCTTGAGATTGCGATACCGCGCCACCGCCCAGAGCGGGAAATAGGCCGGATAGCCGTGATAGCGCAGGTAGAAGACGCGTGGGAAACCGCCGCCGGTATAATGTTCCTGCCCCCACAGCCCGTCATCCTGCTGCGTCGCCATCAGGTAACGCACGCCGCGCTCGACTGCCGGATGATCGACCTCGCCCGCCGCCATCAGCCCGAGCAGCGCCCAGCCGGTCTGCGAGGCGGTCGACGGGGCAGGGGTGTAGCCCTTGTACGCCAGGTCGTAGCTGTCGCAGTCCTCGCCCCAGCCGCTATCGGCATTCTGCGTCGCGATCAGCCAGCCGGCGCCCTTGCGCACCATCGGTGCCTGCGGGTCGACCCCGGCGGCATTGAGCGCGCACAGCGCCGACCAGGTGCCGTAGATATAGTTGACGCCCCAGCGGCCGAACCAGCTGCCGTCCGCCGCCTGCTCCTCTTCGAGATAACCCAGCGCGGCCTTCATCGCCGGCGTGTCGGTCTCGCCGAGCTGCGCCAGCATCGAGATGCAGCGCGCGCTGACATCGGCGGTCGGCGGGTCGAGCAGCGCGCCATGGTCGGCGAACGGGATGTTGTTGAGATAATGATAGCTGTTGTCGGCGTCGAACGCGCCCCAGCCGCCGTCGCGGCTTTGCAGTCCGACGGTCCATTCGCGGCCACGCGCGATCGCCTCGTCATAATCGGCGCCGGTCTTGGCGCGTGCGCGGTCCATCGCCATCACCACCACGGCGGTGTCGTCGAGATCGGGATAGTGCGCATTGTTGTACTGGAACGCCCAGCCGCCCGGCCGCACGCCGGGTTTCTCCTCGGCCCAGTCGCCCTTCACGTCGAGCACCTGGAGCGGCTTGAGCCACGCCAGCGCATCGGCGGCGCGGCGCTCATTGTCGTCGCCGCCGGCCTCCATCATCGCATGCGCGGCGAGTGCGGTGTCCCACACCGGCGAGACGCAGGGCTGGCAATAGGCCTCGTCCTCACCGACCACGAGCAGCTTCTCGACCGAGGCCCGCGCGATCGCGCGGTGCGGATGGTCGGGGGCATAGCCGAGGCAGTCGAACATCATCACGCTGTTGGCCATCGCCGGGTAGATCGCGCCAAGCCCGTCCTCGCCGTTGAGCCGCTCGGTGACGAAATCGATACAGGCCTGGATCGCGCGCTGCCGCGTGCCGCGCGGCCAGAGTGGCTCGACCAGCTTGAGCACCTTGTCGATGCCGTTGAAGAACATCGTCCAGCCGCGCTTGGTGTCGGCCGCCTTGCTGACCAGCCGCGCCTGCCTGCCGATATAGAGCTCGTCGACCTTCACGCCGCTCTCGTTGCGCGCAACCGGCTTCAACGCGGCGAGCACGAGCAGCGGCACGATCACGGTGCGCGCCCAGTAGGACATTTTTGACAGGTGTACCGGGAACCAGCGCGGCAGCAGGATCAGCTCGACCGGCAGCGTCGGCACGACGGACCATGGCCCGGCCGCGAACAGCGCGAGCTGGATCTTGGTGAAGACGTTAACCGCCTCGGCCCCGCCCGCGTCATGGATCGCGGCGCGCGCGCCAGCCATGTGCGGCGCGTCGACATCGTCGCCGATCATCTTGAGCGCATAATAAGCCTTCACCGTCGCGCTGACGTCGAACGCGCCGCCATGGAATAACGGCCAGCCGCCATGGTCGGCCTGGATGCGGCGCAGGTAATTGCCGATCTTCGCCTCGATCACGGCATCGCGCGGTTCGCCGAGATAATGTCGCAGCAGGACATATTCGGCCGGGATTGTTGCATCAGCCTCAAGCTCGAACACCCAATGCCCATCGTCGCACTGGCGTGACGCAAGGGCGGCGGCGGCGCGGGCGGCGCTCGCATCGGCGGCGCTGACGATATCGATCGGTGGTTCGAGCAGGGTGGCCATGGTCGGACTATACCGCCGCCACGGCCGACGCCAAGCGCGCCGCGACCGCGCCCGAGCGGAGCGCGCCCTCGATCGTCGCCGGCAGCCCGGTCTGCGTCCAATCGCCGGCGAGAAAGAGATTGTTCCAGCGCGTCGTAGCCGTTGGCCGCCTGGCATCCTGCGCCGGCGTCGCGGCAAAGGTCGCGCGCTTTTCCTTGACGATCTGCCATGGCGGCAGTGTCGCCGGCAGACGATGCACCGCGGCGATATCGGCCCAGAAGGCGCGGGCCAGCTCTTCCCGGTCGCAATCGACGAGATGCTCGGCGGCGCTGACCGTCACCGACAACCGGTCGGGAAAGGCGAAGATCCATTCCGCCGTCCCGCCGATCACCCCGAGCATCGCTGGGGTGCCCGCAGGCGGCGTGAACGCGAAATGTGCGTTGACGATCGCGCGGAAGTCGTCGGGTACGGTCAGCCCGGGCACCAAAGTCGCCGCCACCCAGGGCGGTACCGCCAGCACGACCGGCTCGTCGGCGGCGACAGCCACGGGACCGTCGCCGAAATCGAGCGCGATAATGCGCGCGCCGTCGAACGTCAGCCCGCGCAGCCTTTGCCCCAGCGTCACGCTGGCCCCGCCGCGTGCCAGCCAGGCGAGGGCGGGGTCGACGAACGCCGCCGCCAATGTCGGCTCGGCGATCCGCGGCCGCATCGCCGCGCCGCCGAGA
>NZ_JARYTI010000044.1 GCF_029911635.1 Sphingomonas sp. AR_OL41
CGCGCGCACGATCACGCTGCGCAACGGCCGCGCTGCGCTCGCGCCGGCCGCGCCGCTGACGGTGCGGAGCGCGGACACAACGCGTTACCGCCTGTTGAGCGCGCGCGAACTCGAACCTGCGCTGGGGCACCGCGTCGTCCAGACATCCGAACTTCTTCCTGCCGACGGTGGCGCAATGCAGGTCCGGCAGAGCCTGCTCGTTGCCGCCCATGGCCGCGCCGTTCGCCGCATCGTGCTCGACGGGCGAACGCACTCAGGCAAGATCGTCGCCCGGCCGTTCGCGGTTTTGCCGGGCGGCGAGATCATCAAACTCGGCGACCGCCCGGGGCCGCGCGGCGCGGCGGGCTTCGACCTGTTCGGCTGCGGCAACATCGCGGGTGGCGCGATATCGCCGGCATGCCTGCCGGTCCAGGTACCGCGCTGGCCCGCTCTCGCCGCGCCGCGCCCGGCCTCGCACGAGCAGGTGCGGACTCCGCTATTGGCACGCTCGATCTTCGCTGCGGCGACACCGTTGCGCGATGCCCGCTGGTCGGTCGACACAAGCGCGCTGCCGGCGGCATGCCGCTCGGCGGCGGGATGCGCGGTGCCGGGACAGACCGCACGGTTCGTCGCGCTGCGCGGCATCAGGCTGACGCGCGGGGTCTATGCCGGGCGCGGCATTCCCTATGCCCAGACCGGCGATTTCGCTGCGCTGGGCCGGTTTCGCAGCGCAAGTTCGGCCGACCTGTCGCGCGCATTGGGCGCGGTGCAGCGCGGCGGGCGCGGCTGGCCCGGCAACCTCGCCGACGGGCTGGTCGGCGATCTCGGGATCGATTGCTCGGCGCTGGTGCAAATCGCCTGGGGGCGCCCGCAAGCGCCGACGCGCTGGACGGTGGCGACGATCCGGCAGCGCCAGGACCATGCGTTGTGCAGTCGGCCGCTGCCATCGCCCGCCTGGCTGCGCGCCGGCGACGCCATCGCCACCGCGCCGGGGGCGAACCACATAATGCTGTTCGCCGAACGGCTGCGGATCGGCGGCAACGATGCCTGGCTGATGCTCGAGGCATCGAGCGCGTGCGACGGGGTCTGCTGGACGATCTTCGACCCGTCGGTGTTCGACGGCTGGAGCCTGTACCGCGCCGCCGGGCGCGGCGACGCAGCGTGCCCGGGCTTGCCGGTGCTGCGTCGCCCCTGACGGTACGGCCCCAATAAAGCACCAAGCTATGGGGAGCGCTTGATTTTGCGCTACCCATGCGACCATCCGGGACTGACTCACGCGACAGACTTTCGCCCAGCCTCTTTGCTTATGCTGCACTGCATGATAACGGCGGCGGCATGCTCAATATCAATGGCATCACGGTGCGCCTTGGCGGGCGCACGATCCTCGACCGTGCGACGGCGGCGTTGCCGCCGCGCAGCCGCGTCGGGCTGATCGGGCGCAACGGCGCCGGCAAGTCGACGCTGATGAAGGTCATGATCGGCTCGCTCGAGGCCGATGACGGCGAGATCGAGATGCCGCGCAAGACGCGCATCGGTTACATCGCGCAGGAAGCACCGTCGGGCAACACCACGCCGATCGAGGCGGTGATGGCCGGCGATACCGAGCGCGCGGCGCTGCTCGCCGAGAGCGAGACGTGCCACGACCCCGACCGGATCGGCGAGATCCACGACCGGCTGATCGCGATCGACGCCTATACCGCCGACGCGCGCGCCGCGCGCATCCTGGTCGGGCTGGGGTTTGACGAGGAAATGCAGAACCGGCCGCTCGACAGCTATTCGGGCGGGTGGAAGATGCGCGTCGCGCTCGCCTCTTTGCTGTTCTCCGAGCCCGATCTGCTGCTGCTCGACGAGCCATCGAACCATCTCGACCTCGAAGCGACCTTGTGGCTGGAGAATTTTCTTAAGGCCTATCCGGCGATGATGGTCGTGATCAGCCATGAGCGCGACCTGCTCAACAATGTCGTCGACACCATCCTGCACCTCGAACAGGGCAAGGTGACGATGTATACCGGCGGTTATGACAGCTTCGAGCGTCAGCGCGCCGAGCGTGTCGCGCAGCTGGCGGCCGCCAAGGCGGCGCAGGACGCGCAGCGCGCCAAGCTGCAGGACTATGTCGCGCGCAACAGCGCGCGCGCCTCGACCGCCAAGCAGGCGCAGTCGCGCGCGAAGATGCTCGCCAAGATGCAGCCGATCGCCGCGCTGTCCGAGGATCCGAGCCTGTCGTTCGACTTCCCCAGCCCCGACGAGTTGAAGCCGCCGCTGGTCACGCTCGACATGGCGAGCGTCGGCTATACGCCGGGCACGCCGATCCTGCAGCGCCTCAACCTGCGGCTCGACCCGACCGACCGCGTCGCGCTGCTCGGGCGCAACGGCAACGGCAAGACCACGCTTGCCCGGCTGCTCGCCGCGCAGCTGGCGCCGATGGACGGCGAGATCACCGTGTCGGGCAAGATGCGCGTCGGCTATTTCACCCAGTATCAGGTCGAGGAACTCGACACGACCGACACGCCGCTCGAGCATATGACGCGGATGATGAAGGGCATGTCGCCCGCCGCGGTGCGCGCGCAGCTCGGCCGGTTCGGCTTTTCCGGCCCCAAGGCGACGACGCTCGTCGGCAAGCTGTCGGGCGGCGAGCGCGCACGGCTGGCGCTGGCGCTGATCACGCGCGAGGCGCCGCACATGCTGATCCTCGACGAGCCGACCAACCACCTCGACGTCGATGCGCGCGAGGCGCTGGTCCAGGCGCTCAACGCCTATGAGGGCGCGGTGGTGATCGTCAGCCACGACCGCCACATGATCGAGCTGACCGCCGACCGGCTGGTGCTGGTCGATGGCGGGCGCGCGACCGAATATTCGGGCAGCATGGAAGATTACATCGCGATGGTCCTTGCCGGCGACGGCGCGACCGGCGGTGCGGGCGGCGGCAAGAGCAAGGCGAGCAAGAAGGAAGACCGCAAGGCCGCGGCCGAGGCGCGCGAGAAGGATCAGGCATTGCGCCGCGCCGCGCAGCAGGCCGAGGCCGAGGTGGTCAAGCTCACCGCCAAGCGCAGCGCAGTCGACAAAGCGATGTTCGATCCCTCGACCGCCGAGATCTGGCTGAGCAAGATGAGTATGAGCGAGCTGATGAAGCGCCGTGCCGAACTCGACGCGCAACTCGCGACCGCCGAGGCGGCATGGATGGCGGCAAGCGAGGCGCTGGAGTCAGAGGCGGCTTGAGCCGGGCGGCTGGCGGCTATTCGAAGGTCGCGGCCAGGCGGTTCAGGCCATCGTCCTGCGGATCAGGACCGTAGCGGTTTTCGCCGACCGTCCCGGGCAACGCGCATCGGGCAAGGACCAGCAGCGAGCCGAGCATTGCAGCGTAAGCAGCCAAATCGCCTGCATCGTAGCGGTGCGCACTAAATAAGGCGAGGCTCACGGCCACCGGCGCCCAGGTCAACAAGGCCCAGGCACCCCCGGCGGCAGTGTCGTGCAGACGACGCACTGTAATGGCAGCCGTCGCGAGAAAGCCGAGCGGCCAAAAGACGAGGTCGAACGCGACCCATAACGTGTTGAACCTAATCGGACTCCCGGCCAGCAACCCCGCAGCAAGCCGGTCGAGTGGCCGCTCGATCGCGATCGGCACGAACCACAAAGCGATAATGAACAGGATCCACGGCCAGAACTCGCGCCGCGTCGCGCGTCCGTGAAACTGAAGGCAGTGCGTCAACGGCCTGAGGATTGCGCGCATGACAGGCCTTTCGTCGCGGGCCGGAGCGGGTCCGGTTTCGGTCATGACGAGATCAGCACGGCCCGGTGGTCGTCCGCAAGGGGCTTCTCGGCGAGGCAGCAGGCGGGCTTTGCGTTGGGACGATCGGGCAGCAATCCGTCACCCCGGACTTGTTCCTGGGTCCACGGTTCCGCGTGAACATCGGCCGATGCGTTCACGGCCCGGTGGATGCCGGAACAAGTCCGGCATGACGTTTTGGGGCCAGAGGAACCCTACGCCTCCGCCTTCACCCGCGCCCTGAAGCGGTGCAGCAACGGCTCGGTATAGCCATTGGGCTGTTCCACCCCCTCGAACACCAGCGCGCGCGCCGCCTGGAAGGCGAGGCTGGTGTCGGCATGGCCGGCCATCGGATGGTAAAGCGGGTCGCCGTCATTCTGCGCATCGACCTTGGCCGCCATGCGCGCCAGCGCGGCGTCGGCCTCGGCCGGGGTGGCGATGCCGTGGAGCAGCCAGTTGGCCATGTGCTGCGACGAGATGCGCAGCGTCGCGCGGTCTTCCATCAGGCCGACGTCATGGATGTCGGGCACCTTGGAGCAGCCGATGCCCTGGTCGACCCAGCGCACGACATAACCGAGAATGCCTTGCGCATTGTTGTCGAGTTCCTCGCGCACCTCATCGGGCTGCCAGTTATGGCCCTGTGCGACCGGGATGGCTAGCAAGCGGTCGAGCGAGGCAACGCCCTCCCCGGCCCGCTCGGCCTGGCGCGCGAACACGTCGACGGCGTGGTAATGCGTCGCGTGGAGCGTCGCGGCGGTCGGTGACGGCACCCAGGCGGTGTTGGCGCCGGTTTTGGGATGCGCGATCTTCTGTTCGAGCATGTCGGCCATGCGGTCGGGCGCGGCCCACATGCCCTTGCCGATCTGCGCCTTGCCCGACAGGCCGCAGGCGAGGCCGATCTGGACGTTGCGGTCCTCATAGGCCTTGATCCAGTCGGCATTCTTCATGTCGCCCTTGCGGATCATCGGCCCGGCACGCATCGATGTGTGCATCTCGTCGCCGGTGCGGTCGAGGAAACCGGTGTTGATGAACATGATGCGGTCCTTCACCGCATGGATGCACGCCGCGAGATTGGCCGAGGTGCGGCGCTCCTCGTCCATCACGCCGACCTTGATGGTGTGGCGCGCCAGGCCGAGCAGATCCTCGATCGCGTCGAACAGGCGGTTGGTGAAGGCGGCCTCGTCGGGGCCGTGCATCTTGGGCTTCACGATGTAGATCGAGCCGGCGCGGCTGTTGACGAACCTGCCGGTCCTTTTCAGGTCGTGCAGCGCGATCAGGCTGGTGACGATGCCGTCGAGAATGCCCTCCGGCGCCTCGCTGCCATCGGCGAGCAGCACCGCCGGCGTGGTCATCAGATGGCCGACATTGCGCACGAACAACAGGCTGCGGCCGGGCAGCGTGAACGCCGTGCCGTCGGGCGCGGTATAGGCGCGGTCGGCCTCAAGCGCGCGCGTCATGGTGCGGCCGCCCTTGTCGAAGCTGGCGACGAGATCGCCCTTCATCAGCCCGAGCCAGTTGGCATAGGCGGCGACCTTGTCCTCGGCATCGACCGCGGCGACCGAATCCTCGAGATCGACGATCGTCGACAGCGCGGATTCGAGCACGACATCGGCGATGTGCGCAGGATCGTCCTTGCCGATCGGATGCGCCGGGTCGATCACCAATTCGATATGCAGGCCGTGATGGCGCAGCAGGATATTGGCGCCGGCATGGCCGACAAGCTGCGCCGGATCGGCCAGCGCGGGGGTGCCCCCGGTCCAGTCGGCCCAGCTCCCTGTAGCGAGCGGCACCGACCGGTCGAGAAACACCTTGGCCCAGGCGATCACCTGACCGCCGCGCACCGGATCATAACCCTTGCCGGCTGCGGCGTCGGGCAGTGCGTCGGTGCCGTAGAGCGCGTCGTACAGGCTGCCCCAGCGCGCATTGGCGGCGTTGAGCAGGAAGCGCGCATTGAGCACGGGGACGACGAGCTGCGCGCCGGCGAGCCGCGCGACCTCGTCATCGACGCCGGTCGGCGCGACGCTGAACGGCGCGGGCTCTTCGACGAGATAGCCGATCTCGCGCAGGAACGCTTGATAGGCGACCATGTCGAGCGGTGTGCCGGCGCGCGCAATGTGCCAGGCGTCGATCTGCGCCTGCAGCGTGTCGCGCACCGCCAGCAACGCTGCGTTTTCGGGGGCGAAGCGGGCGAAGATGCCGGCGACGCCGCGCCAGAAATCATCGGTATCGAGACCGGTGCCGGGCAGCGCCTGGGTGTCGATGAACTGGGCGAGTTCGGCGGCGACCGCGAGGCCGTGCTTGTCGATCGTCTGCGTCATGCCGTCGTCCTCAACCCTGTGCCGTCAGCCCGGCGGCGGCGATGCCGGCGAGCGCGCAGATCTCGTCATTGTCCGATGTGTCGCCGGTCACGCCGACCGCGCCGATTGGCCGGCCGGCAGCGTCGACCACGATCACGCCCCCCGCCGCCGGCACCACGCCGTGCGGCGCGATCGGGCCGAGCGACGCGGCGAAGGTCGGGCGCTCCAGCGCCATCTCGCCGATCTTGCGCGACGACATGCCCATGCCGAGCGCACCGCCCGCCTTGGCCATCGCAATCTGCGGCCGCAGCGTCGACGTCCCGTCGGCGCGGGCAAAGGCGATGAGGTGCCCGCCCGGATCGAGGACCGCGATGGCGAGCGGCTTGAAGCCGAGCTCGGCGCCCTTGGCGAAAGCGGCGGCGATGATGGCGTTGGCCTGGGCCAAAGTGATGTTGGTCATGCCGGCGCTTATAGACGTCGCGCAGCTTCATCGCTAGACGATCAAAAGGCAAAGCTGTCGTTCCTGTGAAGAAACAATGATGGACCCGGACGTCGCCCTGTTCGCGCATGTCGTCGAGGCCGGCAGCCTCAGCGCGGCGGCGCGCGCGCGCGGCATCTCGCCGGCGATGGTGTCGAAACGCATCGCCCGGCTCGAGGCGCGGCTCGGCGTGCGGCTGCTGCACCGCACGACACGGCGGCTGGAAACCACCGCACGCGGCGACCTGTTCTACCGCGACGTGACGACGATCCTCGCCGCGCTCGGCGCGGCCGAGGCGCGCGTCTCCGACCGCGACACGACGCCGCAGGGCGCGCTGCGCGTCAGTGCGCCGACCTCGTTCGGGCGGCTGCATATCGCGCCGCGACTCAAGCCGTTTCTCGACCGCTATCCGCTGGTCGAGCTCGAACTGTTGCTGTCAGACGATTTCGTCGATGTGGCGCGCGACGGTATCGATCTCGCGATCCGGATCACCCCCGCCGTCGCGCCCGAACTGGCGGCACACCGGCTCGGCGACAGCCGCCGCGTCTTGTGCGCGGCGCCGGCATATCTCGCCGCAGCGGGCACGCCGCAGACGGTCGCCGAACTCGCCGGACACCGCCTGCTCGCCGCCGCCGGGCAATTGCCGTGGCGGCTGACCGGGCCGGACGGCGACGTGTCGATCGACGGCACCAGCCATGTGCGGACCAATTCGAGCGAGGTGGCGCGCGAACTGGTGCTGTCGGGCGTCGGCATCGCGCTCCGTTCCTTATGGGATGTCGGCGACCATCTGACGCGCGGCGACCTGGTGCGCGTGCTGCCGGCGCTGGAGGGATCGGCCGATGTCGGCATCTATGCCGTGCATCCGCGCGGGCGGCTGTCGTCGGGCGCGCGGGCGCTGCTCGATTATCTCGGGACGCTGTGGTCGCCGGTGGCACCGTGGGATTAGCGGACTAGCCATTCCCCCCGTCACCCTGAACTCGTTTCAGGGTCTATGCGCCGTCAGAAATCCCAAAAGCGTCGCTCGTTGGTCGGCTGACCGCGCATGGATGCTGAAACAAGTTCAGCATGACGGGTAGTGGGTAATCAGACCCGCACCCCCTTGCCGCCCCGCCCCGTCTGTCGCACGCTGCCGCACGAAGGAGAGCATGCGCGATGGCCCATTATGGCGACTTACAGAACGAGATTTACGGCGCCGGCGTGCGCGGCACGCTCCCCACGCTACCGGTCGATTTCGCGCTGCTCGAAGCGCGCGCGACAGCGGCGATGCCGCCGGCGGTGCTGTCCTATCTGCAGGGCGGTTGCGGCGACGAGTTCACCCAGCGTCATAATGCCGAGGCGTTCCGCCACTGGGGTATGACGCCACGCATGATGGTCGACTGCACGAAACGCGACCTGTCGATCGAACTGTTCGGGCTCACTTTGCCCTCGCCGCTGTTCATGGCGCCGGTCGGCATCAACGGCATCTGCACGCAGGACGGGCATGGCGATCTCGCGGCGGCCGAGGCTTCGGCAATCACACGCGTGCCGCTTGTCGCATCGACCCTGTCGAACGATCCGCTGGAAAAGGTCGCGGCGACGCTCGGCGACATGCCGGGCTTCTTCCAGCTCTACACCCCCAAGGACAAGGCGCTCGCCGAGAGCCTCGTCCACCGTGCCGAGGCGGCCGGGTTCAAGGCGATCGTCGTGACGCTCGACACCTGGGTCACCGGCTGGCGCCCGCGCGACCTCAACGCCGCCAATTTCCCGCAGCTGCGCGGCGCCGTGCTGATGAATTATTTCAGCGACCCCGTCTTTCGCGCGCTGCTCGCCAGGCCGCCCGAGGAGGATCCCGCCACCGCCATCGGCACCTGGGCGGCGACCTTCGGCAAGGTGCTGACCTGGGCCGACATGGCGTGGCTCCGCTCGATGACCAAGCTGCCGATCATCCTCAAGGGCATCTGCCATCCCGACGATGCGCGCCGCGCGATCGACGAGGGCGCCGACGGCATTTATTGTTCCAACCATGGCGGGCGTCAGGCCAATGGCGGCATCGCCGCGATCGATATGCTGCCCGGCGTGGTCGCGGCCTCGGGCAAGACGCCGGTACTGTTCGATTCAGGAATCCGCTCGGGCAGCGACGTGGTCAAAGCGCTGGCGCTCGGCGCGACGGCGGTCGGCGTCGGCCGGCCCTATGCCTATGGCCTCGCGCTGGGCGGCGCGGCGGGCGCGGCGCATGTGCTGAAATGCCTGCTCGCCGAGGCTGACCTTCTGATGGCGGTCAACGGCTATCCGACCATCGCCGATGTGCGGGCGGCCGGTGCAATCCGCCAGTAGCGGCGGGTAGACATGCATGTCTACCCGCCGGCGAATATTGGCACGACATCGAAAAGCTGTCGTCATGGTTGCGCTGCCGTAACGTAAACCGGCCATTCGTGACGTGATGCTATTGCCCAACCGCCTCGCGCGGGTGAATTCGCGCGATCTTATTTTTTGCACATTGCCCGACAAGTGTATTGAAAAATGTCTCCTGATCGGTATCAGCCAGCCATCCCAAAAAAACAGCACGTCGCAATCGGAGATTATTCATGGCTATCGATGAAACACTATTGGACCTGACGGGCACGATCACGTCGAACTACGTCGCCAATAACCATGTCAGCATCGACGAGATCAAACACGTCATCAACCTGATCCACTCGACGTTGGCGCAGCTCGGCGACGAGCCGGTGCAGGAAGAGGAGGCGTTCGTTCCCGCCGTCACGGCGCGCAAGAGCCTGGCCGACCCGACCAAGATCATCTCGATGATCGACGGCAAGCCCTATAGCGTGCTCAAGCGCCACCTCACCACGCAGGGCTTGACCCCGGCGGAATATCGCGCGCGCTACAATCTGCCCGCCGATTACCCGATGACCGCGCCGGCCTATTCCGAGCGTCGCAAGGCGATGGCCGTAAAGATCGGTCTTGGTCGCAAGAGCACCGGCCGCCCCAAGCTCGGTCTCGCCGCACCGAAGTAAGCACCTCGTGGCAAGCCCGGCCGGTCACACAGACGTGACCGGCCGGCGCCTTTGCGACGCACTCAGCCGCGTAGCGCGGTGCGCAGCGCCAGCCCGGTCCCGAGCAGCGCGACGCCCTGGAACAGCAGGTCGACCGCAAGCACGAGCCCGAGAATCCAGATCGCATTGACCGGCCAGCCCAGGCCGATGATGACCGCCGCCGCGATGCTGGCGACGCCCGAGGCGATCAGCCAGGCGCGCCCTGCCGGCGCTACGCGCATCCCGAACCACAAGCGCGCCATCCCCGACAGGCCGAGCGACATCGCCAGCAACAGCGTCAGGAACGCCACCGCGAACAGCGGATCGTTGAACACCGCCAGCCCGGCGAGCAGATAGAGAATGCCGCCGAGCAGCCACACGCCCCATTTACGCGTGCCGGCGGCGTGGAAAATCTGCAGCATGCCCCCGAACAGCATCAGCGCGCCGACATAATAGATCGTCGCGACGGTCGCGAGGAACAGGTTGGCCGACGCGCAGAGCCCGAGCAGGATGAGCGCAACGCCGAGCCCGGCGAACCAGCGCCAGGAAGCCTGCAGTGGAGCGGCAGCGCTCCCCGATACGCTCGATGCGATGTCGTTCATGGTCTCGTCCTTCGCTGGCCACCGCTGCGGCCGGTCCCGGGCACCTAGGACGCACGCCCCGCGCCGGCACTGCGTATTGATACCAAGACCGTGCCCGGTCGCGCGATCACGCGGTCCGTAGCGCGAAACGCTTGAGCAGTTCCGAACAGCCGAGATAGCCCAGCACCAGCAGCGCGATCGTGCCGAACACCGCGCCGCTCGGCAGCGCGAACCCCAGCACCGCCGCCCAGGGCAGCAGCGGCAGCGCCAGCGCGACGGCAAGGCCGGTCAGTGCGGTCGCGGTCATCGCGACATTCGGCCTGCTCAGCCATGCCGGACGCGCGGTGCGGATCACGAACACGACGAGGATCTGCGTTGCCATCGATTCGACGAACCACGCCGCGCGGAAGGTCGCGACATCGACATGGAAGACACGCACCAGCAGCACGATCGTCGCGATATCGAACAGCGACGACAGCGGCCCCATGATCGCGGTGAAGCGCACCAACCCGCGCATGTCCCAGCCATGCGGCCGCGCAAGATCGCCCGCATCGGCATTGTCGAACGGAATGCCGATCTGCGACATATCGTAGATCAGATTGTTGATCAGCACCTGTACCGCCGTCAGCGGCAGAAAGGGCAGCCACAAGGAGGCGACCGCCATCGTCAGCATGTTGCCGAAGTTGGAGCTGGTGCCCATGCGGATATATTTCATGATATTGGCATAGGTCCGCCGCCCCTCGGCGACGCCGTCGGCCAGCACGCCGAGATCGGTATCGAGCAGAATCATGTCGGCGGCCTCGCGCGCGACATCGGTGGCGCCCTCGACCGACAGGCCGATATCGGCGGCGCGGATCGCGGGCGCGTCGTTGATCCCGTCGCCGATGAAGCCGACGGTGTGGCCGCGCGCCATCAGCGCGCGGACGATGCGCGTCTTCTGGTCGGGCGTGACCCGCGCAAACAGATCGACATGCTCGACGCGGGCGCCGAGCGCCTGGTCGCTCAGCGCGGCAATCTCCTCGCCGGTCAGCACGCCATCGACCGGCAGCGCCAGCGCGGCGACGAGATGTTGGATCACCGGTGCGGCATCGCCGGAAATGACCTTGACGCGCACCCCCGCCGCCTCGAGCCGCGCCACCGCCGCGGTCGCGCTCGGCTTGGGCGGATCGACGAACACGCAGTAACCGGCGAAGATCAGCGCATCGTCGCCATCGCTGCCGATCCCGGCCTGCCCCTTGGCCGGCTTCCAGGCCAGCGCGAGCAGGCGCAGCCCTTGCGCCGCGCGGTCGTCATGCAGGGCGACGAGTTGGCTGCGCAGCGCATCGTCGAGCGGCACGATCGCGCCGCTACGGTCCTGCGCCCGCGTGCACAGCGCGAGCAGCGTCTCGGGCGCGCCCTTGACGATCTCGATGCGCTCGCCCGCTTTCTCGGCCAGCACCGCGACGCGGCGTCGCTCGAAATCGAACGGACGCTCGTCGAGCTTGGTCCAGCCGTCGAGCGTCCGCCCCGACACATGGATGAGCAGCGCATCGTCAAGCGGACTGCGCAGGCCGGTCTCGAAGCGCGCATTGACCGCCGCGAGGTCGACGACGCGCTCGTCATCGGCACCGTCGATGCCGGGATGGCCGACCAGCGCGATGCGCGCCTCGGTCAACGTCCCGGTCTTGTCGGTGCACAATATGTCCATCTGGCCGAGGTCGTGGATCGACGATAGCCGCTTCACCACCACCTTGGCCTGCGCCATGCGTTGCGCGCCGCGCGACAGCGCCACGGTCATGATCATCGGCAGCAGCTCGGGCGTCAGCCCGACCGCCAGCGCCATCGCGAACAGGAAGGATTGCAGCGGCGGGCGCCCCAGCGCGAGGTGCGTCAGCAGCACGAACAGCACCAGGAACAAGGTCAGCCGCACGATCAGGAAGCCGAGCTGGTGGATGCCGCGCTCGAACGCGCTGGGCGGCTGCGCCCCGGCGAGCGACCCGGCGATCGCGCCGAAGCGCGTGCGCGATCCGGTCGCCACGACGAGCATCGTCGCGGTGCCGCCGATCAGCGAGGTGCCGTGGAACAGCGCATTGTGCGCATCGGCCATCGCGGTGGCCGCAGTCGATGGATCGGCGCGCTTCTCGGCCGGATAGGGCTCGCCGGTCAGCAGCGCCTCATTGGCCTGCGCACTGTTCGCCGCAAGCACGATCCCGTCGGCCGGGACGAGATCGCCCGCCGCCAGCATCACCACGTCGCCGGCGACGATCTCGCGCACCGGGAGGTCGATCGACTGGCCGTCGCGCCGCACCGTCGCGCGCAACGCGATCGAGCACTTGAGCGCTTCGGCGGTCGCCTCGGCGCGATGCTCCTGGATCAGGTCGAGCGCGGTCGAGAGCAGCACCACCAGCACGATGATCGCGAAGCTCGGCATGTCCCCCGTCGCGCCGGCGATCCCCGCCGCGACGAGCAGGATCGCGACCAGCGGGTTGGCGAGCCGGCGCAGCAGGTCGACCAGGATGCGTCGCCGCGGCGAGGTGGCGAGCTGGTTCGGGCCATCGCGTGTCAGTCGCGCGGCCGCCTCGCCCGTCGAGAGCCCGTCGGAGCTGGCATCCAGCGCGGTGAGCAATTGGTCGGGCGCGGCGGCCCAGAAGGGATCGGGGATCATGCCGGCAGCCGCAGCGCCGACCGCAACGCGCGCCGCGCCGATCGCACCACGATCACCGCGTCGCGCCCGGCGGACAGCCGGTGCCAGCCGGGCGTCGGACCGACTGGTTGGCGCGACTGGCGCCGTACGATCGTCGCATCCGCATCCGAGGCATCGCCGCTGCGCCCCGTCACCCGCCAGACGCGCACCGCCTCCGACGCGGCAAGCCACAGCCCGGCGAACGGCACGGCCGCCACCGCCGCAACGCGCGCGATCGCAGCGCGCTGCTCGGGCAGGAGGAAGGCCGCATCGGCGATCACGCTGGTTCCTTCGGAAAGCAGCAAGCGAGCTTGCCCTTCAAGCGCCGTATAAACATCCGCCGCGCTTTGCGCCGTGTAGCGGCCGCGCGCCAGCGCCGTCTCGGGCGCCACCCCCGCCAGTCGCTTGCGCACCACGTCGGAGCGCAGGACGCGCGCGCCGGGCGCCGCGCCGATCGCGCCGGCAATCTCGCGCGCCAGCATCGACTTGCCCGTTCCGGACCGCCCGCCGACAGCAACCAGCCGCGGCGGCACGGCGACCAGCATCCGCTGCGCCAGTGCAAAATAGTCGCGCGCCAGGACCGCATCCGCCTCCAGGCCCGAGTGCCGCGCGCGGGTCGCCGAGACATGCGCGCGGATCGTGGCGCGTACCGAAAGCATCAGCGGCATCGCGACGAGACCGTCCTCGTCGTCGCCCGACAGATCGAGATAGCGGTTGAACAGCAGGTTGGCCGCGCCGTGCAGCCCGCGATGCCACAGGTCCATCAGCAGGAAGGCGAGATCGTAGAGGATGTCGGTGGTCGCCAGCGCGTCGTCGAATTCGAGGCAGTCGAACGGCGTCGGCGCGCCATCGATCAGCGCGATATTGGCGAGGTGCAGGTCGCCATGGCAGTGGCGCACCCGCCCGCGTGCGGCGCGCCGGTCGAGCCGCTCGCGGCAGGCGCCCAACCAGTCGCGCTGCTCACGCACCAGCGCCGCCACGGCCGCGGGCGCGAACAATGCGGGGAAGCCCGCCAGCGCCACGCCATTGCCGTCGATCACCGCGGCGAGGCGCCCGGCGCCATTGCCGTCGCTTACCGGTTCGGCGGCAGCGTGGAAAAGCTGGATGCGCGCCGCAAGGCTGGTCAGCAGCGCCGGATCGAGCGCGCCGCGTCGCGCGCAGTCATCGAGCAGCGCATTGTCGGCGAAGCGCTGCATTTCGAGCAACCAGTCGATCGCCTCGCCACGCCCGTCGATCGCCAGGCTGCCATCGGCCTCGCGCGTGATCGCGTGCAAGGCGCGATAGAGATCGGGCGCGGTGCGGCGGTTGAGCCGCAGTTCCGCCGCGAGCGCCGCACGCCGGCGCGCAGGAGTGGAGAAATCGAGATAACCCAGGCGCACCGGTCGCTTGAGCTTCCAGGCACGTTCGGTGGTGAGAAAGATGCTGGCGGCATGCGTGTCGATCCGTCGCACGAACGCATCGGCGCCGAAGGCGCGGTGTTCGAGAAAGGCGACGACGTCGGCCGCGATGGTGTCGCTGTCGGGCACCACCGTGGCAGGTTTCATCGCGGCTACTCCGGCTTGGCGAGAAGGTTGCTCGCGCGACGTCCTTCATCCGACCGCGACGGACGCTAGGAGCCGCGTGCCGGCGCTCCTATCGGGAAGTGTACCTAGCGCGCTCCACAGAAGATCTCCCCATATCGCCGCCTCCCTGCCCCTTCCCCGGCGAAGGCCGGGGCCCAGTTGGGATAGCGGATATGATGAGCGGCAACGCCCGTCGCAGCGTTCCCCAACTGGACCCCGGCCTTCGCCGGGGAAGGAAAGAAGGCGAAGCTGCTAAGCGTATCGCGATTTCGGGATTTCGGGGACACAATACTAAATTCACAGGCGAGCGTTGACATGCCGCGGTCGATCGCGACGAATTTAGTATTGTGTCCCCGAAATGATGCGGCGTGCGGGGTTTCCCGGATGGGAGGCGCGCCGCGCGGCTGGCACGGTCGTTCGCATGACCCAGGGATATGCCATGCAGCTCGACGCGGTCGGCCAACGACTCCATCCGGTCGCACGCCCGATCCCGCAGCCCGGCCCGGGTGAAGTCGTCCTCGCGGTGGCCACCTGCGGCATATGCCGGACCGACCTGCACATCATCGACGGCGAGGTGCCGGCGCATTTCCCGATCGTTCCGGGGCATGAAATCGTCGGCCGCGCGATCGCGATCGGGGCCGGCGTCACCGGCATCGCGCCGGGCGATCGGCTCGGCGTGCCATGGATGGGCAGCACCTGTGGCCATTGTCCCTTTTGCCGCGCCGGGCGGGAAAATCTCTGCGACCATCCGGTCTTCACCGGCGCGTCGCGCGACGGCGGCTATGCCACGCATGTCGCGGCCGACGCGCGCTTCTGCATCCCGATCCCCGACGCATTCGGCGATGTCGAAGCGGCACCGCTGCTGTGCGCGGGGCTGATCGGCTACCGCGCGCTAACCATGGCGGGCAAGGGCCGCCGCCTCGCGCTCTACGGCTTCGGCGCCGCCGCGCACATCGTCGCACAAGTCGCGCGTTGGCAGGGCCGCGAGGTTTATGCGCTAACCCGGCCCGGCGACACCGAAACCCAGGCCTTCGCCCGCGCGCTCGGCTGTGTCTGGGCGGGTGGCTCAGATCAGCCGCCGCCGGTCGCGGTCGATGCCGCGATCCTGTTCGCGGCGGACGGCGACCTCGTGCCCGCGGCACTGCGCGCGGTCAGCAAGGGCGGTCGCGTGGTGTGCGCGGGCATCCATATGAGCGACATTCCGTCCTTCCCCTATGCCGATCTGTGGGGCGAGCGTTCGATCCTCTCGGTGGCCAACCTCACCCGGGAGGACGGCAAGGCGTTCTTCGAGGTCGCCGTACAGGTGCCGGTGCGGACGACGACGACCGCCTATCCGCTTGGTCAGGCGAACGAAGCCCTGGCCGATCTGCGCGCGGGGCGGCTCGAGGGCGCGGCGGTGCTCGTCCCGGAAAATTCGCCCGCTGGCATGGTTCACTGATGCGCCGCGCCGAGGATAGCGCGCGCCAAGGCCACCGACATACGGTTCTATACGAATGGCCCGCGACCGCGCTTTGGCGTGGAGTCGCGACATCGCCGGGCGCGTTCGGCCCGGTCGCGGGAAACCCTGTCATGTCGATTCGCAACCTCACCTCGCTCTTCCACCCGCGCAGCGTCGTCGTGATCGGCGGCTCGGGTCGCGGGGGTTCGCTCGGCGAGCGCGTGCTCGCCAACATCCTCAATGGCGGGTTCGGCGACACGGTGTTCGCGGTCAACCCACGGCGCGTCGCGATCGACGGCGTCAACTGGGTCGACAGCATCGCCGCGCTGCCGGAGGTTCCTGACCTGGCGATCGTCGTGTCACCGGCGGCAACGGTGCCCGAGGCGATCGCGTCGCTGGGGGCACTCGGCACCAGGGTCGCCGTGGTCATCACTGCCGGCTTCGAGAATGAAGCGGCGAAAGCGGCGATCCTCGAAGCGGCGCAACCGCATCAATTGCGTGTCATCGGCCCCAACTGCCTCGGCGTGCTGATGCCCTATGCCGCGCTCAATGCCTCGTTCGCGCCGCGTCGTGCCACGGCCGGACGGCTCGCCTTCGTCTCGCAGAGCGGCGCGCTCGTCACGTCGATGCTAGACTGGGCGGCCGATCGCCATATCGGCTTTTCGAGCGTCATTTCGCTCGGCGACATGGCGGATGTCGATCTCGGCGACGTGATCGACATGCTCGCCAGCGACGCGCGGACCGACGCAATCCTGCTCTATATCGAGGGCGTCACCAACCCGGCCAAATTCATGTCGGCGGCGCGGGCGGCGGCGCGGATCAAGCCGGTGATCGCGATCAAGGCGGGGCGCTCGGCGACCGGCGTGCGGGCGGCCTTTTCGCATACCGGTGCGCTGGCCGGCGCCTATGACGTCCATGCCGCCGCGTTCGAGCGTGCCGGGATCGTCCTCGTCGACTGCCTGTCCGATCTGTTCGACGCCGCGCAGGTGCTGTGCCGCTATCGCGCGAATGGCGGGGAGCGGCTGGCGATCGTCACCAATGGCGGGGGTGCCGGCGTGCTCGCGGCAGACGCCTTGCTGACGACCAGCGGGACGCTCGCCACGCTGTCGGACGCGACGATCGCGGCGCTCGACCCGCAAATGCCGCACGGCTGGTCGCGCGCCAACCCGGTCGATGTCGTCGGCGACGCGCATGCCGAGCGCTTTGCTGCGGCGACCCGCGCAATGCTGGCAGACGCCGGCGTCGATGCGCTGCTGGTGATGCACTGCCCCACCGCCGTCGCCGCCGGGACCGATATCGCCCAAGCGGTGATCGCCGCGCTCGACGAAGGCGGGCCGAACCGCGCCAAGCCGGTCATCGCCTGCTGGATGGGTCCGCAAAATGCCGATGCGGTGCGCTTCCTGTTCGACGCGGCGGGCGTGCCGCTGTTCGACAATCTCGACGATGCCGTGCGCGGCTTTGGTTACCTCCTCCAGGCGGCGAAGGCACGGCAGGCATTGCTGCGGGTGCCGTCACGTGTGACGATCCCGGCCGCGGACCGGTCGCGCGCAGACGCCGTAATCGCCAACGCGCGCGCGGAGGGCCGGACCGCGCTCAGCGCGCTCGAAACGCGGGAGCTGCTCGCTGCCTATGGCATCCCCGTCGCGCCGGGCCGGTTCGCGCCCAATGCAGCGGGGGTGGCGGTGGCGTGCGACGCCCTGCGCGCGCCCTATGCCGTCAAGCTGGTGTCGCCTCAGCTGCCGCACAAATCCGATGTCGGCGGCGTGGCGCTCGACCTTGCCGGCGCGGCAGAAGCGGTAGCGGCGGCCGAGGCGATGGAGGCGCGGATCAAGCGCGAACATCCCGAGGCGACGATCACCGGCTTCGAGGTCGAGACGATGGTGTCGGGCGCCGGGCAGGAATTGCTGCTGGGGATCGCCGATGACGCGACGTTTGGCCCGGTCCTCGCCTTTGGCGCGGGCGGCAAGGCCGTCGCGGTCCTCAACGATCGTGCGCTCGGCCTGCCGCCGCTCGACGACAGCCTCGCGCGCTCGATGATCGGCGCGACACGCGTCGCGCGGCTGCTCGCCGGCTATCGCGACGTCCCGGCCTGCAACATGGATGCGATCGTCGCGGCGCTCGAAGCGCTGTCGGCGATCGCGGTCGATTTCCCCGACATCGTCGAGCTCGACATCAACCCGCTACTGGCGACGCCGCACGGCGTGATCGCGATCGATGCCCGCGCGCGGCTCAGCGAGGCGCCGCGCGCGTCACGGCTGGTGATCCGGCCCGTGCCGATGGAATGGGCGGAGGACCTCGTCACGCGCGGCGGGCTCAAGATCCACGTCCGGCCGGTCCTGCCCGATGACGAGGCTGCGCTCGCGCAATTCTTCCACCAGGTCGCGCCCGAGGATCTGCGCTTTCGCTTCCTCACCGCAGTGCGCGAGGTCGGGCACGCGCAAATCGTCGCGATGACCCAGGTCGATTATCGCCGGACGATGAACTTCCTCGCCTTTACCGAGGACGGCACGCTGATCGCCAGCGCGATGCTCGCGTCCGATCCCGATCACGTGCGTGCCGAGCTTGCCATCTCGGTCCATGCCGGCTTCCGCAACCGCGGCGTCAGCTGGACGCTGGTCGAGCATGTCATGCGTTATGCCGCCGCCGAAGGCATCGAGATGGTCGAATCGATCGAGAGCCGCGAGAACCACGCCGCGCTCGCACTCGAACGCGAGGCCGGCTTCGTCGTCGTGCCGACGCCGGGGAGTTCGACCGAGGTCACGGTGCGCCGACGCGTCGGACAAGCCTGACCGGCCGCTCCGGTGCCGCGGCGTCGATCGGTAGCGGGCGAGGCATTGGGGGGCCAGCGCTTGCCGATCGACGCCGCAACATGGCGAGAACTACAGCAGCGCAGCGGCCGGACAATCTGCACCTTGGTGTAGTTTGAGAGGAAAGCGCGCGAGGCGTTCTAGCCGGGCGCACCCGCGCTGCGCTGCCAATCGGCCGGAGTCAGCGCAAAAAGCGCCGTATCGCGGACATAGCCCGTCCAGGTGGTTAGGTTGCGCTCGAGCGTCGCGATGCGCCGGGCGCCGAGCTTTTCCACCGCCCGCAGCGACCGGGCGTTGCGCGTGTCGACCCGGAATTCCACCGTGCCGATCCCCTTGGCAAAGGCATGCTCGATGAGCAGCGTCTTCATCCGCGCGTTGAAGCTCGTGCCGCGCACCGACGGCGCGATATAGGTGCCGCCAATCTCGACCACGCCGGCGATCGGGTCGAGATTGATGAAATTGATCATGCCGACGACGATCGATCCGTTCAGCACCGCAAAGCGTTGCCAGCGCGGCAGCGCCGCCAGCAAGGCAAGCGATGGATCGAAATGCGCGCCGTACAGCGAAATCGGATAGATCTCCCAGATGTCGGGATCTTCCGCACAGGCCGCGCGCAGCGGCTCGATATGGCGATCCTCGAACGGCACGAGCGCCACCGGCGGATCAAGCAGCGGCTGCAGCAATTCCATTTCGCTCTCCGGGCCAGAGCGTCGGCTTGATGGAGAAATGTGGCAAAACGGGCGCCGAAAAAAGTGCGTTTAGCGGTGGCGGTCGCGAGCGAACTGGTGGCAAGCACAACCAAAGAGCTGGCGAGGCAAAGCGATGGATAAAATCGGTGTCGGATTGGTCGGCTATGGCCTGGGCGGCCGCGCCTTCCACGCGCCCTATGTCGGCGTGACCCCGGGGATGGCGCTGCGCGCGGTCGTGTCACGCGACGCGGCCAAGGTGCACGCCGACCTGCCCGGCATGCAGGTCGTGCCCGATGTCGCGGCGTTGCTCGCGGTGCCGGGGATCGACCTGGTGATCGTGTCGAGCCCCGACCAGCTCCATGCCGAACATGCCCTGGCGGCGATCGCCGCAGGCAAGCATGTGCTGGTCGACAAGCCGTTCGCGACGTCGCTGGCCGACGCGCGACGCGTCGCGGCGGCGGCCGAAGCGGGCGGACGTCTCCTGACAATATTCCACAACAGGCGCTGGGATGCCGATTTCCTGACGCTGCGCCGACTGATCGCGGAAGAAGCGCTGGGCGAGGTCGTCCAGCTGGAAAGTCATTTCGACCGCTGGCGCCCGAAACCCGCGGCGCTGTGGAAGGAGGCGCGTGAGGGCGGCGCGTGGCTCGACCTCGGGCCGCACCTCGTCGATCAGGCGCTGCAGCTGTTCGGCATGCCCGAGGCGATCAACGCCGATCTCGCGACGTTGCGCGATGGCGCGCCGGCGGTCGATTATTTTCACGCCGTGCTGCGTTATCCAACGCGGCGGGTGATCCTGCATGCCAGCAAGCTCGTCGCGGCCAACGGCCTGCGCTTCGCGGTACACGGCACAGGCGGAAGCTGGATCAAGCACGGGGTCGATCCGCAGGAGGCGGCGACCGTGGCGGGTGCCGTGCCGGGTGACGCTGGCTGGGGATTGGATCCGGTCGACGGCGTGCTGACGCGGGGCGATGGGTCGAACGCACCCGTGATAAACGAGCGCAGCGACTATCGGCTGTTCTGGACCGCGCTAGCGGCGGCAATCCGTGGCGAAGGGCCGAATCCGGTGCCTGCGCGCGAGGCGGTGGCGGTGATGGAAGTGCTCGACGCCGGTTTGCGGAGTTCGGAGGCACGATGCGAGGTCGTGACGAGCAGTTAGGTGACCGGCCAATCGGTATTGCTGGCTAGCAGCATCACGGGCATATCGTTGGTCAAATGATTGCGGGGGCGTTGCATTCATGCTGCTTCAGATGGATCCAACGGCGCTCAAGAGGTCGGCCATGGACCTATGGCGTTCGATCTCGGCAGTCGAACGACCCCCGATGCCTGGCATTAAGCTATGGATGCAACATTGGTTTTCTTCACTATCTATCGTTTTATTATTTACTGTGCTTGGCGCCGTTATACCATCATGGAGCATTACCTATGGTGATCGATGGCTTTGGCTATTTGATTCGTTCGGCAGCTTCTCAGATTCACGCATGAATCTTTACATATACCCATTGGAATTTTATTTAGCTTTGTTTATTGTTATATCTATTTGGAATTTTCTGGACGTTAAGAATATTACATTATTGCAAACGACGGACAGCGCGGCGGACGTAATTTCGTATCGACTAGGACTAATCGCGCTCGGCATGTTTGCATTTTTTGCAACACTCGCGCATATATCTATTTTTAGTTACGTTAAAGAATCTACCGACTTCGCGAGCTTTGACCCAACAATTCGTGATCCAGCTTGGCTGGTTTGGGGCAGCATAGCTTTCGAAATATTATTCGTCGGATGCGCCGTTTACCGCGCAGCGCGAAATTTCATTTATTTCAAAGATCGATGGGCTGCCGCCCGGACATAAAAGCGCAATCTTGTTTGAAAGTAGCAGGACGGCGAAAGTCATCGGGTCAGGGACCTATGGATGCGGCCGTCAGGGTCAGCCCCGTCCCACCGGCACCAGCATGCGGCCATGCTCGGTGTCGATCCAGCGCACCTTCACCGCGAACACCTCAGCGACGCGTGCCTCGGTCAGTACGTCGGCCGCCGGGCCGAACGCGGCGACGCGGCCCTGATTGAGCAGGAGCACGTCGTCGGCGACGCGTGCGGCGTGGCCAAGGTCGTGAAGGACGATCGCCACCCCTGCCCCGCCGCTCGCCACGGTGCGCAGCCGGTCGAGGATGTCGAGCTGATGCGCCGGATCGAGGCTGGCGAGCGGCTCGTCGGCGAGCAACCAGCGCGGTTCGCCGGCGAGGACGCGGGCGAGCAGGACGCGGGCGCGTTCGCCGCCGGACAATTCGCCGACCGGACGATCGGCGAGATGGGTGGTTTCGGTTGCTCCCATCGCCAGCATCACTGCATCGAAATCGTGCGGCGCGGGGCCGGCAAAGGGCGCGCGGTGCGGCAGGCGACCGAGCGCGACGAGTTCGGCGGCACGGATGTTCCACGCGGCAGTGCCGTCCTGTGGGAGATAGCCGATCAGCCGGGCGCGCTCGCGCGGCTCGATGTCGGCAACGGCCCGGCCGGCGAGCGTCACGGTGCCGCGATGCGCCGGAAGCAAGCCCGCCACGGTCTTGATCAGGCTCGACTTGCCGGCGCCATTGGGGCCGAGGATGGCGGTGATGCGGCCCGGCACGAGCAGGGCTGAAATGCCTTCGAGCACCTGGCGCCGACCGAGCACCACGCTGAGATCGGTGACGCTCAGTTCCATGACCGCGCTCCGCCACGCAGCAGCAATATGAGAAAGAAGGGGGCGCCGATCAACGCCATGACGACGCCGAGCCGCACCTCGCCCGCGCCGGGCGCGAGCCGGCACAGGCTGTCGGCGACGAGCACCAGCGCCGCGCCGCCGAGCGCGCTCGGCAGCAGCAGCGCCGAGGGCCGATGGCCGAACACCGGCCGGAGCAGATGCGGCACGACAAGGCCGACAAAGCCGACCACGCCGGTGACCGCGACGCTCGCACCGATCGTCAGCCCGGTGCCGAGCACGATCAGCGCCTGGACGCGACCAAGCCGCACGCCGAGCGAGCGCGCCGCGGCCTCGCCCAGCGTCAGCGCGTCGAGCGCACGGCCGGTGAGCAGCAGCAACAGCGATCCGATGGCGATGAACGGCACGGCGAGGCGGACATCGTCGGCGCTGCGATCGGTCAGCGAGCCCATCAGCCACTCGATCGCCTCGGCGACGGCATAGGGATTGGGCGCGAGCGAAATGAGAAAGGCGGTCAGCGCGCCCGACAGGCTGGCGAGCACGGTGCCGGCAAGGATGAACTGCACGCTGCTCTGCGCGCGCCAGGTCAGCGCGGCGAGCAGCGCCATCGAGGCCGCCGCGCTGAGCATCGCACAGGCAAACATGCCGAAGGTGCCACCGCCCACACCCAGCACGATCGCGGCGACTGCGCCAAGCGCGGCGCTCGACGACACGCCGACCACCGCCGGATCGGCGAGCGGGTTGCGCAGATAGCCCTGCAGCACGGCACCCGACAGGCCGAGCCCCGCACCGATCGCCAGGCCAAGCACGGCGCGCGGCAGGCGCAGCTCGGTGACGATCGCCCAGCGCGGATCGGCAGAGAACCACAGCGACGGTGGGATCCAGTATTTGCCGGCGACGAGCGACAGCAGGAAGGCCAGTATGACGAGCGCGGCGAGCATGGCGAGACGGCGCGTCACGAGGTGAGGCTCCGGCGGACCTGGGCGAGACGATCGAGCGCCGGGACGATGCTCGGCCCGCCGCAATTGACCAGCTTGCGCGGGAAATGCGCCTGCGCGACGGTCGCGCCGGTGCGGGCGAGGACGCGGCTGCGCAGCGTTGCGGTGCGCGAGGCGTCGGGCGCGAGAATCACACGCGGCGGGTGCGCGGCGATCGTCTCGATCGGCAGCGTGCCGGTGAAGCGCAGGCCGTAATCGGCGGCGGCGTTGCGCAAGCCGGCGCGGGTCATCAGTTCGTCGAGCAATGTGCCTGAGCCATTGGCGAGATCGCCCGCGATGAACAGGAGGGCGGTGGGTTCATTTACCTTCCCCGGCGAAGGCCGGGGCCCAGCTACGTCCGGCCCGATACTGGGCCCCGGCCTTCGCCGGGGAAGGGAAGATGCAGTGACTGCGCGCTCGATCCGCTCCACCATTGCCTCGCCCTCGCTCTGCGCGCCGACTGCTGCGGCCAGCACGCGGATCTGCGCCTCGCTCGCGGCGATGGTGGTCGGGGAATCGAGCGTCAGTACCGTCAACCCCGCGCGGCGATACGCGGCGAGCGTCGCGGGCGGGGTGAAGGTCGAGGTGACGACCAGATCGGGGTGGAGGCCGATCACCTCCTCGGCGGTGCCGGCGGTGGTGGCGAAGCGCCGTGCGACGGCGAGCGGCATGGAGCTCGCCTCGGCGCGGACCGAATAATGGCTGATCGCCGCGATACGTTCCGGCGGGACGAGTTCGACCAGCATCGCATCGGCGCATGGGTTGGTCGAGACGATTCCGCCACCACCCGGCGCGACCGGCCGGGCGCAGCCGGCGAGCGCAACGAGCAGCAGCGGAATCGCCCGTTTCATCACAGCTTCACGCGCACGCCGCCATAGGCCGCCCGGCCGAGCGTGTTATAGCCCGACACGGTTTGATAGCGCTCGTCGAACAGGTTATCGACGCGGCCATAGATGGCGAAATGCTCGCCGATCGGCATCGCGGCACGGATGCCGGCCAGCACATAGCCGTCGAGCCGCGTGGTATTGGCGGCATTGTCGAAACTGTCGGAGACGTGGCTGATCGTCCCGCCCAGCGACAGGCCAAAGGGCAGTTTGTAGTCGAGCGAGACATTGACCGTCTGGCGTGGCCGCCGCGCGAGATCCTTGCCGAAATTGGCGCCGACGACGCGGTTTTCGGCATGGATATAGCTGTAATTGGCGGTGAAGGTCAGGTCGTGGATCGGGCGCAGCGTCAGCTCAGCCTCGACGCCCTGCGCGCGGGTGCGGGCAATGTTGCGATAGGCGAAGGGGCCGAGATCGAAGTCGATCTGGTTGGTCGTGTTGCGATGGAAATAGGTCACGCCGACGGTGCCCGCACCACCGAGAAAAAGCTGCGACACGCCGACATCATAGTTGCGCGCGGTCTCGGGCTTGAGATCGCGGAAGCCGTAAAAAGGGGCGTAGAGCTGGTACAAGGTTGGCGCCTTGAAACCCTCGCCATAGCTGGCGCGCAACGTCGTGCCGCTATCAAGCGCCAGCGCGGCATCGGCACCGAAGCTGGTGTGGCTGCCATAAGCGCGGTGCTGATCGTGACGGATGCCGCCCGTTACCGTTAACTGCCGGATCGGGGTGACGATCGCCTCGCCATAGAAGCTGGTCACCCCCGTCGCCTGACGCGCGCCGTCGAAGAAACGGCTGTCCTCATGCTCGATACCGGCGACGAGACGAAGCTGATCGACGACGCGAAAATCGCCCTGATATTCGTAGCGCTGGGTGCGGCCACGCGCGAAGAAGCTGACCGCTGAGCCATAGGTCGGATCGAAATTGTCGCGGTTGATATCGGCGATGGTGAAGGCGACGCGGTTCTTGAAACGGCCATCGGCGAGGTCGGCGTGCGCGCCGACATAACCGTAGATTTCCTGGGTGGTCGAATATTCGGGATCGTCGGCGAAGCTGTACGTGGGCGGCGGGAAACCATCGAGCGCGACGCGGCTATGCGCATAATAGCCGCGCAGATCGATGCCGATGCCCTCTGCGATGGTGATGCCGACGCGGCCGCTCGCGCCATATTGCCGATAGCCGTCTGGCTCGGTGCCGCTGGCGGCGGCCGAGATGCCATCACTGCGCAGATAACCCGCGGTCAGCGCGCCCGAGAAGCGATCATTGGCGCCCGCGATGGCGGCATTGGCGAACAGGCTGTTGTTCGATCCATATTCGACATTGCCACGCCCCTGCACGCCATAGCTCGGCGCGGCGGTGACGATGTTGACGACGCCGCCCAGCGCCTGGCTGCCCCATGGCACCGCATTCGGCCCGCGCAACACTTCGATCCGGTCGACCGAGCCGGACAGCAGGTTGGCGAAATCGAAGCCGCCGCCGGGCGAGGACGGGTCGTTGACGCGCACGCCATCGATGATGGTCAGCGTCTGCTCGCCCTCCGCACCGCGGATACGCAGCGCAGTGAAGCCGCCAACGGGTCCGTTGCGCGACAAGGTGATGCCAGGCGTCGTGGCGAGCAGGTCGGCGATCGACACCGCCTGGCGTTGTTCGATGTCGGCGCGGGTCAGCACAGTAACGGCCTGCCCCACCTCGCGGGCATATTGCGGCACACCGGCGGCGACCACGATGTCGGGGTTACGCGGCTCGACGAAGAGAATCTCGCCTTGGTTGCCGGACATGGGCGGTTCGTTCACGGTGATTATGTCGCGGTTGTCGGATGGCGGATCGGCCGGCGGCGCGGTCTGCGCAAAGGCCGGGCTTGCAACGAGTGCGGCGGCAGCGAAAAGTGCGGATCGGTAACGTAACGTCATGTGGCATAGCCCCTGTGCGAGGGGCCGGATTGCCGAATGACGCAGGGCGCGACACCCGGCCATACGGCCCGGTTACGTCGCTCGCTCGAAGGAATCCCCTCGTCCGCCCGGTGCACCCCGCCCGCGCAGTGGATCGACATGGGACAGGCAGGTTTCCTGGCTCCCGGGTCACGGCCTGATGCACCTCGCCTTCCCAGGTCGAGACCCAGTGGCTGAATGAGGCGCCGGCTATCCGGTTACAGTTGCGGGGGCAGCAGCGGCTTTGCCGGCTTGCGCCAACGCACCGCTTTCCCTTGGATCCCGTCTCCGGGAACCCGTCTCGACGTCGCTTCTATCCACGCCGCGTGCGCGCGGCAAGTGTCGCGCTTTTGAACCAAGGCGGCGTTCGATGGTTGTGTCCGTGATGGTTTATGATTTGCAAAGACTATTCGGGCATGACGACAATAGTCGTCGTTCCCGTTGAGGAGCCGAACATGAAGTCCTTGTCGCTCAAACGCGCCGTGCCGCTGCGACGACGCGAGAACACCTTACCGCCGGGCAGCGAGATCGTCATCGCCGGTGGGTTGTCGATCATGATCTGGGGCATCGTCGCGGCGGTCGCGCTGCTGTAACCTGGCGACCCGTCGTAGCCGCGACGTTGCCGGTTCAGGCGCTGACGTCGATCAGCAGCGCTTCCATTGCCTGTGCGGTCCGCATCAGCGAAAGATTGAGCTTATAGGCCTGCGCCGCATCAACCTGCTCGACAACCTTGTTCGCGGTGTCGCCATTTGGCGCGGCAGCCGTACCCGACGCGCTCGCCGATGGAGACGGACGAACGTCGAGCGGAAAACTCGAAGGCAGCCGGACGGCAGACAGGGTGGTTACTCCGCCGCCCAGCGCCGCCGATCGGTGCGTCTCGATCGGCCGATACGGACCGGTCGCGCCGTTCGGCATCGAGCCCAGCAGGAAGGACGGCGCGGCGCCACGAGATACGCCCGCATTGACGATATTGGACGCGCTGGCTTCAACGCGCGCGGTGCTCGCATTCAATCCTGACGCAGCAATATCGACCGTGCTCATCCCCATGACTCCGAAGAAAGCTCCCATCACGCATCGTAGGAGATTTTCACGGCGCCGTTGCGGTTTGTGCGAAAATTAATTTAGCGACGCTGATGAGGGCGGCCCGACCGCCCGCGCGGCGCGGTCGCGCAGCAGCGCGCCAAAGGCATCGAACAGCCGCGCCATCGGCGCTTTCTTGTAACTGAATTCGGCGCCGTCCTCGATCGCATGGACGATCATCGCGACATCGACCTCGAACAGCAGCAGCCTGCCGTCGGGCGTCTCGCCGCAATCGATGCCGAAATAGTCGAGGCCGATCCGGTCGCACAGAATCTCGAAGGCGCGCGCATGCCGGCGACAAAAGTCCGCGTCGAAGCGCGCCATGAACGCCGCTTCTTCGGTCCGACGCCGGGCATTTTCGGTCATGCCCGCGCTCATATAATGGACGATCCAATGCTCCGAGACCGCCAGATGGCTGATATAGGGAACGCGGTCGATGAACACGATGCGCTGCTTGCGGAACAGACCGTCGGCCGCGCTGTAATCGATGAAATCGGCGACGTAGAATTCGGGGTCGGGATAGCGCGCGACATAATTCGCCAGTCCGGCCGGGTCTTCGATCCGTTCTAGCCCCGCCCCTGCCTGGGTGCCCGTCGGGCGGATCGTGATCGGAAAGTCGAGCCGTGCCCGGTCAAGTTGCGCGCGCGCGATGCGGCGGGTTTCGGGCGCCAGAATGGTGGCTTCGCCGGCGAACGACGCGGCGACGGTGTCGCGGGTCATGCTGGCGATGTGCAGCGCGCCGGCATTGATCATCGGACGCGGCCAGCGCGCGCACGGGCCGGCGAGGCGCCGGAGCAATGCCGCATTGGCGGGGGATTCGCCGATCGCCAGAATGGCGACGTCATGATCGGGAAGCGCGATGTCGGCCGGCGCGTCGGCGTCGGGATCGAGATAGACGGTCAGCAGCGTGATGTTCGAATGCTCGACCAGGAAATCGAGCGGCGTGTTGGTGGTGAGATCGCCCGGCGCGAGCAATGCGAGCACGCGGTTATCGGACCCGTCGCCATAGACATTCGCATAAACGCGCTGCGCCGCCACGGCCTGCGCCTGCAGCTCGAGCCCGCCGTCGCGATTGCCGGTGAACTGGCTGAGGAATGACAGGTCGAGCAGCGCCCCGGCATCAGCCGTCTCACCCGACACCCGCTCGATAAGCGTGTCGATCAGCGCGGAGAGGTCGAGGCGGTTTTCGACGCTGCGCCCGAGCCGCGCGGGACCGAGGGTCGCGGGCAGGCTCGCAGCCATGACTTCAGGAATCAAGGTCGTCTCCGAAAAGGGAAAGAGGGCGATTCATGCAAGGGCGAGGAGCCCGTCGATCAAGGCGTCGATATCGGCCTCGCTCGTGCGGTGGTTGACGAAGGCGGCGCGGATCGCGCTGTGCCCGTCGATCGTCGTCAGCGATGGCGCGACGCGGCCGGCGCATTGCAGGCTGGCGACGGCGGTCGCATTGCGCGCATCGGTATCGTCGCCGGTGAAGCCGAAACAGACGATGTTGAGCTGCACCGGCGCCAACAGGGTCAAGGCGTCGCTGGCGGCGATGCGCGCTTCGAGCCGGCGCGCCAGCGCGCAGGAGCGCGAGATCGCCGCGCCCAGCGCGTCGAGGCCATAGGTGCGCAGCGTGAACCAGGTTTTCAGCGCGCGAAAGCCGCGTGACAGATCGGGGCCATAGTCGCACGGCCAAAACTCGCCGCCGGCCAGCCCCTGACCGGCACGCTTGAGATAGGGCGCGTCGGCGGCGAACGCCGCGCGGTGACTGATCGCGTCGCGGCACAGCAGGAAGCCGGCATCATAAGGCACCTGCCCCCATTTGTGGAAATCGAACGCCAGGCTGTCGGCGCGTGCGATCCCGGTGAGGCGCGGCGCGAGATCGGGCGCGAGGATCGCCAGCGCCCCGAACGCACCATCGATGTGAAGCCATAGCCGCTCGTCGCGCGCGATATCGGCCAGCGCCGCGAGATCGTCGGTCGCGCCGATATCGACCGAGCCCGCCGTACCGACGATCATAAAGGGCGTGAAACCCGCCGCGCGATCGGCGGCGATCGCCGTGCGCAGTGCCGCGACGTCGATCCGGTGGTGATCGTCGACGGCGATCGCCCGTAGCGCGTCGGCGCCGAGGCCCGCCATGTCGAAGGCCGCCGCAACACAGCCATGCGCCGCGCGCGAGGTATAGCCGGTCAGCGCCGCGCCGCCGGCCGCGATGCCATTGTCGCGCACGCCCGGCCCCAGCGCCCGCGTGCGCGCGATCAGCACCGCCATGAAATTGGCGATCGACGTACCTGTCACGAACAGCCCGCTGGCCGCGGCGGGGAAGCCGAACAGCTCGGCCATCCATGCGGTAATCTGGCGCTCGACCGCGATCGGCATATGGTCGCGCCCGCCGAGATTGGCGTTCAGCCCGGCGGCGAGCATTTCGGCGAGCATGCCGACCGGCGTCCCGCCCCCCTGCACCCAGCCCATGAACCCCGGATGCGCGTTGCCGCTGCCATAAGGCAGAATTTGCTGCAGGAAATCGTCATGCACCGCCGCCAGCGCGGTCGGCGCGGTCGGCAGCGCCTGGCGCATGGTCGCGCGAACCGCGTCGGGGATCGGTTGCCACAGCGGACGCTCGCCGACCGATTCCATCGCATCGAACATATCGTCGAGCATCCGGTGCCCCTGCGCGCGCAGGGCGCGCCAGTCGACAGGATCGAGCGACGGGCCGGGCACGGTCGTCGGCGGGCACAGCCGAACCGGTGCTCCTTGCAGGGGAAGTTGCACGGGAAGGAGGGTGGCAGCGGGATTGTTCAAAGGGTGCCGCGCCGACCTGCTCATCATCCCCTTATAGCGCGACGGTTTGCCGCCCCGGCGCCGGTCGCGATATTTCGCGCGCGCGAATTTCGATGGCGGTTCAACCATCTCGGCCGCGCGATCGCGCTATGATGGAAGGATGCAGGGCGGTGCCGATCGGCACTCTTCCCGCCTTCCCTTCCCTCATCATGAGGATGAACGTTCGTGTCGAAAGCGTTTCGCCGGGCGATGGCCCTGATCGGCCCCGCATCGGCCGGCCCCCTGGCTGTGACGCAGGGATTGGCGCTCGGCGGCGATGGTCGCATCGCGATCGAGCCGGGCTCGGGCCGCAACGGCTATGGCTGCGTCGCGTCGCCCGACCCCGATCTGGTGCGCTTCGGCTCCTCGACCGCCTCGACGATCGGCAAGACGGGCTATCGCGCGGCGACGATGCTGTGCGAGCGGATCGGCCTGTGCACCGACGGCGCGGTGCAGCTCAACGAGGCGGCGATGGCCGCAGCACGGATCCGGCAGGATCTGATCGATCTGTGCGGCATACGGCATCGCGGGGGCGTCCAGGCGATCCTCGCCGCGTCGGGAACCGACGCCCATCTGATCTTCGCGCAGCTGGTGTTGCACCTGCCGGGTCCGGGGTGGCTGGCGATCATGCCCGATGCCAGCGAGACGGGCAGCGGCGTGCCGATGGCGATCGCCGGGCGCCATTTCGCGGGCAAGTCGGCGCTGGGCGCGACCACGACCAAGGGGGCCGCTCTGTCCGACCGCACGCCGGCCGCGATACTGCATTACGCCGTGCGCAATCCCGATGGATCGGCGCGCAGCCTCAGCGCGATCGACGACGAGATCGACGCGGCGATCTTTCGGGCGACGGCGGCGGGGCAGCGTGTCCTGCTCGTCGCCGTGGACGGCTCTAAGACGGGAATCGTCGCGCCGAGCCCCGCGCGCGTGGTCGGGTGGAAAAGCGCGCTCGGCGACATGATCGAGATACTGGTCGATGCGTGCCAGTTCCGCCTCCCGACGGCGCGGCTCGAATATTATCTCGCCGGTGGCTGTACCGTCGCGGTGACGGGGTCGAAATTCATGGGCGGGCCGATCTTTTCGGGCGCGCTGCTGGTGCCGGGCAGCGTTGCGGCGCGCCTGCGCGGCGTCGCGCCGTCGGCGGCGCTGGCGGACTATACCGCGCGGCACGACTGGCCGGCGCAGTGGAGCGCGGTCGAAAAACTCGACACGCCGGTCAATGTCGGGCTGCTGTTGCGCTGGCAGGCCGCACTGGCCGAAATGCAGCGCTTTCGCGCCGTGCCCGAGAAAGCCGTCCAGGCGATCGTCGCGGACTTCCGCACCCGCTTCACCGCGATGATGCAGCGTTGCGCGACGATCGCGCCGATCCGTGACGATCTTCCCGACCTGGCACCGGGCAGCGCTGCCACGATATTCCCCTTCCATCTGATGATCGGGGACGGCGGCACGCCCCGACGGGCGAACCCCGACGAATCGCGGCACGCCTATCGACAGATGCGCGAGCCCGACATTCGGCCGACAATCCCGCGCCTGCGCTTCGAACTGGGCCAGCCGGTGGCGCTAGGCCGCAATGACGCGGTGCTACGCCTTTCGCTCAGCGCACCGTTGATTGCCGACGCCCATCATCGCGGACCGGACCATCTCACCAACCTGGCCGCATCGGCCCTCGCGCGGCTGGCCGACCTGACGTCGGCCGGATGAGATGAGGCGCCCCGGCGCCCGGACCCGCGAGTTGCTGGCGACCGGCGCCTTGTCGGTCCTTGTCTGGGGAATCGTCGCCACGGTCGCGCTGCTGCGCTGAGGCACAAAAAAGCGGACGTCGGGTAGAGCTACCGACGCCCGCTTTTTCAAATATATGGTGGGCGTGGCAAGGATTGAACTTGCGACCCCTGCGATGTCAACACAGTGCTCTACCACTGAGCTACACGCCCACGAGGATGCGGGCCTTAGCCGGGCTTTCCGCCCCGCGCAAGCGCCACGACGCCGAAACTACAATCCGCCGACATTGACCCGCTCGAACATCCGGTCGACCTCGAGCACGAGGTCGCGCAGATGGAACGGCTTGGACAGCACGCGCGCCTGCGGCAACGTCTTGCCGGCCTTGAGCGTGACCGCCGCAAAGCCGGTAATGAACATCACACGCAGATCGGGCACCATCTCGCCGGCACGCTGCGCCAGTTCGATGCCGTCCATCTCGGGCATGACGATGTCGGTCAGCAGCAAGTCGAAATGCTCGTTCTGGAGCAACGGGATCGCCGCCGTGCCGCGGTCGACCGCGCTGACGGCATAACCCGATCGCTCGAGCGCGCGCGTGAGATATTCGCGCATCACCTGATCGTCTTCGGCGAGCAAAATCCTGATCATCACCGTCCCGCGCCCATTCCCAGCCCGCGATCATAGCGCCAAGCCCTTAACATTTTCCAGTCGATTGCGGCCGGGCGAGCGCGGCCCTAGGTTGGCGCGATGGACGCCGACCGGCCGCCTTTCGACGGATATGCGCTGGACGAGCCCGGCGGCCCCGTCGTGCTGTCGGTGCCGCATGCCGGGCGCGACTATCCCTTGCCGCTGCGCGCCGCGTTGCGCGTGCCGCTGGAGGCGCTGCGACCGCTCGAGGATCGCCATGTCGACACGCTGGCGCTGGCCGCGCGCCGCGACGAGACGATGCTGGTCCAGCGCCGCGCGCGCGCCTGGATCGACCTCAACCGCGCCGAGCATGAGCGCGATCCGGCGATCGATGCCGGGGCCGATCGCCAGTCCACGCCACACGCCTCCGCCAAGCTGCGCGGCGGGCTGGGGCTGATCCCGCGCCGCGTGCCGATCGCCGGCGAGATCTGGCAGCGCCGATTCGAGGGCGAGGAGATCGCCGGCCGCATCCTGGATGACTATCGCCCCTATCACGCCGCGCTCTCGGCGGCGCTCAGGCGGGCGCATGCGCGCCACGGTGTCGCGATCCTGCTCGACCTCCACTCGATGCCGCCGCTCGGGCGCGGGCTACCGCGGATCGTGCTGGGGGACAGGTTCGGGCGATCGGCGGCGGCGCGCTTCGTCAACCGGCTCGAATCGGTCGCGGCCCAGGCCGGAATCGCCACCGCACTCAATTCGCCTTATGCCGGCGGGCATATCCTCGACCGCCACGGCCATGTCGCGGGCGGATTTCACGCGATCCAGATCGAGTTCGACCGCTCGCTTTATCTCGACGCAGCGCTCGACCAGCCGGGCGCCGGGCTGGCGCCGATGGCAACGCTGGTGCGCGGGATGATCGATTCGCTGATCGACGAGGCGCTGACGCCGCGCGACGACCGGCTCGTCCCGCTCGCTGCCGAATAAGTCCCTGTCGCCAATAAAAAACCACCGCGTGCAAGCACGCGGTGGCCAAGGTTCAGGGAGGAGACACACCCGAAGGTGTATCACGCGACCCCGCGAAAGGGGGGAACACGAAGTCACGCATTAGCTATATAGACGGCTGGCAACGGCACTTCAAGTGGCGCGCCAACCGATAGTTTCAGGCCGATTCGGCCTTGCCTTGCGTGACCTTCGTTACATGACCAATTGCGGCTGCACGACCTTGCCCTGCGCCATCTGGCGGTTGAACAGGTCGGGCATCAGCGACAGCGAGAAGAGGTGGGCATAGATCAGCGGGAGCATGCCCGACTTGTGGATCTTGCGCAGCTGGTCGCCGCGCAATTCGCCCAGCTTCTCCTCGTTGATGATCTGGAAGCCGCGATAGATGAACGGCTGCTCATAACCATCGGCCTGGATCGTCACTTCGCCGTCCATCAACAGCTCCATCTCGCGGAGCTCCTTGACGAAATTGGCGGTGCGCGCGCCGGCCTGCTCGAACTGCTCGTTAAAGCTGAGCACGTCCTTGGTCACCTGGCTCGGCTGCGTGCCGTCGAACAGCGGCTGGCCGTCGTCGAACGCACCGATCGTCGGCGCGGTCGGATCGAAGCACAGCGACATTTCCTGCGCGTCGGGATGCAGCTTGGCGAGCATGAACGGGTAACGGCGGACATATGCCGGGACATAGACATTGGCGTCGCTGAGCTTGCCATCGTCGCCGACGAACACGTTCACGCCCTCGTTCAGGCCCATCAGCGCGATCGGAATGGCGTCGTCACCGGTGGTGAAGACGATCGGCAGGCGGCGCTGCGCCGGCACGAACTCGTCGGTGGTGATCGGAATGGCATGCTGACCGACGAAGAACGGCGCGGAATCGGCCTGGCGCAGCTTGTAGGCGGCATGCGCTTCGCTCGAAAGCGGCTCGAGCGCGTTGTAGAACAGGGGAAGCGAAGACTGCGGCGCGCTGGCCATCGAAACTCTCCAGACAGAAGATGGAAATAATGAAGCGCATAAGCGCGCGTATGGCGGCTGGCCTTATGGATTAGGCGCCGATTGCGCAAGCGTGACGAGTTTCCCGGGATTGAACAGCCCGTGCGGATCCAGCCCGGCCTTGACCGCGCGCAGCGCGGCAAGCCGCGCCGGCGACGACAGGCGCGCGAGTTCGGCAAGTTTCATCTGGCCGATGCCATGCTCGGCCGAGATCGACCCGCCGGCCGCGACGACGAGGTCGTTGACGAAGCGCGTGATGACCGGCGCCTCCTCGGCATACCAGCGCGCGGCATCTGCCCCGACGGGCGCGCGGACGTGAAAATGGACATTGCCGTCGCCGAGATGGCCGAAGCCGCTGGCGCGCGTCCCCGGGAAGCGCGCGTCGCACGCCGCCGCCGCCTCGACCATGAAACGCGGCATCGTCGCGACCGGCACCGAAATGTCATGCTGCGCCGCCGGCCCCTGCGCGCGCTCGGCCTCGGAGATTGAATCACGCAACCGCCAGAATGATTCGGCCTGCGCTTCGCTCGCCGCGATCACCGCGTCGCCGGCCATGCCATCGCCCAGCGCCGGCGCGAGCAGGCGTTCGAGCAGCGCGGCGGGCGGCTCGGCATCGGCGCGGTCGATCGTCGCTTCGATCAGCACGTGCCAGGGATGCGAGCCGGCAAGCGGCGCGCGCGCGCCGGGCAAATGTGCGACAACGGTGTCGAGAATCTCGGCCGGGATGATCTCGAAGCCTTCGATGCGGTCGGTCGCCGCCTCGAGCCGACGCAGCAGCGCGAGCGCGACGGCCGGGTCCGCCAGCCCGACCCAGGCGACGGCGCGCTCGACGATCGCCGGCACCAGCCGCAGCGCCGCGGCGGTGACGACACCCAGCGTTCCCTCGGCGCCGACCAGCAACTGCGTCAGGTCATAACCGCGATTGTCCTTCTTGAGCACCGACAGGCCGTCGTGGATCTGCCCGTCGGGCAACACCGCCTCGATTCCCGCGACCAGCCCGCGCATCGTGCCGAAGCGCAGCACCTGCGTGCCGCCGGCGTTGGTCGAGACGAGCCCGCCCACCGTCGCGCTGCCCTTGCCGCCTAGCGTCAGAGGGAAACGCATGCCGCGTTCGAGCGCGGCATCGTGGAGATGCGCGAGAATCACCCCCGCCTCGGCAATGACCAGCCCCTCCTCGGGCGCGATGTGCCGCACGCGGTTCATGCGTCGCAGCGAGAGGATCAGCGCAGAGCCATCCTCCGGCGGGGTCGCGCCGCCGACCATCGAGCTATTGCCGCCCTGCGGCACCAGCGCGACGCCCGCCGTCCCGGCCAGCCGCACGATCGCGGCGACCTGCACGGTGTTCTCGGGCGCGAGGATCGCCGGCGTGGCGCCGTGAAAGCGACCGCGCCAGTCGGTCGTCCAGGGCGCGATGTCGCCGGCGTCTGTGATGACGCCCTTGTCGCCGAGAATAGCGCGCGCCTGTTCAATCAAAAGTGCCTGGGCATGGTTCATGCGCGCTTACTATCATGACGTCGCCGACACGGGCAATTCATCGACCGTTCAACCCTGTCGGCTAACGGTGGCATTTCGCATGTCGATTCCCGCGCCCCTTGCCCTGATCCTGCTCGCTCTCGCCCCTGCCGCCATGGCGAGCGAGCCGGGATCGCTCGACGGCGTCGAACTCGCGCAGCTGACGATTCGCCAGCGCATCGTGATTCGTATTCCAAGGCTGGAGGCGCCTCCCCCGATGCCGCTGCCGCAGCCGTTCCGGGTGATCGAGAAGAAGGGGCCGAAATGCGTGCCGATGGACACGCTGGGCGGTGCGGTGGTGACCTCGGCGGACAGCATCGACCTGCTAACGACCGATGGGGAGCGGCTGCGCGCGCATCTCGGCGACGATTGCCCGTCGCTAGATTTTTATTCCGGCCTCTATCTCAAGCGCACCGCCGACGGGATGCTGTGCGCCAAGCGCGACGTGCTGCGCTCGCGCTCGGGCAGCGCGTGTAGCATTACCGGGTTCAAACGACTGAAAGCGAAGCGTTAGATTACGGTCGGCCGATCGCGGAAAACCGTCTTGGTGTGATCAGGAAGCATCGGCCCGCCATCCCTGCAGCGGGAACAGCGTTCCAACATCATCCGGCGCCGCGACCTGCTCGTCGCACCCCGCAAAGGCGCGGTACCCCGCCTTGACGAGCGTGAAGCGATAAGGCGGCATCCAGCGCACCATGAAATAGCGCGGCGGATGCGGTGCCGTACCGTTCGGATCGAGCGTCACGGCGACCTGCCACAAGGAAGGATCTGCCCGACAACGCCGCAGCGAATCGTCGAAGTCCCCGAACAGGATATCCTCCGCCGACCGCGGTGCCGGCGGGTGCAAGCGGGCGAGCATCGCATCATCGCTTCGACGCTCGTTCCACCGCCGTGCCTGGGACCAGTCGCTCGTCAGCCATTCCTCGACGAACGCCTGGGGATCGAGCGCAACGGGCGCGATGCGTGCAAGCTTGTCGCCCGCCGCGATCCGATAGTGCAGGACATGCGAGCGCGTTAAAACCCCGCCGTCGATGCTGCCACCCCGATACTGAACGAGCAGATCGCCCGCGGTCAGACGCGCAGCGGCGACGAAATCGCCGCCCATGAACAATTCGTCTTCACGGTCGAGGATCGGCGTCGGCGTCGTGGCCGAGGCGCGCCAGAGCCGGGCGTAAAGCGAATGCCAGTTCGAGCTACACCAGGGCGAATATCCCAGCGTCGCGATCAGCGGTGGCGGCGCGGCCTCGTTCCACGAAACGTCGGATGGCGCCACATTCACCGCGATGAGATGCTCGGGCTTGTAATGGTCCCTGGCATAGTCGTTCCGCTCGCTGCTCAACAACAGATGCCAGGCGTGATCCGGCCGTTGCTCGAACACATAGGCCGACTCGTCGAAACCGCAGGACACGCCGACGCCGGTTATCAGCAGCAGATAGCGGTCGCCGCCTAGCAGCCCCAGCGTCACATGCTCGAGATAGCCGCGAAAATCCGCCGATGCATCGGCCGGCGTATTGCAGCGATAGCCGGGCATGCCCTCCCGGCCGCATGTCAGCCCGGCAGTATCGAGTGACGCATTCATCTGCGCGGCCAGGGGAGCAAGATCGTCCTCGGTCAGCATATTGCCGCTGCCATCCTCGCTATCCGGCGGTCGGCTCGGCAGTTGTCGCTCGACCCAGGAACGCAGCGCCCGCTTGACCGGGATCAGCTCGGGGCCGGCGTCGCGCTCCGCGTTCGAGCCTTGGGTCGCCCTTAACTGAGCGAGCTGGTGGGATAGCGACGACAAGTCCGCGTCATTGCCGCCCGGCGCGGCGCCGAGGCTGCAAAGCAGAATCGCGATAAGCGGCAGCAAACGCATCCTCGGCTCCCCGATCGGAACGCGACATCGTCACCGATCGGGTAACGAAACGTCTGCGCGCCGCGCCTTTACCTTGACAAAACCCCTTCGATCCGCAAGCGCAAGACTACTGGTCGGCGCCTTCGCCGGCAGTCTTTTTCCGGACACCGCATGAGCTTTGCCGATCTCGGCCTTTCCGACGAACTTTTGAAGGCGGTCAATGAGTCCGGCTATACCGAGCCGACTCCGATTCAGGCGAGCGCTATCCCCAGCGTGCTGATGATGCGCGACATCATCGGGATCGCACAGACCGGCACGGGCAAAACCGCGTCGTTCGTGCTGCCGATGATCGACATTCTCGCCCATGGCCGCAGCCGGGCGCGCATGCCGCGTTCGCTGATCCTCGAGCCGACGCGCGAACTGGCCGCGCAGGTCGCCGAGAATTTCGAGAAATACGGCAAGTATCACAAGCTCTCGATGGCGCTACTGATCGGCGGCGTGTCGATGGGCGACCAGACCGCCGCGCTCGAAAAGGGCGTCGACGTGCTGATCGCCACGCCGGGCCGGCTGATGGACCTGTTCGGGCGCGGCAAGATCCTGCTCACCGGCTGTTCGCTGCTGGTGATCGACGAGGCCGACCGCATGCTCGACATGGGGTTCATCCCCGATATCGAGGAAATCTGCACCAAGCTGCCCAAGCAGCGCCAGACCTTGCTGTTCTCGGCGACGATGCCGCCGCCGATCAAGAAGCTGGCCGACAAGTTCCTGTCGAACCCCAAGACGATAGAGGTCGCGCGCCCCGCGACGGCCAACATCAACATCAAGCAATGGCTCGTGCCCGTCAGCGCGGCGAAGAAGCGCGACAAGCTCCAGGAACTGCTTGAGCTCGAGGACGTCAAGACCGCGATCATCTTCTCGAACCGCAAGACGACGGTGCGCGAGCTCAACAAGGTGCTGCAGCGCGCCGGCTTCCGTTCGAGTGAGATCCATGGCGACATGGAACAGTCGCAGCGCATCGCCGAACTCGACCGCTTCAAGGCCGGCGATGTCAACATCCTCGTCGCCTCCGACGTCGCGGCGCGCGGGCTCGACATCAAGGGTGTCAGCCACGTATTCAACTATGACGCGCCGTGGCATCCCGACGATTATGTCCACCGCATCGGCCGCACCGGCCGCGCCGGCGCGACCGGCGTCGCCTTCACCTTCGCGACGGCCGACGATGCCGAGAACATCACCAATATCGAGAAGCTCACCGGGCTGAAGATCGAACGCTATGAAGGCGTCGAGATGCCCGAGGCCGGCCCGGCGGAAAAGGGTCGCGGCCGTGGCCGCGGCGCGAAGCCCAAAGCGGCCGCTCCTGCCCCCGCCGAGGCGGCACCGGTCGAAGCATCCGCCGCCCGCGAACCACGC
>NZ_JARYTI010000045.1 GCF_029911635.1 Sphingomonas sp. AR_OL41
TGCCGTGGCCTCAGCCATGGGATGGTCTCCTGGTCAGGGGTTGGTATCAGCAACCAAACCTTCCCATCAGGAGGCCATTCCGGCCAACACTCACGCCAATCCCGCGTCAGCGGGTTCGTTCAATCCCCCACGATTCAACTCGGTCGGATACGGGTCTAGTGTCACCGCGACCCCCGTGCTGGCCAAAGGCTGCGTCCGTGGGGCGATCGTCGGCGGCATTGCCGGCCACTATGTCGGTCGCGGCCATGCGCTTGCCGGCGCTGCCGTCGGTTGCCTCGTTGCGCGTCACCATTATGCTCAGAAGGCCAAGGCGCAGCGGACATCGCCACATCGCTGAGAATGCTGGCTCGAATTGGGGACACAATATTAATTAGCTGACGAGTCATGGCTTCATGGCTTCGGTCGTCCGCGATGCCTTCGCCCTCCGGTCATCAGGGCGCGTCATCGCTGTCGGCGCATGTGCAACATGGTGCAGCACCGGCACCTGCCCACCTCACCCCGCATCCCCATCCCCCCGCACCACCACCGCGCCGTTCGTCGTGTCAAAGATGAGGTCGTCATCATAAGACGCCTTCGGATTGCGCCGGTAGTGTTCGCGCTCCAGCGCGTTGTAGATTACCACCTGCGCCGCGCGCTGTTCGCGTTCCGCCTCGCGCACGAGCTGCGTCCAGCGGTGCTGCGCCAGCCGACAGCCCGACAGCGCCGCGCGCGTCATCGCGCGCAGCACCGCCTGGGCGGCCGGCATGCCGTCGCCCTCAGCGTCGTCGGCGAAGCTGCCATCCTCCTTCAGCCGGACGATGCGATAGGCTTCGGCCAGGACCATCGTACGCGTCGGCTCGTCCGCGCCGAGCAATCTGTCGCCCGGTCCGCCGCTGCGTTTGCGCCAGTTCTTTCGCCCCGCGGGGTTGCCCGACGCGCCCTTGCGGAAGCGCCCATCGGCGCCGCGCGGGCCTGGCGCGACGGCGTCGTCGTCCGCGCTGCGGTCATGGCGTGATTCACTGTCGTCGCATTTCATGTTCTTTCTCCGGGCATGAAGACTCAGCGCCCTTCACACCCGAATTCGCGACAATGTTGAATCACGCCATCCTGCTGGCGCCTGCTCGCGCACCTGCTCAGCAGGTAGCGACGACCTGCTCCATCACCTGTTATGTTGGAGCGTCGTTTCCGGCGAACCATATGATTGCGCGCGATAATCATGCCGGAGAAGCGCGCGCATCTGCCACCAAAAAAATGCAGTCCTGCTTTTGCAGGTCGAGCAGGTGCGCTGCCGGGGCACGCGCGCCGACATGCCGCCCCGTCGCCAAACAAAAGGGCCGCCTCCCGCTATGGGAGACGGCCCTTTCAAAGGCGCTGTGCGATCGATCAGAAGTGGAAGGCGATCGATCCGCGATAGCTCTGGTTGTACGCGTCGTCGCGCGAGATCGTCGTATCGGCCGAGACCGACAGGTCGACCTTGCCGGTGGTGATCGTCAGCCCGCCCGAGATTTCCGCCCAGTCGCGATCACGGCCGCCCAGCGAGAAGATCGCGTTCGGGCCATTGGCGCCGACAAAGTTCGCGCCGACCGACAGGGCCTGCTTGGTGAACTCATGGACGAAATAGCCCGACAGCTGCGGCTTGATCGAGGTGCCCCCCGACAGCGTGATGCCGGCGCGGCCCTGCAGGCTGTCGAGCGACGTGCGCGCATAACGCAGTGCCGGCCCGCCACCGCTCTCGGTGAAGCTGCTCAGGTCGATATGCGACGCGCGCGCGGCGATGCGCGGCGTGATCGTCAGCTTGCCCGCGTCGAAGATCTTGCCGAGGCCGATTTCGCCGCTGATCGCCGGCATGCTGTTGTCGCCGGTCAGCGTGTAGGGCGTGCCGAGCACGCTGACGAGGCGCACCGTATTGGCCTTGAGCGAACCCGCGCTCATGATCGCGTCGAGCGCGATCTTGCCCGGGGTTTCGACCTTGGCATAGATGCTGCCCTGGATCAGCTCGGTGCGCGCGGTCTGCGGCGCGTTGACCGTCACGCCGTCGAGCTTCGAATAGGACAGCGAGACGCCGACCACCGCATAGGGGCTGACTTCCTTTTCGATGCCGCCGGCAATGAAGAAGCCGTCGAACGAGTCGCGGCCACCGGCCGGGATCGCGGTCAGCATCGGGCGGCTATGGCCGTTGATGTAACCGCCGGCGAGATAGCCGCTCATCGACTCGGGCAGGCGCGCCTGGCTGTGCACTTCGCCACCGGCGTCGGTCCGCACCTCGGCCTGGCCCTGCAGGCCGTTGATCGCCAGCGACGCCATCTGGAACGGCTTGCCGATCATCGTCAGCTTGCCGCCCAGGCTGCCGGCATGCAGGCCGGCGAGACGGTCACGATAGAAGCGCGACATATTGTCGACGATCGTCGTGGCGAGGCCGTCGCTCAGCGTCTGGTTGCGCGGCGCCAGGGCTTCGAGCTGCGCCTGGATCGTCGCGGCGTTCTGCAGGTCGAGCCCGAGATAGATTGCCGGCAGGCCGGGTGCCCCACCGGTGCGATCCTGGTCGAGCAGCTGGGCATAGGCCTTCTGCACCGGCGAGGTGCCCGAGACGACATCGGCATATTTGCCCGGCGTCACCACCACCTGCACCGCGTTGGTGGTGTAGAGGAAGGTCGGCGACAGGATCGCGCTGAATGCGCCGGCCGCGGTGTAGCTGCCGCTGACGCCGCCCGCCGCGGTCAGGATCGTGTAGATGTCGCCCGCCTTGATCGTATAACCGGCGACCGGCGCGAAGCCGACCACGCCGCCGATGCTGGCGACACCGGTCGAGCTGCCATTGGCGACAACGGCGAGCTTGTCGGAGACGCCGTTCGCGCCGAGGTCGATGAACTGCACCGTGCCCGACGACAGGATCAGATTGCCGCCAAAGGTGATGGTGTTGGTCGTCCCCGCCGTGCCCGGCATGATCATGCCGCTGACGCTGGTGAAGAACGGCGCGTTGAAGCGGCCGGCACCGGTGATGCCGCCGGTCAGCAGCATATAGTCGCCGACCGAGGTGATCGTGCCGTTATTGGTGACCAGGCCCTGCAACTGGTTGATGTTGATCAGGCTGGTCAGCGACGCGCCGCTGTTGACAGTCAGCTTGGCCGCGGTGTTGTTCAGCGTGAGCCGGTCGATCGTCACGGTCGAGCCGAGCGTCGTCGTGCCCGCCGCGCCCAGCGTCACGTCGAAATAGCGCGCACTGGTCTGCGTCGTCGCATTCGGGTTGATGTTGTTGGGCACGAAATTGGTCGCGCCGGGCAGGCCGTTGGCGAGCGTGGCCACCGGCAATGCCGTGTTGCCCGGGCTGCTCGGCACATAGCCCGTCGTGCCGACCAGCACGCCGTGATCGTAGACATTGCCGTTCTTGTTGTCGACGCAGACGTCGTACGCGAAGTTCGGTTCCTGATCGCAGATCTGGCCGAACTTGCCCGCCGTGCCGTTGACGCCGTCGCCGAGCGTGGTCGGGACGCCGTTGACCAGCTGCCCGTTGACGATCACGTTATAGGCCGGGTCGACATTGGTCACCCAATGCGTCGGGTCGGTCCAGTTGCCGTCGCCGGCAACGCTGCCGACATAGCGATAGGGGTTGGCCGCGGCGATATAGTCCCAGTACAAATAGAGCGGCTGATAAAAGGCGCTGGTGCCGTAGCTTCCCGAAGGCTGCGCGCCGAAATAGCGCGTCCCGCCCGACAGCACGGCGATCACCAGCTGCTTGGCATAGGTGCGGTCGAGAATCAGCGGGCCGCCCGAGTCGCCGGGGCCGGTGATGCCCTCGCCGGTCAGCGCATTGTCCTTGAAGATGTTGAAATCGAACCCGCTGCTGCGCGCATTGGGCGCGCCGCTGCTGTCGAAGTCGATCTGGTAGAGATTCTGCGGCCGGCCGCGCGGCGCGATGCCGAACAGGTTGATGTCGATATCGTCGAGCGAACCGAGCAGGCCGAGATAATTCTCGGCGAGGCGGCGGCGATAATCGACGCCGACATTGCTGCCGCTGGTCGCGGTGCCGGTATTGCCATAACCGTCGAGCACGACGTGATAGCCGGTGCCGGTGGTGTCGTTGATCGAGCCGGGCGCGGGCAGCGCCGAGAACAGCAGCGCCCAGGTCGGCACATTGGCGGCCGGCGTGTCGAGCGAGGCGACCGCGATGTCGGCCTGCAGGAAGTTGTTCGCCAGGCCCAGGTCGAGCGAGTGCGAATTATACTGCACCTGGTTCACATTGTAGAGGAAGTCGGCGATCGACGTCAGATATTTGGCGCCGCCGGCGGTGCCGTTCAGCCAGTGGCCGAACGCCGAATTGCCGGCGAGGTTGTTGTTCGACGCGAAACCGAAGGCGATCGGCAGCTGGCCGGTGCCGGTGCCGTAACCCCAGGGGTTCATCGCCGCGCCGGCCGGGCTCTCGTTCACGCAGTGCGCGGCGAAGATCACCGTGCGCGGGTTGATCAGCGTGCCGGTGCACAGGCCGATGAAACCGTTCTTCTGGTCGATGATCATCTGGCCGACGCCGGTCACGTTGGTCGGGTCGCGATCGGTGACCGAGGTGCCCGGGGGCGCGATGACGATGCTCGGATCGGTGACTGGCGCGGGGGCCGGGGCCACGTTGTTCTGCGCCTCGAGGACATAGCCGCCATTGCCCGACGATACCGGCTTCGGGTCGGCGCTCTGTGCCTGGGCGACGCTGCTGACCGTCAGCGAGAGCGTCGCTGCCGATGTCATCAAGGCAAAGCGCGCGGCTGCGGAACGCGTGGAATGCGAAATCTTGGTCATGAATCCCCCCGGTTGGCTATCGGGGGATGTGCATCGGCCACCCCCGAACATGCGATTATGTTAATCGGCGGTTCAGGCGACCACAAGGCGCCGGCCGCGTCCATCGCGCTTTCGGCGACAAGTGTGGCGGGCATGTCACAAATGAGGAAAATGAAGCGACGCAAGGATTTGGCGATGGTCGCTGGGCGATCTGGTCGGGGAAAGAGGATTCGAACCTCCGGCCCCTGCCTCCCGAAGGCAGTGCTCTACCAGGCTGAGCTATTCCCCGACAGATCGCAGAACCGCGCGCTGGTTCGCGCGGCAGGCGGTGCCCCTAGCCCAAGCCCGCGCGCGCTTCAACCCCCGAGCGCGGACATCATTGCAGCGATGCTGGCGAATTTCTCGCGCGGCGCGCCGGGCCGCGCGCGCGCCGTCTCGGCGGCCTCGATCTTCTGCCAGTCGCGGAAGGTGACGATATCGACCTTGCGCGCCTCCAGCAGCGCGTCGAGCCCGCTCCGCCCGACCTTGCCGGCGCCTTCTCCGATGTCGCCGGCGATCGTCTCGGCGGTGGCGAAGCCGTCGGGCCGGTTGGTGCCGATCGTCCCGCTCGGCCCGCGCCGCGCCCAGCCGACGGCATAAAGGCCATGCGCGATCCGACCTTCCTCATTGGCGAACCGCCCGAGTCTCTCGTCATAGGGCACCCCGGCGATCGGTGGCGTGCGATAGCCGATGCAGCTCACCACAAGGCTCGCCGGAATGGCATAGGTCTCGCCGGTGTCGGCCGCGCGACCGAACTCGTCGACCCGCGTCCGCTCGACGATCACCCGCTCGACCCGCCCGTTGCCCTCGATGGCTACCGGCCGGGCGAAGAAGTCGAACGCGATCGTGATCGTCGCGTCGGGCTGCGCCGTCGCAAAGTCGCGCAGATGCCCGACCGACTTGCGCAGCCCGGGGTCGAGCGCCGCGTCGGCGTCGGGCGAGGGCAGGTCGGCCGGGTCGACGCGCGGCACCGCGCGCGCCAGATGGCCCAGCTCGCCCAGTTCCTTGGGCGTCATGGCGATCTGGTGCGGGCCGCGCCGCGACAGGATGGTGATCGTTTCGTGCGTCGCGCCGCGCAGTTCGTCGAGCGCATGGCCGACGATATCCGATCCGCCAAACTCCTCGGGCGCCTTGGCGAGGATGCGCGCCACGTCGAGCGCCACATTGCCCGCACCGACCACCACCGCGCCGGGGCCGTGCAGCGGTGGGGCGAGGTCGGCGAAGTCGGGATGCCCGTTATACCAGCCGACGAACGCCGCCGATCCGATCACGCCAGGCAGGTCGTCGCCGGGGATGCCGAGTGGCCGGTCGGCCGGCGCGCCGGTCGCCAGCACCACCGCATCGTACAGGTCGAGCAATTCCTCGATCGCGACATCCTGGCCGACCAGCACATTGCCGACGAAGCGCACATTGCCGCTCAGCGCGACCGCCTCATAGCGCCGCGACACGCCCTTGATCGACTGGTGGTCGGGCGCGACCCCGGTGCGGATCAGGCCGTAAGGCACCGGCAACCGATCGATGATGTCGACCCGCACATCGTCGCCGAACTGCTTCTGGCACGCCTCGGCGGTGTAATAACCCGCCGGACCCGAACCGATGATCGCGATGTGCCGCACGGGATGCTCTCCAGCCTTTTCGCGATGCTAGCGGCTTGGCAGGTGAGAGCAAGCGCGGCTAGGAAAGGCGAGCATGTCACCGCTCGAGATTATCGCGTTCGCGCTCGGCGTGACCAATGTCGCGCTCGTGGTGCGGCGCAGCCTGTGGAACTATCCCTTCGGGCTGGTCATGGTCGCCTTGTACGGTGGGATCTTTTTCGAGGCGAAGCTCTACAGCGACGCCTTGCTCCAGATCTTCTTCTTCGTCGTCCAGCTTTACGGCTGGGTGAACTGGTCGCGCAGCATGGCCGATGCCGGCGAGGTCGCGATCGAGCGTATGACCGGCCGCGCGCGTTTCGCCTGGCTCGCCGGTGCGGCACTGGCGACGATCGTCTGGGGCTGGGCGATGCACCGCTTCACCGATGCCGCCTATCCGTGGTGGGATGCCGGTGTCGCGATCCTCAGCGTCGTCGCACAGATATTGATGTCGCGCCGCCTGCTCGAAAACTGGCTGTTGTGGATCGCGGTCGATGTGCTGGCGATCGGCCTCTACGCGGCCAAGGGCTTGCAACTGACGGCGTTGCTGTACGTGATCTTTCTCGCGCTCTCGCTTTGGGGGTTGCTCGATTGGCGCGCGTCCGAACGGCGCCTGGCGGTGGCGTGACGCGCGGCTTCGTGCTGGGCAAGTTCATGCCACCGCATGGCGGGCACCAGCTGTTATGCGAGACTGCGCGCGCGCTCGTCGACGAGCTCACGATCCTCGTCTGCTGGCTGCCCGACGATCCGATCCCGGGCGCGCTGCGGCTCGGCTGGATGCGCGAGCTGTTCCCCGATTGTCGCGTCCTCGGCCATGATGCGGTGGTGCCGCAACAGCCGGAGGAGCATCCCGACTTCTGGTCGATCTGGCACGACATCATCGTCGCGGCGCACCCCGAACCGGTCGACATCGTCTTCGCCTCGGAACCCTATGGTGCCCGGCTCGCGTACGATCTCGGCGCGCGCTTCGTGCCGGTCGATCCTGATCGTGACGGCGCGGCGGTGTCGGGTAGCGCCGTCCGTGCCGATCCGTGGCAGCACTGGGATCATCTGCCGCCGCCGGTGCGCGGCCATTATGCCCGGACGATCTGCCTACACGGCCCCGAAAGCACCGGAAAATCGACGCTCGCGCGCCAGCTGGCGCAGCATTTCGCCACCGCCTTCGTGCCCGAATATGGCCGCACCTGGTGCGCGACGTTCGGCAACGACCTCGTGCGCGACGATCTGCGGCTCATCGCGCGGGCGCAGGACGCGATGGCGAACAGCCTGAGGCGACGCTGCAACCGCCGGCTGATCCTCGATACCGACCCGTTGATGACCGCGGCCTGGTCCGAAATGATGCTGGGCGCGCACGATCCGTGGTTCGATCGCTGGGACGAACCGGCCGACCTTTACCTCCTGCTCGACATCGATCTGCCATGGGTGGACGATGGCACGCGGCTGTTCGGCGCGCCGGCGGATCGTCGGCGCTTCTTCGATCTGTGCGTCCGACAGCTCGATCGTCGCGGCGTCCGCTGGGCCATGGTTTCGGGCATCGGCGACGCCCGGCGGGATCATGCGCTGGAAGCAATTTCCCATGCCGGGCTTTGAATGCACGACATTCCTGCTATCGCCGCGCCCGCATGACTCGCACCATCTGCCTGCACGGGCCGGAAAGCACCGGCAAATCCACGCTCGCCCCGCAACTCGCCCGGCGGCTCGGCGGCGCGGTGATCGACGAATATGGCCGCACCTTTGCCGAGAAGCACGGCGTCGCCTTCACCATGGCCGATCTGGTGACCATCGCGCAGACGCACGATCGGCTGACCCAGACGGCGCGCGCCGGCGGACTCGATCCGCTGCTGCTCGACACCGATCCGTTGATGACCGCGGTGTGGGCCGACATGCTGTTCGGCTGGCGCGACCCGTGGTTCGATGCCTGGCAGGGTACCGCCGACCTCTATCTGCTGCTCGATATCGACCTGCCCTGGATCGAGGACGGCACGCGCATGTTCGGCACGCCGACCTTGCGCCAGCGCTTCTTCGACCTGTCGCGCGCCGAGCTCGAGCGGCGCGGCGTGCGCTGGGCGCTGGTCGGCGGGGCGGGCGATGCCCGGCTCGACAATGCGCTGAGCGCGATCACCGATGCCGGGGTGTCGATCGCCGCCTGATCAGCGGCGCGGGTGCGCCGCCTTATAGGCCTTCACCGCGGCGAGCGTGCCGCTGATATGGCCGAGCGGCTCCATCGCATTGAGCACGAAGATGATCTTGCCATCGGGCGCGATGACGTAGGAGGTGCGGGTCGTCCAGCCGGCCTTTTGCACCAGCGCCACATCATAGCCCGCGATCGTCGCCGGCGTCGCCAGCCCGACGGGGAACTTGTCGCGGCACTCGACCTTGGTGAACTCCGCGATCCGCTCGGGGTTGCCCGCGGTCAGCCCGATCAACGTCGCGCCGTTCTTTTTGAAATCGGCCGCCGCCTCAGCAAAGGCATGCGCTTCGGCGGTGCAGCCCGTGGTGAAGGCGGCGGGGAAGAAATAGACCACGACCGGGCCCTTCTTCAGCGCCTTTGCCAGCGCAAAGGGGAACTCCTTGCCCTTCAGCGCGGCCTGGGTGGTGAAGTCGGGGGCCTTCGCGCCGACGGCCAGCGCGGCAAAAGCAGGGGTGGCCGCGGTGGCGGCGAGTGCCGCAAGCATCGACAGGGCAAGGCGGGGGCGCATCATCATCTCCTCGGGGATCGTCGGGCCGAGCCTAGCGCAACCCGCCGCGACGAGAAAGGGCGACGGTTGCCCGCCGCCCTGTCCCGACGAAAGGATGATCGGCTGGCCTCAGGGCTGGGCCTGCGGTGCTGCCGCGGCGGCGTTGGTCGGCAGGCCGCCGAGCTGCGTCACCAGCTTGGTATAGGCGTCGAGATAGGCCAGCACGATGACCTGGCCGATCGCGGTATCCTGATAGCCGCCGCCCGCCGCGCCGGCAAAGGCGCCGCCGCCGAACAGGCCGCCGCCCGCGCCGAAGCTGACATCGGACTTGCGGGCATGGCCCTCGACCAGCGCCTCTTCCTCGGTGGTGCGGGCATTGACCACCGACAGCGTGACATTGGCTTCCTTCTTGTTGACGTTGATGCCGCCGGCGATCGCGCCGGCCGCGCCAAGGAAGCCGCCGGCATGGCCGAGCAACCCGCCCAGCACCGCGCCGCCGCCACCGCCACCCGAATGGGCATTGGCGGTGACGATATCGGGCTGGAGAAAGTAATCCGCCGCCTTGACCTGGCCACGCCCGAGGTTCGACCCGGCCTGCAGCTCGCCGCTGTCGGCCATCGCGCGTTCCATGTTGCGGCTGGCCATCGCGGCGCCGCGATTGACCAGCTTGAAGCAGCCCGACTTCTGGACGAAAATCTTGATGATCGCCTCGGGGCTGCCGAGGTTGAGCTCGCGCCACCATTGCTTGTCGGGCTCGACGATAGCGATCGTGCCGAGCATCCGGGTGCAGACCGGAATCTGCGCCTCGCCCTTGGTCTGCCTTTGATAGGCCGACGAGCCGCGGTCCTGTGCCAGGGCGGGCGTGGCGACGAGCAGGGCGGCGAAAGCGGTAGCGGAAAGCAAATAACGCATGGGATCCCCCGAAAGCGGCGCGCGCCCCGTCATCGGGTGCGTGCGTCATGAGACATGCGACCGTGTCGGAGCCTTCTACCATCACCCGGCGCGTCGCGCTAGGATGGAACGGACACCATCGGCGGGCATTGCGGGAAGGCGGCGCGCGCCCTAAGCGCGTGGCCATGACGACACCCCTGGACCGCATCCGCAATTTCTCGATCATCGCCCATATCGACCATGGCAAGTCGACGCTCGCCGATCGCCTCATCCAGCAGACCGGCGGGCTGACCGCGCGCGAGATGAGCGAGCAGGTGCTCGACAACATGGATATCGAGCGCGAGCGCGGCATCACCATCAAGGCGCAGACCGTGCGCCTTGCCTACAAGGCCAAGGACGGGTTGGACTATGTCCTCAACCTGATGGACACGCCGGGCCATGTCGACTTCGCCTATGAGGTTAGCCGCAGCCTCGCCGCGTGCGAGGGCGCGTTGCTCGTCGTCGATGCCGCGCAAGGCGTCGAGGCGCAGACGCTCGCCAATGTCTACCAGTCGATCGAACATGATCACGAGATCATCCCCGTCATCAACAAGATCGACCTGCCCGCCGCCGACCCGGAAAAGGTCAAGGCCGAGATCGAGGAGGTCATCGGCCTCGACGCGTCGAACGCAGTGCTGACCTCGGCCAAGGCCGGGATCGGCATCGAGGAAGTGCTCGAGGCGATCGTCACGCGCATCCCGCCGCCCAAGGGCGATGCCGATGCGCCGTTGAAGGCGATGCTGGTCGACAGCTGGTACGACCCCTATCTCGGCGTCGTCATCCTCGTTCGCGTGATGGCCGGCGTGCTGAAGAAGGGCCAGCTGATCAAGTTCATGGCGACGGGGACACAGCACCTCGTCGATCGCGTCGGCTGCTTTCGCCCCAAGATCGAGCAGCTGAACGATCTCGGCCCCGGCGAGATCGGCTTCATCACCGCGCAGATCAAGGAAGTCGCGCAGACTGCGGTCGGCGACACCATCACCGACGCCAAGCGTCCCGCCGCCGAGGCGCTGCCGGGTTTCAAGCTCGTCCAGCCCGTGGTGTTCTGCGGGCTGTTTCCGGTCGACGCGGCGGATTTCGAGAAGCTGCGCGAGAGCATCTCGCGGCTGCGCCTCAACGACGCCAGCTTCACCTTCGAGATGGAAAGCTCGGCGGCGCTGGGCTTCGGTTTCCGTTGCGGTTTCCTCGGCCTGCTCCACCTCGAGATCATCCAGGAGCGGCTGACGCGCGAATATGATCTCGACCTGATCACCACCGCGCCGTCGGTGGTCTACCAGATCGAGCTGACGCATGGTGGCGGGCATATCGAGCTGCACAACCCGTCGGACATGCCCGATCCCAACAAGATCGCGTCGATTGCCGAGCCGTGGATCGAGGCGGTGATCTATTGCCCCGACGAATATCTCGGCAGCATCCTCAAGCTCTGCCAGGATCGGCGCGGCATCCAGAAGAACCTGACCTATGTCGGCGGTCGCGCGCAGGTGACTTATGAGCTGCCGCTCAACGAGGTGGTGTTCGATTTCTACGACCGGCTGAAGAGCATCAGCCGGGGCTATGCCAGCTTCGACTATCACCAGATCGGCTATCGCGAGGGCGACCTCGTCAAGATGAGCATCATGGTCAATGCCGAGCCGGTCGACGCGCTGAGCATGATCGTCCATCGCGGCACCGCCGAGAGCCGGGGCAGGGGCATGTGCGAGCGCCTCAAGGACCTCATCCCGCGCCATCTGTTCAAGATCCCGGTGCAGGCCGCGATCGGCGGCAAGGTAATCGCGCGCGAGACGATCGCCGCGATGCGCAAGGACGTGACCGCGAAATGCTATGGCGGCGACGCCAGCCGCAAGCGCAAGCTGCTCGACAAGCAGAAAGAGGGCAAGAAGCGCATGCGGGAGTACGGCTCGGTCAGCATCCCGCAAGAGGCGTTCATCGCCGCGCTGCGCATGGGGGATGAGAATTAGGGACGGGGCGCGGGGGCGGGGATAGCAGATCCTTGCCCCGAGCGAAGGCTGGCCATGTCGGGATCAGCCCGCACGGCGCGCATCGTCGAAACCGTGCTTGCGCTCCCCGCGCGAAGGTCACGATAACAGGTTGATATAACCACGCCGCGTCGCGACCGTAACCGCATGGGTGCGATCGTGAACGCCGAGCTTGGCGAAGATTGCCTTGAGCTGCGCCTTGATCGTGTCGTTCGAAAGGTTCAGCCGCCAGGCGATCTGCTTGTTGGCGTGACCATTGGCAACCAGGCGAAGAATCTCGATTTCCCGCTCGGTCAGCGCCTCATCGAGCGCATGCGTGGCAATTTCGTGCGCGATGTCGGCGGAGATCGCGCGGCGGCCGGCATGAACCGATCGGATGGCGTCGAGGAGCTCGACCCGAATGCCGTTCTTGAGAAGATAGCCCGCGGCGCCAGCCCGGATGGCGCGCGCCGCATTGGCGTCCCCCGGGTAGGTGGTCAGCACCAGAATATGGGCGTCGGGCGCCAGGCGGCGGATTTCGGCGATCGCCTCGACCCCGCCCATTTCCGGCATCTGCACATCCATCAGCGTCAGGTCGGGCGACAGCTCGCGGAACTTCTCGATTGCTTCGACGCCATTGGACGCTTCGCCCACGGGCTCCATGTCCGGCTGTCGGCGGAGCAGGGTGACGATCCCGTCGCGCACCATCGGATGGTCGTCGACGATGAGGATGCGGATCGGGGGCGGCGTCACGGCCATTATCGTCGCACGCTACGCGGTTTATAGGCAATCGCCCCGGGAATTGTCAGCAGGACTTCGGTGCCTCGGTCGGGCCGGCGCCGGATGGCGAGGCGGCCGTGCAACCGTCGGGCGCGTTCGGCCATGCCCAGCAGCCCGTAATGGCCGGCCTTGCCACCCGCCGCCGCGATGTCGGCATCGATGCCACGCCCGTTGTCGGCGAAGCGGAGCTGCAGGCTTGGTCCGTGGTGGATTTCGACCACCATTTCGGTGGCGTCGGCATGGCGGCGGATGTTGAAAAGTGCCTCGCCGGCGATCCGCGTGATCTCGTCGAGCGCCGCCGGCTCGAGCGCTCGATCCGCTCCGTCGGAGGTGATCGACACCGCGACATCCGCGCCGAAGGCGAGCCGCGCGATTAGGTCGCAGACGATCTGCTCCAGGTCGCCCTCCTGCTGCGAGCGCAGATCGCGCACCCGGTCGCGACCTTCGGCGATCACCTTGTCGGCGGTGTCGATCGCGGTGATCAGCGAGGCGCGCGCGGGCGTGCCCGCCGGCAGATCGTCGGCGGCGAGCTGAAAGCGCAGCGTCAGCGACTGGACCGACTGTAGCAGCGTGTCGTGGAGCTCACGCGCGATCCGCTCGCGTTCCTCGGCGCGTTCGGCCATCCCCCGGCGGATCCGGTCGGCAACGGTGCGCAGGCGCAACGAATAAGCCAGCCACATCAGCGCGAGCAGCGCCGCCGCGCACAGGAGTTTGAATGGCCAGCTTTGCACGAAAGTGGGCTCGATCTCGAATGTCAGCGTGGCACCCGCGCGGTTCCAGACGCCGTCACTGTTGCGCGCCATCACCCGGAAACTGTACCGGCCCGGGCCGAGATTGGAGTAGGACGCGGTCCGCCGCGCCCCCGCATCGACCCAACCGTCGTCGACCCCCTGCAGCCGATACAGGAACTGCACACGCTGCGGCACCGTGAAGCTGAGACCGGCATAGACGATGTCGACGGTGCGCGTGCCCCCGGGAAGAACGACATCGCGCGGATCGCGCCAGGTCCGCCCGCCGCCGGCCAGCGAGCGGATCGTCACCGGCGGCGGGAGGCGGTTGGGCTGGAGTTTCGCGGGGTCGAAAAATGCCGCGCCCTGTCGATTGAGAAACCAGATCCTGCCATCCCCCCCGACGGCGCTTTGCTGGCCGGCGAAGCCGCCACGCTGCACCGTACTCGCCAGCCCATCCAGCGCGTCGAACTTGGTGAAGGGCAGCGGCGCGGCGGGATCGTCGAAGGCGCGATCGAGATCGGCGGTGGCGACCTTGTACGCGCCGGTCCGGCTGAACAGCCAGGTCTGCCCGTCAGCGCCCTGCTGGAGCGTCCTTATCCAGGTGATCCAGGGGAAGCGCCGCTCATCGAGATGGCGCAGTTGGTTCCCGCGTATCCGCACCAGGCCCGCGCTGCCGCTGACGAAAAGGTCTTTCGCGCCCGGGCGATTGCCCGGCATCATCGCCCAGGGGGTGCCGATGCCCGTTGATCCGAGCGCGATTTTCTCGAGCCGACCGCCCCGCAAGACGGCGATGTCGGGCGGAATGATCAGCGCGAGATCGCCCTGCGCCGTGGTCGTCAGATCCCAGATCGGCAGGTTGGCGAGCGCCCCCCCGGCGCGATGCCAGCCCGCTGCGTCGCGCCACAGGAGCGCGCCGCTGGCGAGGCCGAGCCAGAGACGGCCGGCGGCGTCTTCGGTGCAGGCGAGCTTCGCCGCGCCGCCAGGATAGCCCGGGAGCGTGCGCGCTCGCGCACCGTCCAGCAGCATCACCTGGCCCGGTTCGATGACCCAGACGCCCCCGGCGCGGGCGGTGCACATCGTGGTCTCGTCGGTGCGAAGCTTCAGGATCGGGGAAGCGCGCCCGTTCGCGGGGACATGAAAAAGCGTCCGGCGCGACGCTATATAAATGCTCCCGTCCTTCGCCCGGGCCAGCGAAAGTCCATGCTGGGGATCGGCGGGCACAACGCCGTCCTGCTGTGCTGCGGCCGGGCGAAATTGATCTATGCCGCTTTCCGTCGTGATCCAGACATTGCCCTCACGGTCGACGAATGGCGCATAGCTGGTGTCGGAGGTGAGGCCGTTTGCCGCGCCGAACCGATGAAGCTGCGCGCCGGGCGCGCCGGGCGGCGCCAGGGGGTTGGCGATGTGGAATATCCCCGCCGACCCCGTCGTGCCCCAAAGTCCGCCGCTGCGATCAAAGGTGATTGCTGCTCGGGTTACACCGGGCACGGGCGGCAAGATGAGGTTCGATCGTGCGGGATCTCCGCGCGCGTCGAACAACATCCGCGTGCCGGCGCCGTCCGAGATCCAGAGCGCTCCACTGTGATCGAGCGCGATCTTGGGCAGTCCCGAGATTCGTACGGGCACGATTTGAAACCGCGTCGCGTGCGGGGCGAGGAACGCCAGCGAGCCGCCATCCTCATTCTCCGCCGCCAGCGCGACCCACAGCCTGCCGTCGCGCGCGACGACCAGGTCCATGATGTAGCCGGCCGGCAGCCCCAGCCCTTCGTCGACGCGCTCCCACCGGGAACCGCGCAAGCGCTGCAACCGCTTGTCGAGCCCCGTGGATGATGCCCAGATCGTTCCGTCTGGCGTTTGCGCGAAGCCGGATACGCCGCGTGGCGGATCGGGCATGTGCATGTCCCGCAGTGCGCCCTGCCGGTAAACGGCGACGCCGCCGGTGTCGCGCAATCCGACCCACAGCTCACCGCGGTTGCCGACCATCAGCGCAGATGGCGAGGCGTGCCGCTTGCCCGACTTCTGCGGCCAGTCGATCCGCTCGAAGGTCGCGCCGTCAAAGCGATAGAGTGCATCGCCGGCGAGCCACAGATAACCGTCGGCGGTCTGCGCGATGCGGAGCAGACCGTCAGGGGCGCCATCGTCGGCTGCGGCGCGGACATGCTTGTAGGATTCGAACCCCGGCGCCGCGGTCTGCGCCAGGCAGGCCGGGCTGACGAGCAGGGCAATCGTCAGAAGCGATACGCCAATGCTGCTCAGGCAAGACCGGATCATGTGACGGGCCTTTCATCGCATGGTCAGGGGCGGGTCGCCTGTTGCCGGAAAAGCGTATCACAAAAGCCCGTGGCGTCGACAAGCGTCAACCTTGGCGGCGCCAGATGCGCGCCGAAGCGCGCGCACCCTCCGTTACTCGCGCCGCCATTCGACGCGCGTTGCGGCCTTCTCGACGACCGCCGCCACGGCGGCGGGCTGCGAGATATAGACCGCATGGCTGGCGGCGATCTCGGTCGCGATCGTGCCCGAACGTTTGTACATCTTGCGCTGCAGCTCGGGGTTGAGCGACCGATCCTGCGTGGCGATGACGGCATAACTGGGCTTGCGCTTCCACGCAGGCGTCGCGACCTTGGCCGTGGCGGCGCGGACCGACAGCGGCACCTGCGAGCGCGACATGCGGTCGGCCACGCCTGCTGCGAGATCCGCGGCGAAGTCGGCGCGAAAGGCGGGCGCGGCGATGAACAGGAAACCGTCGGCCGTCGGTGTCACGGCGGTCGAGGCGGGCGGCATGCTCGCACCGAGCGAGGCGAGACTCTCGCCAGTGTCGGGCTGGAAGGCCGCGACATAGACCAGGGCGCTGACATGGGCGTTGTTGCCCGCCTCGGTGACGATGACGCCGCCATAGCTATGGCCGACGAGCACGGTCGGCCCGTCCTGCATGTCGAGCACGCGGTTGGTCGCCGCCACGTCATCCTCGAGCGAGGTCTCGGGCTGCTGGACGATGGTGACGTTGTAGCCGTCGCGCTCGAGGATCTGCGCGACCGCGTTCCAGCCCGAGCCGTCGGCGAAGGCGCCGTGGACGAGCACGACATTGCGCACCGGCGGGGCCGCATCTGCCGGCGCGGCGGTAGCAGCTGTGACGGCGGCGGCGAGCAGGCCGATCATCAGGCGTGGGGCAATTCTCATCATGGTGAGCGCTCCTTGTCAGGGGTGGATCGAGGAGAAGACGATCTCGGCGAAGCCCGCCTTCGTGGCCTCGCGGTTCCAGTCGCGCTGCAGTTCGCAGGCGAGCTGGATCCAGGTGATCGGTCTCGCGCCGGCCTGGACGATCCGCTCCAGCCCCGCGCGGTGCGCGGTCAGCGATGTGCCACCAACGGCATCGACGACGGGATAGACGTCGAAGCCCTCGCGCATCGCGTCGAGCGCAGGAAAGGCGAGGCAGACCTCGGTCCACAGCGCGACCATGATCAGCTTGCGGCGGCCCGTCGCCTTGACCGCCGCGACGAAGTCCGCGTCCTCCCAGGCGTTGATCGATGTCCGGTCGATCGCCACGACGTCGCCCAGCACGTCGGTCAGTTGATGGATCGTGGGCGCGTTGAGGCCGGTCGTGACGTTGACGGTCGAAAGCACCACCGGCAGCTTGTAGAGCGTGGCAGCCCGGGCGACCGCGACGACGTTGGCGATCAACTCGCGACGCTCCATCGAGACGATCGAGGCGACCTGGACCGGCTGAAAGTCGATGATCACCAGCGCCGCATTTTGCGGTGCGAGCAGCGCGTCGGCGATCGGATCACGGATAATGCTGGGGGAGGCCATGGCGAAACCTTTCAGGGGGCGGCGGTGTAGCGTGTGTCGGTCGGGCCTTGCCCGGTGATGTAGACCACTGCCGGCTCGTCGCCGGTCATCGCGAAGTGCGGCGCATCGGCAGGCTCGGTGTAGAAGCTGCCGGGCGGCAGCGGCTTGAGCTTCGCTGCGTCCGCCGTTGCGCCATAACCGAAGAACCACCTGCCGCTGACCACGACCGCGCTGCGATCGTCGCGGTGGGTATGCGCGGCGATCCTGGTGTGGGGCGGCACGCGGATCTCGATCGTGTAGGGGCCCTCAACGGTCGGATCGCCATAAAGAACGGTCGTATGGATTCCCGCGACGCCCGATGTACCGGGTCCGGCCCCCGTCTCGGCGAGCGCGGCGATGTCGGCTGGCGACAGACGTGTCGGCCGCGTCTCGGCCGTTGCGGCCGTGGCGAGCGACAGGACCGCCGCGAGCGCCGCGGCGCAGCCGATGCGGCCGATCATCGCCCGCTGTCCAGAAAGGTCACCACGCGGGCGACGGTGGCCTTGGGGTTCTCCTCCATGATCCAGTGCCCCGAGTCGGGGATCACGCCTTCGGTCACGTTGGTTGCGGCGGCGCGCATGACCGTCGCCATCATCGGCCCGAACGACTTCTCGCCGCCGAGCGCGAGGAGCGGCATCGTCAGCTTGTTGCCGGCCGCCAGCCAGGCGCGATTGTCGGCGGCGTCGCGATCGAAGGCGGCGAACTGCGCGAAGCCCGAGTGCATTGCGCCGGGGCGAGCGTAGAGCGCGGCATAATGCTGGCGCGATGCCTCGTCGAAGCGCGCCGGGTTCGCGGAGAACTCGTTCCAGAAGCGGTCGAGATAGATGCGCTCGCGCCCCGCGACGAGCCGCTCCATATCCGGCCCGCCGAAGCGGAAGTGCCACAGCAGCGGGTTCTTCAGGATCTCGTCCCATGGGCCGACGCCGGGCACGGGGGCATCGATCAGCACGAGCCGTCCGATCCGGCCGGGCTGCTGCGTGGCGAGCGCGAAGGCGACCATGTTGCCGATATCGTGCGCGACAACATCATAATGTTCGATGCCGAGCGCGGCGAGCACCGCCTGCATGTCGCGGCCCTGGGTCATCTTGTCGAAACCGTCCGCCGGATGCGACGAAAGCCCCATGCCGCGCAAATCGGGCACGATGACGGTGTGATTGTCCTGCAGCGCCGCCGCTAGCGGCGCCCACATGTCACCCGTTTCGCCATAGCCGTGCAGCAACAGCACGGCCGGGCCCTTGCCGCCGACGCGCAGATGGAGCGTGACGCCGTTCGCGGTGATGTCGCGCGACTGGAAGTGCGCCGGGAACGGCGGAACCTCGGCCGCGACAGGCACTGCAAGGCAAAGCGCGGTTGCTGCGAGAATGGATTTGAACATTGCTTCTCCTTTGGGCCGCGAAGGCCCCGGTCGTTACGCTTTCCATCGTCGCCGCGTGGCGGCGCGCCCTCAATCCCAGGCCGGGTCGGCGGCGCTACCCGAACGGGTAAATCTACGCCGGGTCGGTCGAACGGCGCTTCCGGCCGGACCCGAGCAGCACGATCAGCAGGCCGATCGCCGAGGTCCCCGCGCCGGCGAGCGCGACCGCCGGGTAGCCGAACCCGGCGGCGATCACGGCCCCGCCGAGCGCGGCACCCAGGGCATTGCCGAGATTGAACGCACCGATGTTGACCGACGCCGCGAGATTGGGCGCGGCCGCCGCGGCCGTCATCACCCGCATCTGCAACGGGGGCACCAAGGCGAAACTCGCGATACCCCACAGGAAGATGAGCAGTGCGCTGCTCCACGCATCGCGCATCGTGAAGGCAAAGATGGCGAGAACAGCCGACAGGCCCGCCAGCGTCACCGCGAGCGTCAGATCGACCGATCGGTCGGCGAACCTGCCGCCCAGCCAGTTGCCGACGGTGAGGCCCGCGCCATAGGTCACCAGCATCGCGGTCACCCATCCGCTCGACGCATGCGTCTCGTCACGCAGGATCGCGGCGATGTAGGTAAAGACGGTGAACATCGCGCTCGAACCGATCACGGTCAGACCGAACGCGCCGAGCACGGTGCCGCGCATCAGCACGCGAAGCTCGGCGCTGAGATTGCCACCGCCAGGGGCAGGGAGCAGCGGCAGCGTCGATCGCAGCGCGGCCATCGTGACGACGCCGAGCCCGGCGATTCCCCAGAAGGACATGCGCCACCCGAGATGATCGCCCGCCCAGGCGGCGAGCGGCACGCCGATGACATTGGCGATGGTCAATCCCATGAACATCGTCGCGACGGCCCGAGCGCGCCGGCCGGGCGCGACGAGGCTCGCGGCGACGACCGACCCCACCCCGAAAAAGGTGCCGTGGTTCAACGAGGTGAGGATTCGGGCGGCCATCAGCATGGCGTAATTTCCCGACATCGCGGCGAGCAGGTTCCCGAGCGTGAAGATCGCCGCGAGCGAGATCAGCAGCGTGCGACGCGCCCATCGTCGCGTCGTCAGCGTCATGAGCGGCACGCCGGCGAGGACACCGAGCGCATAGGCGCTGACGAGAAGGCCCGCCGTCGGGATCGAGACGCCCAGATCGTGCGCGATGACCGGGAGCAACCCCATCGGCGCGAACTCGGTGACGCCAATCCCGAAGGCGCCTGTCGCGAGCGCGATCAATCCCAGGTTGCGTTTCATGATGCGGCCATTGTCCGCAAAGCCTTGCCGCAGCTCAATACCAGGCCGGGTAGCCAGGACGACCCGAGCGGGTAGCAACACCGTCGCGACCTTCGCTGTGTCGCAGCGTTCGATCGTCCGGTCCGGTTCTCCGCCCGTGTTCCGGCCGCATATCTGAAGCTCCACTACGCATCATGGTCGATGCCGAGCCGGTCGACGTGCCGAGCCTTGGCGGTCGTTTCTGGAACCGAGGCTTTGGCCGTGTCCGCCACAAGGGACAAGCGCGCCCGTGCCAGCTCTGGTCAGCGCGACGCCTGAGCCTTCGCCACAAGCGACAAGAGCGTTGTAGCGGCGGACTGTCAGGCCAATTACGGTCGCAGCGGGTAAGGCCATCGCCGTGACAGGTGAACAATTTGTCGGATCTTCAAGGCGTCGCCAGTGGCAGATAACCCTTGCGCCGTCGCAGCTTATCGTAACCATGAATTCGATCGATGATTCATCATCAATTCAATTCATTTTACCAATTCACCGGTTGGTTTAGCTATTGGTCAGACCAAAATGGCCGGCAATGCATGGCCAAGGGAGAGGGACGACTCATGCGCCAGCATTTTATGGCATCCGAACATTTTGCCGCTAATTCGGCGACGACCGGTCTGACCCGCAAGGTTCTGCTGCTCGCCAGCGTCGTGTCCGTGCTTGCCGCCTTGCCGGCATTCGCGCAGCAGGCGCCCGCCAGCAACGCGCAGGTCGCGGCGAGCCCCGCGCCGCAAGCGGCTGAGGGCAACGCCCCCGAGGGCGGGGATGTCGTAGTGACCGCCACCCGCCTGTCGCGCGATGGTTATACCGCGCCGACCCCCACCACCGTGGTCGGGCAGGAATTCGTCGAGCAACGCGCGATCACCAATATCGGCGATGCGCTCAACAAGGTGCCGGCATTCCGCGCGGCGGTTTCGCCGAGCGCGGGTGGCCTGGGCAATACCGGTGCGTTTCTCGCCGATCTGCGCGGGCTTGGCCCGACGCGCACGCTCGTGCTGCTCGATCGCGGGCGTTTGCCGCAGACGATCATCCCCGGTGTGACCACCTCGGCGGGCACGACCGATCTGAACGTCATCCCGACCGTGCTGGTCCGCAACAGCGACGTCGTGACCGGCGGCGCCTCGGCAGCTTACGGTTCGGACGCCGTCGCCGGCGTGATCAACTTCCAGACCGACGACCATTTCGTCGGCGTCAAGGGCTCGTTCCAATATGGCGAGACCCGCTACCATGACGCGAAGAACAAGCATGCCACGCTGGCGGCCGGAACGACCTTTGCGGACGGACGCGGGCATATCGTCGCCGGGTTCGAATATAATGACGATGGCGGTACGGCCTATTACAACACCGCGCGGGCCTGGGGCCGTGCGGCCTGGAACGGTGCCGTCATCGCCAACCGGCCCGCGGGTACGCCCAGCACCGTGCTTGGCCCCAATGGCAATTATTTCGGCACCGGCACCAGCGGCGGGCTGATCCTGACGGCAGGGGCGCTCAAGGGCCTGGCCTTCGTGCCGACCACCGGCGGCGGCGTGACCACCACGACCTTCGCGCCCGGCCTCAGCAACCTGACCGCCAGCCTCGATTTCTTCACGCCGGCCGCGCTTGCCGCCAATGTTGCGGCGGGCATCAACAACCTCAACACCCAGCAACTGCGCCCGGCGCAGACGCGCTACAATGCGATGGGCAAGCTCTCCTTCGACGTGAGCGATCACCTCACGGTCTATGTCGAACCGCTCTACTCGAACGTCACCACCACCGGGATCATCCTGATCCGCCGCGACGGCGCCGGCGCGGGGCCGGCACTGACGATCGCCAAGGACAATGCCTATCTCGCCCAGGCGCTCACCCCGGCGCAGTTGGCGCTGGTCCCGGCCGGCGGCCTGTCGGTCGGCTATACCGGCGAGGGCTTCGGGCCCAATGTCCGCGAAATTCACAACGAGCTGATCCGCATCCAGACCGGCGCAAAGGGCAGCTTCGGCGGATCGTGGAAGTGGGACCTGTCGTACCTGTACGGCCAGAACACCTCGAACGTGAAGATTACCAACAATTTCAACAACACCAACTTCCGCAACGCGCTCGATGCGGTGAATGTCGGCGGGCAGATCGTGTGCCGCAGCGCGGCCGCCACCGCCGCGGGTTGCGTGCCGATCAACATCCTGGGTTCGCCCAACGTGTCGAGTGCGGCCGCCAGCTACATCCTCGGTACCGCGACGGGTTCGGGCAAGACCGTGCTTAACGACGTGGCGGCCAACCTGCAGGGCGAGCCCTTCTCGACCTGGGCCGGGCCGGTTTCGGTCGGCGTCGGCGCGGAATATCGCACGGAATCGATCAGACTCGTGAGCGATCCCCTGTCCCAATCGAGCACCTGGTTGACAGGCGCGGGCGCTGCGCTGCCGACGGTCAGCCAGAACGTCAAGGAAGCCTATATCGAGACGATCGTGCCGCTGCTGCGCGATGCCCCGTTTGCCAAAAAAGTGGAGTTCAACGGCGCCGCGCGCGTGACCGATTACAGCACCTCGGGCAGCGTCACGACGTGGAAGGCCGGGCTTACCTGGGAAGTGACCGACGGGCTGATGTTCCGCTCGACCCGTTCGCGCGACATTCGTGCGCCCAACCTGATCGAACTCTACACGCCGCAAAGCCAGTCGCTGCCGCTGCCGACCGATCCGCGGCCGGGCGTGGCACGGCCGACCAACAATGCCGGCTTCCTGGTCGGCGGCAACCCCAACCTCAAGCCCGAACGCTCGACCACCCAGACGGTGGGCGTCGCCTACCAGCCGAGCTTCTTCCGCAAGCTGCGCCTGTCGGTCGATTACTATAATATCCAGATCAAGGGCGCGATCACCTCGACCAGCACGCAAGGCGTGGTCAACAACTGCTTCATCGGCGGCGTCTATACCGGCAACTCGTTCTGCTCGCTGATCAGTTTTGCCAATAACGATACCGCTGCGGGCCAGATCACCGGCGTGCAGGGGGTGACGTCCAACGTCGCCGAGTTCAGGACGCGCGGCCTCGACTTCCAGGCCAGTTACCGCCAGCGGCTCGATGAGATCGGGCTCAAGGGGGTGCTGTCGGTCAATGTGCTCGCCACGCATGTGCTGACCTTCAAGTCATCGACCGATGTCTCGACGCTGTTCCCCAATGGCATCGACCGCGCCGGGCAGACGGGTGCGGCCTTTGGCGGGCCTGCCGGGCTGCCCAAATGGCTGGTCAACACCACGATCGACTATGAAATCGGCGGTGTCGGCGTGAACGCCAACGTCCGCTACGTCTCGCCTTCCTTCCAGAATAACGGCCAGTACGGGCCGGACCAGGCGGGCTATGATACGACGCAGGCCACCAGCATCAGCAACAATCACATCTCGGCGGTCGCCTATCTCGATATGGGCTTGCGCTATAATTTCGGCCCCGACCGGCGCTTCCAGGTCTTCTTCAACGTCGACAATCTGTTCGACCGCGATCCGCCGCTGCCCGCCAACGGCACGGCCTATTATGATCTGCTCGGCCGGACCTACAAGGGCGGCGTGCGCTTCAAGTTCTGACCGGCTGCAGGCGCGGTCGGCGGGTGAAAATGCGAACGAGGATGAGGCAAACCATGCGCGTAACGTCTTTGCTCATGGTGGTGAGCGCCTTGCTGGCGAGCGGCTCGGCTGTGCTCGCCGCGCCGCACCGCGCGGCCCCGGCGGTTTCTCCGTCGGCGGCCGGTGTGGTGTCGATCGACAGCGGCCGCGTCGACGGCAAGGTGCTGGCTTCGGGCGTCTCGGCCTATCTCGGCATTCCCTATGCGGCCCCGCCGGTGCGCGACTTGCGCTGGCGCGATCCGCAGCCGGTGGCGCCTTGGGCCGGGACGTACCACGCGGATCGTTTCGGCCCGCAATGCATGCAGCCGCTGCGTAACGCTCTGGCCAACCAATATTCCGGCGCCGAGATTACCAGCGAGGATTGCCTCACGCTCAACGTCTGGCGCAAGCCGGGGGTGAAGAAGGCGCCGGTGATCGTCTACATCTATGGCGGCGGCTTCTACATCGGATCGGCGAGCATGCCGCTCTACGGTGGCGAGGCGGTGAGCCGGCAGGGTGCGGTCTTCGTCAACCTCAATTACCGCGTCGGGCCGCTCGGTTTCATGGCGCACCCGGCCCTGTCCGCCGAATCGCCGCACAAGACCTCGGGCAATTATGGCTTTCTCGATCAGATCGCCGCGCTCAAATGGGTCCAGCGCAATATCGCCGCGTTCGGCGGCGACCCCGACAATGTCACGATCGTCGGCCAGTCGGCCGGCTCGATGTCGGTGCTGACCCTTCAGGCCAGCCCGCTCGCCAAGGGGCTGTTCCACCGTGCCGTGGGCATGAGCGGGGCATTGCTTGGTGGGCCGGTTGCGATGGCCGGGCTGGCCGATGCCGAGCAGGATGGTCTCAAGCTGCAGGAAGTGCTGAAGGCGAAGGATCTGGCACAGCTTCGCGCGATGCCCGCGGACCGTATCGTGGTGCCCCGCACGCCCAACGGCCCGAAGATCGGGCCGGTGCAGGACGGCTATCTGCTGCCCCAGCCGATCGAGACGATTTTTGCGCGCTCAGGCCAGAATGACGTGCCGTTGATGCTCGGCTTCGCGCATGACGAGGCCTTTGGTGGCCTCGGCCCGATCCGCGATCTGGCCGATTACCGTGCCAAGGTTGCGGAGCGGTACAAGGATCGCGCCGACGCGTTCCTCGCGCTTTATCCCGCAACCACCGATGCCGAGGCACGCGCACAGGCGCGCGCCGCCGACCGCGACGGCACGATGGCGGTCAGCATGAATGACTGGGCGCTGGCGCAGAGCGCGCACGGCCGCGCGCCGGTCTTCAGCTATCAGTTCGCGCGCGCGCACTCCTATGCGCCGGGCGTGACCTTCCCCGATCTCGACCCCGCGACGGCGGGGTCGTACCATACCTCCGAGGTGCCGTTTTTCCTCGGCACGCTCGATGCCTTCAACCAGTTCCGCCACACCCGCGACTGGACCGCGGCGGATCGGGCGTTCAGCGACGCAATGACCGCGTCGCTGGTCGCCTTCGCCCGCACCGGAAATCCCGATACCGCGCTGCTGCACTGGCCGCGCTTCTCCGCCGACACGCAGAATCTGCTAGAACTGGGGACGACGGCCAAGATCGTCCCATGGCCGGACCAGCGCAAGTTCGCGTTCTTCCGCGCCGAAGCCCGCCCGGCCGCCACCGGCGGGGCATTGCGCGACTGATCCCGGCGGGGCACGCCGGGCATATAGAGGGAGACTCGCTTGAAACCCCGTTCCTTGAAGCCGGTCTGGACATTGACCCGATCGCTGGCGCCGATCGGCCTGGCCATGGTTCTGGCGGCTGGCGGCAGCGCGGCGCAGGCGCGCAGTGCCAAGACGGCTCCCGTGCGGGTCGATCGGTCGACGCTGGTGCTGGCGGACGGCTGGCGCTTTCGCCTCGATCCTGCGGCGAGCGGGCCGGAGCAGCCGGGCTTCGACGATTCGGCCTGGAGCGTGGTCAGCGTCCCGCACACCTGGAACCGCGTCGGTTATTACCGGTCGGATCCGGCGACCCACCTCAACACCGCGCAATCGGTCGACAAGACGATGGGCGTCGGCTGGTACCGGCTGTCGTTCCGCGCGCCGGCCGCGTTCAGCGGCAAGCGCGCCTTCCTCCAGTTCGACGCGGCAAGCCGGATCGCGGACGTCTGGCTGAACGGCGTCGCGCTGGGCAAGCACAAGGGCGGGTTCTCGCGCTTCCGCTTCGACGCGACCGATGCCCTGCGCCCCGACGGCCAGAATGTGCTGGTGGTGAAGGTAGACAACGCCAAGCCCGAGCCTGGCGCCACGACCGCCGACGTGCTGCCGCTGGCCGGCGATTTCTTCGTCCATGGCGGGCTCTATCGCCCGGTCAGCCTGATCGCGACCGACGCCGTCCACCTCGACATGCTCGATCACGGCGGCAGCGGTGTCTCGGCCACCACCGTGCAGGTCGCGGGCAAACAGGCCGCGGTGCGGGTCCGCGCCAGCGTGCGCAACGACGGTGCCGCCGCGCAGGACGTGCGTGTGGTGGCGCGGCTGGTGGACCGTGCCGGGCGGATCGTGGCAAGCGCGGTGCAGTCGCTGAGCGTGGCAAGGCAGTCCGGCGCGCAGTCCGACGCGATGCTGCACCTGACGACCGCGCATTTGTGGAACGGCACCGCCGATCCGTACCTCTACAAGCTGGTGGTCGAGATCCAGTCGGCCGGCGGGCACCGCCTCGACACATGGGGGCAGCCGTTCGGCGTGCGGCAGATGGCGTTCGATCCGGCGCGCGGGTTCCTGCTCAACGGCAGGCCCTATGCGCTGCGCGGTGTCGGTTATCACCAGGACCGCGAGGGCAAGGGCTGGGCGATCACGCCGCAGGATGTCGACAGCGACTTCGCGATGCTGCGCGAGATGGGCGCCAACACCATCCGCCTGACCCATTACCAGCATGGCCAGACCGTCCACGACCTCGCCGACCGCTATGGTTTCGTGCTGTGGGACGAAATACCGCTGGTTTCGCAATGGACAATCGGCGGCGCTAAGAGCGCCAGCCCGGGATTGCTCGAGAATGCGCGACAACAGCTTGCCGAGGAGATCGCGCAGGACGGCAACCATGCCTCGGTCGCGACATGGAGCATCGCCAACGAGGTCGATTTCGGTAACTCGCTACCCGGCTTCGTCTCCGGCTATACGGGCACGCCGCCCGACCCTGCGCCGATCCTGCACGAGCTCAACGGCCTCGCGCACAGCCTCGATCCGTCACGGCCGACGGCGCTTGCGACGTGCTGCGAGGGACGCCTGTTCGGCGCCGGCGTGGATGTTCCCATCACCGCGCCACAGGCGGACCTCGGCGGTGCCAACCGCTATTTCGGCTGGTATTACGGCAAGCCCGATGATCTCGGGCCGGCGCTCGATGCGATCCATGCCAAACGCCCGACGCAAGCGCTGGCGCTGACCGAATATGGCGCCGGCGGCGCGATCAATATCCACACCGACGACCCGATGGCCACCCCGGCGGATTCGGGCGGCCGCAAGCAGCCCGAAGAAGTCGAAAGCATGGTCCACGAACGCAACTGGGCCGCGGTCGCCGTGCGGCCATGGTTGTGGGCAAGCTGGCTGTGGTCGGGCTTCGATTTTGCCAGCACGATCAGGCACGAGGGCGACGCGGAGGACATCAACACCAAGGGCCTGGTCACCTATGACCACAAGACGCGCAAGGACGCCTATTATTTCTACAAGGCCAACTGGAACGCCGCACCCAGCGTGTACATTACGGGTCGGCGTTACGTAGATCGGGCATACCCGGTCACCGACATCAAGGTCTACAGCAACGCGCCGAACACGGCGCTGACCGTCAACGGTCGTGCGATCGGCGTGCGCAGCGATTGCGCCTTGCGGATCTGCGTGTGGAAGGCGGTGCGTCTGGACGCGGGCCGCAACGTCGTTGCCGCCGAGGGTCGGTTCAAGGGCGCCAAGGTCGCCGATAGCGTGACCTGGACGCTCGATGCGGGCGCGGCACGCGGCTTCCGCATCGACGCTGGCGCGCTCGTCGCGGCGACGAGCCTGACGGGCCGCTTCGGCTCGGATGCCTTTTTCGATGGCGGCGAGGCAGGTTCGGTCGACAAACCCGCCGATTACGGCAAACCCGCCACACCGACACCGATCGCCGGCACCGTCGATCGCGACATTGCCGCGACCTACCGGCACGGCAAGTTCGCCTATCACCTGCCGGTTGCGAACGGCCGCTCCACGGTGCGGCTGACCTTCGTGGAGCCTGGGGCGGCGGCAGCCGAACGGGTGTTCGACGTCAAGGCCAATGGCGGTGCGGTACTGAGCGATCTCGATATCGCGACATTGGCCGGGGGCGCGCGGGTCGCGCTGCAGCGCAGTTTCGATATCGACGTTCGCGACGGCAAGCTCGACCTCGCCTTCGAACCAAAGCGCGGCGATGCCATCGTGTCGGCGATCGAGGTGCTGCCGCGTTAAGGTGGCCTGTGGCTCCTTAAGCGGCACGATCAGCTGCGGGGTTTCACCTCGCGGCCTTGGGGGGAAGGCTGGCGCGGTTCGCAGCGGCCTTCAACTGTGCGCGTAACCAGCACAGCCCGGCATCGTTCGTTCGCGCCGAATGATGCTGCATCATCTCGTTCATCGCCGGCAACGGGATCGGGCATTCGGCTACCGCCAGGGCGAGCGGAACACGCAGCAGGTTGGCCAGCCTTTCGTGCATCAAGGCAAGGCGGCTGGTGTTGCGCAGCATCCACGGCGCCTGGATGAACGACGGTGCGATAATCTCGATGCGACGACGGTCGCCGCTCGTCCGAAGCGCGGCCTCGATGAAGGACGGTTCGCCCTGGATCTGGACGCTGACATGGCCGCAACCGAAAAAGTCCTCGACCGACAAGGGCCCGTGCAGCACGGGATTGCTCGTGCAGCCGACGACGACGTGGCGCTCGACGAACAGTTGCTCGCTGGGATGGTCGGGAACGAGAAACTGTTCCGGCGTCAGCATCAGGTCGAGGTCGCCTTCTTCCATCGCCTTGCTGCTGGAAGGATCCGGTGAGCGCACTTCCACCTCGATCGAAGGCGCATCGACCTGCAGCTTTTCGAGCATGGGGGCGATGAGCACCGTGGTGATGTAATCCGACGCGGCAATCTTGAACCGCCGATTGGATGACATCGGCTCGAACGATGTGGACGAGGCGATCAGGCTGCGCAGATTCTGCACCACCGCCGCAATTTCGGGCGCGAGCGCCAGCGCGCGGGCGGTCGGGATCATCTTCTTGCCGTGTTGCGCAAGGATGTCGTCGTTCAGCGCCTCGCGCAGCCGCTTGAGCGCAGCGCTCATCGCCGATTGGGTCAGGTTGAGCCGTCGCGCCGCCTCTGTGACGTTGCGTTCCGCCAACAACGCATCGAAAGCGATCAGCAGGTTGAGGTCGAAATTGTCCAGTCGCATCCATCGATCCCGTTTGTGGTTGTCTAGTGAAAGCTATGCGTTGGCGCAATGAATCCGCCGGTTATCGGCAATGGTACTGGCCTCACGTCGAAGCGCGACGGAGAGAGGCACTTCACCATGCCAGCCTGCTGGCAAACGCCGTCCTTCTGGCCGGCGATTCCGGACACCGCGGCGGAACGGCACTTCTCCGGCCAGATGCTCGATTACTGGACCGGATTTGCCCGCAACGGCACGCCGATCTCGGCCAATGGCCCGGCCAGGCAACCCTTCGGCACGGCGAGCGCGTTCATGCACTTCGGCGTCACGCCGAGCGCGTCGAGCGGCTTCATGCCGGGCATGTACGCGCTGCATGAGCAGGTGATGTGCCGCCGCCGCGCCGAGGGCAGCCAGTCCTGGACGTGGCGCACGGGGAGCAGCGCACCGGTGCTCCCGGCGCCGAATCCTGCCTGCACGGCGGAGCGCTTTTGACGCGGTTGGGCTACTACCCGAACGGCCGCGTTGCGGGGCGCGAACCGGTGATTTTTCGTAGGAAATCGTTGCCGGTTTCGCGAGCGGGCCGTTATGCTTCGCCCGACTGACATCATGTGAAGGTTGCCGGTGGGGCACGGCGTGGCGGGGGAAATGGTGAAGCGATCTCATAGGCGGGTGCAGATCGCCGGCGCGCTGTTGCTGGTCGTCGCCGCACGATCCGCCCATGCGCAATCCGCTCCCGCCACGGCGGCGATCGGCCCCGAGGCGATCGCCGCGCCGTCGCTCGACTTCGCCGAGCAGCCCGACATGGTCAAAGGCTATGACCGGTATTTCTATTTCCATCGCGAAGCGACAAGCTTTGCCGAGGCGCTGGCCGATCTCGAGGAATGCGATGGCTATGCCCGCGGCCTTGCCTATCGGATCAAGCCCAATCCCGACGATCCGCTGGTCAAAAACACGCTGTTCGGTCCCGTCTTCGAGGCAATCGGCGCGCGTCTGTCGGATCGGCTGTTCGGCGTGCCGGAACGGCGCAAGGCGCGGCGGATCAACATGCGGGTGTGTATGGGGTATAAGGGCTATCACCGTTACGGCTTGCCCCAGGCGATCTGGCAGTCGTTCAATTTCGACGATGCCGCGACGGCACCGGCCGAGCAGGACCGCGAGAAGATGCTGATGCAGCAAGCCAGGGTCGCCTCCGGCCCGCACCCGACCAGGCCGGCGCTCAACTGATGCGTTTCCTGTTGGCCGCCTTTGCCCTTCTGTCCGCGTTGCCGGTCGGCGCGTTGGCGAAGGAGGTCGATTATGCCGAGCATGTCACCGGCAGCGGCCCCGTCACGATCGATCCGGCCAAGGCGTACATCGCCTTTCGCATCCTGCAGAAAAGCGAATTTCGTTTCGAGCGGCTGCCCTCGGAAGAGGAAATCGCGCAATATCGGCGTGACCGCGACGCCGCGCTGGAGCTCTACAAGAAGAAGAAATCCGATGGCGCCGGTTTCGAATTCGATCCGCTCGAAGCCCGCTTCGCGGTCAACACGAATCTCGGCAAGATCTTCGACAAGCAGGGCGCGCACCTCGTCTATCTGATCGCGGTCAAGCCGGGCACCTATGTCCTGTATGGCCATATGTGGCAGGACGGCCCGGGCGATATGGAAACCTGCTTCTGCATGGGGACGGTCAAGTTCGCCGCCGCCGCCGGCAAGGTGGCCGACCTCGGGCGCATCCGCATGCCCGATGACTGGGATCTGCCCGCGCCGCCGCCCAACCCCGCCGGCATATTGCCGTTCGTCCTTGTGCCGCCGGAGGCGCCGCTGCAGCCCGCCGGGCGCCTGCAAGGCCTCCCGGTCGAGCCGGCTGTTTTTCGCGCCATGGACAAGATGCCGAATTCGTTCGGCGTGGTCATCGACCGGCTTTTCCCCATCCCCGGCGTGCTGGCGTACGACCGCGACAAGGTGATCGATCTGCAGGGCCCGGCTCCGGCGCGGTGATAGCGACCGCGCCGCTATAGCCGCGCCGCGCACTTTCGGGCATTCGTGTCACCCTATGGCCCGCAAGCATTCAAAACATGGTCCCTATGTCGACCTGGACCCCGAGGAGGAGGCGCCGGCGGCGCCCGTCGCATGCTGGCTGTGCGAGCGCCCGACGGGCAAGACCATCGTCTGGCACCATCCCGTCCCCAAGAGCCGCGGCGGGCGCGACGTCGTGCCGATGCACCCGATCTGCCAGCAAACGCTGATGGCCAATTTCAGCAATGCCGAACTGCAGCGCTACGGCATGGATGTCGCGCTCCTGCTCGCCAACCCCAATGTCCGCAAGTTCGTCGACTGGGTGGCGAAGAAGGACCCCGATTTCACCGCGACCACGGCGAAGAAGCAACGCTGAGCGGGCGGCGCACTGCCAGAGGGGCGGGCGGCGAAACGAACATTCACCCAGTCGAGGACCAGCGGCGCTAAGCCTTGATCGCAATACCCGCGCTTGGGCCACTCAGGAACAACGCATGGCCGCGACCCGAGCAGCATCCGCAGGCGGTGGTGCCCGGCTTGTCCGAACGGTAATCCCACATCTTCCGGACGTTGAGTCAATCGCTTGCCGAACCATATCGTCGCGCGATCCGTCTTGCGCGTTGCGGAATCGGCTTGGTCGGGTCGAGCTGCACGAGCTTCGCTCCGGTGGGTCTCATCACCGCTACGGCCGCCGGCCAGTTTCGATCCGACAGCGCAATGAACACCGTTATTTTCGAGAGTGACCGATCCGGTAGCTTTGACGCGACCTTGCCTAAAACCATCAAAAGGTTGGTCTCGGAGAGCGACGCCAGCGCAACCTTGTCGGCGTAGCTTTCGGTCAACGCATCGTGCACCCATGTCTCGGATACTGCATCGTCATCTGCACTTGGCAGACGAAGGACCGTCGTGGACGTGGTTTCATCGTCGCCAAGCAGTCGGCCAACCGCCTCGCGAAGGTAGCCGTGCCATTCAAGCTCCGCATTAATTTTTGGGCCGAGCAAAGGAGCAATGAAAGCAGCCTTTTCGGCCGCCTCGTTGGCAATTTTTGCAGAGAGAACCTTGCGTCCTGTTGCCAGCGCGACGTTCCAGGCTGCCGGATCGCGGGGCGAGACGCTTCCGTCGGAGAGATCGACCGATATGTCTATCGTGGCGGGATCGGAAACGATTTCCCCGGAAGGAATTACGACAGGAATGACTACCTGCCGACCATCGGGAGAGAAGCGTGGAGCGCCCCGCCAGTGAAGAGAGCTAACCGAATGGGGTAGCGCCTTGATGTAGTCGACCGGGACGATGTCGGACAGGGCGAGTGCGCGAATCAACCTTCCCCCTGCGCCGTAGACTACCACGACGTTCGGCCCATAGCCCGTGCCATGCCAATTATCGAATGTTACAGCGTATGCGCCGTCATCTCGAACGAGGGCCGCTACCGGCGCGACATCGTTTGCAATTTTGTGGTCCCAGACCAACTGCCAATGCTTGTCTATCAGACGTTCGAGTCGCGCTTTTGCAATCGGCGTTCCGCCCTTCTTCTGTCCGGCCGGATCGGTCTTTCTGACCTTGTCCTCGAAATAGCCAAGCTGGCTTTGAAGATCGCGCGGGGTCACGATGACGCGAGCGTTGCCGGCGCAGGAGGTGTAGGTGGTGGTCGTGGGCAACATCCAGCTGTCGGCACATGACGGCGCGGGCGTGACTGAAACCAGGATTGTAGCCAGAGCCAACAATCCGAAAACCCACGACATTCTCATTGAATTACCCTTCGAGATACATAGTATCATACCCCAAGAAAAATACGCAATCCCGGTCCCGTTGAAAAACCGCGCCCGATGAACGTCGCGTAACCCACGCCTTCACCCCACCGCATCCCCCCGCACCACCACTGTCCCGGTGGTCACATCCATGATCAGATCGTCGTCGAACGACGCATCGGGCGATCGCCGATAATGCTTGCGCTCCAGCGCGTTGTAGATCGCCGCCTGCGCGGCGAGCTGCTCGCGCTCCGTCTCGCGCACGATCTGCGTGAAGCGATACTGCGCCAGCCGGTTACCGCTCAGCGCCGCCCGACCCATCGCGCGCCACACCGCCTCGTTGAGCGGCATTTCCTGCGTCACGCCATCCTCCTTGAAGGTCACCAGCGCGTAGGCGTGGGTCAGGATCATCGTTCTTGTCGGCTCGTCGGCGCCGAGCAGTCGGTCGCCGCGCGATCCGCTCGCGCGCGCCTTGGGCGGTCGTCCCGCCGGGTTGCCCGACTGGCCCTTGCGCCAGCGCTGCGCCGGCGGTGGCGTGCCGCCCTTCCTGCCGCCGGGGGCGTTGGCATGACCGACGGCGGCATCGCTGGGGGGCGGTTCATGCGCTTCCGGTCCACGCAGTGATTCACTTTGGTCATATTCCATGGCTTGTCCTCAGCCGATGTTGAACCCGGCTGCCCTCACACCAGAATTCGCGCGACCGTTGAATCATGCCGTGCGTCGCCGCGCCGCTCCGCGCTCTGTTATCGCCCCTGTTACGGCCTCTGTTCCGGCGCCGACGCGCCCTGTTCCGCACCCCTTGCCGCTCTGTTATGTTGGATCGCTGAAATCCCACAGGCTATTGAAGTTGCAGAACAATAGGGCAGGGGGCTGGTCCGGGGCACCCGCAAGAAAGATCGTCGCCCCTGTTATTGGCCCTATAACAGGGGAAGCCGGCCCGCTTCGGCCCGATCGTGACAGCTTTTTCACCTGGGCGCGCGGTTGCCGCCATCGCGTCAACAGGTTACCGCAAGCGCCAATGCGCCGGGGATATTTCACAGCGACATGACCGCCTCACCGATCTTCTACGATGCCTCCGGCCGGCGCCGCCGCCGCTTCGCGCTCGGCGTCGCGGCGTTCGTCGCGCTGCTGCTCATCTCGGTCATTGCGCTGGTCGTCTCGATCGGCGCGGTGCCGCGGCCCGCGCTCCTGCCCTTCCAGGCCGAGCATCCCGCGATCACCCGCTTACCGCCGCCGCGCGGCTCGCTGCTGGTGCGCGCGCAGCGCGACGTGCGCGGCTATGCGCGCTTCCTCACCGGGGCGCCGGCGCGCGGCGTGCATGAGGATACGCAGATCGCGGTCGGCTTCCACGTGCCGTGGGATTCGTCGAGCGCCGCCTCGCTGCGCCGTCATATCGGCGATCTCGACTGGCTCGTGCCCGGCTGGATCTCGGTCACCGGCGCCAACCACCAGATCACCACCTTCGGCGATTCGGCCGGCCGCCAGATCATCAACAGCACCCAGCACCCGCCGCTGATCCTGCCGATGGTGTCGAACGTCCTGAACGGCAATTGGGACGTCAAGGGCATGGAATCGCTGCTGCACAGCCCGGTGCTGCGCAAGAAGCTGATCGATCATCTCGAGGGTTATCTGCTCGCCAACCATGCCGGCGGCGTCTTTTTCGACTTCGAGGAACTGACCCCGGCCGGGCGGGCCGACTACCGGCTGTTCCTGCGCGAGGCCAAGGCGCGCTTCGCCAAACATGGCTGGATCATCGCTATCGCCGTGCCGGTTGGCGACGATGGCTGGGACGTGAAGAGCTTCGCGGCGATCGTCGATCGCGTGTTCCTGATGGCCTATGACGAGCATGAGATCAGCGGCGACCCCGGCCCGATCGCCTCGCTCGCCTGGTTCGAGCAATCGATCGCGCGCGCCGCGCGCGGCGTGCCGCGCGGCAAGCTCGTCGTGGCGATCGGCAACTATGCCTATGACTGGCACGACAAGGGCGGCGACCCGATGTCGATCGACGAGGCCTGGACGGCGGCGCGCGAGTCCGAGACCGTGCCGACCTTCGACGCCGCCAGCGGCAACAGCGGCTTCGCCTATCAGGAGGGTAACAGCCGCCACGTCATCTGGATGCTCGACGCGGCCTCGGCCTATAACCAGCTCGACTTTCTGCAGCGCGCCGGCATCGGCGGGGTCGGCTTGTGGCGGCTCGGCGCGGAAGACCCCGGCCTGTGGTCGATCTTCGGCCGCGCGCACCGCACGCTGCCGCCCGCCAAGGTGATCGAGAATATTCCCGCCGGCACCGACACCGATATCGAGGGGCGGGGCGAGATCCTCAAGATCACCGCGGTCCCCGTGCCCGGCGTGCGGCGCGTCACGACGGTGGGCAACGGGCTGATCGGCAAGGTCGATTTCACGCAATTGCCGTCGCCCTATGTCGTGCAGCGCACCGGCTATCAGCCCCGCATGGTCGCGCTGACCTTCGACGACGGCCCCGATCCAACCTGGACGCCGCGCATCCTCGACATCCTCAAGGCGAAACAGGTGCCGGGCACCTTCTTCATCGTCGGCGAGAATGCGCTGACGCAACATGGTCTGCTCGATCGGCTGGTGCGCGAAGGGCATGAGGTCGGCAGCCACACCTATACCCACCCCAATCTCTCCGGCGCGACGGCGACCGAGACGGCGTTCGAGCTCAACACCACGCAGCGGCTGTTCGAGGCCTTTGCCGGCCGCTCGCTGCGGCTGTTCCGCGCGCCCTATTTCGGCGATGCCGAGCCGACCACCGCGGACGAAATCGCGCCGGCGCTGCAGGCGCAGAATCGCGGCTATATCTCGGTCGGTCTGCATGTCGATCCGGGCGACTGGAAACGGCCGGGCACACAGGTGATCATCGACCAGACCATCGCTCAGGTGACCGGCACCGAGCCCTGCGCGGGCGCCGGGCCGGGCGATCCGCCGTGCAGCCGCAACATCGTGCTGCTCCACGACGCCGGCGGCAACCGTCAGCAGACCGTCGAGGCGCTGCCGGTGATCATCGATCGGCTGCGCGCGCTGGGCTATACCTTCGTTCCCGTCTCGACGCTGGCCGGGCTGACCCGCGACCAGGCGATGCCGGCCTTGTCGACGAGCGAGCGTGCCGCCGCGCAGACCGACCTGTTCATCTTCGGCACGCTCGGCGTGATCGTCGTCGCGCTGGGCTGGATCTTCCTGTTTGCCATCTCGATCGGCATCTTCCGCGCCATCGCGCTGTCGGCGCTGGCGCTGCGCCAGGCACGGCGCGAGAGCCGCCTCGTCTTCCCGCCGATCGACCCCGATCGCTTCGTCACGGTGATGATTCCCGCCTTCAACGAGGCCACGGTGATCGAGCGCGCGGTGCACGGCGTGCTCGCCAGCACCAACGTCCGGATCGAGGTCATCGTCATCGACGACGGTTCGACCGACGGCACCAGTGACGTCATCACCGCCGCCTTCGCCGATGATCCGCGCGTGCGGTTGCTGACGCTGGAGAATGGCGGCAAGGCGCGCGCGCTCAACCAGGGCCTCTCGCTCGCCACCGGCGAGATCGTCATCGCGCTCGATGCCGATACGCAGTTCGAGCCGACGACCATCGCCCGCCTCGCGCGGTGGTTCGTCGACCCCGAACTCGGCGCGGTCGCCGGCAACGCCAAGGTCGGCAACCGCGTCAACATCGTCACCAAATGGCAGGCGCTCGAATATATCACCGCGCAGAATCTCGAGCGCCGCGCGCTCGCCAGCCTCAATGCGATGACGGTGGTGCCCGGCGCAGTCGGCGCGTGGCGCTTATCGGCGATCCTCGAAGTCGGCGGCTATCCCGACGATACGCTCGCCGAGGACCAGGACCTGACCATCGCGATCCAGCGCGCCGGCTGGAAGGTCACCTATGATCAATATGCCGTCGCCTGGACCGAGAGCCCCGAGACGTTGCGCGGCCTCGCCAAGCAGCGCTTCCGCTGGGCGTTCGGCACGCTGCAATGCCTGTGGAAGCATGGCGGCGTGATGGCGAGCGGCAAGCCGCGCGGCCTCGCCTTGCTCGGCCTGCCCCAGGCGATCCTGTTCCAGATCATACTCGCCGCGATCTCGCCGATCATCGACCTGGCGCTGCTCGTCAGCTTCGCGATGACCTATGTCGCGGTGCAGGCGCATGGCTGGGCGCAGGCGCAGCACGATGTCGAGAAGATGCTGCTCTACTGGCTGGTGTTCACCGCGATCGACATGCTCGCCGCGATCATCGCCTTCGCGCTCGAGCGGCGCGAGAAGTGGAGCCTGTTGTGGCTGCTCATCCCGCAACGCATCGGTTATCGCCAGGTGATGTATTATGTCGTGCTCAAGGCGATCGCCCAGGCGCTGCGCGGCCCGCGCGTCGGGTGGGGCAAGCTCAAGCGTACCGGCCGGGTGACGGTGTGATGCGGGCATTGCTGGCCTTGTTGCTGATCGCTGCGGCCCCGGCGCCGCGCGACGATTTCGTCCAGCGCCTCGCCGCCGCGATCCGCAAGGCGGATCCGTCGGCGACCGTCACGGTCACCGATCCTCGTACCCTGACCATCAAGCGCAAGGGCCATGACGACGGCAAGATTTTCACCGACAGCATCGACCGCTTTTGCGAGGCCAACAGCGCGGCCGACTGCGAGGTCGAGCGCGCGGCGTTCATCCGCAACACCGCCGCAGCGGCCACGACCGACTATGAGACATTGAGCCCCGCCCAGCTCCGCGTCGTGGTCCGCGGCGACGACTATGTCGCCAGCTACAGGGCAGCGCTCGATCAGGGGAAGAAGGGCGTGCTGGTGACCCGGCCGGTCGCGCCCGGTGTGACCGCGATGCTGGCGGCGGACTTTCCGACCACGACACGCATGGTCAGCACCAGCGATCTCGACCCGCTCGGCCTGACGATCGAGACGGCGATGGCGCTGGGCGAGAAGCAGACCGTCGCCGATCTGCCGCCGGTGCCCAAATTGGCCGAGATCAAGGGCAAGCTGATCGCGCTGGCTGGGTTCGACTATGGCGCCAGTCTGATGCTGATGCCGGAACGCTGGCACGACCTGGCCGAGGCCTCGGATGGGACGCTGTATGTCGCGATACCTTCCGACGACAATGTCCTGATCGGCACCGCGACCAAGGCGGAACTGCCCGGGTTGCGCACGATGGTCGCCGACAGCATGGCCCATGCCCGGCGCGGCATTTCCGAGAAGATCTACCGCTGGTCGCCGAGCGGCTGGGTCGTCGCGGAGTAGCGACGGATGACGCGTCTGCTCCTTGCTGTCCTCGCACTGCTGCTGATCGGTGCTGCGCCCACGCCGCCCGTGGTGCTTGCCGCGGCAAGCCTGCAGGAGTCGATGAGCGCCGCCGCCGATGCCTGGGCGCGGCAGGGGCATCCCCGGCCGGTGATCTCGTTCGCCGCGTCCTCGGCGCTGGCGCGGCAGATCGCGGCGGGGGCGCCGGCCGACCTGTTCGCCTCGGCCGATGAGGAATGGATGGACGAGCTTGCGCGCAAGGGACTGCTCGCCCCCGGCACGCGCGCCGACTTGCTGCGCAATCGGCTCGTCGTGGTTGCGGCACCGGGCGGCCCGGCGCATATTCCGGCG
>NZ_JARYTI010000046.1 GCF_029911635.1 Sphingomonas sp. AR_OL41
CGGACGCCACCGCCGTGCCGCTCACGCTGCGCCGCGTCTTCGCCAGCCCCGATCTCGCCGGCCCGCAACCGCGCGCGCTTCGCCTCTCGCCCGACGGCACCTTGCTCACCTCGCTGCGCCCGCGCCCCGACGAGAAGGAGCGCTTCGACCTCTGGGCGCTCGATACGCGCACCGGCCGCGAATGGATGCTGGTCGATTCGAAGAAGGTCGGCAGCGGCGCCGAGCTGTCCGAGGCCGAGAAGATGCAGCGCGAGCGCGCCCGCATCGGCGGCCAAAAGGGCATCGTCAGCTATGATTGGGCGCCCGACGGCAAGGCGCTGCTCGTCCCGCTCGACGGCGATCTCTATCTCGCCACGCTCGATGGTCCGATGCTCGGCGCCCATGTCGCGCGCCTGACCAATCAGCCCGGCGGCCAGCTCAACCCGATCGTTTCGCCGCGTGGCGGCTATGTCAGCTTCGTGCGCGACCAGAACCTGTTTGTCCAGCCGCTCGCCGGCGGCGCGGCGCACCCCGTCACCAGCGGCGGGGCGGGCACGGTCCATTGGGGCGAGGCCGAGTTCGTCGCGCAGGAAGAGATGGCTCGTCGCACCGGCTATTGGTGGTCGCCCGACGACGCCCGCATCGCGGTCGAGCGCTTCGACGAGGCGCCGGTCGGCATCGTCACCCGCGCCGCGATCGGCGCCGAGGGGACGAGGGTCTATGACCAGCGCTACCCCGCCGCCGGCACGCCCAACGTGCTGGTCGAGTTGCATGTGATGAACGCCGACGGCTCTGGCGCGGTCAAGGTCGATCTCGGCGGCAATCCCGACATCTATCTCGCCCGCGTCGACTGGACGCCCGACGGCAAGACCCTGCTCGTCCAGCGCGAGAGCCGCGACCAGAAGACGCTCGATATGCTCGCGGTCGATCCCGCCACCGGCGCGTCGCATATCCTGTTCACCGAGAAATCCGGCGCGCGCAGCTGGCTCAACCTCAGCGACGTCTTCCCGCAAAAGGACGGCAGCCTGATCTGGCGTTCGGAGCGCGACGGCTATGGCCATGTCTACCGCTTCAATCACGGCAAATGGACCCAGCTGACCAGCGGGCCATGGGTCGTCACCGACATCGTCGGCATCGATCAGGCGAAGGGCAGGGTCTATTTCCTCGGCAACAAGGACGATGCCCTCGCGCAGCAGCTCTACAGCGTCGATATCGCGCATCCGGGCGTCATCACCCGGCTGACCGAGCTTGGCTGGTGGAACGGTGCGACGATGGACAAGGCCGCCAGCCGCGTCATCGTCACCCGCTCCAGCACCACCCAGCCGCCCCAGACCTATCTCGCCGACACCGGCGGCAAGCGCCTGTCCTGGGTCAACGAGAACGCCGTCGTCGCCGGGCATCCCTATTACCCCTATCTCGAGGCGCACCGGCCGACCACCTTCGGCACCTTCAAGGCCGCAGACGGCACCCCGCTCTATTATTCGATGATCACCCCACCGCTCGTGCCGGGCAGGAAATACCCCGTCTTCTTCGAACATTATGGCGGCCCGGGCACGGGGCAGCAGGTCACGCGCGGCTGGCACAATCCGCTCGCGCAATATCTCGTGTTGCAGGGCTGGGTCTATTTCCAGATCGACAATCGCGGCTCGTACAATCGCGGCAAGGCGTTCGAGGACCAGATCTACCGCGCCATGGGCGGCGTCGAGGTCGCCGATCAACGTGCTGGCGCGGCATGGATCAAGGCGCAGCCGTTCGTCGATCCGGGCAAGGTCGCGATCTATGGCTGGTCGTACGGCGGCTATATGACGCTCAAGATGCTCGAGGCCGATCAGGGGCTCTACGCCGCCGGCGTCGCCGGCGCGCCGGTGACGAAGTGGGAACTCTACGACACCCATTATACCGAGCGCTACATGGGCGACCCCAACAAGGACGCCGCCGCCTATGCCGCGTCGGACGCGCTCGGCGCCGCGACCAGGATCGCCGATCCGCTGCTGCTCATCCACGGCATGGCCGACGACAATGTCGTGTTCGAAAACTCGACCGCCTTCGCCGCCGAGATGCAGAAGCACGACCGCCCGTTCGAGATGATGTTCTACCCCGGCTACACCCACCGCGTCGCCGGCCCCGGCATCAGCGAGCATGTCTGGGGGACGATCGTCAATTTCCTCGATCGCGAGGTGAAGCAGAAGGGTACGAAGTAAAGCTTTCTGGCCACACGGGCGGGGTGGCGCTATGGGCCGCCCCGCAGTTTGTTATCGGAGTTAGTCATGGGTTACCGGATCGTAGTCGCCGGCGCGACGGGCAATGTCGGGCGCGAGATGCTCAACATCCTCGCCGAGCGTCAGTTTCCCGTCGATGAAATCGCCGCTGTCGCCTCGTCGCGCAGCCAGGGCGAGGTGATCGATTTCGGCGACTCCGGCAAAACCCTCAAGGTCCAGAATATCGAGAATTTCGATCCGACCGGCTGGGACATCGCGCTGTTCGCGATCGGCTCCGAGGCGACCAAGCTCCACGCCCCGCGCTTCGCCGCCGCGGGCTGCACGGTGATCGACAATTCGTCGCTTTACCGCATGGATCCTGACGTGCCGCTGATCGTGCCCGAGGTGAACCCCGAGGCGATCGCCGGTTATGTGAAGCGCAACATCATCGCCAACCCCAATTGCTCGACCGCGCAGATGGTCGTCGCATTGAAGCCGCTGCACGACTTCGCCAAGATCAAGCGTGTCGTCGTCGCGACCTATCAATCGGTGTCGGGCGCGGGCAAGGCCGGGATGGACGAGCTGTTCGAGCAGAGCCGCAACATCTTCGTCGGCGACAGCGCCGAGGCAAAGACCTTCACCAAGCAGATCGCCTTCAACGTCATCCCGCACATCGACAGCTTCCTCGAGGACGGCTCGACCAAGGAAGAGTGGAAGATGGTCGTCGAGACCAAGAAGATCCTCGATCCCAAGATCAAGGTAACCGCGACCTGCGTGCGCGTGCCCGTGTTCGTCGGCCATTCCGAGGCGATCAACATCGAGTTCGAGAACGAGATCAGCGCCGCCCAGGCAAAGCGCATCCTGCGCGAGGCGCCCGGCATCATGCTCGTCGACAAGCATGAGGACGGCGGATACGTCACCCCGGTCGAATGCGTCGGCGACTATGCCACCTTCATCAGCCGCGTCCGCGAGGACTCGACCGTCGACAACGGCCTGTCTTTGTGGTGCGTGTCGGACAATCTGCGCAAGGGTGCCGCGCTCAATGCGGTGCAGATCGCCGAGTTGCTCGGCCGCCGCCACCTCAAGAAAGCGGCCTGAGCCTGTTGGATTCCTGGCGCGCGCTCCCGCCGCGCCAGCGGGTCCTGCTCGTCGTGCTGGCGGGCGCGGTGGCGCTCGCCAACGTCGCGCAGCCCTATCCCGAGATCGCGCCGCTCCAGCACGTGCCCACGGTCCTGCTGCTGCTCGCCGCACCCTTCCTGCTGCAGCGCTGGCCCCTGTCGAACGGCGCTGTCGCGGCGGCGGTCGGCTTCTTCCTGATTCACACCTTCGCCGGACGCTATACCTATTCAAACGTGCCTTACGATTCGTGGATCCAAAACCTGACCGGCCACACGGTCAGCGCGACCTTCGGACTCGCCCGCAACGAGTTCGATCGTTTCGTCCATCTGATGTTCGGCGTGCTTGCCGTGCCGGTCTATGCCGAGGCGAACGAGCGCTTCGGCGGGGCAGGGCGTCGCGCCGCGCTGTGGAACGCACTGCTGTTCGTCGGCATGGTCAGCGCCGCCTATGAGATCTTCGAGTGGCTGCTCACCATGCTCGTCGCGCCGGAAATGGCGTCCGACTATAACGGCCAGCAGGGCGATCCGTGGGATTCGCAGAAGGACATGGCGATGGCGATCGTCGGCGCGGTACTGGCGGCGCTGCCACGCTGGAGGAGGACGCGATGACCGAGCTTCTCGAAGGCGGCTGCCGCTGCGGCGCGTCGCGCTACACGCTGAGCGTCGCGGCGATGCCGGAGGTTTATTGCTGCCACTGCCACTATTGCCAGAGCTGGTCGGGCAGCGCTTTCACGCAGCAGGTCATCGTGCCCACGGAAGCGCTGACCGCGACCGGGCCGATCGTCACCTACGGCTATGACACCGATAGCGGCGCAACCTCGACGCACCGCTTCTGCGGCACCTGTCACACGCGCCTGTGGAACGACAACACCCGGCTGCCGGGCTACATCGTCGTCCGCGCCGGCACGCTCGACGCCAGCGACACGCTGGTTCCTGCGGCGCATATCTGGGTGAAGCGCAAGCAGACGTGGATCGTCATCGACGCGGGCGTCCCGCAGTTCGCGGAGAGCGCTCCACCCGCGGAGTTCCTGGCCATCGTCCTGCGATGATGGTCACTCGGCGTGGATCACCTCGACCTTGCCCCTCGGCTTCTTGAGCAGCAGCACCAGCGGCAGGACGAGGATCGATATCCACGCCATCAGGTAGAAGTCGTCGATATAGGCGATCATCGCGGCCTGCTTGTTGATCATCGCGTCGGCGTAAGCGAACACGGAGTCCGAAAGCGCGCCGAACTTGTCGAGCGCACCGAGATCGAGCGCCGGGATCGACTTGTCGGTGACGTGGCTGGCGAGGTCGCTATGGCTGGTCTGGATGTTGCGCGCGAGCAGCACGGTGACCATCGAGATGCCCGCCGACTGGCCGATGCTGCGCATCAGGTTGAGCAAGCTCGACGCGTCGGTGCGGTAACGGCCGTCGAGCGTGGCGAAGGCGAGGCTGTTGAGCGGCATGAACACCAGCCCCATGCCGAGCCCCTGCACGAAGCCGCTGGTGATGACCGGCCAGAAGTCCATTTCGAGCGACCATTGCGACATCTGGCGCAGCGAAAAGGAGAAGATGACGAGCCCGACCACGACCATGTAGCGTGCATCGACCTTGCCCATCAGCTGCCCGCTCAGCCACATGGTGAACAGCACGCCGACGCCGCGTGGCGCCATCATCAGGCCGGTGTCGATCACCGGATAGCCGAACAGTTGCTGCAGCATCGGCGGCAGCAGCGCCATCGGCGCCATGGTCGAGATGCCGATGACGATCATGAAGAACATGCCGACGGTGAGGTTGCGGTTCCTGAACAGGTGCCGATCGAACAGCGGCTTGCTGGCGGTCGCGAGGTGAACGAGCGCGATCCACAGCGCGGCACCGGCGACCATCGCCTCGATGCAGATCTCCCAGCTGCTGAACCAGTCCTTTTCCTGTCCGCGATCGAGCATCAGCTGGAACGCGGCGACGGCGATGCCGATGAAGGCGAAGCCGACCGCGTCGAAGCTGCGCTTCAGCTTCGGGCGCGAGGGCAGAAGGAACCACAGGATCGCGAAGGTCGCAGCGCCGACGGGGACGTTGATGTAGAAGCACCAGCGCCAGTTGTAGTTGTCGGTCAGCCAGCCGCCGATCACCGGGCCCATGATCGGCCCGACCATCACGCCCATGCCCCAGACCGACATCGCCTTCGCGGCGCGCTCGGGCGGGTTGATGTCGAGCATCGCGGTCTGCGACAGCGGGTTGATGAAGGCCGCGAAGACGCCCTGGAACACCCGGAACAGCACCATCTCCTCCAGACTGACGGCGGTGCCGCACAGCATCGAGGCGATGACGAAGCCGCCGACCGCGATCAGGAACAGGTTGCGCGAGCCGAGCCGGTCGCTCAGCCAGCCCGTTGCCGGAAGCGCGATTGCGGTTGCGATGATGTAGCTGGTCAGCACCCAGGTGACGGTGTCGATCGTCGCGCCGATGCTCGTCGCCATATGAGTCAGTGCGACGTTGGCGATCGTCGTATCGAGGATCTGCATCACCATCGCGCCCATCACGCCGATGGTGACGAGCCAGCGGTGCCGCACCTGCAACACCGACCGGCCGACAGCCGCGTCAGCCATGCGGCTTGGTATCGATCGTCACGTCGGCGCTCAGGCCGGGGATCATGGGGCGGCTCGGTGTACCGTCGATCGCGATACGCACAGGGACCCGCTGCGTCACCTTGACCCAGTTGCCGCTGGCATTCTGCGCCGGCAGCACCGAGAACTCCGAGCCGGTGCCGGCACCGATGCTGGCGATGTGCCCGTGAACCTTCATGCCGGAATAGGCATCGAGGCTGATCTCGGCGGGCTGGCCGACGCGCATGTGGTTGAGATCGGTTTCCTTGAAGTTGGCCTCGACCCACGCCGCCTGGCTGACGACGAGGCTGACCGCAGGGACGCCGCTCGGCGTGATCGTGCCGATCTGGAGCCGGCTGGTCTGGCTGATGATGCCGTCCTTGGGCGCACGCACGACGGTGCGGGCGAGCGACAGCGCGGCCTTGTCGCGCTCGGCCATTGCCGCCTGGATCGCGGCGGGGACGCCCGAACCGGCGGTGCCGCTGCCCATCTGGCTGCGCGCCTTGGCGGCCGAGGCCTGTGCGGTGGCGAGACGCGCGCGGGCGGCGGCGACTTCGTGCGCGGCGGCGTCGAAGCTGGCGCGGGTGGTGAAGCCGCGCTTCATCAGCGCTGCCTGCCGGTCATAGGTTGCCTGGGCGAGCGCGATGTCGGCCTGCGCGCTGGCGATGTCGGCTGCGGCGCTGCCGGTGTCGGTCGACAGCGTCGCCACCTGGACGCGCGCCGTCGCGATCGCGGCATCGGCCTGCTCGAGCGCGATGCGATAGGGCAGGGGGTCGATCTGGAACAGGATGTCGCCGGCCTTGACGCGCTGGTTCTCGCGCACGTTGACCGAGACAATGCGGCCGGTGACGTCGGGGCTGATCGAGATCATGTCCTGCCGCACATAAGCATTGTCGGTCGAGAGATAGCGCCCCGAGGTCAGCCACAGATAGGCACCGCCCAGCGCGATCAGCAGCGGCACGCTGAGCATCAGCGCGATGCGCCCCCAGTTGCGCTTCCTGGCCGGGGTGGTGATCACCTCGATCCGTTCGCCAGCGGCGGGATCGGCCTTGCCGGCCGGCATTCTGGGGTCTGCATCAGCCATGATTGGCCTCTTTGCCTTCCGGGAAATCGTTCAGATTGTTGCGAATTCGGCCGATGATCTCGAACACGCTCGCACGTTCGGTCTCATCGACGCCGCCCAATGCCAGCTCCATCATCCCGTCGGCGAGGGCGCGGAGCTGCGCGATCAGCGGCCGTGCCTTGTCGGTGAGGAAGATCAGCCAGGCGCGGCGGTCGCCCGGGTCCGGGCGCCGTTCGACCAATCCGGCCTCTGCCAGGCGGTCGATCATCCGGCACAGGGTGATCGGCTCGACCTCCAGGAGTTCGGCGAGGCCGCCCTGGTTGATGCCCTCATGTCGCGAGAGTGTCGTCAGCGTCCGCCACTGCGCACGCGTCACGCCGATCGCGCGGGCGCGTTCGTCGAAGCGGCGGCGCATCAGGCGCGATACATCGCTGATCAGGAAGGCGAGGGAATCACTCATCGCAGCGTACATAATAAGCATACTTATATAATGCTAGGCTCATTGCGTGTGGATGTTGCACTCTTGATTGTGCATTTCGAGGTGCAGGAGGACAGAATGACGATGGAAGTTGCCGGCGGATGCCAATGTGGCCGCATTCGATATGTCGTCACGATCGCGGACGACGATGCCTATCTGTGCCATTGCCGGATGTGCCAGCGCGCCACCGGCGGCGTGGCGGCGGCGTTCAAGAACGTCCGGCGGGCCGATCTGCGCTGGGAGCGCGAGCCCGACTATTACGCGTCGTCACCGCTCGCACAGCGGGGCTTTTGTGCGACGTGCGGCTCGCCGCTGAGCTTTCACTATGTCGAGGGCAGCCCGAACATCGATCTGACGGTTGGGAGTTTCGACGACCCCTATCGCTTCAAGCCGACCTCGCATTTCAGCATCGAGAGCCGGCATGAAGCGTGGCTCGACACATCGGGCTTGCCGGGGATGCGCACCGATGAGCATAAGCCGCTGGTTGATCGCTGGATGAAGACACTTGGCAAGCTCCCCGACTGAACCGCAATTTTTCAATAGCTTCGACGGCGAGCGAATCGCCTGGCGCGAACTGGGGACGGGGTGGCCCGTCATCCTGATCCATGGCTATTTCTCTACCGCGGAGGTCAACTGGCTGCGATACGGCCATGCCCAGGCGATCGCGGCGCGGGGTTTTCGCGTGATCATGCCGGACCTGCGCGGACATGGCGATAGTGCGCGGCCGCACGACTCTGCCGCCTATCCGCGTGACGCGCTGATGCGCGACGGGTTGGCGCTGATCGCGCATCTCGGGCTGACCGACTATGATCTCGGCGGCTATTCGCTCGGCGCGCGGACGACGGTACGGATGCTGGCCAATGGCGCTGCGCCACGCCGCGTCATCCTGTCGGGCATGGGGCTGGCGGGGCTGGTCGAGACGGCGGGGCGGGGTGAGTATTTCCGCCATGTCCTGACGCATCTCGGCAGTTTCGAACGCGGGTCGACCGAGTGGATGACCGAGGCGTTTCTCAAGACGACCAAGGGTGATCCGGTCGCGTTGCTGCGTGTGCTCGACACCTTCGTCGATACCCCGCTTGCCGTGATTTCGGGGATCGCCGCGCCGACGCTGGTCGTGTCGGGAGACGAGGATGACGACAACGGCTCCGCTTCTGCGCTCGCCGAAGCGCTGCCGCACGGGACGTTCCGCGCGGTGCCGGGCAATCATATGAGTGCTGTGACTAAGCCCGAGCTCGGGATGGCGATGTCGGACTTCCTCGCCGCTTGACGCTTCGGCGCGTGGGGCACAGTCTGCGGCATCCATAACGATAAGCCGCAGGGACCTTCATGATCCGTCTCACCACCTCGCTCGCCGCGATGGCGATGGCGCTCGCTGTCGCGCCGGTATCCGCCCAGACCGCGCCCGCCGCCGCCGCACCGACCGCCAAGGACGCCGATGCCTTCGTCGCCTCGGCCGAGGCGCAGCTCGCGCCGCTGTCGGTCGATGTGAACCGCATCTCCTGGGTCAACGCGACCTTCATCACCGACGATACCGACGCGCTCGCCGCACAGGCCGGCGCGCGGCAGACCGAGTTACAGGTCAAACTCGCGACTGAAGCGGCGAAGTTCGCCGGCATTCCGGGCCTGTCGGTCGATACCGCGCGCAAGATCGACCTGCTGCGCAGCGGGCTGACCTTGCCCGCGCCGACCAGGCCCGGTGCTGCCGATGAACTGGCGACGATCGTCACGCGGATGTCGTCGCAGTACGGCAAGGGCCGGGGCACGCTCGACGGCAAGCCGATCAACGGCAGCGACATCGAGGCGGCGATGGGCACGACGCGCGACCCGGCAAAACTGCAGGAGATGTGGACCAGTTGGCACGACAATGTCGGCGCGCCGATGCGCGGCGACTATGCGCGGCAGGTGACGATCGCCAACCAGGGCGCGGTCGAGCTCGGCTACAAGGATGTCGGGGCGCTGTGGCGCGCTGGTTACGACATGACCCCCGACCAGTTCGCCGCGCTGACCGACAAATTGTGGAAGCAGGTAGAGCCGCTGTACCTCGCGCTGCACACCTATGTCCGCTGGAAGCTCAACGAGAAATATGGCGACAAGGTCCAGTCGAAGACCGGCCCGATCCGCGCCGACCTGCTCGGCAATATGTGGGCGCAGGAATGGGGTAATATCTACGACCTCGTCGCCCCACCGGGCGCCGGCGACCTTGGTTTCGACACCGGGGCGCTGCTCGAGGCCAAGGGCTATGACCCGGTCAAGATGGTCAAGACGGGCGAAGGTTTCTACTCGTCGCTCGGTTTCCCGGCGCTGCCGCCGACTTTCTGGGAGCGCTCGCAGATCACCAAGCCGCGCGACCGCGAAGTGATCTGCCACGCCTCGGCCTGGGATATCGACAACAAGGACGATATCCGGGTCAAGATGTGCATGAAGGTCAATGCCGACGACTTCGTCACGATCCATCACGAGCTCGGCCATAATTATTATCAGCGCGCCTATAATGGGCAGCCCTTCCTTTACGAGAATGGCGCCAATGACGGCTTCCACGAGGCGATCGGCGATTTCGTCGCGCTGTCGATCACGCCCAATTATCTCGTGCAGATCGGTTTGCTCGACCCGGCCAAGGTGCCGACGCCCGACAAGGATATCGGCCTGTTGCTGCGCCAGGCGATGGACAAGGTCGCCTTCCTGCCGTTCGGCCTGCTGATCGACAAATGGCGCTGGGGCGTGTTTTCGGGCGCGATCCCGGCGAGCGGCTATGAGAAGGGCTGGAACGACCTGCGGCTGAAGTATCAGGGCATCGTGCCCCCGGTCGCGCGCGACGAAACGCGTTTCGACCCCGGCGCCAAATATCACGTCCCGGCGAGCGTGCCCTATACGCGCTACTTCCTCGCGCGACTGCTGCAGTTCCAGTTCTATCAGGCGGCGTGCAAGCAGGCCGGGTGGAAGGGGCCGCTGCACCGCTGCTCCTTCTACGGCAACAAGGAGGTCGGTGCGAAGCTCAACGCGATGCTGGCGATGGGCCAGTCGAAGCCGTGGCCCGATGCGCTGCAGGCGTTCACCGGCAGCCGCGAAATGTCCGGCCAGGCAATGGTCGACTATTTCGCGCCGCTGAAGGCGTGGCTCGACAAGCAGAACAAGGGGCATGCCAGCGGATGGTGAATCTGCTCGCTCTGCTGCTGGCGGCACAAGCCCCGGTCCCTGCCGCGCTGGTCCGGGCACCGGTGCGCGTGGAAGTCGTCACGATCGGGCAATCGGTGCTGCCGGCCGAGGCCTTTCGCATCACCGCCGACCTGACGGTCGATGCCGATGACCAGCCCGCTGCGGATGCCCTGATGGTCGCAACCCGCGCGAAGATCGAAAAGAGCGTGGCCGCGCTGGGTGGGCATGAATCACCGAGACCCCCCGGATGGCACAAGCTCGACACGTCCGACCCCGACATGTCGAGCGGCATCGCCGTCAACGAGACCATGCTGGGCGCGATTGAAGGCGTGACCGATGTCAGGACCTTGGCGCGGTCGAACGCGCGGCTCAATTTCGACGCGCCCGATCTGGCTTCCGCTTCACGGATTATCGCTGCGTTGAAGAAGGCTGGCCTGGTCGAGGTGACCCGGGCGGTCCCGTTGCTGCTCGATGACCGTCCTGGCCTCGCCGGTGCGCGGGATGACGCGTTGCGCGCATCGCGGCTGAAGGCCGAGGGCTATGCCAGGACGCTCGGCCTTCATGTGGTCGCGTTGCGCGGCGTGCACGAGGCAGCGGATGTAAATATCAGGCGCCTGCTGGAACAACCGTCGCTGATCGTCGAGTCCAAATTTCCCGACATGGTGATCACGCGCGTGCAGATCGCGGCGGAGTATGAAATTGCGCCGTAGCGGCCCGGTTCGGTCTGGCACGCGGTGTCCGTGGGCGCAGGCCGGGTGGAAGCTGAATCGGCCGATGCAGCGTAACAAGGAGTATCGCGAAGCGTGCTGATCATGATCGCTCTGTTGTGGGCTGGTGCCGCCGACACACCGGTGCCCGCAAGCCTGTTGCGCGAACCTGTTCGCGTGGAAATCGTCGCCGAGGGCAGCGTCGAAACTCCCCCTGACCGGTTTCGCATAAGCGGCACGTTGATGGTGAATGCTGCATCGGTCACCGCCGCGCAGGCCGAGATCGACAGGCATCGCACGGCGATCGTTCGGAAAATGGGGGAGCTGGGTGCCACGGTCTCGCCGCGCGATAGCCCATTGTCGCTGGACTTCATTGGCAACGAACAGGAGGCCGAAGATGGTGCGACCCCGGCGCCCACGTCCATTTCTATGCCCGACCAGTTCAGCTTCGATGCACGGGACCGTGGAACGGCGGAGCGGGTACTCGCCACATTAACAAAGGACGGAGTCATGAACGGGAAGATCGTCGGCATCTTGTCGGACAACACCGTCGCGACGGATCGCGCGCGCGCGGCCGCAATCGGACTTGCCTATGCCAAGGCGCAGCGCACGGCCACCGCGCTCGGCATGCGGGTGTCGGCCTTGCGACGGATCAGCGATCAGGCGGAGACCCCCGAAAATTACATGGCGCGGCTGGCTGAGCAGCTCGGGCAAGCGGTGGCGCCGACGTCAGGTAATGTTCGTACCAACGCGATGCTGCTGGTCGAGTTCGAGCTGACGCCGGGATCGTGAGAGAACCGAACCTGCACCGCTTTTTCACACTGCGGATCGGACAGGCAGGATAAGCTGCCGAGCGGAGGCGGGGACAGATGGCGAGGATGATGGATCGCCGTACATTGCTGGCCGGGTTGGGTGCTGCCTGCGCTCTGCCCGGCTGTGCCATAGCTGGGACGGCGACTGCCGCAACCCGGCTGATCGCTGCGGCGCGGCGTCAGGTGGGTGTCACGCTCACCTATGATTCGGGTTATAGCAAACTGGGCTTTCCGGGCGGCGACGTGCCGCGCGAACGCGGCGTGTGCACCGATGTCCTGATCCGTGCCTATCGCGATGCGCTTCGCCAGGACCTGCAAGTGCTGGTCAACAGCGACATGCGCGCCGCCTTTGCCGCGTACCCGAAGCGCTGGGGCCTCCACGCGCCGGATCGAAATATCGACCATCGCCGGGTGCCCAATCTGCAGACCTGATTGAAGCGCCATGGCGGGCAACTGCCGGTGCCGAACGAGCGAATGGGATGGCACCCCGGCGACATTTTCGTTTGCCTGATCCAGGGGTGGATTCCGCATATCGGTCTGGTGTCCGATCGGCGTGGGCCGAATGGCTGGCTCGTCATCCACAATATCGGGGCCGGCGCACGCGAGGAGGATATGCTGTTCGCTTACAAGCTCGCGGCGCGCTATCGCTGGGGAATCTAGCGGGAGGTGCTGTGCTGGAAAGATTGGGTGCCGTTGATATCGACGGCCGCGATGCGTCGCGGGATCGGCATATCGACGGGTTGCGAGCGGTGGCGGTCGGCATGGTGCTGGCCGCGCATTGCGGTGTGCGCGGCACGGGCGGCGGTTTCGTCGGGGTCGACGTCTTCTACGTTATCTCGGGCTTTCTGATCACGCGGCTGCTGTTGGACGAACAGGCGCGGTCGGGGCGGATCGATCTTGTTGCCTTCTTCGCCCGGCGCGCGCGGCGGCTGGTGCCGGCGCTTATGGTTATGCTGCTTGCCGTGCTCGCAGCTGGATTCGTGCTGTTGCTCCCCGACGAGCAATCGTTCCTCGCGCAGACCAGCTTTTCGGCGCTGGCCTTTGCCGCCAATGTGCATTTCGTCGCGCTCGCGCAGGATTATTTCGCGCCGCGCAGCGCGCTGTCGCCGCTGCAGCATTTGTGGACCCTGGGGGTCGAGGCGCAATTCTACCTCATCTGGCCGCTGATCCTCATCGCGCTGAAGAAGATCTGCGACGGACGGCGCCTCGGTCGCGTCGATCCGGTGGTTCTCATGCTGGCCATCGTCATCGCCGCGTCGCTGGCAGCGAGCATTGTGCTAACGCCGCGTGACCCCGTCGGCAGCTTCTATCTGTTGCCGACACGGGCCTGGGAACTGGCCCTGGGCGGTTTGCTGAGCCGGGCCGGTCCGATACCCTCGCGCTGGGCGGCGGCGATGCTCGCCATGGGGTTAGCCGCCCTCCTCGCCGCGACGATTCTGTTTCGCGGTCTGGTCCTGTATCCGTCCTATTTCGCGCTGCTGCCGGTCGCCGGCGCGGCGATGCTGATCCTTGGCGGCCGTAGCGCGCCGCGCTCGCCGGCCGCGCGCGCGCTGGGATCGGCGCCGATGGTCTATCTCGGCCAGCGTTCCTATGGTCTCTATCTGTGGCACTGGCCGCTATTGGCCTTCGCGCGAATCTGGTGGGCGGGGCAGGTGAGCGCTGTCACCACCGCGCTGCTCATGGCGGCGGCACTGGGGTTGGCAATCGCCAGCTGGCGGTGGGTGGAAAAGCCGATCATCGCGCGACGCGGATTGGCGCAGATGTCAGACCGCGCGACGATTGCCGTGACGGTCGGCGTGTTGCTGTTGTGCGTGCTGCCGGCGGTGGGATTGCTGCGTTGGTCGGGTAGAGCGTTGCCGCCTAACTCGATCATCGCGCAATATAATGTTGGCCGGCTGGCCCAAAAGCGCGACTTCCCGTTCTGCGGCCGCGACGGTCAGGGTCCGCGCTGCGTCCTGGGGAAGCATGACGCGGCGCGATCGGTGCTGCTCTACGGCGATTCACACGCGTCACAGCTGTCTTATGGGATCGACGCCGCGGCGCAAAGCGCCGGCGCCCGCATCGTCGTGCGCACGATGGCGGCATGCGCGCCGACCGGGTTCGATGTCGGGCAAACAGCGCGTCGGGCGACCCGTGACGCGTGCGATCGGTTCAACGCCGGCGTTCTCGCCGATTTGCCGGCCTTGCGTCGCAGCGAGGGTATCGTCGGCGTCATCGTCGCCGGTGACTGGACGCATTCCGACAAGGGCTGGGGCGATCAGCTGGAACGGGTCGTCGCGGTGATCCGTCGTTCCGGCCTGAGGGTTGTTGTCGCGCAGGACACGCCCGCCCAGCCGACAAATTACATCCGGCGGGAAGTTTCCCTGAGCGGACGCGGCGCGAAACTTCCTGTCGCGGAGGTCTACGAACAACGTCGCCGGGAAGCCGAGACGATCTTTCTCATCGCGCAACAGGAGGGTGTCCGCATCTGGACACCCATTCCGGCACTGTGTGAAAACGGGATCTGCCCGGTCCAGGTCGGGGGGAAGTTGCTCTACCGCAATGCGACGCATCTGTCAGTGTTCGGCTCGGAAAAGCTTGCGCCCGCGCTTGTCGCGCCGGTGCGATGGGCGGCCTCGCTTCCCGATCAGCCGCGCATCCCCACAGCATGGGTGAGCACGAAGCCGTAGAGCCCGGGATAGGTGACGATGCCGGCATGCGCCGCGACGTACAGCGTCGGCACGAGCAGATTGGCGAGCGCCCAGCCGAGCCGCTGCCGGGCGGACAGGCGCGGCACGACCGCGGGCAGCGCGACGAGCAGCGCGAAGCTGCCGAACGAGACCATGCGCGTATAGTCGGTCGCGATCGCCGTCAGCGCAACGCCGCCGGCTGCGGCCATGGCGATCAACGCCGCGCGGCGGAAATCTCGTGCCGCGACGAACCGCACTGCCGCCATCGCCATCGCCGCCAGCGCCAGCTTGTAGCTGGCGAACAGCGCGATCACGACCAACGGCAGCGTGGGAATGAACCGCGCGATGTTGCTGCTCCCGCCGGTCAGCTGCGCCGTCGTGCCGCGCCCGAGATCGAAACCGTAGCTGGCGAGCCAGATCAGAAGATACAGCGCCAGGATCGCCGCGAAATGGACCATGAAACGTCGGTCGAAGACGCAGAGCGCGAGCGTGCCGAACGCCAGGACGGCAGCGGTTTCGTGCGTCAACAGCGCGAGCCCGAAGCAGACCGGCTGAACGATGGTGCTGCGGCCGGTGCGCTCGAACGCGATCAGCGCCAGCAAGGTCAGGCCGAGCACGCCGACCTCGACATAGCCCGGCAAGGCGAGCATCGCCGAGAAGATCCCGACCGTCAGCAGCGCGGCAAGCTCGATCCGCGACAGCAGGAGGCCCTTGCCGCGCAAATAGAGGTCGGCCAGCGCGAACACCGCTATGGCGACCATCCAGCTGAACAGGGGGTAGAAGACGCCGCCGAGATGCAGGTCGTGCGCCAGCGCCGAGAGCAGGATACGGCGATGGTAGAAGCCCTGCTGCTGCAGAAACGGCTCGACCGAGACATAGCCGTAAACGCGTCCCATGCCGGTCGGCGTAATCTGGAACAGGAAGATGCTGGCGATCGCCAGCGCGATCAGCATGTCGCGCCAGCGCTTCGCCCCCGGCAGATCGGGTCTCAGCGCGGCAAAGGCGTGGCGGAGCAGAAACCCCAGCACGAGCAGACAGACCGCAAAGGCGGTGTCCTTGATCGAGGCGAGCAAATATTGATCATAATAGTCGCCGGTCGCGAAGATCATCCGTCGCGCCGAAGGCAGCGGCCAGTCCGCCGATTTCTTCAGGACGCCGCGAACGATGTCGAGCACGACGTCATTGGTGAAATTGGTGACCGCAAAGGAGATCGCGAGCGCGACATAGAGCGCCATTGCGGCGCGCGTGTCGCGGTCGACCATGGCGGCCCGCGCGGTGCGGTCAGATGCATGACCGGATGAATCTACGGCAGACGCCATTTCGATCGTGCCGTCGGGAGAAGGGGACATCGTGATCGGCTTCCGCATCGCGGCCAGGATGGCGACCGCCGGCCCTTGCCATGAAACACGAAAATTGCACAAGCGCGCGACAGCGGCGACAACGCCACCCTTATCCATGGCTTGCGCTGCCTGCGGCACGGTGGAACCGGTATGGTCGCTGACGCGCTCGATTTTCTCGCCGCGAAGGCGCCGGCGACGCGGAGAATCCGTTCCTCGCGATACCGCCAGGCCGTCACGCCGCGGCGGTGAAGACCTCATAGGCCGCGGGCAGCGCCAGTACCGGGCATGTCGCCGCGCTGACGATGCGCTCGGTCGTGCTGCCGCGGATGGCGTCGAGCAGGCCGTGGCGTCCGGCCATCGGCATGGCGACCAGGTCGGCGTGGCGCGCCTGTTCGAGCAGCGTTTCGGCCAGCGGCCCGCCAAGCGTGCGGACATGCTCGCCGTCGAGCAGGGTCGGCGCCTCATCCCCGATATGGATGTAGTCGCGCGCTACCGTGAGCCCCTCGAGGAGAGCGTCCAGCAGGAGGACGGCATTCTGCGGGGCGGGATCGTGATCGACCGGCATGAGCACGGTCTTCAGAACGATCTGTCCGCTCCTGGCGTCGACGAAGGGCTTCGCGGCAGGGCCGAAGATCAGCGTGGGGACGAGCGTCTCGCGCACCATCTCGGCCGACAGCGAGCCGCCGAGCCAGCGACTGAGCCCGGTCCGCCCATGGCTTGCCATGACGATCAGGTCTGGGAGATGGTTCTGCATGAAGCGCAACAGGCCGTCGGCGGTCTCCGTATCGCGTATCTCGACCTTGTGGATCGCGACGCCGGTCTTGCCCAGAATATCGCCGATCGCCGCGTCGGCATCGAGAAACCCCCAGCGATGCAGGATCGGGCGGATATGCGGGAAGAGGTCCCAATCATTGTCGCTATCGGGGGTGTGGACATGCAGCACGTCGAGCCGGCAACGATTTACCAGGGACAGGCGAAGCGCGTGTTCGAAGGCAACTTGCCCCTCGGGCGAGAAGTCAGTCGGGTGCGCGATGGAGGTGATCATGGTGAACTGCCGCCTGTTGAGATGCTACCGGGATAAGATGATCGGGGCGGCGGGGGGAATAAGTACAACGACGTAAATCAGCGGCGGCGCTCAGCCTGGCAAAGCGCGCGCGGAGGCAGCGTCGCTTGCGTTCGGCTGTGCGAGGAAGGGGCGCCGGGGCTGGCCGCAGAACCGCGCGACCCGCCCCGGCATTTGCATGACGCTCAACCCGGGATCGTGCCTTCGTCGGCGATGCGGGCGTCGAACGAGGCCGAGGAATCGGTGCCATCGGCTTGATGCGCCGTTTCGCGGTCGAACAGCAGTTCCTCGATTTCACTCCAGCTATTGCCGCGCAGCATGAACAGGGCCGCCGTCGCGACGGCTCCGACAGCGGCGACGCCGCCGACGATCGCCGCGGTGCCCCAATGGCTCGACGATTTGGTCGGTGCCTTGCGCGTGCGGCGTGGTGTCGTCGCGCGGCGCGCGGCGGTTGCGGTTGCCGGCTTGGCTGCCTTGCTGCTGGGTTTACGGGTGGTTGCCATCGTCGTGCTCCTTGATGATCTGGAACACGCGTAACGCTCGAGTGGCCCGCCGTGTCCGTCGGTCATTCGGCGCGCCACGACAGACCGGAAGAGCGTCGCTGCAGTTTTTCCCGCTATGCCGGATCGTATATTGCGCGTGGGCGGATGACCCCACCGCTGGCCGCTTGCTCCATCGCATGCGCGGCCCAGCCAACCGATCGCGCGACCGCGAACAGGCGAAAGGCGGCATCCGGCGGCAATGCAGCGGCGCGCGTGATCGCCAGCACCGCAAAGTCGATATTCGGGGCAGCGTCGGTTGCATCGACGACCACGTTGCGCAGCTCTTCCAGCGCCGGATCGAGCGTGACATGGGCCAACAGCGCGGCACAGCGCGGGTCGCCATGGGGGTAGAGCGGGTGGCCGAAGCCCGGCAGCTGGTGACCGGCGGCGAGCCAGCGCATGACCGCCGCATCGGTGCCGATCGCGGCGGCTTCGGTGAGTAACGCCGCGAGCGTTGCCCCCGCTCCGCCATGGCGCGGTCCCGATAGCGTGGCGAGGCCGGCGAGCAGGCTGGCCGGCAGCGATGCGCCGGTCGAGGCCGCGACGCGCGTCGCGAAGGTCGAGGGGTTCAACTCATGGTCGGCGAGCAGCACCAGCACACGACGGACCAGGTCGCCGTGCCGGGCATCGACTGACCATCCCTGCACCAGTCGTTGGTGGATCGGTCCTGTCCCGTGCCCGCCGAAAGCAGCTGTCAGCACCGCCACCGCTTCGCTTGCGTCGCCCACCAGGCGGGCAGGGGACCGCCCCAGCATCGATCGGCCCTTCGCGACGAGGGCGGCCAGGGCGACGAACGGGTCAGGCGCAGCCTCCGCCTCTCGAAAGGGCGCCATGTCGGACTGCTGCCACAGCAGCGCGGCGACCTCTTCCAACGTCGCCGTTTCGGCCAGATCGCCGGCGTCCCGACCGCGAAAGATCAATCGACCATGGCGCACCGTCGATATCGAGGTTCTGATCACCGGCTCGCCCCATGCCATGGCGCTGGCGGCGATCGTCGTGCGGCGCCGACCACGCGCGCGCCGGCAGGTCAGCGCGAGAATGTCTTCGCCGCGATAGTGGCTGCGTCGCGGATCGTCCGGGTCGGTGCGCCGCTCGATCAGTCGGCGGCTGACATAGGCGTAAAGCGTCTGGGGACGGACGCCGAGCATCGCCAGTGCTTCTTCGCGGCTCAGCCACTGCTGCATGGTTGATTCACTTGATCAAGATTGATGAACGCTGCGCAGGCGAGCATTTCGCGGCCCGACGGTCAACAAGGGAGTGACGATATGCGCGGTGGGCTCGAAGATGTCGTGGCGGCGGAGACCGTGTTGTCGGATGTCGATGGCCTTGGCGGGCGGCTGATCATTCGCGGCTTTTTGCTCGACGCGCTGGTCGGTCAGCGCGGCTTCGAAGACGTCGTGCACCTGTTGTTCGCCGGCTTTTTCGATGATCTGCCCAGTCCCGAAGGTCTGGCCATCATGCTCGGTCAGGCGCGGGTAGAAGCGTATGACATCGCCGCTCCGCTGATCGGCCATTGCGCCGAGATGCAGCCCTATGACGCGATGCGTGCGGGCGTCGCGCTACTCCCCGACGGCGTGACGCTGCGCGATGCGCTGCGCTTGATCGCCGCGCCCGCGGTGCTGATCCCGGCGCTGATCCGCAAACGGTCGGGCGCGGCACCGATCAGGCCCGAGCCGACACTTCGCCACGCTGCCGACATCGTCCGGATGCTGGGCCGGAGCGGCGGTGCCGAAGCGCTCGACGCCTATCTCGTCACCGTCTGCGACCACGGCCTGAACGCGTCGACCTTCGCCGCTCGGGTAGTCGCCTCGACCCAGGCGGGCTTGACCTCCGCTGTGCTCGCCGGGCTCGGCGCGCTGAAGGGGCCGTTGCACGGCGGCGCACCCGGCCCGGTGATCGACATGCTCGACGCGATCGCGGTGGCAGGCGATCCGCGCGCCTGGCTGGAGCGCGCGGTGGCCGACGGCGAGCGCCTGATGGGGTTCGGTCATCGCATCTATCGCACGCGCGACCCGCGCGCCGATGCGCTCAAGGGCGCGCTTCGCAGGCTTGGCGGCGAGAACCAGCGGCTGCGCTTTGCCGAACAGGTTGAGGCCGTCGCGCTCGACATCTTGCGTCAGCACAAGCCCGAGCGGGTGCTCGAAACCAATGTGGAGTTCTACACGGCGCTGTTGCTGGAAGCGGTCGGCTTCCCGCCGGACGTCTTCACCGGCGTTTTCGCCATGGGCCGCACTGCCGGGTGGATCGCCCATGCGCGCGAGCAGGCACTCACCGGTCGGCTGATCCGCCCCCAGTCACGCTACATCGCCCCGCGCGGCGACCTTGCCGCTTAGCCGCGCTGCGTTTGGAACGCTTAGCGGAAGGGCGGCTCGTTGAACGCGCGGAGCTTGCGGCTGTGAAGCTTGGCGCCCTCGCGGCGCAGTTCCTCGCAGGTTTCGATGCCGATGCGCATATGCTCGTTGATCGCGCGCTCATAGAAGCGGTTGGCCTGGCCGGGCAGCTTGAGCTCGCCGTGCAGCGGCTTGTCCGAGACGCACAGCAGCGTGCCATAGGGGACGCGGAAGCGATAACCCTGCGCGGCGATCGTCGCCGATTCCATGTCGATGCCGGCGGCGCGGCTGAGCGAGAAGCGCAGCGCCGATTTGGAGTAGCGCAATTCCCAGTTGCGATCGTCGGTGGTGACGATCGTGCCGGTACGCAGGCGCCGCTTCAGTTCGTCGCCGCTCTGGCCCGAGACGGTCGCGGCGGCGCGCGCCAGCGCCTGCTGGACCTCGGCGATTGCCGGCACCGGAATTTCGGGCGGGAGAACGTCATCGAGAATGTGGTCGTCGCGCAGATAGGCATGGGCGAGGACATAGTCGCCGATCCGCTGGCTCGGGCGCAGGCCGCCGCAATGGCCGATCATGATCCAGGCTTCGGGGCGCATCACCGCGAGATGGTCGCAGATCGTCTTGGCGTTGGACGGGCCGACGCCGATATTGACCAGCGTGATGCCGGTGCCGTCTGCCGCCATCAGGTGATAGGCCGGCATTTGGTGGCGGCGCCATGCGCTGCTGTCGGCGAGCACCGCCTCGACATCGTCGCCGGCGCGGATCATCACGCCGCCGGCGCCCGACACGCCGGTGAAGCGGCTGCCTTCGCCAAGCTGGCCACAGGCCCAGCGGACGAATTCATCGACATAGCGGTGATAGTTGGTGAACAGCACATAGCGCTGGACATGTTCCGGCGGGGTGCCGGTGTAGTGGCGCAGGCGGGCGAGCGAGAAATCGGTGCGCAACCCGTCGAACAGCGCGAGCGGGTAGATGTCGTCGCTGACCGCGTACAGGCCATCGGCGATCTCGTCGCCGATGTGCGACAGTTCGGCGGCGGGGAAATGCCGCGCGAGATCGACCGCCGAGATCTCGTCGAGGCTCAGCGCATGGCCGGGATCGATGACATAGGGAAAGGGAATTTCCTGCCGCCCCGGGACCGCGGCGACGGTGACGTCATAGTCCTCGATCAGGAAGGTGAGCTGCTCGGTGAGATAGTCGGCGAACAGCGCCGGCTTGGTCACGCTGATGCGATAATTGCCCTCGGTGACGAGGCGCCCGAACGAGCGCATCGGCGCGGGCCGGCTGTCTCCGCCCTTATAGGTTAGATGAATTTCGGGATAGGCGAAGCTGCCGTCGCGGCGCATCGCCGGATCGGGCACGGTGCCATTAGTGATATAGGCGGTCAGCGCGGTCTGCAGGCGCGCGACCGAAGCGCGATAAAGCCGATCGAGTTCGGCGACGATGTCGGATGCTACTGTCATCGGTGACGGCTAATGCCGTAACGACCGTCTGGCAAGCAATAGGGCGGCCGTTGCAATTCGCCGCGACCCCGCGTCGTTCGCTCCGAGCCTGCCCGCCGGGAGGGCATGGCAGGCTCGGCGCGACGCAACGGTTCAATCCTTGGCCGTGCCGTCGGCCTCATCGTCATTGTCGAGCAGCTTGCTCGCGCCATAGGCGGCGCCGGCTACCGCCGCTGCCGCGCCGGCCGCAATCGCCGCGGCGGCGAGCGGGTGTTCCTTGACCGCATCGACGGTCGATTCGACGGCGTCCTCGATGGCCTCCTGGGCGCGCTCGAGGAACGACTTTTCATGCTCTGCCGCCGGCTTGTCGCTATCCGTGTCGCTCACTGCCATTCTCCTGATCGTTAGCGCCCCGCGCGTGCGCGATCATAACATGACCGCGCACGCGCGGCGACCGTGAAAGCCTAGATTTCGCCGATCAGATGCTCGGCCGAACTGACATTGAACTCGCCTGGTGCCTCGACATTGAGCTGTTCGACCACGCCGTCGTTGATCAGCATCGAATAACGCTGGCCGCGCTTGCCGAGTCCGAATTTCGATCCGTCCATCGTAAGGCCGACGGCTTCGGCGAAATCGCCATTGCCGTCGGCGAGCATCGTCACCGCCCTGCCGGCGCCGGCGCTCTTGCTCCATGCGCCCATGACGAAGGCGTCGTTGACGGCGGTGCAGGCAATCTCGTCGACACCCTTCGCCTTGAGCTCGTCGGCTTTGTCGACATAGCCGGGAAGATGGCGCGCCGAGCAGGTCGGAGTGAAGGCGCCCGGCACCGAAAAGAGCGCAACCTTGCGGCCCTTGAAATATTCGTCCGAGCTGACCTGCTCGGGGCCGCTTTCGCCGACCTTGGTGAGGGTAAGGCTGGGCACGCGATCGCCGACGCCGATGGTCATGGGGGAACTCTCCTGTTGGGCCGCAGTGGCGCGGCGGTCGGGAGCGTACGTCGCAACACTGGCGGCGGATTTCAAGCATGGCAGTCCGCGCGCGAAGCATTATGCTGGCGGTCGATGGACTCCGCCCCCTTCCTGACAGGACAGTTCCTGCTCGCCATGCCCGGCATCGGCGACCCGCGCTTCGATCGCGCGGTCATCGCGGTGTGCGCGCATGACCCGCAGGGGGCGATCGGCATCGGCATCGGCGCGACGATTGAGGGGCTCGGGCTGCACGATCTGCTCGAGCAATTCGAGATCGCGCCCGGCGTGTCGCCCAACGCGCCGATCCATTTCGGTGGCCCCGTCGATTCGCGGCGTGGCTTCGTATTGCACTCGCCCGACTGGAGCGGGCAGGACACGATCGATGTCGCCGGACGCTGGGCGCTTTCGGGGACGATCGATATCCTCAAGGCACTCGCGGACGGTACTGGCCCGCGTCGCTGGCTGGTCGCGCTCGGCTATGCTGGGTGGGGCGAGGGCCAACTCGACGAGGAAATGACTCGTCACGGCTGGTTCAACGTGCCGGGCGACGTTGACTTGCTTTATGATGTCGATGTCGCTGCACGGTGGCATGGTGGGTTCATCTCGGCGGGCATCGATCCTGCACTGCTGGCAAGCGCGGCCGGCCACGCCTGAGCGGCGATTCAGCTCTCCAAAATCCGCGTCGCATGCCTCAACATGACAAATTGTTCATGATATTGCCGGCATATTTCATCATCATTCCATGGCGATGTGACAGCCTCTTGGGGGAAAACATAGCCCTTGCGCACATTTAGCGTGCATTTTGTTACAAATTTATCATCGACTTGTCGGACTGTGATGGTAGGTTGCGGTACCCCAGCCTAGGATTGACCCGTGTTTCTCCAGACCCGGCCCGTCGATCGCCTGATAGCGCGACTTGGCGACTCGCGTGGTCTCGGCGCCGACCGGCGAATCGCCGTTTGCGGCACGCATCGCAGCGGCACGACGCTGCTGGGAAGTTTCCTGACTGCGGATCCGCGTAGTCGGCAGATCTTCGAGCCGTTCAACCCGGTGTTCGGAATCGAGGACGCAACTTACAGTTTTATCGCCGGCGATGTGGCTGACGCCCAGTGGCACGCGGTGATCGATCGCTTTCTGGCCGCCGATGGCGTGCGATTCCGTCGTCCCCCTGTCGACCACGACCGTTTCGGGCGCTGGCTCAAGGGCACGCGCGCGGCACGCGAATTTGCCGCTGCGCGCTTGTTTCGCCCCCGTCGACTGGTGTTCAAATGCCCATTCATGTCGCTGTCGAGCCAGTATCTGATCGACCGGCACGGTATCCAGGTCGTCTTCACGATCAAGCATCCGGCGGCGTTTTTCGCGTCGCTGCGGCGGGTCGGCTGGCACGAGGCGCTGCCGCTCGACGACATGGTCGCGCAGGGCGTGATCGATGCTGCGACGCGTGACGCGGCGACGACCGCGGCGGCTCGCGCCGGGCTCTTCTGGTCGGTGGTCAATGCCCATGCGCTCGAGACGTATCGACGGTTCCCCGGCGCGACTGCCTTCTGGTCGCACGAGCATTTCTGCCGCACCCCGGATAGCGAGATGGAGCGCGTCACGGCTGCGCTGCATATCGACTATAGCAGCGCGATGCGTCTCGCGGTGGCGCAGGCGACGCAGGGCGCGATCGTCGAGCCGGATGGCGACACGGTCCATGCGCTGATACGTGATTCGTCGGCAATGGCGGACTCCTGGCGGGGCCGTGTTTCGCCCGAAGAGGAGGCCGAACTGCGGACGCGCTGCGGCGCGCTATACGAGGAAATCGTCGGGACCGGCTGGTAGCAGCCCTGCAATGGGCATTCGGTCCGGCTCAGCGCGTCGCGTGGCGCGTTTTCTGCGCTGCGGGATCGGATGATCGGCGACAAGCCGCGTCGAGAGCATTTTCTTATCGCTCGGTCCGTCGCGCGAGATGTGCGAGCGCGTGCCTGGACGGCCAATGCGTCAGCGGTCGCGTTTCAAACATATAAAGATATCTTTATATTTGATTTGGGGCGGCGCTGCGCCTATGTGGCGCCCAACTTACCTTATATCCGGAGATTCCCGTGGCCAGCGTTCTCGACCGTTCGACCGACTATGTCATTGCCGATATCGGCCTCGCCGACTTCGGCCGGGCGGAGATCAACATCGCCGAAACCGAGATGCCCGGCCTGATGAGCTTGCGCAGCGAGTTCGGCCCGTCGCAGCCGCTGAAGGGCGCGCGCATCACCGGTTCGCTGCACATGACGATCCAGACCGCGGTGCTGATCGAGACGCTGACCGCGCTCGGCGCCGATGTGCGCTGGGCGACCTGCAACATCTTCTCGACCCAGGACCATGCCGCCGCCGCGATCGCCGCGACCGGCGTGCCGGTGTTCGCGATCAAGGGCGAGAGCCTGGCCGACTATTGGGACTATGTCGGCGACATCTTCACTTGGGACAGCGAGATCGAAGGCCAGACCGCCAACATCATCCTCGACGATGGCGGCGACGCGACGATGTTCGCGCTGTGGGGCGCCAAGCTCGAGGCCGGCCACACGCTGGGCGAGCCGGAGAATGAGGAAGAGGTCGAGTTCCAGCGCGCGCTGAAGGCGTTCATCGCCAAGAAGCCGGGTTACCTGACCGAGACGGTCAAGAACCTCAAGGGCGTGTCGGAAGAGACCACCACCGGCGTGCACCGCCTGTACGAGATCGCCAAGAAGGGCGAGCTGCCGTTCCCGGCGATCAACGTCAACGACAGCGTGACCAAGTCGAAGTTCGACAATCTCTACGGCTGCAAGGAATCGCTGGTCGACGCGATCCGTCGTGCGACCGACGTGATGCTCGCCGGCAAGGTCGCCTGCGTTGCCGGCTTCGGCGATGTCGGCAAGGGCTCGGCACAGAGCCTGCGTAATGGCGGCGCGCGCGTGATGGTCACCGAGGTCGACCCGATCTGCGCGCTGCAGGCGGCGATGGAGGGCTTCGAGGTCGTGACGATGGAGGAAGCGGTGACCCGCGCCGACATCTTCGTGACCGCGACGGGCAATGCCGATGTCATCACCGCCGACCATATGAAGGCGATGCGTCCGATGTCGATCGTCTGCAACATCGGCCATTTCGACAGCGAGATCCAGATCGCCGCGCTGTCGAACTACAAATGGACCGAAGTGAAGCCGGGCACCGACCTGGTCGAGTTCCCCGACGGCAAGCAGATCATCGTTCTCGCCAAGGGCCGGCTGGTCAATCTCGGCTGCGCGACCGGCCACCCGTCGTTCGTGATGTCGGCCAGCTTCACCAACCAGACGCTGGCGCAGATCGAGCTGTGGACCAAGGGTGAGCAGTACCAGAACCAGGTCTATGTCTTGCCCAAGCATCTCGACGAGAAGGTCGCCGCGCTGCATCTCGAAAAGCTCGGCGTCAAGCTGTCGCAGCTCACCCCCAAGCAGGCGGGTTATATTGGAGTGCCGGTGGCGGGGCCGTTCAAGCCCGACCATTATCGCTATTGATCGTGGCGTGCGCCGGTCAGCCGGCGCGTCGGCGACACATGAAGGGGCCCGGTCAATTGGTCGGGCCCTTTTTCGTGTCGAGTGCGCTTCCCCAAGGTCGCCTGGATAGCCTAAGGATCAGCGGATGATGGCGTGCCAACCGAGCAAGATGCGCAACAGCGCCGATCGCTATGCCGCCTAGCTCGCTCCCGTCGATCATGATCGCCGGGGTCGCCGTGGCGCTGCTGATCGGTGGCGGTATGTGGTTGCTATACCTTGGGGTCGGCGCCCGGCGCGCCGCGGCCAGCGCCCTGGCCGAGAATGGGCGCATGGCAGCCCTCCTCGCGGGGGCGCCCGCGCTGGCGATGGTCGTGCGCGCCGATGGCCGGCTGGAATTGCCGGCCCGACTGTCGGATTGGCTCGGCCTCACTGCTACGCCGACCTATCTCGATGATCTTGCCGGTGAGACCACCGGCCTGTCGAAGGACGCGCTCACCGCCTTGTCCGCGGACATTGCCGCCGCGCAGAAATCCGGCCGTGCCTTTTCGCGCGCCGTCCGCGTTCAGGGTTCCGCGCGCGCGCTGATGATAAAGGGGCAGCGTGCGCCGCGCGATGTGCAGGCGCCGGGCGGCGTCGTGCTGTGGTGGTTCGATGCGAGCGAGAGCGAAGCCGAGATCGCGAAACTGAAGGCGGACGTTGCCGAGGCGCATCACGCCTTCGACGTGTTGAGCGGGCTGATCGAGGCGACGCCGCTGCCGATGTGGTATCGCGGCGACGACATGCGGCTCGCGATGGTCAACAGTCGTTATGTCGATGCGGTCGATGGTGCCGATGCGGAGGATGTGATCCGCCGCGGATTGGAACTGGTCGAGGGATCGGGGATCGGCGGGCCGCTGGCCAGCGCGATGCTCGCGCGCGACAGCGGCACGCTGCAGATGCAGGCCATGCCGGCGACGATCAAGGGCGAGCGGCGCATGTTGCGCGTGTTCGACGTGCCGATGCCGACCGGCGGTGTTGCCGGCTTTGCCGTCGACATCGAGGACCTCGAACAGGCGCGGGCGTGGATCAAGCGCTTCGGCGATGCGCAGCGCGCGATGCTCGACCGGTTGTCGGCCGGCGTGGTGCAGTTCTCGCCCGATCGTGCGCTGACCTTCTGCAACCAGCCGTTCCGCCGGTTGTTCGCGATGAAGAGCGAATGGCTCGCCGACCGGCCCGAATTCGACCGCGTGCTCGAGCGGATGCGCGAGACCAACCGGCTGCCCGAGGTCCGCGACTTCCCCGGCTGGAAGGCCGAGCGGCGCGACTGGTTCCTCGCCGCCGGTGGCGCGATCGAGGAGAACTGGCATCTGCCGGGTGGCGTGCACCTGCGCGTCGTGGCGCAGCCGCTGCCCGATGGCGGACTGCTGCTGATCTTCGAGGACCGCACCGAACAGGTCCAGCTGGCGAGCGCGCGCGACACGCTGCTCCGGGTACGCACCGCGACGCTGGAAAATCTCGCCGAGGCGATCGGCGTGTTTGCCGCCGATGGCCGGCTGCAACTGTGGAACAACAAGTTCCGCACCGTGTGGGGGCTCGACGAGGAGTTCCTCGCCGGGCATCCGCGCGTCGACGCGCTGGTGACCGCCGTCTCGTCCCGCTTGGTCAAGCCGGCACGGGCGAGTCTGATCAGCGATCTGGTACGCGCCGCGACGGTCGAGCGGCAGGGGCGGGGCGGCAGCGCGGCCTTTGCCGACGGACGCCATTTCGACCTCGCCGCGGTGCCGCTGCCCGATGGCAATGGGCTGTTCACGATGCTCGACGTGTCGGATAGCCGGCGCATCGAACATGCGCTGCGTGATCGCAACGAGGCGTTGGTCGCGGCGGACCAGGTCAAGACCGCCTTCGTCGCCAATATGAGCTACGAGCTGCGCACCCCGCTGACGTCGATCAGCGGCTTCGCCGAGATGCTGAGCGAAGGTTATGCCGGCAAGCTGAGCAAGGATGGCGACGCCTATGTCACCGCGATCCTCGATTCGGTCGAGCGGCTGGGCATCCTGGTCGACGAGGTGCTCGACCTGACGCAACATGACGGCCGCACGCCCGTGCTCGAAAAGCTCGACGTCGATCTCGACGCCGTCGCGCGCGCCGCGGCCGATGCGTTGGCTTCGGCGGCGAAGCGCAAGAAGATCGACTTTGCGATCGATATTCAGCCATCGATCGGCACCGTGCGCGGCGATGCCAAGCGATTGCGCCAGGTGATCGAACATCTGTTACGTCACGCCATTGCCGGTGCCGCTGAGGGCGGGCGCGTGCTCTTGCATGGCGACGGTACGGCTGCAGCGGCGCGGATCGTCGTCTCCGATGACGGCGCCGGGATGAGCGTCGGTGAGGTGAGCCGCGCGTTCGACCGCTTTGCCGAGCCCGGCATTACGCGCGACGGTGAGCGCGCGCTGGGATTGGGGCTGCCGCTCGCCCGGCAATTCGTTGAGGCGCATGGCGGCACGATCGAGCTCGTTTCCGAACCCGGCGAAGGGACCTTCGTGACCGTCGATCTTCCTCGCCGGCCGCTTGCCTGACCCGGTAAATGCGCATATTGTTTGCGCATAAGGATTGCGGCCATGTCTCGTACGCGTGTCGGTGAAACAAGCGTTCCTTTCCGGCGCGCGATCAATCTGTCGATCGATTCAACGTTGATCGACGAGGCAAAGGCGTTGGACATCAACGTATCGCGTGTGTGCGAGGAAGCGCTGCGTGAACGTATTCGCGCCGAGAAGGGCGCGCGCTGGCTGGAGGAAAATCAAGCCGCGATCGAGGATTGGAACGCTTATATCGCCGAACACGGCTTGCCGCTGGAGCGATATCGGCTGTTCTGATGGCGCGGTTCGATGTCTATCGGCCAGGCACCGGCGAGGTGCTGTTGCTCGATTGCCAGGCCGACCTGTTGTCGAGCCTCGAAAGTCGCTTCGTCGTGCCGCTGATGCCGCGGGGATTCCTGGCGAACCCGTTCGGTCGGCTCAATCCGTTCTTCGAGGTTGAGGGCGTCCGCCTTGTCATGGTGACGCAATCCGCGGCCGCTGTTCCCGTCCGAGCGCTGGGGCGACATGTCGTGTCGTTGGCGCATGAGCAGGCGACGATAATGAACGCGCTCGACATGTTGCTGACGGGCTATTGATGCGCCGGCTCGCCGATCCTGCCGCGAGCGAGGCGTTCGGCGCGGCGCTGGCGGCGTGCGTCGTGCCGGGCGATGTCATCACGCTCGCCGGCCCGCTCGGCGCCGGCAAGACGAGCATCGCGCGCGGCCTGTTGGCGGCGTTGGGATTGGCTGGCGAGGCGCCGAGCCCGAGCTTCGCGATCGTCCAGCCTTATGATCCGCCCGAGGTGCGGATTCCGGTGCTGCATGTCGATCTCTATCGCATCGACGATCCGGCCGAGCTCGAAGAACTTGGCCTTGACGAGGCGCGTAGCGATTCGGTGACGGTGATCGAGTGGCCCGAACATGCCCCCGGGCACTGGCCCGACGCCTTGGCTCTGACCCTCGCAATGCTGCCCGATGGCGCGCGCGCCTTGACAGCGAAGGTGCCTCCGGCTTGGGAAGCGCGATGGCGCCAGATATGATTCCCCCGGCCGGAGCGGTCGCTTTCCTCGCGGGCCATGGCTGGGGCGGGGCAACGATCCTGCCGCTTGCCGGCGACGCCTCGTTCCGGCGCTATTTTCGCATCGTTGATGGCGAGCGCCGCGCCGTGCTGATGGACGCGCCGCCGCCGCATGAAGATCCCCGCCCATTCATCGCGATTGCCGAATGGCTGTGCGAGCGCGGTTTTGCCGCGCCGAAGATCCACGGCATCGACCTCGCCCAGGGCCTCGTGCTGCTCGAGGACTTCGGCGACGACCGGATGCGCGAGGCGGTCGATGCCGATCCGGCGCGCGAGACGATGTTGTACGAGACGGCGATCGACATCCTGATCGCGCTGCACGCCGAGGACGCGGTGGCGGCCGCGCCCTATGATCATGCCGTGCTGCGCCGGGAAGCCGACCTGCTGGTCGAATGGTATTGCCCGGCGATCGGCATCGAGGCGGACCTGGCGAGTTATCATGCGGCATGGGACGCGGTGTTCGATCTCGCGCTGCCGTCGCGGCCTGTCACGGTGCTGCGCGACTATCACGCCGAGAATCTGATGCTCACCGCCAATGGGCTCGGCCTGCTCGACTTCCAGGATGCGCTGGCCGGGCATGCCGCCTACGATCTGGTCTCGCTGCTGCAGGATGCGCGTCGCGATGTGTCACCGGCGCTGGAGGTGGCGATGCTCGATTATTACCGCGCACGAGCCGCCGCCGAGCCCGATTTCGACCGCGCCTATCATGTGCTCGGCGCGCAGCGGAACGCCAAGATCATCGGCATCTTCACGCGGCTGTGGCAGCGTGACGGCAAGCCGCGCTACCCGACGCTCTGTCCGCGCGTCTGGCGTTATCTCGACCGCGATCTCGCGCATCCCGCGCTGGCACCTGTCGCTGCGTGGTTCGATGCAACGATCCCGGCCGACAAGCGCGGCGACCCGATGGTGATTGCCGCAGCATGAGCGCCAAACGCACGCTTTCGATCCGCCCGGCCGTGCGCGGCATGGTGCCGGAAACCGCGATGGTGATGGCGGCCGGGCTGGGCAAGCGCATGCGCCCGCTTACCGCGACCCGGCCCAAGCCGCTGGTCGAGGTAGCGGGGCGGACATTGCTCGACCATGTGTTCGGGCGCCTGCGCTCGGCCGGGGTCAAGCGCGCCGTGGTCAATGTCCATTATCTGGCCGACGCGCTCGAAGCGCATCTCAAGAACCGCGTGTCGGGGATCGAGGTGGTCATATCGGACGAGCGCGGCAAGCTGATGGAGACGGGCGGGGGGCTGGTCCAGGCGCGCGCGCTGATCGGCGACAAGCCGTTCCTCGTCGTCAACAGCGACAATCTGTGGATCGACGGCCCGACCGATGCGATCCGTATGCTCGCCGCGCAGTGGGACGATGCGAAAATGGACGCGCTGTTGCTGATGGTGCCGCTGGCGCGCGCGCATAACCATGGCGGGCAGGGCGATTTCCACTTGGCCGCCGACGGCCGCATCACCGGTCGGCGCAAGCCCGGCCGCGTCGCGCCGTTCGTCTATACCGGCGTCCAGATACTCTCGCCGCGACTGATCGCCGACTGGCCCGAGGGCCCCTTCTCGACGATGCTGTTCTGGGAGCGCGCGATTGCCGCAGGCCGTGCGTACGGCATGGTCCATCAGGGACTGTGGTTCGACGTCGGGACACCGCAGGCAATAGCAGCGACCGAGGCCCTGATCGCCGATGGATGAGCGCGAACACGGCCGTACCCGGCCCGCGCTCTACACCATCCCGGTTCATCGGGCCTTTGCCGATGCGCTTGCGGCGGGGCTGATCCGGCGCTTCGGTGCCGATCCGCTTGGCCTCGCGCGCGGGTTGATCTTGCTGCCCAACAATCGCGCCAAGCGTGCGGTGACCGACGCCTTTGTGCGCGCAAGCGGTGGCGGGCTGTTGCTGCCGCGGCTCGTCGCCATCGGCGACCCCAGTTTCGACGAGGCGGGCGGCGCCATGCTCGACCCCGCCGATGATGCTGCACCGGTGGCGCCGGCGATCGATCCGTTGCGGCGACGCCTGATCCTCGCGCGGCTGGTGAGCGAGGAACGGCGCCGCACCGCCCAGCCAATCGACGCGGCCGAGGCGGTTCGGCTTGCCGGCGAACTGGCGCGTACGCTTGACCAGTTGCTGGTCGAGGATGTCGCGCCTTCGCGGCTCAAGGCGATCGAGCTCGCCGAGGAATTGTCGACGCACTGGCATCGTTCGCTCGCCTTGTTCAGCGCCGTCGTCGAGCGCTGGCCGGTCGAGCTGGCGCGGCTCGGCATGGTTGATGGCGCGGCGCGGCGCGGCCTGCTGCTCGATCGCGCGGCGAAGAGCTGGCGAGCGCGGTCGCCGGGCGGCTTCGTCTGTGCGGCGGGCATCACCGACTCTGCGCCCGCTGTGGCACGGCTGTTGCGGTGCGTGTCGGAACTTCCCGATGGGATGGTCGTGCTCGCGGGTCTCGCGATCGAGATGGACGAGCGCGAATGGCAATCGCTCGGCCCGCACGCGCCCGACCTGGCGACCGGGCGCCGGCGTCCGTCGATCGAGACGCACCCGCAATTCCACCTCAAGCTGCTGCTCGATCGCATGGGGGTCAATCGCGGCGAGTTTGAGGTTTGGCGCGAGGGGGGCGGCCATGACGCGACGATCGCGCGCGGCCGCGCCATCGCCAATGCCTTCGCGCCGGCCGATTTCACGGGAAAATGGACCACGCTCGATGCAGACCAGCGACGGCTGAGCGGGATAACGGCGGCCGAGTTGGCGACGCCGGCCGAGGAAGCGCAGGCTATCGCGCTTGCGCTGCGCGAGGCGCTGGAAACCGAAGGGCGCACCGCTGCACTCGTCACCCCCGATCGTGCACTGGCGCGTCGCGTCGCGGCGCATTGCGCGCGCTGGGGAATCGAGATCGACGATTCCGCCGGTCGGCCACTGTCGCTGTTGCCGTCGGGCACTTTGCTCACCGCGCTCGCCGAGGCGGCGACGCAGCGTTTCGCGCCGCTCGCGCTGCTGACCTTGCTCAAGCATCCACTTGTCCGCTTCGGCGCGACGCGGCTGGCGTGGCTCGACGGGGTGCGTGCGCTGGACCGTGCGTTGCGTGGCCCGCGACCGGCGGCCGGGCTGGCGGGGATCGACGCCCATCTTGCCCATCCGCCTGAGCGTGAGCGCGAACTCCGCGCGCGAGCCGCTTCATGGTGGGCCGAAGCGCGGGCGTTGCTGGCGCCGATCGAGGCGGTGTTCGATGCGGGCGAGCAGGATCTCGCCACGATGGTCGCCGCGTTGCGCGAAGCGGCACAGGCGCTGTGCGGCGATGCGCTATGGGGCGGGCCGGCCGGTCGCGCGGCGGCGATGCTGCTGTCGAGCCTGGAGGCGGACGCCGGAGATGGTCCGCCCACTATCGACCCGGCCAGTCTGCCCGGAATGTTGCGCACGCTGATGGACGAGCAGGCTGTGCGGCCACCGCAGGGCGGGCATCCGCGGCTCGCCATTTACGGCCTGATCGAGGCGCGGCTGCAGACCGCCGATCTGATGATCCTCGGCGGCCTCAACGAGGGCGTCTGGCCGGGCAAGCCCGCGCCCGACCCGTGGCTTGCGCCGCGCATCCGCAGTGAACTCGGCCTGCCCGGGCTAGACCGCCGCGTCGGGATCGCTGCGCACGACCTGGCCTGCGCGCTCGGTGCCCCGCGCGCGCTGATCACGCGGGCGCGACGCGACACGACTCAGCCGGCGCTCGCCTCGCGCTTCTGGCTGCGGCTCCAGGCACTCGCCGGCGAACGTTTCGAGCGCGCCACCGCGCTCGAACACTGGACCCGCGCGCTCGACGATCCCGGCGCGCCGGAACCCGTCGAGCGCCCGGCGCCGGTGCCCCCGGCCGAGCTTCGCCCAAAGCGCATCGCCGTCACCGATGTCGATCGCCTCAAGGCCGATCCTTACGCTTTCTACGCGCGCCGCATCCTCCGGCTGATGCCGCTCGATCCCGTCGATGCCGATCCGAGCGCGGCGTGGCGCGGCACGGCGGTGCACGCGATCCTCGAAGAATGGGCGCGCACCGATAACTGCGCGCCCGAGGCGCTGCGGCCGCGCGCGCTGGCGATGCTGCGCGACGAGCGCACTCACCCGATGATGCGCGCGCTTTGGCAGCCGCGGCTGATCGAGGCGATCGACTGGATCGCCACGCGGATCGCCGAACAGGCGGCGAGTGGGCGCAATGTCCTCGCGGTCGAGCGCGACGGGCGGATCGACATTGCCGGGGTGACGCTGACGGGCAAGTTCGACCGCATCGACCGGCTGCCCGACGGCACGCTGGCGGTGATCGACTATAAGACCGGCATGCCGCCGAGCGCCGCCGCGCTGCGCGCCGGATTCAGCCTGCAACTCGGCTTGCTCGGCCTGATCGCCGAGCGCGGCGGTTACGACGGCATCGCCGGCGTGGCGCGCGTCTTCGAATATTGGTCGCTGGGCAAGCAGCAGGATCGCTTCGGTTATGTCACCTCGCCGGTCGACCCGGCGGGGAAGGGGGGCAAGGACCTGCCCGAAGACTTCACCGCCCGCGCCGCCGCGCATCTCGTCGCGGCGATCGAGTCGTGGCTGACCGGCAGCGAACCCTTCACCGCCAAGCTGCACCCCGATTTCGCGCCCTATGCCGAATATGACCAGCTGATGCGCCGCGACGAATGGTATGGCCGTGAGCGGCGCTAGCGGCGCCCTGCCGCGGCTGACCGATCAGCAGGGCCTGGCGAGCGCGCCGCACGGCCATGTCTGGCTGTCGGCCTCTGCCGGCACCGGCAAGACCCAGGTCCTCGCCGCGCGTGTGTTCCGCCTGCTGCTCGGCGGGGTCGATCCCGGCGCGATCCTCTGCCTCACCTTCACCAAGGCCGGCGCGGCGGAGATGTCGGCCCGCGTCAGCCAGCGGCTCGCCGCCTGGGTGCGCATGCCCGAAACCGAGCTGTTCCGCGATCTCGCCGCGCTCGACGAAGTGCCAGACGACGCACTCGTTGCCCGCGCGCGCACTTTGTTCGCCAAGGTGCTCGACGCGTCGGGTGGCGGCATCCGCATCCAGACGATCCACGGCTTCTGCCAGAGCCTGTTGTCGGCCTTTCCGGTCGAGGCCGGGCTGGTCCCCGGATTTCGCCCGATTGAGACGCGCGAGGAAGCGGTGATGGCGCGCGAGGCGCTTGCCGACCTGCTGCTCGACGCCGACCGGGAGGGGCGCGAGCGGCCGGTCGAGGCGATCGGCAAACTCAGCGTTCGGCTCGGCGAACAGGGCGCGGAGAATTTCCTGCTCGCCTGCGCACGGGCGCCCGAGGCAATGGCCGCGCTGCCGCTCGGCGACGGGATCGGCCCATTCATCCGTCGCGCGCTCGACCTGCCGTCCGGCGATATCGAACAGGCCATCGTCACGGCGTGCGGCGATGCGGCGTTCGATCATGAGGCGCTCGACGCGATCGGCGGGATGAACGCGACCTGGGGCACCAAAAGCGGGATCGAACGCTCGGGCCTGATCTCCGCCTGGCTCGACCGCGATGCGACCGGCCGCGCGGCGACGCTCCACGAGCTGCACAGGGTATGGGCCAAGGCCGATGGCGACATCCGGTCCTTCGGCAAGGGCCAGGCACCGCAGGTCGACGACTATCCCGCGCTGGCGACGGGCCTGTACGACTATTGCGCCGACCTGCTCGCGCTGCGCACCCGTGCCGCCTATGCCGATTTGCTCGCCACCGCCCTCGACGTCGGGCGCGATTATGCCGCCAGCTACGATCGCGCCAAGCATCGGCTCGGCGCGGTCGATTTCGACGATCTGATCCGCGCGACGCTCGCACTGCTCGGCCAGCCCGGCATGGGCGAGTGGGTGCGCTACAAGCTCGACCAGAGCACCGAGCATATCCTGATCGACGAGGCGCAGGACACCAACCCCAGCCAATGGGCGATCGTGCGTTCGCTCGCCGACGAATTCTTCGCCGGGCTCGGCTCGCATGACGAGCGGGCGCGGACGTTGTTCACCGTCGGCGACTTCAAGCAGGCGATCTTCGGCTTCCAGGGCACCGCACCGGAATTCTTTGCTGCGGCCGAGGCGCATTTCGGCGGGCTAGCCCGCGCGATCGACGAAGGGCCGCCGTTCAGCCGGCTATCGCTGACGCATTCGTTCCGCTCGACACTGCCGGTGCTCGAATTCGTCGACGCCGCGCTCGACCTGTTGCCCGAGCCGGGCCTCGGCCTGATGGCGATGCGCGAGCCGCATGCCAGCGAGGTCAAGGGTCCGGGCACGGTTACCTTGTGGCCGCTGGTGGTCGAGGGTGGCAGCGAGGAGGATCCGGAGAGCTGGGTGCCCGATGCGACGCGCGCGCTCGCGACGAAGATCGCGCGCGCGATCCGGCTGTGGCTCGACCAGGGCCTGATGCTCGAAAGCAAGGGCCGGCCGTTGCGCCCCGAGGACGTGATGATCCTCGTCAAGCGGCGCGGCGATCTCGCCTCGCTGGTCGTCGCGCGGCTCTATGCCGAGGGCGTGCCGGTGGCCGGGGTCGATCGGCTGCGGCTCAACGCGCCGCTCGGCGTGCAGGATCTGCTCGCGGCGATCCGCTTCGTGCTCCAGCCCGAGGACGACCTCTCGCTGGCATCGTTGCTGGTCTCGCCGCTGCTCGGCTGGAGCCAGGAGCGGCTGATGGCGGCGGCGCCGCGCGGTTCGCTCGGCCTGTGGCAGCATCTCCAGCGCAGCGTGGACGATGCGTCGCTGGCGCCGCTGCGCGCGATGCTCGCCCGCGCCGATATCGCCACGCCCTATCAATTTCTCGAGGAATTGCTGTCGGGCAAGCTCGATGGCCGGCGCAAACTGCTCCACCGGCTCGGCCAGGAGGCGCGCGACCCGATCGAGGAACTGCTCGGTGCGGCCTTGCAGTTCGAATCGCTCGGCACGCCCTCCTTGCAGCGCTTCCTCGACTGGTTCGATCGCGGCGATGTCGAGATCAAGCGCGATCCGTCGGCGCCGCTCGACGCGGTGCGCGTGATGACCGCGCATGGCGCCAAGGGGCTGCAGGCACCGCTCGTCATCCTTGCCGACGCCGGCGTGGACCCGACGCGCTCACCGCGCTCGACGCTCGCCTGGCAGCCTGAGGGGTTCGACCACAAGATCCCGATCTTCGCGCCGCGCGCCGCCGAGCGCGGCGCTGCGCTCGAAGCGCTGGCAGGCGAAACGGCCGCGCGCGAACTGGAGGAACATTGGCGGCTATTCTACGTCGCGGCGACCCGCGCCGAGGAGGGGCTGGTGATCGCCGGGTCGCTCGGCCCGATGGCGCAGGGCGAGGCGCCGGCCGCGAGCTGGTATGCCGTCGCCGAACAGGCAATGGCCGCGCTCGGCGCAGCGGCTGACGAGGCCGGGGTGAAGGTGTTTCGCGGCGCGCGGC
>NZ_JARYTI010000047.1 GCF_029911635.1 Sphingomonas sp. AR_OL41
GGCTGCGGCGCGGGTGTGGCTGCCGGCCTGGCGGGCGCGGGTACGGGCTTCGCCGCCGGCGTTGCCCCCTTGCATGCCGCCTTGCTGGCATTGCCCGGCTTCGAACAGTCATAATGGCGCGGCTGGGGCGCGACTGCTGGCGTCGGGGCTGGTTTGGCGGGCGCCGGGGCCGGCTTGGCGGGTAGCGGGACGGGCCTGGGTGCCGGCGTTGCGCCCTTGCATGCCGCCTTGGTGGCGTTGCCGGGCTTGGTGCAATCATAGGTGCGGGCCGCAGGTGCAGGCTTCACCGCCGCGACCGGCTTCGGGGTCGGGGCCGGTTTGGCCGGCGGTGTCACCGCGCCCTTGCAGGCAACCTTGTTGGCATTGCCCGGCTTGGTGCAATCGTAATTTCGCTTGGCCTGCGCTTCGGCCGGCGCTGCAAGGATCGCGAGCGGCATCAGAAAGCCGATCGCGAAAAGGGCAATACGCTGCATGTCACTTCTCCCCTAACCAGGGCTGGCAGATGTGATCCGCCCGTCATGACAGCATGATGAAAGGCTGATGCTAGCCGGCGTCACCTGACCGGATTTCGAGGATCTTGTCGGCGATCTGACGCCAGGCGATCTCGTCCCCGGAATTTCCCGCGGCGCGCGCGCTGGCAATCTGTTCGTCGGCATGGATCTCCGCCAGCTCGCCGTGCTTCGCGATCAGCATTCTGGCGATCACCCATAATTCCCAGCGGGCATTCATGCGTCCTCTGCGCGTCGCTTCGACGCGGTTCGCCGGCCTGTTTCGTGCGCGGTGGCCATCGCCGGCGCCGGATCGTCCCCGTCGCAGCGATCGATACCCGCGCGGGGCATCGTGACCGGGAAGCCGATTGCAGCGAACTCGCAGCCGTGCAGCCGCGCATAGTCGCGTGCCGCGAGGACGGCCGAAGTGCGATTGTCGTGGACGATCGGCAATATATCTACCCGCCAGACATCGAGCTCATCGAACAATGAAAAGCGAACCACGGCGAACATCTCGCCGAAGGTCGCGACGCCGACGCGCCGGGTGGTCGCGCCCTGACCATCGATCCGCCGGGCGCGCTCCGCCACGTCGCGCGGTATCTCCCTAGCATCCTTCTCGAGCGCTGCGAGGACGTTGGAGGTGATCCCGAGCGCACCGCAAAACCGGTCCCGGCGAAACCCGCTTCTGCGCCGGATCGACGCCAGCTCCGCACCCGTCATCTCCGGCAGCGGGGCTGTGTCACGCATCGCCCGGTCCGCAGCACAGCGGTCGCCCGGCGCAAGGGATTTTCTCGACCAACAGGCCCGACCTTTCCTCACTCTTCGGCCCGCCCGGCATTCGCGCTCGCCGGCCGACGCCAGACATAGCGCAAACAGCCTGACGGGACCAAGGTCCGCCGGCACACCCGGCATCCGACCGACGCAGCGCCCGCGCGATCGGACGGCGCCCTGCGCGTTCTCGCTGGCCAACGACAGGGCCAATGCGGGATCGACAAGCCGCCTTTCAATGTCCGCGCCGTCGCGGCATAAACCGCACGATGTGCAACCGCTTCCACCAGGGCGAGAAGGTCGTGCGCTACCTGCGCGAACACGGCATCTTCGTCGACGAGGATCTCACGTTGCCCTCGCCAAAGGTGTTCCCCACCGGCAAGAAGACCGCGCGTCACGGGCTGGTCGTGCATCGTTCGACCGAGGGCAACCGGCCACTGGTCGTCGCGGCGATGGAGTGGGGATTTCCGACCACCGTTCCGGGCAAGCGCGAAGGCGTGAAGCTAACCAAATATGTCACCAACGCCCGCAACCTCAAGAGCAGCTTCTGGCGGGCCTCGCTCACCGATCCGGCACGGCGCTGCCTCGTGCCCTTCACGCATTTCGCCGAGCCGCATCCCGAGGGCGGCAAAGGCGATGACGGCCAGCCGAAGCAGGCGTGGTTCTCCATCACCGACCATGATGTCGGCATGTTCGCCGGGCTCTGGCGCCCGACCGAGCGCGGCCCCGCCTTCGCGTTCGCGACGTGCGAACCGAACGCCTTCGTCGCGCCGATCCATGGCAAGGCAATGCCGGCGATCGTCAGGCCGGCGGCCTGGACTGACTGGCTCGATGGCGAGGCGAGCGCCGCCGAGGCGCTGATATGCCCCTATGCGGGCGAGATGCGCATGCAGGTCGAAACGCCGCCCGTGCTTGCGGGACAAGGCGGCTGACCAAGTCCCGGCGGCAGGGTGCCGCGGCACAAGCGCAAAAGAACAACCAAAATGGCGATAATGGCGCTTTTTGTTTGGGTTAGCGGCGGTCCTTTGCAGTCCTCGCGCGCCTGGCAGTTTTCCGGGCTTTGCACGGGCGACAAACGCCCCGGGGCGTTTGTCAGCCGGGCACGCGTCATGGCGCGCACGATCGTCGTGATTGAGGCGTCGCAGCGATGAGTCGGACCGGCCGCACATTCCGGTCGCACGCCGCCGCCAACCGCGCGACTCGAGCATGGGCAGGTCAATTCCGGCCAAAGGATATCCGGAACGCCAACCACCCGCCTTACGCCCGCTTCAGGCATTTGAGGCCGGCGCCTGCCCGACAGGTTCGCCCGCGCCCCGCCCGTTCTGCGGATGTCGCCTGCACTTGTCCGAAGGGCTAGTGTGTATTATATTAATAGCACACACTTGGGGAGCTTCGATATGCGTCGCGAAATCATCCTTGCCGCTGCAATTGTTTCGAGTGTTGCCGCGACGCCGGTGCTGGCAAAGGGCTGCATCCGCGGCGCAATCGTCGGCGGTGTCGCCGGTCATCATGTCGGCCGCGGCCATGCGCTTGCCGGTGCGGCTGTCGGCTGTATCGTCGCGCGTCACCATTATGCTCAAAAGGCCAGCGCGCAACGGACGTCGCCGCATCGTTGATCACAACGAGACTGTCCGACGTGCCGCGCCAACGCCAGGGGATTTGGCCGCCGGCATCTGTTCTCGGCGATCAACATGCACGCAAGGCGGTGCTTCTATTGGTGCAGCGTAGCGCCGCCCGGGGATAATCGCTTCAGCGACCCGCCGGGCTGATCATTGGCAGCCACCACACCCTCCGCCGCCACACCGCATACGCGGCGGCCGGCAAGGCCAACGTAATGACCGTCGAACCCGGGACGGCGCATGCGCGCGGTTCAACTGACGGTACAACAGCCTTAACGGCGCCCGGGCCGTGGCCCGGGCGCTCGCCGGTCAATGCCGGCCAGGACTCAGCACTTCTTGAAACGGCCCTTGGCGTCGCGGCACCGCGTCGTCGGCGCCGGTTTGGCAGCGACCGCAGGCGGGCATTTCATGAATTTGCCCTTGGCATCCTTGCACCGCGCGGTCGCCGCGGGCGTGGGCTTCGGTGTCGGCGCAACCGTCGGTGCCGGCGCGGGCTTGGCAGCCGCCGGCGGGCACTTGACGAATTTTCCATGAGCATCCTTGCACGGCGTCGCGGCAAGCGCCGGCGTGGCGAAAAAGATTGCGACCCCGGCCGCGAACAACAAATTCCGGTTCATGAGCATCCCCTGGTGCCGGCTAATCGGCAGACCCAATGCTATTCTCTCGCGGCCGGCGGTCCAACGACAAAATGTGCCGCGTTGTCCGGACCAGGGAGGCGGACGATCGCGCCTTTGCCGATCGCGCGTGTTCAGCGCAACCTGGCAGCGCTGCCGCGTCCACTTCTCCCGCAATGCGCTCGCCCATGCCGGCAAGAGCGGCCGCCGCGTCGTCTCGCCGTTCATCGCCACCGCCTTCGCGTAGGAGACGGCCGACGACGCCAAGAGCCAGTGGCGCAAGGTCGCCGATCAGCTCAGGCCCAGCGTCGCCAAGCTTGCAGAGCTCATGGACACCGCCGAGGAGGACGTGCTCGCCTATATGAGCTTCCCGCCGCAGCATCGTACCAAGCTGCACTCCACGAATCCCCTCGAACGCCTCAACGGCGAGATCAAGCGGCGCACCGACGTCGTCGGCATCTTCCCCAACGAGGACGCCATCATCCGCCTCGTTGGCGCGATCCTGCTCGAGCAGAACGATGAATGGGCCGTGCAGCGCGCCCGCTACATCACACTGGAAAGTGTCGCGCGTTGAGCGATGGTCCGCTCGTCACGCTGCCAGCGATGGCGGCATGATCAATCCGGCCAAAGCCGGAAGATCGTCGTGCCCGCGCCGGCGAAGCTACACCACGTGGTGGGACACGATCTTCGATCAGGCTGTTGCGACGAAGCGCCGACATTTCAGGTTACGTGGCGGGATTGTGCCAGGCGCTTGATGGACTCGGTCGTCAGCAGGGTTCGCCTGCCGATCTTGATGGCATCGAGCCTGCCCGATTTGAGCAAGGCATAAACCGACGACCTCCCGACGCCGAGCGTCTTGGCAGTGTCGTTGATAGAGATAGCCAGTATTTCCATGTGCATCTCCTTGGTTGCCGATTCGCGGCGGGAGATGAGCCAGGTCGCACAGGGTTGTCGGTGCGTCGTCCAGGAATGGAATGACTGCGGAAATCTGCGGTTGACCGGCAAATCCGAAATTGCGCGGCGCTGTTCGAAAATGCAGCGTGAGTGCCGAAAATCGAACGTGCCGATCAGCGGTTCTTCAACGCCGCCTGATTTCTCAGATGATCGAAGATTTTCTCGGCATAGGGCGATAATTGATCGCCGCGCGGCACGTCGCCCGATGCATCAGCGTTGGTCTCGAACCAATCCGCAAGCCAATTCCTTAGCGCACGGACCGACGCCGCGCGATCCTCCAGGTTCAGCGTTGCCAGCCGATTATCGGCGATCAAGGCGATAACCGCGTCGGCATAGCGGTATTTGGTGTTGCGGCCAGGTCCGCCCTTGCGCCTCGGCTTGCTCATCACGAGCATTTTTTCGACATCATCGCGGTGAAGGAAAATGTCGGCTGGCATGGGCAGACCCGTCCGGAAACGCATGACGATCGCCCGGTCCATGCTGTGTTCGGAAAACAGGAAATAGCGCAATCTCCCAAAGAACTGCCGACGGTTGAGGACTACGCGCCGCTTCCCAAAGCGTGAAAGGTAGTAGGCGCGTGGACCAGACGCCTTCTGGAGATAGCCGAGCACTTCGTCGAAGGGCCGATCGGGCGCGTAAGGCAATGCCAGCGGCGCTTCCGGGGTTCTCGAACCGTATTGATAAACCTGACGCCAGAGGTGCGGTGACGCCGTGGCCGCGAGCGTGCCCAGCGCGAGCGCCGTGAAAAGATCGGTCGACCTTGAAGGCACCGAAATCAAAAGGGCGATCAGGAAAATGACGGACAAAAACCCGAAGCCCAAGCTGACGACCAAGGCCAGATTATAATATCGTACGAAGGGCGGCTTCGCCTGATCGATGACAGCCGCGTTTGCCTTCAACCCTTCGTCCAGGTCGTCCGACGTGTATTGCGCCAACGCCTTCCAGAGCGGCACGTTTTCCGGATCATCCCCATCCGCGAAGATTTTCCATCCCTCGCCGGGGCTGCCCGTCATCTGCTTCCACCTTCGCGCAACTGGTCGAGGAAATCGCTCCACCATTGCGCCATTTCAACACGTTCGGCCCAATAAGCCGATTGATTGTATATGCGCCGCACCGCCCCCGCCACCATATGTGCCAGCGCTCGTTCAATCGCGTCGGGGTTCCACCTTCCGGATTCATTCAGGAGCGAGGATGCGGACGTGCGGAAACCGTGCGCGGTCATTTGGTCTTTGGAATAGCCCATGCGCCGCAACGCCGCGTTGATCGTGTTGTCGCTGATCGGTCTCGCTCTGGTGCGTATCGACGGGAAAACATAGCGCCCGGACCCCGACAAGGAGCGCATGGCGCTCAGGATCGAAATGGCCTGCCGCGATAACGGCACTGAATGAGGCTGGCGCATCTTCATCTTGGCCACAGGGATGGTCCAGACCGCCTTCTCGAAATCGACCTCCGTCCATTCCATCTGGCGTAACTCGCCGGGGCGCTGGAATACATGCGGCGTGAGCTTGAGCGCATACATGACGGCGGGGTCACCCTGATAATCGTCGATCGCCCGAAGTAGGCCACCGAACTCCGCCGGGTCTGTGATCGCGGAAAAGTGTTTAACCGTCGGCGCGGTCAGCGCGCCCATCAACAATTGCGCCGGATCGCGCTCGGCGCGCGCGGTCGCCGCGGCATAGCGAAATACCCTGCTCGAGAAGGAACGCAGTTCCCTGGCGGTTTCCAGCCGCCCTCGCCGTTCGTGCTTTCTGAGTTCGTGCAGCAGTTCCTGCGGCGTGATGTCGGCGACCGGCCGCTTGCCAAAATCGCTGCCGAGCAGCTTGAGAAGCCAACGCAGCTTTTCCAACGTCGTTTGCGCAAGCCCTTCCTTGGCCTTCTTTTCGATCAGCTCTTCGGCCACGCTCGCGAAGCTGTTGCGCGCCCGAACGCTCGCCTCGATCCGTGCCTGCCGCTTCGCGACGTTGGGGTCGACGTCATGCGCCAACTGCTTGCGGGCAACGTCGCGCGCCGTGCGCGCCTCGGCGAGTGTGATTTCAGGATAGGCCCCCAGCGCAAGCTTCCGCTCCGCGCCGTTCATGCGGTATTTGACGCGCCAGAGCTTGCTGCCCCTTGGATTGACCAGAAGGTATAGCCCTTGGGAGTCTGCGACCTTGTAGGGCTTGTCCTTGGGTTTTGCGTTTCGAATCGCAGCGTCGGTCAGCGCCATTGGGGGCCTCGATTCCCTAGGGGCCTCGCAAGGCCCCCAGATTAGGCCCCCATCTTCCGCAATTCCAGGCAGACAAAGGCGATCACTGACAACCAGCGATTGCCTTAAAAGTAACGGAAATCTGGCGCTTTTTCAACTGTCAGCAGCTAGCGCTAAACAGGATTCTGGTGCGGGCGGTGGGAATCGAACCCACACTCCTTTCGGAACCGGATTTTGAGTCCGGCGCGTCTACCAATTCCACCACGCCCGCGTGCCGACCGGGCGCTAGACCAAGCGACCGGCGGCTGCAAGATGTTGGATGAAAGCCTAGCTGAACACGTCGGACAGGTTTTCGCCGGCGCCGGGATCGAGCGGATCGGGGCCATAGTCATTGTCCCCCGTCGTGCCCGGCAGGCAAAACCAGACGAGCAACATGATCGCGCCGCCGAAACTGACCAGCACCAGCAGGAAGCCGATCCCCATCAGCGCGAACTGCCCGGTCGGAATCGCCATCAGCATAGACGCGGCGCCGAGCGCATAAGGAACCAGCGGCGACAGGATCCACCACCCGCTGCGGTTGGCATCGTGCAAACGGCGGACGCCGACCGCGAGGCTGGGAATGAAGGTGCCGAGCAGCAGCAGCGTGGTAAGAACGCCGGCGCTGGTCGCGAAGCCGTAGCTGGCACGCGTGCCGCCGGGCGTCAGCGTTTCGCCGGGACCTACAGTCGTGCGGCCACCCAGGCCGAGAACGCTGTCCAGGATCAACATCACGACGAGCGCGATGATGATGAACAGGAAGTACATCCAATATTCCTTGCGTCGCGAACGCCCGCTGAACTGCGCGTAGCGCTTCAGCGGCATCAGCATCCATTCCATCACAATCCCCCTGTCGGATTTGCCGTAACGGCGACGCCGGCGAAGATGCGCCGAAGGGCCGTCACGTGCAATCTGTTGGCGCCCCGGTTACGGCGTTTGGGTCCGATCAGCTGCGCGGCGCCTGCCGCCGATAGCTCAGCGCCTCGGCGATGTGGATTCGCCCCACCCCGGCGCTCCCGGCGAGATCGGCGATGGTGCGCGCGACGCGCAGGATGCGGGTATAGCCGCGCGCCGACAGCCGCATCGCCTCCGACGCCTGGGCGAGCAGCGTGCGACCGGGCTGGTCAGGCGTCGCGACGGCTTCGAGCAAAGTCCCGTCGACCTCGGCATTGGTGCGGATCGGGTGATCGGCGTAACGCGCCGCCTGGACCGCGCGCGCCGCCGCAACGCGCGCGGCGACTTGCGCCGACCCTTCGGCCGGCGGCGGCAGGACGAGATCGGCGGCACTGAGCGCGGCGACTTCGACATGCAGGTCGATACGATCGAGCAGCGGGCCGGAGACCTTGGCCTGATAGTCGGCAGCGCAGCGCGGCGCGCGCGAACAGGCCAGCGCGGCATCGCCGAGATGGCCGCATTTGCACGGGTTCATCGCCGCGACGAGCTGGATGCGGCTGGGAAAGGTGACATGGGCATTGGCGCGGGCGATGCTGACCGTGCCCGTTTCGAGCGGCTGGCGCAGCGAATCAAGCACCGCGCGCTGGAATTCGGGCAGCTCGTCGAGGAACAGCACGCCGAGATGGGCGAGGCTGACCTCGCCCGGCCGCACGCGCAGCCCGCCACCGACCAGCGCCGCCATCGACGCCGAATGATGCGGCGCGCGGAACGGCCGGGTGCGCGTCAGCCGCCCGCCGACCAGCGTGCCCGCGACGCTGGCGACCATCGACACTTCTAGCGCCTCGGCGGCGTCGAGCGGCGGCAGGATGCCGGGGAGGCACGCCGCCATCAGCGACTTGCCCGCGCCCGGCGGGCCGACCATGACGAGGTTGTGACCGCCGGCGGCGGCGATCTCCAGCGCGCGCTTGGCGGTCTCCTGCCCTTTGACCTGGGCGAGGTCAGGACCGATGACCGCGTCGTCCGCCTCGCCGGGCTGCGGCGCGCCGAGCAGCCCGTGGCCCTTGAGGTGGTTGAGCAGCGACAGGATATCGGGCGCGGCGACGATCTGGATCGATCCGGCCCAGGCGGCCTCGGCGCCCTGCGCCGCCGGGCAGACCAGCCCCTTGCCGATCGCCGACGCGTGCAGCGCGGCAAGCAGCACGCCGGGCGACGGCGCGATCCGTGCGTCGAGGCCGAGTTCGCCGACCACCACATAATCGGCCAGCGTCTCGGCATCGACCACGCCCATCGCGGCGAGCAGACCGACCGCGATCGGCAGGTCGAAATGCGTACCTTCCTTGGGCAGATCGGCCGGCGACAGGTTGACGACAATGCGCTTGGGCGGGAGCGCGAGACCAAGCGCGGCAATCGCCCCGCGCACACGCTCGCGGCTTTCCGCCACCGCCTTGTCGGCGAGGCCGACCACGTTGAACGCGGGCAAGCCGGCGATGAGCTGGACCTGCACCTCGACCGCCCGCGCCTCGAGCCCGAGATACGCCACCGTCGATACGCTCGCGACCATTTACCTGCCCCCCGGAAGCAACACGAACATAGCGTGAATTCGCGCGCGGGGAAGTTCCCGCGAAACCCGTCTTGCCAATCCGCTCGATCAGCGATGCGGTTCGCCTGAAACGTAATCTGCGCGTGCCATGCGGCGCGTGCGACCACGTCGGCGACGTAGATGCTCCCAAGGCCGAACGGTACTTCCACTGTCAGCGGTGGAACCCCGCCCTTGAGGTAGCGGTTCCCGTTTCCTTTGCATCGTGTGCGCGGGGAAAGTTGACACGATCAAGCCGACCCCGGCCAAGCGAGATAACCCGACATGGACAGCGTTCGAATCGGATTGGGGAAAGCTGGTGACACCTCTAAGAGACTAATGAAAATAAGGGGAGAACTGAGCATGATCCGCTTTGTGGTCGCCACAATCATGTTGTTTGCCATTCCTAGCGCAGCAGATGCGCAAACCGGATCAACAGCGACGATGAAGCTGTTGATGGCTGACATCGCGCCCACAGCTGAGATCGGAAGCCCAGCCGAGAGGAAAGAACTTATCACCGCAATAAAGGCATATTGTAGCGAACTGGCGAGCGCATACCCGAGAAACTCACCCAGCGAAGATCAGTGGCTCGTTGCCGAGTTAGCAGGTGACTCCAACCGGATCACGCTCGCTCTCAGCTCGTCCGAATTCGGACGACGTATGGCTAAGCAATTTGTCGATGGCTGCCAGACATGGACCACCTATCTGGACAAGATGGATGACATGAAGGGGTATGTCGGCCTGGCACACACATTCCTGATTTTCTCCGACGGCACTGACAATTACGCTCGCAAAAACAATGTCGATGTCGATCGGTTCGCTTTGAAAGCAATTCCGAAGGAAACAGCCAAAGCGCTGCTCGCGGTTGCGCTACGCCGCTCTTAAAACGCCGAAACCGCGGATTTTAGCGGTTTTCTCTGATGGAATGAGAACCGTTTGCGTAAGCTACACTGTTGAACGCCGGGAGGCCGGCGATGAGTTGCACCTGCACCTCTGCAGCCCGCGCCTCGAGCCCGAGATACGCCACCGTCGATACGCTCGCGACCATTCACCTGCCCCCCCCCGGAAGCAACGCGAACATAGCGTGAATTCGCGCACGGGGAAGTTCTCGCGAAACCCGTCTTGCCATTCCAACACACCGCTCCCACATCGGAACGATGGAGATCGAACGCCGCCACCCCGCTCTGCGCGTTGTCCAGCTCGTACTCGGCGTGATCCTGATCCTGTGCGCCGGTATCGTCGGGCCGATCCCCGGCCCCGGCGGGATCTTCTTCTTTGCCGGCGGCATGATCCTGATCCTGCGCAATTCGCGCTGGGCGCGGCGCCAGTTCGCGCGGTGGAAGCGGCGCTGGCCCAAGACCGGCCATGTCGTCGACCTGTCGATGCGGCGCGGCAGCGCGGTACGGCGGCGCGCACGCAGCAAGGCCGAGCTCGCCGCCGACACGGCAAGCGAGTCCGCGAATTGACTTTCGCGGGAGGCGCGCTTATGCGCCAGCCCAACGAGGCCGTCCTTTGGGCGGCCCTTTTCCATTCTGACGACCAGGTGATGAGCGATGAAGCGGACCTTTCAACCGAGCAACCTCGTGCGTGCACGCCGCCACGGCTTTCGCTCGCGCATGGCGACGCCGGGCGGCCGCAACGTGATCCGCGCTCGCCGCAACCGCGGCCGCAAGAAGCTGTCGGCCTGAACACGCTGACGCGCCGCGCGGATTTCCTCGCGGCGAATAGCGGCAAACGTGCACCGATGCCGGGCTTCGTCCTGCTGGTGCGCGACCGGGAAGACGGCGATCCGATGATGCGGATCGGCTATACGGTGACCAAGAAGATCGGCGGCGCGGTGGTACGCAACCGCATGAAGCGCCGCCTTCGTGCCCTCGCGCGAGAATTACTGCCCGAATCGGGCGTGCGCGGTGCCGACCATGTGCTGATCGGCCGCGCCGGCGGGATCGAACGCGATTTCGCGACGCTGCGCGGCGAACTGGTCAAGGCGCTCGGCAAGATCGCGCGGCCGGCGCGCGACCGGACCCAGCCCTGATCGATGCTGACCCGGCTGCTCATCGCGCTGGTCCGCTTCTGGCAGATCGGCCCATCGGTCGTGTTGCCGCCCTCCTGCCGTTACGACCCGACGTGTTCGCGCTATGCAATCGAGGCGCTTCGCCGCTATGGCGCGCTCAAGGGCGGGTGGCTGGCGGCCAGACGAATCGCGCGGTGCCATCCCTGGGGCGGACATGGTTATGACCCCGTCCCGTGACATTGCGCGCCTAAGCCAAACAGGAATTTCCAGGTGAACGAAGAACAGAGGAACTGGGTGCTGTTCGCGGTGCTCGCCGCGCTGGTGCTGATTGGCGGCCAATTTCTCACCGCGCGGTTCTTTCCCACGGCCAACCCGCCGGTGACGCAGGTCGCGGGCGGCAAGACGACACCCGTGTCGAGCGCACCGGTAACGACGCCGGCCAAGGCGCGCGACCGCAACAAGGTGCTGGCCGAGACGCCGCGCGTGAAGATCGTCACGCCGTCGCTCAACGGCTCGATCAACCTGAAGGGCGCGCGGATCGACGATCTGGTGCTGCCGACCTACAAGGAAACCATCGCCAAGGATTCGGCGCCGGTCCGGCTGTTCTCGCCCTCGGGCACCGACAATGCCTATTTCGCCAATTTCGGCTGGACCGGCGACGGCGTCGTCGTGCCCGGCCCCGACACGGTGTTCACCGCCAGCGCGCCGGTGCTGACGCCGGGCAAGCCGGTGACGCTGAGCTGGACCAACGCCAGCAACCAGCGCTTCGACATCACCATCGCGGTCGATGCCAAGTTCATGTTCACGGTCACGCAACAGGTCAGCAATGCCGGCGCCGCGCCGATCTCGGTCAAGCCCTATGCGCTGGTCTCGCGCCACGGCCCGGGCACCGATCTCGACACCTGGACCAACCATGTCGGCCCGATCGGCGTGTTCGGCAGCGGTGCCGAATATGACATCACCTACAAGAATCTCGACGGCCAGGAGCCGGGCTTTTTCGCCAAGCTGTTCGGCAATAGCGGCAAGCCGGGCGAGAATCATTTCGACGCGACTGGCGGCTGGGCCGGCTTCGGCGACAAATATTGGCTCGCCGCGCTGATCCCCGACCAGAAGGCGGGGGTTCACCTCGGCTTCGCCGCGGCCGTGGACGGCCAGTACCAGGCCGATGTGACGCGCGCGGCCACCGTCGTCGCGCCGGGCAAAGCGATTGCCGTGACAACCCGCCTGTTCGGCGGCGCCAAGGAAGTCGCGACGCTCAACGCCTATACCGACGACCCCAAGACCGGCATCGCGCATTTCGACAATGCGATCGACTGGGGCTGGTTCCGCATCGTCGAGAAGCCGATCTTCACCTATCTCGACTGGCTGTTCCGCCTGGTCGGCAATTTCGGCGTCGCGATCATCCTGCTGACGATCACGATCCGTGCGCTGATCTTCCCGATCGCGCAGCGCCAGTTCGCCTCGATGGCGGCGATGAAGGCGATCCAGCCCAAGATGAAGGCGCTGCAGGAGCGCTACAAGGACGACAAGGCACGCCAGCAGCAGGAAGTGATGGCGCTGTACAAGGCGGAAGGCGTCAACCCGCTCGCCGGCTGCCTGCCGACCTTCCTGCAGATCCCGATCATGTATTCGCTCTACAAGGTGCTGCTGCTGACGATCGAAATGCGTCACCAGCCGTTCGTGCTGTGGATCAAGGATCTGTCCGCGCCCGACCCGCTGACCCCGCTCAACCTGTTCGGCGTGCTGCAGTTCCACCCGCCGACGATGATCGCGATCGGCGTGATCCCGATCCTGCTCGGCGTGTCGATGTACTTCCAGTTCAAGCTCAACCCGGCGCCGATGGACGAGGCGCAGAAGCAGGTCTTCGCGATCATGCCCTGGGTGCTGATGTTCGTGATGGCGGGGTTCGCGGTCGGCCTGCAGGTCTACTGGATCACCTCGAACTGCATCACCATCCTGCAGCAGCGGCTGCTTTATTCGCGGCATCCGGGATTGAAGACGGCGGTGGTGAAGTGACGGTCTCTCTAATTCCTCCCCGAAACGGGGAGGGGGACCGCCGACCGCAGGTCGGTGGTGGAGGGGCTTGGAGCGCGATGCGCTGGCAGCCCGCTCCAAGCCCCTCCACCACTTCGTGGCCCCCCTCCCCGTTCCGGGGAGGAATTTAGTGTTCACCGACGAAGCCCTCGAAGCCGCGCGCAAGACCTTTGCCGGGCCGATCGCGTTCCTGAAATCGGCGCCGACGCTCGAGTTCCTGCCCGATCCCGACGTGCCCGAGGTCGCCTTTGCCGGGCGATCCAATGTCGGCAAGTCGTCGCTGCTCAACGCGCTGACCGGGCGCAACACGCTGGCGCGCACCTCGAACACGCCGGGGCGCACGCAGGAACTGAACTTCTTCGACGTCGGCGAACCGCTGCTGATGCGGCTGGTCGACATGCCGGGCTATGGCTTTGCCAAGGCGCCACCGGCGGTGGTCAAGAAGTGGCGTTTCCTGATCAACGACTTCCTGCGCGGGCGGCAGGTGCTCAAGCGCGCGCTGGTGCTGATCGATGCGCGCCACGGCATCAAGGATGTCGACCGCGACATTCTCGAAATGCTCGACAAGGCGGCGGTGAGCTACCGCGTCGTGCTGACCAAGGCCGACAAGATCAAGGCGACCGACCTGGCCGAGGTGACGCAGCGCACGATCGACGAGGCGCGCAAGCGGAGCGCCGCGCACCCGGAGATCCTCGTCACGTCGAGCGAGACCGGACTCGGTATCGCCGAACTGCGCGCGGCGGTGCTCGAGACGCTGGGCTGACATGACCCGGCTATCGGTCCGACCGGTCGCACGTGCGGATTACGACCAATGGCTAACGCTATGGGATGGCTATAACGAATTTTACGGCCGCAGCGGCGCGACCGCGCTCGACCCGGCGATCACCGCGACGACATGGGCGCGCTTCTTCGACGAGGCCGAGCCGGTCCATGCGCTGGTCGCGGAGCAGGACGGCGCACTGGTCGGGCTGACGCATTATCTGTTCCACCGCAGCACCACGGCGATCGCACCAACCTGTTACCTGCAGGACCTGTTCACCAGCGCGGCGGTGCGTGGCCGCGGCGTCGGGCGGGCGCTGATCGAGGCGGTCTATGACCGCGCCCAGGCGGCCGGTGCGCCGCGTGTCTATTGGCAGACGCACGAAACCAACGCGACGGCGATGCGGCTCTACGATCAGGTCGCCGAGCGCTCGGGGTTCCTCGTTTACGGCAAGCGCTTCTGATCCGGCCGGAACGGTCCTGACGATCGGTGCGTTGAGCGCCGAACAGGAGAACGGGACATGGCAGGTGTGAACCGGCCGGCGATCATCATCGCCGGCATCGCGGGATTGTGCGTGAGCGTGGCGACCGGGGTTGGTTTGGGGAGTTACACGGCCAGCGGAATGAACCCGCTTTATGGCCGGGCCGGTATCGTATCGGCCTATGCTGACGCCGAGGCACCGCTCATTGTCGACGGTACCGGCGAGCACGTCAGATCCAACGACCAGTTCAGCGAAACCGTCGCGCGCAGCCTGACCGGCGGCGGCTTTGGCGACCGGCCCAACGACCCGTCCTGATCCGCGATTGCCGGGGCACCGCGCCGCGGTTATCCCCGGTGCATGGCCTCCGCCCCGCCGCCACGCCTGACCGGGCTCGATCTGTTTCGCGGCCTGGCGGTGGCGGGCATGATTATCGTCAACACGCCGGGCTCGGGACACTATGTCTGGTGGCCGCTGGACCATGCGGCGTGGAACGGCTTCACTCCGACCGACCTCGTCTTCCCTGCGTTCCTCTTTGCGGTCGGCGTCGCGCTGGCGCTGTCTTTCCCACGGCGGATCGATGCGGTGCTGTGGCGGCGCGTTGCGCGGCGCACGGCGAGCCTGATCGCTTTGGGCTGGGCGTGGCAGATGCTGGCGCGTCCGTGCCTTGCGACCTTCCGGCTGATGGGCGTGCTGCCGCGGATCGGGCTTTGCTACGGCATCGTTGCCGTCTTCGTCATGCTGACCGCGCGACGTGACGCGGACGGGCGCGCGCGGCTTGACGCCGGGCTGATCGGCGGCGCGGCTGTCGCGATCCTCGCAAGCTATGCCGCGCTGATGCTCTTGGTGCCGGTGCCCGGCCATGGTGCTGGCCAGTTGACCCCCGACGGCAATCTCGCCGGCTATGTAGACCGGATGCTGCTGACCTCGGCGCATATGTGGCGGTTCGGCACTGGTGCCAGCGGCGCGGTGGTCTATGATCCCGAAGGCCTGCTCTCGACCCTGCCCGCGCTCGCCAATGTGCTGTTTGGTATGCTCGCCGCGATCGCGTGGCAGCGCGCCCCGGCGCGCGCGGTGGCGTGGATAGCGATCGGCGGCGTCGTGCTGGTCGGGGCCGGCCTGCTGCTCGATCCGCTCTTCCCGATCAACAAGCGCCTGTGGAGCAGCAGCTATGCGCTGTTCTCGTCGGGGCTGTCCGCATTGCTGCTGGCGTTGGCGATGCTGGCAAGCAGGCGCCCGGCGCTGAACCGCTTGTTCGCGCCGCTCTACCTGCTGGGGATGAACGCGATCCTCGGCTACATATTGTCGCTGCTGCTCGGGCTGGCCGGAATGCGGCTTTATATCGGCACCACGACGCTCGGCGCGCACGCCTTTGCCGCGATGCAGGCGGTGGCGCCCGATCCGTACCTCGCCTCGTTCCTTTGCTCTTTGGCGGTGCTCGCGCTGGTGATCGGGCCGCTCGTGCCGCTGCATCGACGCGGAATCCATTTGCGGCTTTGACCGTCTCCTCGCTAAGCGCAGCGCATGCTCAAACTCATCATCGGCAACAAGGCCTATAGCAGCTGGTCACTGCGCGGCTGGCTCGCGGCAAAGCAATCGGGATTGCCGTTCGAGGAAATGGTCGTCCCGCTTTACGACGCCGAATGGGACAGGCGCCGCGCCGGCGACGAGTTCGCCCCCTCCTCCGGCAAGGTGCCGATCCTGTGGGACGGCGATGTCGTGGTGTGGGACAGCCTGGCGATCATCGAATATCTCAACGAGAAATCGGGCGGCACGCGCTTCTGGCCGGCCGACGACGCGGCACGCGCGATGGCTCGGTCGATGGCGGCGGAAATGCATTCGGGCTTTGCCGCGCTGCGCCGCAAGCACAGCATGAACGTCCGCCAGGTCTTTCCGCCAAGCCGCCCCGACGACGATGTCGTCGCCGATCTCAGCCGGATCATGGAATTATGGGCGCAGGCGCGCGCGCGTTTCGGCGGCGAGGGGCAATTTCTGTTCGGCGAGTTTGGCGCAGCCGACATCATGTATGCGCCGGTGATAACGCGCATCGTCACCTACAGCCTGCCGGTCGCGCGCTTCGCCACGGGCTATATGGACGCGGTGCTCCACCACCCCTTCATGCAGGACTGGATCGCGGCGGCGCAGGAAGAGGAGTGGGTGATCGAACAGTTCGAGAAGCCCGTTAACGGTTGACGGCGCCATGACGGCCACGATCGATCCCTTTCACGCCATCGCGATCAGCCGCGCCGCGCACCGTCTTGGGGCGGAGGGGCGCTCGGTGATCCATATGGAATTCGGCCAGCCCTCGACCGGGGCACCCGCCGCCGCCATCGCCGCCGCGCACCGCATCCTCGACACCGACGGCATGGGTTATTGGGAGAGCCCGGCGCTCAAGGCGCGCATCGCCCGCAGCTATGCAGACAATTACGGCGTCGCGGTCGACCCCGAACAGGTGATCCTGACCTGCGGCGCCTCGCCCGCCTTCGTGCTGGCCTTGTCGTGCCTGTTCGCACCGGGCGACCGCGTGGCATTCGCACGGCCGGGCTATGTCGCCTATCGCAATACGGTGAAGGCGCTGCACCTCGAGCCGGTCGAGATCGGCTGCGGCGAGGCCGAGCGGTACCAGATCACAGCCGCCGCGATCGAAGCGCTCGATCCCGCGCCGCACGGGTTGATCCTCGCCAGCCCGGCCAATCCGACCGGTACGATCATCGCGCCCGACGAACTGGCCGCGATCGTGGCGGTGTGCCGCCGACGCGGCATCCGCATCATCTCGGACGAAATCTATCACGGGCTGAGTTATGTCGGCGCGGCACGCTCGGTGCTGCAGGACGAGCCCGAGGCGCTGGTGGTCAACAGCTTCTCGAAATATTTCAGCATGGCCGGCTGGCGATTGGGCTGGCTGATCGTGCCGCCGGCGCTGATCGATGCGGCGCGGGCGCGGATGGGCAATCTGTTCCTCACGCCGCCATCGCTGGCGCAGCATGCCGGCCTCGTCGCGTTCGATTGCCGCGACGAGCTAGAGGACCATGTCCGAGGCTATGCGCGCAACCGCGAGCTGATGCTGGCGGCGCTGCCCGCACTCGGCCTGCGCCGCATCGCGCCGCCCGACGGTGCCTTCTACATCTATGCCGATATCGGGCATTTGACCGATGACAGCATGGATTTCTGCATGCGGTTGCTGCTCGACACCGGCGTGGCGACCGCGCCGGGGATCGATTTCGACCCCGTCGATGGCCACCGCTTCATGCGCTTCAGCTTCGCGGTATCGACCGACCGGGTCGAGGAAGCGCTGCGGCGGATGACGCCGTGGTTTGCGGCGCAGGCGGCGGCGTAGCGCGGCCGCGCGCCAGCTACTGACGCGCTGAATCAGACCCGATCGAGATAGCAGGACAGCGACACGAGCAGCCCATCGACGACCGCGCGATTGCGATCGTCGCCCGCCTGTTCGATGCTTGCGCCGAAATCGGTGATCGCCTGGAAGCCGAAAGCGCCGCCGGAACCGCGGAGATTGTGGCCCAGCGTGGTCACAGCAGGAAAATCGCCGCGTGCCAGCGCACCGCGCATCGCGGCGACATTGTCGCGGCAATTGTTCAGATAAGCGGGCGTCTGCTCGGCCAGGCGCATCGCCGAACGATCGGCCCCGGCCGGGACGCCGCGCTTCGCGCGCGCCGCCTTGGGCGTGGCGGCGGCGAAATCCCGGATCGCCTGGCGCAAGACGTCCTGCTTGATCGGTTTGGTCAGATAGGCCGTGCATCCGGCGGCGAGGCAGGTCTCGCGGTCGCCCTTCAACGCCGAGGCGGTCAGCGCGATGATCGGGGTCGGTGGCCGGCCATGCGCCTTTTCCCAGGCGCGCAGCGTGCGTGTGGCGGTCAGCCCGTCCATCACCGGCATCTGGCGATCCATCAGCACCAGATCGTAATCGCCGGCACGAAACATGTCGCAGGCGATCGCGCCGGTCTCGGCGATGTCGATGCGGTAGGGCGTGTCCTCGAGATAGGCCAGGGCGATGGTGCAATTGTCGGGCGAGTCCTCGGCCATCAGGATGCGCAGCGCCGGCAATGGCGCGCCGGGATCGGTGCCGATCGGGGCGCTTTCCGCCCGGGGGCCGGCGACCCATGTTTCGAAGGGCACGGCGAAGCCGAAGTCGCTGCCCTTGTCGACCGCGCTGGTGACCCAGATGCTGCCGCCCATCAGCTCGACCAGCCGCTTCGAGATCGTCAGGCCGAGGCCCGAGCCGCCGAAACGCCGCGTGGTGGACGAATCCGCCTGGGTGAAGCGCTCGAACACCTGGGCGAGCTTTTCGCCGGCGATGCCGATGCCGGTGTCGGATACGGTGAAGCGCAAGGCCGTCGGGATCGCGTGGTCGCCGTCGCGTTCCACCTTGAGCGCGACACTGCCCTGCGCGGTGAACTTGATCGCGTTGCCGAGCAGGTTGAGCAGCACCTGGCGCAGCCGGGTCGGGTCACCGACGAGATCGTTGGCGACATCGGGAGCGATCGTACAGCGCAACTCCAGCCCCTTTTCGGCGGCACGCGGCGCGACCATCTCGATGACCTTTTCGAGATGGTCGCTCAGCGAAAAGCCCGTCTGCTCGAGGTCGAGCTGCGACGCCTCGACCTTGGAAAGGTCGAGAATATCGTTGATCAGGTTGAGCAGATTGTCGCCCGAGCGGCGGAAGATCTGGACATATTTGTCCTGCTCCGGCGTCAGCGATGTCTTGGCGAGCAGATCGGCAATGCCCATGATGGCGTTCATGGGTGTGCGGATTTCGTGGCTCATGCTGGCGAGGAAATCGGACTTGGTCCGGCTGGCGCTTTCCGCCGCTGCCTTGGCCTGCTGCAGTTCCTCCTCGACGCGCTTGCGCTCGGTGACGTCGCGCGCCGCGGCGAACACGCCCTGCAGCGTGCGGCTGCGGTCGTAAAAGGTCGTCGCATTGTACGACACCACGGTCTGCTTGCCGTCGCGCGCGCGCGCGGTCAGCTCGTAATCGGTGACCGATTTCTCGCTCAGCACGCGTCTGATGCCGGCTTCGGCGCGGTCGGGATCGGTGAAGCAATCCTTGAACGGCGCGCCGATCAGCTCGTCGCGCGTGCATCCGGTGAGCGCTTCCATCTGCTTGTTGACGTCGGTGATGATGCCGGCGGGATCAGTCGTCATCAGCGCGTCGATGTTCGATTCGATCAGCGAGCGGGTGTAGAATTGCTGGTCGCGCAGCCGCTGGTCGGATTTCTTCTGCTCCTCCTCGACCAGCTTGCGCGCGGTGTTGTCGGTGCCGATCAGGAGATAGCCGATGATCAGCCCGGTCGCGTCGCGCAATGCGGTGACCGAGACCACCGCCGGCAGGCGCGAGCCGTCCTTGCGGACATAGGTCAGCTCATAAATGTCCTCGATGCCGCGCGATGCCTTGAACACCAACGCCTCGAAACCCGGTGTGATCGGCGTCGCCAGTTCGATGCTCAGTGCCTGGGCACGCGCGATCAGTTCCTGCGGATCGGAGATATCCGCCGGCGTGATCGTGTTCATCACCTCGGCGGCGGTGTAGCCGAGCATGCGTTCGGCGCCGACATTGAAGATCTGGATCACGCCCTTCGCATCGGTCGCGATGCTGGAAAAGTTGGCGCTGTTGAAGATCGCGCTTTGCAGCGCTCCGGCCTTGAGGATCGATTCCTCGGTCTGCCCCTGCGCCGTGGCGGGGAAGGTCTCGGAGAGCAGGGTGCCCAGCTCTGTCGTGGAAATCGGAATCTACTGTCCTGACACGATGGTCGGGCCCGGGAATGGATTGCAGGCTGGGCGCCGGGGTGACCTGGAATGGGGGAAGAGAGAGGCTATTGCAGCATTTCGCCCATGCAGGTCGCGAGCTGAGCGGAGGAATAGGGCTTTTGGAGGAACCGGCCGCCGGCGACGAACTGGTCGGCCATTGCGGGCGTGAGCGTGCTTCCGGAGGTGTAGAGCACCGGCAGACCGGGGCGGATGCTGACCGCACGATCGGCAATTTCATACCCCCCCAGCGCCAGCGCAGCGAGGCGGATGTCGACGAAGAGCGCGTCGATCTTCGTCGCGGCGGAAAGATGGGCAAGCGCGGACGCAAGATCGATGGCGAGCAAGGTGCCGTGCCCGAGATCGTCAATCGTCCACGCAGCGTGCTGGCGAATAAAGACCTCGTCCTCGACGACGAGAATCACGGCCATCAGGGCCGCGACTGAGGATGATGCTGCATCGTGAAAATTCTCCGCGTCGCGCAAAGCCTATGCGAGACGCGAGGCCCAAACGCATAATCGCCAAAATGGTTCCGCGCTAAATGGGCTGATGTCAGAATCCGCCGCCATCCTTGCGCACGAAGCTCCCGCCGCCCGGCAGGTGCATGTCGATGTCGGGATAATGGCAATCGCTCTCGGCCTTGCCGGCCGTCGGCGCATTGCCACCGACCGCCACGAATACGCAATCTGCCGCGCCCCGGTTCTGCAGCACATGGCCATTGCCGTCGCCCTTGGGAAAGCTCGCACAGTCGCCGGCGCGCATCACCTGCTCGCCGTCATTGTCGACCAGTACCGCCTCGCCCGACAGCAGCACGACGAATTCGTCCTCACCTTCATGCCAGTGGCGCTGCGACGACCAGGCGCCGGGCTTCAGCGTCACGTGACTGACGCCGAAATCCGTCAGCCCCGACGCGGGGGCGAGGCGGCGGTACCAGCGGCCCTGCACCTTGTCCGAATAAGGCGCGGGATAACCGGTGCGGTTGGTCTGCGGGATTGTATCGAGATCGAGCTTGGGCAATGTCGCCTCCCATGAACAATGCCGCCCTATTGCCCGATGTCGTGGACCTGACCAAGGCGCTGATCGCCTGCGAAAGCGTCACCCCTGCGCGTGGGAGCGTGTTCGACGCACTCGAAGCGGCGCTGGTGCCCCTCGGTTTCGCGGTCGACCGCTTCGTCGCGGGCGAGGCGCCTGACGGCCCGGTCGAGAATTTGCTCGCCACGCGCGGCGGGGTCGGCACGCATCTCGCCTTTGCCGGGCATCTCGACGTCGTGCCGCCCGGCAGCGGCTGGACGAGCGGCGCTTTCGCACCCGAGATACGCGGCGGGCTGCTCCACGGGCGCGGCGCGGTCGACATGAAGGGCGCGATCGCCGCCTTCGTCGCCGCCGTGGCGCGCGCGCCGCAGCAGGCACCGCTGAGCCTGATCATCACCGGCGACGAGGAAGGGCCGGCGACCTTCGGCACCGTCGCGTTGATCGAGCGCATGGCGACTTTGGGAGTGAAGCCCGATCTTTGTCTGGTCGGCGAACCGACCTCGGCACAGCGCCTCGGCGACATGATCAAGATCGGACGGCGCGGCTCGGTCAATCTGTGGATCGAGGTGCCAGGGCGACAGGGTCATGTCGCCTACCCGCAACTTGCCGACAATCCGATCCCCAAACTGGTCGCGGCGCTCGCCGAAATCCACGCCATCGTGCTCGACACCGGTACCGACTGGTTCCAGCCCTCGCATATCGAGACGACCGACATCACCGTCGGCAACCCGGCGACCAACGTCATTCCGGCGCACGCCTCGGCGCGACTGTCGATCCGCTTCAACGATCGGCAGCGTGGCGTCGATCTCGTCGCGCGGATCGAGGAGATCGTCGCGCGCCGCGCGCCCGCCGCGCAGGTGATCGCGCGCATCTCGGGCGAAGCCTTTCTCACCGCACCCGGCGCCTTCTCGACGCTGATCGGCGATGCGATCGAAGCAGCGCTGGGTCTGCGACCCGAGCTGTCGACCACCGGGGGCACATCCGACGCGCGCTTCCTGTCGAAGCTGTGTCCGGTGGTCGAGTTCGGGCTGGTCAATGCGACGATGCACAAGCTCGACGAGGCGGTCGCGATCGACGACCTGCACGCGCTGACCCGGGTCTATGCCGATATCATCGCGCGCGTAGCGATGCTGTAACCGCGACGCTTGCGCTCAGCGTCGCGTGCGGCCTTTCGCACCGGCCCCACCGGCTGCGACCAGATCGGCGACGCGACCCGCCTTCCCCTCCAGCGCACCGATCCACCGCACGACGACGCGGTGTCCCGGCGTCACGATCTCCATGGTGCGATAGGTCGCGCTATTGTCGGGCTCGACCGGGAGGGTCGAGGCGGTGAGATAAAGCGCCTCGTCGGCGAGCAACGCATCGAGCGCTGCGCCGTCCGCCTTCGACAAGCGCCGGAGCTTTTCCGGAACGACGCGGAGCTTGATCGCCTTCGCCGCCGGGCCGATCTCGCCCATCGTCCCGACCGTCCAGCTGCCATCGTCGTTGCGCGTGGCGATCGAGCTATATTCCTCGCGAATGTCGCGGAGGGCGAGGCTGTGGAGATAGACCACCGTCGCGGCGGTGCGACCCGGAATGTGGTAGCGCGAGCGCAGGATGAACTGCTCCTTGGTCTCGGGCGCCATCACCGTCCCGGTCAGCTGCGCCAGGGCGGGGGCACCGGGCGCGATGCCCAGGACGAGAAGGATCGCGAACCACATCTGTTTCATGGCCGCCATTCTGCTGAGGCTTGATCACGGTGGCAAGGCCCCGCGCGGTGGATGGTGCGGCGGCGGATTCAATGACTTCCACCACCTTGTGATATCGCCAGCGGAAGCACGTCAGACGAAGCGTTGAAAATGCGTCGTAGCGCAAACTTCGGACTCCGTCTCAAGTGATTCCAATGACTCACATTTTGGCAACGACTCGCCGGAATCATTAGGCTTTTTCCGGGAAATTGTGGACGCGAGTCGCGGATTCCCGTATCGCTTTAACCATGATGGGGTCCCTTGCATCGATCGAACCTTGGTTCGTCGTCGCCGTGACGTGCAGCGTCGCGGCTTATGCGCTGTATCTCGTCGGGCTGCGGCGCCAGCTGGTCCGCCCCAATCGCATCTCGTGGTTGATCTGGAGCGGCGCAACAGCCGCCGAGGCGGCGACCTATGCCGCGGTCAACCAGGGCGTGCTGCAGGGCTGGGTGTTCGGGATTTCGGCGATTGCCTGTATCGCCATCACGCTCGGCCTGTGGCGCGGCGCGGTGTGGGAACGGCCCTCGACCGGCGAAACGGTGTCGCTCGCCGCATGCTTCGCGGCGCTGATCCTGTGGGTCGCCTTTCGCCAGACCTATTGGGCGCACATGCTGCTCGTCGTCGCGGTACCGATCAGCTTCTGGCCGACCTGGCAAAGCGTGTGGGAAGACCGCTCGCGTGAACGCTCCCCGGCCTGGGGGCTGTGGACGGTCGGCGATCTCGCCACGCTGATCGTCACCACCCGCACGGGCGACCAACATGTCGCCGAATATGCCTATGTGCTGGTCGAACTGCTGTGCCATGCCAGCGTGTGGTTCATGGTCGGGCTCGCGACGATCAACCCGCTGCGCTCGCTCGGCTTCCGCGACGGGCGTTTCTTCGTGCTCGATGCCTATGCCCCGGCGGCCAATCTGTTCTCGGTCGGCGAGACGCATCTCGGCAAGGCGGTCTATGCCGCGCAGGGCTTTGCCGAGGGGCAGGAGATTATTCGTTTCACCGGCCGTCGCTTCCGCAGCGACCGCGTGCCGAGCCTGATGCGCGGGTCGAGCGACCGCTTCGTCCAGGTAACGCCCGAACATTATATGGGGCCGTCGGGGCGGATCGACGACCTTATCAACCACAGTTGCACGCCCAATGCCGGATTACGCTTTGCCGAGAGCGGTCCGGTGCTCGTCGCGATCCGCGACATCGTCGCGGGGGAGGAAATCGCGTGGGATTATTCAACCACGCTCAAGGAATCGAACTGGCACATGATCTGCCAGTGCCGCAGCTCGGAATGTCGCCGCGTGATCGGCAATTTCGCGACGCTGAGCCCCGAGCGTCAGGAATTCTTCCGCGCACGCAATCTCGTCGCGCCTTATCTGCGGCGGCGCGATACCCCGGCCGAGCGCGACCGGGCGGCATAAGCGGAAATCCCTCACCCCGTTTGAACGGGATCAGCGTGCCCCCACCAGCCGCGTGATCCGCGCGGCCAGCGCATCGATCGTGAAGGGCTTGGCGAGCAGTTCCATTCCCTCCTCCAGCGGACCGTCGCCGACCACCGCATTCTCGGCAAAGCCGGTGATGAACAGCACGGGCAAGCCCGGGCGCAGTTCGCGGGCGATGTCGGCGACCTGGCGGCCGTTCATGCCGCCGGGCAGGCCGACATCGGTGATCAGCAGGTCGATCCGCGCATCCGAGCGCAATGCGGCGACGCCTTCCGCGCCGTCGCCTGCCTCGATCGCGCCATAGCCGAGCTCGTCGAGCAGATCGGTGACGAGCATGCGCACCCCCGGTTCGTCCTCGACCACCAGCACGACGTCATCGGTTGCGACCTGCCGGATCGTCGCGCGCCGCCCCCCCTCGCCCGGGGTGACCACCGTGCCGACATGGCGCGGCAGATACAGGCTCATCGTCGTGCCGGCGCCGGGCGCGGAGCGGATGTGGATCTGTCCGCCCGACTGGCGGGCGAAGCCATAGATCATCGACAGGCCAAGGCCGGTGCCCTGTTCCTTGGGCTTGGTCGTGAAGAACGGCTCGAACGCGCGCGCGGCGACCTCGGGCGGCATGCCGATACCGGTGTCGGACACGCACAAGGTCAGATACGCGCCCGGCGACAGATCGCGCTCGGCCGCGCCCGCCTCGTCGAGCCAGACATTGGCCGTCTCGACCGTCAGCACCCCACCCTCGGGCATGGCATCGCGCGCATTGATGCACAGGTTGAGCAGTGCATTTTCGAGCTGGTTGGCATCGACCTGCACCGCCCAGCTGTCCGCGGCATGAAGCACGCGCAAGTCGACGCCCGGCCCAACCGTGCCGCGCAGCAAATCCTCCATCCCGGCGATCAATCGCCCGACATCGCTCGGCCGCGGATCGAGCGGCTGGCGGCGCGCAAAGGCGAGCAGCCGATGGGTCAGCGCGGCGGCACGACCGGCCGCAGTCTGCGCCGCGCCGATATAGCGCGGCAAGGCATCGATCCGGCCCTGTTTGAGACGCAGCTGCATCATCTCCAGCGCGCCGGAAATGCCGGTCAGCAGATTGTTGAAATCATGCGCCAGCCCCCCGGTCAGCTGGCCTACCGCCTCCATTTTCTGCGCCTGGCGCAGGCTCTCCTCGAGCTCGCGCAAGCGCGTCACGTCGATGCCGACGCCAACGACCGATTCGAGCTCAGCCTTGTCGTTGAGCAGCGCATGGTTGCGGACCATCACCCAGCGTTGCGACTGATCGGGTCGAACCACGCGATATTCGACTTCGCCACCGCCGACCTGGTCGCGCATCTCGGCGAACACGCCCATCAGACGTTCGATATCTTCGGGGTGGACCCGCCCAAGCAGTTCGGCCATCGAGGCACCGGATTCCGCCTGCTCGGGGGTGAAGCCGTATAGCGCGGCAAAGCCGGCATCGCTCTGGAAGCGGTCATTGGCGATGTCGTACGACCAGATCCCGACCCCATCCATCGCGCCGAGGACGAGCTGCGTGCGCTGTTCCGCGGCGCGCAACGCCGCCTGCTGCCGGCGCTCCTCGGTGACGTCGCGCGCGATGGCATAGAGCCGGCGCTCGGCCAGTGTCGCGGTCCATGACAGGTAACGATATTCGCCGTCGCGCGTCCGCATGCGCAGCTCGTAGCGGCTGATCTCGTCACCGCGACGCAGCGTCGCGAGCCGCTCCCGGCGCGTGGCGAGTTCGTCGGGATGAAGCAACCATTCGGATGTCTTGCCGATCAGCTCATGCGCTTCCCAGCCGAGCGTCCGCGTCCAGGCCGGGTTGACGCTGCGCCAGGTGCCATCGGGGTCGGCAACGCCCAGCAGATCATGACTCACCTCCCACACCCGGTCGCGTTCGGCGGTGCGCTCGGCGACCTCGCCGACGAGGCGACGGTTGCGCTTGCGCAGCTGCGTTGCGGCGCGGGCGCGTTCCACGGCATCCCATGCCAGTTGGGCCGCTTCCTCGACCAGCGCAATTTCACCCTCCGACCAACGCCGGCTGTCCGCCTGGCCAAGGTAGAAGGCGCCCTCCCAGCGCCCATGACGGACGAGCGGCACGCTGATCCCGGCACGCGTGCCGGTCGCGGCCAGCCCGTTGCTGGCGGGAACCACCTCGTCCCCTTCGTCACCGCTGAAGACGAGCGTGCCGCCGCTGCGGATCACCCGACCCACCGCATCGCCGAAGGTTGTGGACGGCATGTCACCCGTCAGCGGCGCGAGCTTGCCACCCGTCCAGCACGGGCCGAAGCGAATGATCGTGTCATCGACGACCTCGAAAAATCCCGCGCGATCGACACCGAGCCGCAGGCCGATCGCCTCCGCGGTCATCCGCATGAGGTCGTCGGGGTCCTGCAGCAGCCGCTGGCGCTCGACCAGCGACAGGATGAACTCGCGCTCTTCCTTCTCCTGGCGCAGATCGGCTTCGGCGCGCTTGGTCGCCGTAATGTCGAAGGTGACGCCGGCGAACAGCGTGGGGCGACCGTCGGGCCCATGCCGGCAACGCCCCTGGACCGAAATCCAGCGCTGTTCGCCATCCGGCATCCGCAGCCGACATTCGGTTTCGAGCGACGCACCGCTCGCGATCGCGGCGATGAACTGATCGCTGACCGGACCATGATCGTCGGGATGGACGTGCACGAGGAAGCTGGCAGGCGGTGCCCCTTCCGCCGCCAGCGGCGGATCGACGCCGTAGAGCCGGGCGGTCCGTTCATCGCCGGTGATGACATCGGTGGCGAGATCCCATTCCCAGGTGCCGATGCGGCCCGACGCGTCGAGCGCCATGCGCAGCCGGTCCGCGCTGCCGCGTTCGGTCATGGTAGCGCAGAGGTTGAAAGAGGCATCGGCACTCGCCACCCGGACCAGATTACAGGCGAGCCGCGGGCGTCGCAGCTTGCCCGGCGAGCCTCGCGCACGAACGGCGGCGCTGTCAACAGCGTCGCGGTGTCTGGCGTCGCCTGACGGACCGCGCTAGGAGATAGTTTCACAAGAAACCACTTCTCGCAGGACAGGAACAGCATGACCCTCCACGACCTGAGCCATTACGGGCTGTCGGGCGAACGCGGCTATCTCTCGCACGCCGAGATCGACGATGTCGAATTGCCCGATGATTTCGCCGAGGTCGAGGGGGCGGCAGCGATGCTGTCGGCGCTGGTCACGACCGGCCGGATTCGACACTGGCTCGACAGCCTTGCCATGCCCGACATGGACACGTTTCTTGCCGAGGCCAGCGAAGAAGAGATCGGCGTGGCGATGGTGCGCTATTCCTTCCTCGTCCAGGCCTATGTGTGGGGCGAGCCGACACCGCCGGCGTTTCTCCCGGCCAATCTCGCGCTGCCGCTGGTTGCGCTCAGCGACCATATCGGCTTCCCGCCGGTGATGAACTATGCCGGCTATGTGCTCGACAACTGGTATCGGCTCGACAAGGACGGCCCGGTCGCGCTCGAGAATATCGTGATGGATCAGCATTTTGCCGGTGGGCAGGACGAGAACTGGTTCGTCCTCGTCCATGTCGCGATCGAAGCGACGGCGGGCCGCGCCCTTCAGCTCGGCGTCGAGCTGGTGCGCGCCAGCGATGCCGGCGATGCTGCGCGGGTCGAGGCGCTGCTGACCGAGATGAACGGCGTGTGGGACGAGATCAACGCGATCTTCGACCGCATGACCGAGAAGTGCGATCCGTACATCTATTACAACCGCGTGCGGCCCTATATCCATGGCTGGAAGAACAACCCGGCGATGCCCGAGGGGCTAATTTACGAAGGCGTGGCGAAGTTCGCCGGCAAGCCGCAACCGTTCCGCGGGCAAACCGGATCGCAAAGCTCGATCGTGCCGGCGATGGACGGGCTGTTCCAGGTCGTTCACACGCAGGACGAGCTGCGCGACTTCCTTGCCGACCTGCACCAGTATCGCCCGCGTAAGCACCGCGCCTTTATCGAGGACATGCAGGCGGCGAGCCATCTGCGCGATTTCGCCAAGGGCCAGAGCCAGAGCCTCAAGGACGCGTTCAACGCCTGTGTCGAGCAGGTCGCGCGCTTCCGCAGCCGCCACCTCGAATATGCCGCCGCCTATATCAACAAGCAGGCCTCATCGGGCGCGGGCAACGATCCCGATGTCGGCACCGGCGGCACGCCGTTCATGAAGTATCTCAAGAAGCACCGCGACGAGAACAGGGCGCAGACGATTTGAATCTGCTCCCTCTCCCCTCAATGGGGAGAGGGTCGGGGAGAGGGGTGGCCCAGAACGCGACGTCACTGCCCTTCTCCCGCCTTCGCTGCACCCTCTCCACGCAAGCGGGGATAGGGAGAAGTTTCACAGATCGTCGAAGTCGATCGGGCCGTCCTTGTCGATCGCGACATTGGCCGCCGGCATTGGATATTTCAGCCCGGTCGCGCAGTTGAACAGCACGACCTCGTCATCTTCGTCGACCAGCCCTGTGTTGAGCGCCTCGTGATAGGCAGCGAGCGTCGCCCCACCTTCGGGGCAGAGCAGCAGGCCGTCCTTCTTCGCGCAATCGTCGACCGCCTTGAGGATCGCGGGATCCCCGACCGCCATGGCCTTGCCGCCACTCTCACGCACCGCGCGCAGGATCAGGAAGTCGCCCACCGCCTTCGGCACGCGGATACCGGCGGCGACGGTGCTGGCATCCTCCCAGCGCTCGGCATGCTCGACGCCCTCTTCGAAGGCGCGGACGATCGGCGCGCAACCCGACGCCTGGACGGCGAACATCTTCGGCCGCTCGGCGCCGATCCAGCCGAGTTTTTCGAGTTCGTCGAACGCCTTCCACATCCCGATCAGCCCGGTGCCGCCACCGGTCGGGTAGAAGATCGCCTTGGGCAGGCGCCAGCCGAACTGCGCGGCGAGTTCCAGCCCCATCGTCTTCTTGCCCTCGATCCGATACGGCTCCTTGAGCGTCGAGAAGTCGAACCAGCGCCCCTCCGCCGCGCCCTTGCCGACGATCGCGCCGCAATCGTCGATCAGCCCGTTGACGCGGTAAACGCGCGCGCCCTGCATAGCGATCTCGCGGACGTTGATCTCGGGGGTGTCGTCGGGGCAGAAGACGATCGTCTCGATCCCGCAGCGCGTCGCATAGGCGGCAAGCGCGGCACCGGCATTGCCGTTGGTCGGCATCGCAATCTTCGTGACGCCGAGTTCGCGCGCCATCGCCACCGCCATCACCAGACCGCGCGCTTTGAAGGAGCCCGTCGGCAAACAGCCCTCATCCTTGACCAGAACTTTTGGGCCGCCCGACCGGGGAATCGGCACAAGCGGCGTCTCGATCTCGCCAAGGCTGACGATGCTGCTGGTGTGGCGCACCGGGAGCAGTTCGCGCCAGCGCCACAGATCGGTCGGGCGTGCCGCGATCATCGCGCGCGGCGCCACCGCGCGCACCATGTCGAGATCGTAGCGTACCAGCAGCGGTCGCCCGGCCCGCGACAGGCCGTGAAGCTGGTCGGCCTCGTACCGCTCGCCGGTCAGCGAACATTCGAGATGCGTGACGAAGGTCGGGCGATCGGTGGTGAGGTTCGGGTTCATGGCCTGTCCGGCAAGGGGTTAGACACGTTGCGCGTGATGAGCGCTGCGAGAGCATCGGGCAAGTCAGTCAAATCGCTCGCCACGACCGCATTTTGATACCAAGCATCGACACGGTAACCCACGCCGACCGCGCCGAGGATGGGATCGCCTGCAGCCTCGCAATCTTCGATTACCTTGCGAACATGCCACATGAGGTAGCTCGGGCCATTTTGTTGCAGCGTCGCGTCGTCAACCGGCGCGCCGTCGGAGACGACAATCAGCAATTTGTTCCGTTCGGACCGCGTACCGATCTGGCTCGACGCCCATAGGATCGCTTCACCATCGACATTTTCACGCAGGACGTCGGGATGCAACATCACCTCCCAGTCCTCATCGCAAAGTTGCTCACCAAACGACTGATAGACAGTGTGCAATAACGCACATAGTCGGCCGGGACGTGCGGGGCGCCCATTGTTTAGCCAGTCTTCCCGCACCCGCCCTCCGTGCCAGCCAACGGTGGAAAAGCCTGATATTCCAACGCTCGCGCCGAGTTCGACAAGAATCCCAGATAGCCACCTGGCGCACGCTGCGACATTGATGATCGGGTCGTCCTTCATCGACCCGGACTGGTCGATCAGCAGACCGATCACCCAGTCCGAGGCCTTGCCGGCAAACGCAGAGTTCATCCTCGCGGCCAGGTCGTCGGTGGGATCGATGCTGTCGGCAACTTGGCGTGACGCAGCTATCTTTCGTTGCCAGATAGCCCGATCGCGCAGCATCCACCCCTTGCCTCGATCGGGACTCCTTTCGTGGAGGACCGCAGGTACCTCTCGCGCGCGCAACACGAGGTCATGAGCAGCGCTATAAATCCGATAAGTTTCGTCGGGGGACCCGTCGGCGACAGCGGCTAAGCGCGACCTCTTCTTTGGCCAGATCAACCAACCCAACGCGGCGAAAAAGCCAAGCATCAGTAACGTCTTCATGACGTTAGGGAAACTGCTTCGACGGGCGCACTCATGCCGACTGCGTAGCAACCCGCGCCCATCGGCGCGAGTGCTCTCAAAAAGTCAGTCGGCCTTCTTCGCCACCCCGACCAGCGCCGGCCGCAGCAGGCGGTCCTTGATCATGTAGCCGGCCTGCATTTCCTGCACGACGGTGCCGGGCTTCTCGTCGCTCGGCAGCTCGAACATCGCCTGGTGGCGATTGGGGTCGAGTGCTTCGCCGATCGTCGTGATCTTGACGATGCCGTGGCGCGTGAAGACGGCGGCGAGCTCGCGGCCGGTCGCCTCAAGGCCAGTGACCAGCCCCTTCATCTTGTCGTCGTCGCGCAGTTCAGCGGGGATCGCTTCGAGCGCCCGGCTGAGATTGTCGGCAACGGTCAGGATGTCGCGCGCAAAGCCGGTCGCGGCATAGGTGCGCGCGTCGGCGACCTCCTTTTCGGAGCGGCGACGCACATTCTGCGCCTCGGCATGGGCGTAAAGCACTGCAGCTTTCGAATCGGCCAGCTCCTTTTCGAGCTCGGCGACGCGGTCATGCTCCGCCACTTCCGGCGCGGCCTGCGCGGTTTCAGCGCGCAGCTCCTCGGCTTCGGAAACATCGACGGCACTATCGTTCTTGTCCTTGGTCATTCTGCTCTCTTAACTCATGAGCCGCGCGAGGGTCGCGGCCGTGAAATCCACCATGGGCACGACGCGCGCATAGTTCAACCGAGTCGGGCCGATGACACCGACCACGCCGACGACGCGACCACCCGCGCCGTGAAACGGACGCGCGATGACCGAGGAGCCGGACAGCGAGAAAAGCTTGTTCTCCGCGCCGATGAAGATGCGCGTCGCATCGCCCGCTGCGGCACTGTCGAGCAAGCGCGAAATTTCCTGCTTGCCCTCGAGATCGTCGAGCAGTTCGGTGATACGTTCGAGCTGCGCCGCGTCGGCGGCATCGATCAGCCGGCCCTGCCCGCGCACGATCAACACCGGGCGACGATCGCCATCCTCGCTCCATACCGCCAGGCCGCGCTCCACCAGCGTCCGCGCGGAGGCGTCGAGCTCGGCGCGCTCCGCCGCGACCTGGCGCGCGATGCGCTCGCGCGCCTCGACCAGGGTCAGGCCGCCAAGCGTCGCGGTCATATAATTGCCCGCCTCGATCAGCGCGATCGGCGAGATGCCGCGCGGCAAGTCGATGACACGATTCTCGACCGCGCCGCTATCGCTGACGAGCACGGCCAGCGCCTTGTCCGCCGAGAGCGGCACGAAGCTGACCTGGCGCAACACGAGTTCACGCTTGGGCACGAAGACGAGGCCCGCACAGGCCGACAGCCCGGAGAGCGCGGCCGTGGTCGCCGCGAGTGCCTCCTCGACAGGACCGGACTGCCCGGCACGTGCTTCGATCGCCGCGCGCTCCTCGGCGCTCGGTTCGAGCGCCTGCATCATGCCGTCGACGAACAGCCGCAGGCCGGAATCGGTCGGCATCCGCCCGGCGCTGGTGTGCGGCGCGGCGAGCAGGCCGAACTCCTCCAGGTCCTGCATCACGTTGCGGATCGACGCCGGCGAGAGGTTGAGGCCGGACAATTGCGCGATGGTCCGCGACCCGATCGGTGCGCCGGTATGAAGATAGCTCTCCACGACGACGCGGAAAACGTCGCGCGCGCGGTCGTTCAGTTCGGTGATCGGTGGTGCGGACATGGGGCTCATGTAGGCAGCGAAGCGGGTGCGCTCAATGTTTGCTTGTCCCTAGCGAATACGCGTCGTTGCAACCGAACCACTAGCTGGGTCGGGAAGACCCTTGAGACCAAGTAATTGAGGGGCGTGGTCGAGCGCGTTCCACATCGCATCGCCATCGCCGACCTCGCAGCCAAGATTAAACACAAGGCGATCCGACCTCCCCTGACCGTCCCATTGAATGTGTATTTGCCCCTGGTCGCTCATAAGGCCCTTGCACGGTGGTGCGTCGTACCAAATTTTTTCGCCAACTGGACGGTAAGGTGAAAGCGACATTTCAAAAGCTTCATATTGTCCGCGCGACACGTGAATGGGCCGCATCCCGAGAAGCTCGCCTCGGCCGTCAAAATGGCGCAACCGCCCCTTGCCGTCCGAATTTACCGTCAAGTGAAACGTCGGACACGCACCCATGCAGAAGCCCGGTTCGGTCCAATAGGTGATCAACCGGCCATTTGGCGGCGCCTTTACCTGCGTCAGGCATCCTCCCAACGGCAAAGCGAGCAAGAAGATGAGCCATCGTGCCATTGCGGGAGACTGGCGTGTTCGGTCTAGCGCGTCTAGGTGCGAAGCCAATATTCAAGGAGACTCCCCATGCGCCCCTCAGGCCGCGCCCCCGATCAGATGCGTACGATCAGCATCGAGCCGCACTTCACCCGCCACGCCGAAGGATCGGTGCTGATCGGGTTTGGCGACACCAGGGTGCTGGTCACCGCCTCGGTCGAGGAGCGGCTGCCGCCCTGGCTTCGCGGCAAGGGCGAGGGCTGGGTGACGGCCGAATATGGCATGTTGCCGCGCGCCACCCATACGCGGGGCAACCGCGAGGCGGCCAAGGGCAAGCAATCGGGCCGGACGCAGGAAATCCAGCGGCTGATCGGCCGTTCCTTGCGCGCGGTGACCGACCTCAAGCTGCTCGGCGAGCGCCAGATCACGCTCGATTGCGATGTGATCCAGGCTGATGGCGGGACGCGCACCGCCGCGATCTCGGGCGCATGGGTCGCGCTGCGGCTGGCGATCGACGGCCTGATCAAGGACGGCAAGCTGACCGCCGACCCGCTGACGCAGAAGGTTGCCGCCGTTTCGTGTGGTATCTTCAAGGGCACGCCGGTGCTCGACCTCGATTATGACGAGGATTCGAACGCGGACGCCGACGCCAATTTCGTGCTGCTCGAAAACGGCAACATCGCCGAAGCGCAGGCGACGGCGGAAGGCGCGACCTATGACGAGGAGGCGCTGCTCCGCCTGCTCCGCCTCGCGCGGATCGGCTGCGCCGACATTTTCGCTGCGCAGGCCAAGGCCGTGGCAAAATGAGCGGCGAGGGCGAGACCCCGCAGGCGATCCGCAAGCTCGCCCCCGGCAAGCTCGTCATCGCCAGCCACAATGCCGGCAAGGTGCGCGAGATCAGGGCGTTGCTCGGCCCCTATGGCATCGAGCCGGTCTCGGCCGCCGATCTCGACCTGCCCGAACCCGAGGAAACCGGCACGACCTTCGTCGCCAATGCCGAGCTGAAGGCGATGCAGGCCGCCGATCTGTCGGGCCTGCCCGCGCTGGCCGACGATTCGGGCCTGTGCGTCGATGCCCTGGGCGGCGAGCCCGGGATTTTCTCGGCGCGCTGGGCGGGGCCGGACAAGGATTTCGGGCTGGCGATGCGACTGGTCGAGGAGCGGCTCACCGCGATCGACGACGCGCCACGCGACGCGCATTTCGTCTGCGCACTGGCGCTGGCCTGGCCCGACGGCCATGTCGAATGGTTCGAGGGACGTGTCGACGGCACTTTGGTCTGGCCGCCGCGCGGCGAGCATGGCTTCGGCTATGATCCGATGTTCCTGCCCGAAGGGGAGCCGCTAACCTTCGGCGAGATGGCGCCCGAGGCCAAGACCCCCCTCACCCACCGCGCCGCCGCCTTCCGGCAACTGGTCGCCGCGGTCCTCTGATCGCTGCGCGAACAGCGCGAGGCACCACGGCTTCGCCCCGGCGCTTCCGGACGGCGGCGGATCACCCCGGCAGCGCCACGGTGAAATCGACCATGATCTCCCCAGAGATCGCTTCCAGTGCCGCCCTCACCGCATCCGGTGCGGTTCCGGCCGGCACCAACAGTCGCGCGTTCGCGCGGAAAAGCTTCTCGCCCGACCAGGCGCCATTTTCGACGCTGGACGCGAAATCCTCGATATTGACCCCAAGCCGCGCGAGCACGCTCGTGACCTCGCGCACGATGCCGGGCCGATCCTGGCCGACCAGTTCGAGCTGCAATGCCTGCCCCGCAAGGGGCGGCTGCTCGACTGCGGCGAGCAGGGTGACGGTGAGCCCCGCGGCATCGATGCGATGGGCCGCGGCCTCGAGCGCGGCGAGCGCATCTGCCGCGATGTCGACCAGCACCGCGCCGACATAGCGGCCGCCGAGCCGCGCCAACCGCCCTTCCATCCAGTTGCCGCCCGCCGCCTGCACCGCCTCGGCCAGCGCCGCGGTCAGCCCCGGGCGATCGCTGCCCGCCACCGTCAAGATCACCGTCGCCATCTTCACCTCTTCCCGCACCTGTCGGTTCACCTTCGCACAAGCCGGATAGTCGAACCAGAAGTTCGAACGCCGGCGCATCGCACGCATGGCCGCGCTGACGCCGCCTGTGAAAGCGCGTCGCACGCGGTCCAGCGACCCGCATGTGATGCTGTCGCGGCAAATTGCACAAAATGGGTAGCTAACTAATTGCATTGCAAACAGGGCAATACAGAGCGATCTTTTCGCCTGCGCATGCTGCCCTGCACGCGCCCTGTGGCGTGGGAACGGCGCACACATCATGATCGACCATTCGCCAGAACCCGGGGTCAGCATGCTCACCATGCTGCTCGCCGAGATGCAGACGACGATCGTCACGGCGGGATTGCGCGCTTTCGACGGCAAGCTCGATCGCTTTGTCATCGCGACCGTCATCGCCCGCGATGTCCTGTACGCGCGGCCGGAGGTTACGCCGATATCGGTGCTTTCCCTGGCATCGTCGCTCAACCGGCCGTTCGAGACCACGCGCCGACATGTCCATGCGCTGATCGATCTGGGCTATATCACGCGGCATCCCGGCGGGGTCATCACGGCCGCCGACTGGCCGGACAATCCCGAAATCACCGCGCTGACGCATCTGTCTCATGATGCCTTTGTGCGTTTCGCCGAGGCGTTGAAGAGCAACAACTTGCTCCCGCCGATACCGCGCTCCCCCCGCGCCTACGCGCCCGCGACCGGCATAAGAAGCGCGATCGACATCATGCTGGCGGCAGCCGATTCGAATATCGAAACGCACGGCGACTGGTTGAATCTGGTCATCTTTTCCACGATCGTCTTCGCCAATACCCAGCGACTTTTCAGCGACGCCGATCGATCGGGCGGCTTCGACCCACGCCACGCGGTACGCACATCCGCTGTCGCGCGCGCGCTCGCCTTGACCGATATAACGGCGCGCCGGCGCGTTGCACGGCTATCGCAACCGGGCGGTGCGATCATGCGGACCTCAAAGGGCCTGCTCGTTTCCGAACCATGGATGATGTCGCCTGCGGCGAAAGAGGCCAGCGCCCGGACCAGCAACAATGTTCGCCGCATCTTGATGCGCGCGGCGGCGGACGGCTTCCCCTTCGATGATCCGGCGAGCGCCTATATCGATCACCGGCCACCCACGATCTTCATTGGCTGACGTCGATATACGCGGGCGCGGTTCGAGCCAACGACGCCCGGCCCGGAAAAGCTAGACCCGTATCCGACCGAGTTGAATCGTGGGGGATTGAACGAACCCGCTGACGCGGGATTGGCGTGAGTGTTGGCCGGAATGGCCTCCTGATGGGAAGGTTTGGTTGCTGATACCAACCCCTGAC
>NZ_JARYTI010000048.1 GCF_029911635.1 Sphingomonas sp. AR_OL41
GCGCCCCCCGCGCAGACGCGCCGCACCGCGCGCTCGACGCGCTCCTGCAGCAGCGCGACCCCGGCCGGTGAGGTCAGGTCGAGCCCGGCATGGCTCACCGCCAGCGAGCGCGGGCGATATCCATCATCATAGCCGGCCTGCAGCGCGGCGGCGGACACCCCCGCGATCGCGATCACGCCAATACCGGCAAGCACCGATTTGAGCACCGGTCGCTCCTTTTCCAACACGCACCAGATGCGGCCCAGCGGCCGCTCGAGCCGCAAGAATATGGTTAAAGCGCGCGCCTGTCGCGGGTCGATTTGCACCTGTCTCGTTCAGGGACGAAGTGTCAGGGACCCCACGGCCCCTGACAATATTCTCCGTCAGACCAGCCGGCGCTAGAACTTCGCGCCGAGCTTGAGGCCGATCGTCCGCGGCGTCGTGACGACCGCATAGACCCGGTCGCAGATGCTGCACTGCACGCCGCGCGACAGCTGGCCGCGCTCGTCAAAGGCGTTCTGGATGAACAGCTCGGTCGTATAATTGCCCCAGTCATAGCCGAGCCGGAAGTCGGCCGTGGTGAATGCCGGCAGCCGGCCGGTGATCAGGTTGCTGTCAGTCCGGATGTCGGTCGAGGCCGAGCTCTGATGGTTGACGACCGCCTGGAGATAGCCGTTCCCGCTGGCGATCGGCGTGGTGTAGCGCGCCTGCGCGCTGCCCTTGAAGCGCGGCGTGACCGGCAGACGCGTGCCCTTCGCCGCGCTGATATTGCCTGGGCCGCAGACATAGGTCGGGTCATCGACGACGCACAGATTCTGGGTCGTCCTTGCATCGGTGTAGGAGCCCGAAGCGCTGATCGTCAGCTGGCGGAGCGGCGTCCAGGTGGCTTCGAGTTCGATGCCCCTGATACGTGCGTTGGGTCCGTTGTGCACCTCGGTGAAGCTGTTCTGGCCGAGATAGGCGAACTGGAAATGCGCCCAATTCTGCTGGTAGAAGGCACCGTTGAAGCGCAGCGACTTGTCGAACAGCGTCGTCTTGAAGCCGATTTCGTAATTGGTCAGATAATCGGGCAGGTACGGCGCGACGGTCCCGCGCCGGTTGATGCCGCCGGGCCGGAAGCCGCGTGACCAAGTCGCGTAGAGCAGCACGTCCTTGGTCGGCTTCCAGGTCAGGTTGAGCTTGTGCGTGAAGCCCTGGCCCGACGCGACCTTGGGGTCGACCTGCCCGGTCGCGGTATTGAACACGCCGAGATTGGTGCACGGCCCGCCCGGCACCGACGCCGGCAAAAGGGTCCCGTTCTTGTTGGCGCCAAGCGGGGCGCCGGTCGTGGTGAAGCACTGGATCACGCCGGTCTTGGAGCTGCCGATGGCGTTGAACGGGCCGGCGGTATAGTTCTGGGCGAGTGGATCGGCCTTGCCCGGATTGCGGCCGAAACCGAAGAAGCCGATCAGCGTGTTGTCGTAGATGAAGGCGCGGCCGCCGGCGTTGAGCGTGAGGTTGGGCAGGATGTCGAACGCGGCCTCGCCGAACATCGCATAGTCGCGATCGACGCGGTCCTGCTGGGTCAGCCACAGCGTGCCCGGAGAGCCGTTGACCGACAAAGCGGACCCGAGGCCGGGAACCTGGTAATCCTGATGGATCAGGTGGGTCTGGCGCTGATAGAACAGCCCGGCGACGACGCGGAAGCGATCGGTCGTCGGCGACGCGACGCGGAACTCCTCGCTGTGCTTGGTGAAATGGTCATAGCCGATGATCAGCTGTCGCGGATCAATCGTCTTGCCGGCATTGTCCCAATAATAGAGATAGCCGGCAAGGCCGCCCGCGGTCGCGTACAGATTGTCATAGGTCTGGGCATAGTCGGTATAGTCGCTCGACGCGTGGATCTTGCGGTCGAAATACGCGCCGGCATAGGTGAGGTCCCAATTGCCGAGCTTGCCCTGGATGGTCAGCGCCGCCTGGATGAAGCGGTCATGCTGATATTCGGGATAGAAATGCTGCACCGACAGGCCGGGCAGGCTGGTATCCGCGCCGAAACTGCCATGGTTGTGCTGATCCTGCGCCAGCACCGTCGGCGTGATCGTCCAGCCGTCATCGAGATCGATCTGCAGCGCGGCACGGCCACCGGCGATCTCGACATCGTTGTAGTTGTTCTTGACGAATGCCGCGTTCGTTACCGTGATGCCGCCCGGCTTCGGGAAAAAGCTCCGCGTCCCCGGAATATTGTCGATGAAACCCGCGTCGCGCTGGTACCAGCCGACCGCGCGGAAGGCGATGTTGCTGGCGAGCGGCACGTTGACGAAGCCCTCGAGCTTGCCGCCCACGCCGCCATGCGCGACGCTGTTAATCTCGCCATCGACCTTGCCGTAGAAGCCGGTCATGTCGGGCTTGTTGGTGATGATGCGGAGCGTGCCGGCTTCCGACGAGGCGCCGTACAAAGTGCCCTGCGGCCCGGCGAGCGACTCGATCCGCGCCACGTCATAGATGTGCACGTCGATCGTGCCGCCGATCGTCGTCACCGGCTGCTCGTCGAGATAGACGCCGACGCTGGGGAGCGGCCCCGAATGGTTGCCGTCGCCGCCCGAGGCGACGCCGCGGATATAGACGTTGGTGTTGCCGGGCTGGCTGGTCTGGAAGGTGACGCTGGGCAGCAGTGCTGCGTAGCTGTTGAAGTCGGAGACGTTGAGCTGCTCGAGCTTGGCCGAGGTCAGCGCGACGATGCTGATCGGCACGTTCTGCAGGCTCTCGCTGCGCTTCTGCGCGGTGACGATGACGTCGGGCACGGTGCCGTCATCCTGCGGCGCCTGCGCCGCGGCGGGTGCCGCCGGCGCGGCGGGCGCTTCCTTGGCGAAAGCCGGCGGCGCGATCAGTGCGCTTGAGGCGAGGAGTCCGGTCAACAGGGTGCGGTGCGCGGCGAACATGGTATCCCCCAAGGCAAAAAAGGCCGAAACGGATGCTGCGGCGCGGTATCGCGGCGGTCAATGCCAAAGCGAAACGATTTCCCGGCAGCACGCAACTTGGTGCGCGCGGCGTGTCATTTCGGTGACATATTCAGTCGAAATCCGGCGCGTCGGGGTAATCGGTCAGCGTCTTGCCCAGCGCGACACGGAGCGGCGCGAGCCACGGATCGAACGGCCGCCACGCGTCCATCCCGTCGCGCGAAATCGGCCGGCGAACCTGTTCCGAACTTGGCGTTCGGACCGGCCGGGTATTTTCGTGAAAGCGTAGGCACGCCTCCTCGAACGGCAGCCCGCAGGCGGTGAGCAGCGCGCGAACCTCGCGCTCGGGATCGTCGACCAGCCGCTCATGGATGACGCGGTGGACGCGCCCCGGCAGCACCGCATCGACATGCGCCATCAGCCGCACATAATCGGCATAATAATGGCCGAGATCGGCAAGGTCATAGGCGAAGCCCTGGCCGCGCGCGAAATGCTGCTTGAAGTTCGACCAGCAGCAATCGAGCGGGTGGCGCCGCGCGTCGATGATCGTCGCGCGGGGCAGGATCAGGTGGATCAGTCCGGTGTGCAGCCAGTTGTTGGGCAGCTTGTCGATGAAGCGCGGCTTGCCCTCGCGGCGCAGCGCGCGGGTGCGATCGAGGTAGCGCTCGCCCAGATCGCGCAGCAGCGTCGGTTCGGCCGTGGCCAGCCCCGTGGGGTAATCGGCGATCCGGCCCGCCAGCACCGGGATGTCGGGCAGCTCGGAGGTGCCCTCGACCTGCGAATGGCTGGCGAGGATCTGCTCGATCAGCGTCGAGCCGGCGCGCGGCATGCCGAGGATGAAGATCGGGTCGGGCGCGTCATAGCCGGCACCGGCGAGACGTTCGAACAGCGCCGGGGTCAGCGTTGCGATCATCCGGTCGACCGTCGCGGTCGTCTCGGCCGCGTCATAGTGGATCAACGCGCGGCGGTTGCGGTTGGCGGCGTCGTAGCAGGCAAAGGCGGCCTCGGGCGCGCGCCGGTCCTCATGCGCCTTGCCGAGCGCGAATTCGAGATGGAAGCGGTCTTCGGCGGCCAGCCCGTCCGCGGCGAGCGCGCGCTCCATCGCGGCGATATCGGCTTCGTCGAAGCGCACGGTCTTGAGGTTGGCGAGGCTCCACCACACCTCGCCGAGCGTCGGGGCGAGCGACAGCGCGCGGCGATAGGCATGGATGCTGTCGTCGAGCCGGCCGACGGTCTTGAGCACATGGCCATGGCTCATCCACACCTTGGGCTGGTCGGGATGCTCGGCGAGGATGCGCTCGTAGAGTTGGATCGCCTCCTCGAACGCGCCGAGCCGGCCGAGCGCGGCGGCGCGCAGATTGTCGTGGCTGGCATTGTCGGCGCCGGTGGCGGCGATGCGGTCGAGTTCGGCGAGCGCCTCGACCGGCTTGTTCTGGCGGTGCAGCACGGTGGCGAGGTTGGCGCGCGCGGCGTGGAAGTCGGGCGCCAGCTCGACCGCGCGGCGCAGCAGATTCTCGGCGTCGCGATAACGCCCGATGCGCCCGGCGAGTTCGGCGAGCATGCGGATCGCGGCGATGTCGGTCGGCTGCTCCTTCAGGCGCGCGCGGAGCAGTGGCTCGGCGACGGGCAGGTCGTTGCGGGCGAGGCCATCGGCGGCGGTAAGCAGGTCGCGGTCGCGGATCGACAGTTCCAGCGCGCGCAGATGCGCGATGCCGCCGGCCTTCGCGTCGCCGACGATATGCCAGGCGTCACCGATCGCGCGCCAGGCGGTTGCGGGGAGGGCGGGCTGACGTGCGGCTGCGCGGATCGTGGCGCGGGCCTGGTCGGTGTGGCCGGTGTCGCTGAGCGCGCGGATCTGGGTGAGGAGGTTGGTCATCGCGCGTCACCCATCTCAACTTCCCCGGCGAAGGCCGGGGCCCAGTTGGGAAGGCTTTGGTTGGGTAGCGCAGCGCTCTTCCAATGAGCGCTCCGTAACTGGGCCCCGGCCTTCGCCGGGGAAGTGCTTCCGATACTGGAGCAGACAGCGCGCATCATCACCCTCGATTATGGGTCCGAGGCGAGTCTGTCCATCGCGCAAGGCTTTAACCGATGCGAAGCAGATCCAACGCCGCCCGCGCGATTTCGGCATTTTCGCGTGACGGGAGCGTCGCGGTGGCACCGATCGGGAGGCCTGCGCCGGTCAGCTCCGCGGTTACCTGGTCGCGCACGCCCTCATCATGCTCGCCGATGCCGCCGGTGAAGACGAGCAGGTCGATCCCGCCGAGCGTCACCGCCATGCCGGCGACCTGCCTTGCGACCGAGCGGCAGAACATCGCGATCGCCAGCGCCGCAGCGGGATTGGCCGAGCCGCGCAGGGTTCGGACATCGCCCGACAGACCTGAGATGCCAAGCATGCCGGACTGGCGGTCGATCAGTTCCTCGATTGCGGCCGCGTCCATGCCGCGCACGCGCATCAGGTAGAGCAATAGGCCGGGGTCGAGATCGCCCGCGCGCGTGCCCATGATCACGCCGCCCGACGGCGTCAGACCCATGCTCGTGTCGACCGAATGCCCGGCGCGCACTGCTGTGATGCTGGCGCCGTTGCCGAGATGCGCGATGACCAGCCGTTCGGGCAGCGGGGTGCCAAGCTGGCGCAGGATCGACTGGCACGACAGGCCGTGAAAGCCGTAGCGCCGCACGCCATCGGTGCGCAGCGCGCGCGGCACCGGCAGCGTCGCCGCCATCTCGGGCAGGTCGGCGTGGAAGCCGGTGTCGAAGCACGCCACCTGCGGCACGTCGGGGTAGCGCGCAGCGGCGGCGGCGATCAGCGCCAGTGCGGCGGGGTCGTGCAGCGGGGCGAAGGCGGTCGCGCCGCGTAGTTGGTCGAGCACCGTTGCATCGATCAGCACCGGTTGCGCCAGCATCGGCCCGCCGTGAACGATGCGGTGGCCGATCGCCGCCAGCGCAGCGCCACGGCGCACAGCATCGATGCGGTCGAACAGCGCCGCCGTCTCCAACCCAGCCTCCGCGCTGCCCGAGGCGATCTCCGGTACGCCATCGGTAGCCGCGAACAGCGCGAACTTGATCGACGACGATCCTTCGTTGAGCGTCAGGATCAGCGGCGCCGTCACCGCGTCCATTGCCAGTCGCGGACCTCGGGCAGATCGTCGCCCTGTTCGGCGATGTAGAGTTTGTGGCGCTCCATCGTCGTCCAGTAGCGCGCGGTTTCGGCCTCGACCCGGTCATGCAGGCGCGGGATGCGCTCGATCGCGTCGAGCGCGAGGCGGTAACGATCGATGTCGTTGAGCACCGCCATGTCGAACGGCGTCGTCGTGGTGCCCTCGCCCTTATAGCCGCGCACGTGGAAATGCTCGTGCCCGGCGCGGCGGTAGCTGAGCCTATGGATCAGCGTCGGGTAGCCGTGAAAGGCGAAGATCACCGGAATGTCGGTGCCGAACATCGCCGCGAAGGCGGTATCGTCGAGGCCGTGCGGATGTTCCGATGGCGGCTGCAACATCATCAGGTCGACGACGTTGACAACGCGGATGCGGATGTCGGGGACATAGCTGCGCAGCAGCGTCACCGCCGCCATCGTCTCGAGCGTCGGCACGTCGCCGGCGCAGGCCATCACAACGTCCGGGGTGCCCTCGTCGCTGGCAAAGTCCCAGGTGCCCGCGCCGATCGTGCAGTGCCGCACCGCCGCGTCGATATCGAGCCATTGCCATTCAGGCTGCTTGCCGGCGACGATGACGTTCACATAATCGCGGCTGCGCAGACAGTGATCGGCGACCGACAACAGGCAATTCGCGTCGGGCGGCAGATAGATGCGCGCGACGTCCGCCGTCTTGCTCGCGACATGGTCGATGAAGCCGGGGTCCTGGTGCGACAGGCCATTATGGTCCTGCCGCCAGACATGCGAGGTGAGCAGATAGTTGAGCGAGGCGATCGGCTTGCGCCACGGGATGTGGCGCGTGACCTTGAGCCATTTGGCATGCTGGTTGACCATCGAATCGACGATGTGGACGAACGCCTCGTAGCAGGAGAACAGCCCGTGGCGGCCGGTGAGCAGATAGCCCTCGAGCCAGCCCTGGCAGAGATGTTCGCTCAGCACCTCCATCACGCGGCCATCGCGCGACAGGTCGGTGTCGTTGGGCTCGACCTCTTCCATCCAGGTCTTGCCGGTTACGGCATAGACCGCCTGCAAGCGGTTCGAGGCGGTCTCGTCGGGGCCGAACAGCCGGAAATTGGTCATGTTGCCGGCCATCACGTCGCGCAGATAACCGCCGAGCACCGCGGTCGCCGCCGCCTTGACGCAACCGGCCGTGGGAACGGCGATGGCATAGTCGCGGAAATCGGGCAGGCACAAAGGAATGAGCAACTCGCCACCATTGGCGTGCGGGTTCGACCCCATGCGGCGATGCCCGGTTGGGGCGAGCGCAGCATAGTCGGCGCGGAACTTGCCACACTCGTCGAACAGCTCCTCGGCGCGGTAGCTGCGCAGCCACGCGTCGAGCTGGTCGAGATGGCCGGGCGTGGTGAATTCGGCGATCGGAACCTGATGTGAACGCCAGGTGCCTTCGACCGGCTTGCCGTCGACGACCTTGGGGCCGGTCCAGCCCTTCGGCGTTTGCAGTACGATCATCGGCCAGCGCGGGCGACCGGTGTCGCAACCGCCGTCGCGCGCCGCCGTCTGGATCGTCTTGATCCGCGCGATCACCGTGTCGAGCGTCGCGGCGAGCGCCTGATGGACCGCGGCAGGGTCGTCGCCGATAACGAAAAACGGTTCATGGCCATAGCCGCGCAGCAACTCGGTTAGCTCGTCGCGGCCGATCCGTGCGAGGATCGTCGGGTTGGCGATCTTGAAGCCGTTTAGGTGGAGGATCGGCAGGACCGCGCCGTCGCGGGCAGGGTTGAGAAACTTGTTGCCGTGCCAGCTCGCCGCCAGCGGCCCGGTCTCGGCCTCGCCGTCGCCGATGACGCAGGCGACGATCAGCTCGGGATTGTCGAACGCCGCGCCATACGCATGGGTGAGCGCATAACCGAGCTCGCCGCCCTCATGGATCGACCCCGGCGTTTCGGGCGCGACATGGCTCGGGATGCCGCCGGGCCAGGAGAATTGCCGGAACAGCCGGTCCATGCCGCCGCTACTGCGCTCGATCGCCGGATAACGCTCTGTATAGGAGCCTTCGAGATAGGTGTTGGCGACGATGCCGGGGCCGCCATGGCCGGGGCCGATCACCGCGATCATGTTCAGATCATGCGCGACGATCACGCGGTTGAGATGCGCGTAGAGCAGGTTGAGCCCGGGCGTCGTGCCCCAATGGCCGAGCAGCCGGGTCTTGACGTCGGCCAGCGCCAGCGGCCGTTCGAGCAGGGGATTGGCGCGCAGGTAGATCTGACCGACCGACAGGTAATTGGCGGCGCGCCAATAGCCGTCGATCAGGCGCAGCTGGTCGGCCGACAGCGGCTCCGCGTCCGGGACGGGGGTTGCTTCAGGCGGGCGATCAAGCGGGCGTTCGGTGATCGTAGTCATGACGGGTCCTGACGGACTGGAGGAAGATCGCAGTTCGGGCGATGCGCCGGGCCATGACGCCGGTGACGCAGCGCCGTTCAGTCGCCGGCGGCGTTGCCGATCGCCGCCTGGGCCTTGGCCTCATGCTGTTCGGCGAGGATCTCGCTGCACAGCTTGCGCGCCTGTTCCTCGACGGCGAACAGATTTTCCTCGACGAACTGCTTCTTCAGGCCCTCGACGATCGCATCGAAATGGCAGTGCCCGCCCGAGCGCATGCCGAAGACGCCCATCAGATAGTGGTCGAACGCCTGGCGCAGCGCGCCGAGCTGGCCCTGTTCGTCGAGCCATGATGCCGTCATGCCCGAGCTCGAAAAGATCGCCAGCCGCTTGTTGCGCAACACCGAATCGGTGACGTGATCGCGGATTGCGGAAGGCGTCAGCGCGACGCCCATCACCCGGTCGATATAACCCTTCACGATCGCCGGCGGCATGCCGAACCAGATCGGGTAGACCAGCACCAGCACGTCGGCGGCGCGGAGATGGGCGAGCTCATTGGCGACGTCGGCGGACATGCCGGTCTGGCGCCCGGGACGGCGATCCTCGCGCAGCCGGGGGTCGAAATCGAGCGCGTAAAGGTCGCGCAGGATGGCGTGCTGGCCATTGGCCCTGACCGCCGCGCAATAACGCGACGCGACGGCATGGTTGAAGCTGCCGAGCGAGGGATGGCCCAGCACGACGACATGGCGCGGGGCATCGTCAGGCACGCTGGAAGTCGCGGGCATCGGTTATCTCCATGTCAGTAACAAAGGGCGTCGGTAGCCAGATTTCGCAACGCTGCCGTGGCGGAGTTCGTTCCGTCGGCGGTACGATCGGGGGCGATTGCGGCGGGGGTACATCGGACTATTCCTCGCGGACCGTTTTGCCGCGCGGAGTCGGCGAAAAGATGTCCCAGCTGACCATGAACAGTCCGGCGATCAGCGGCCCGACGACGAAGCCGTTGAAGCCCATCAGCTCGAACCCGCCCATCGTCGAGACCAGGACGAGATAATCGGGCATGCGTGCGTCGCGGCCGACCAGGATCGGGCGGACGATATTGTCGACCGTGCCGATGACGAAGAAGCCGCACAGCCCGAGCACGATGCCCTGCCAGACGGAGCCGGTCGCCAGCAGATAGATGGTGACCGGGATCCAGATCAGCCCGGTGCCGAGCGCGGGGAAGAGCGAGAAGACGCCCATCGCCATCGCCCATAACAGCGCGCTGGGAATGCCGAGCAGCCAGAAGGTGATGCCGCCGATCGAGCCCTGCAGCACGGCGACGACGAGGCTGCCGCGGATCGTCGCGCGGATCACCGCGATGAAGCGCGCGAACAAAGCCTCACGCTGTTCCGGCGGCAGCGGGATCGAATGCTCGATCCGCGTCGCGAGCGGGCGCCCGTCGCGCAGCAGGAAGAAGGTGATGTAGAGCATCACGGTGAGCGCGACGAAGAACCCCAGCGCGCTCTGGCCGAGATTGACGGTCTGGGCGAGGATGGTCTGGAAGCTGTCCGCCACGCCCTGGCCGAGCTTGGCGCGTACCCCGTCGATATCGCTGAGGCCGACATCCTGCAGCCAGGACCTGATCCAGTCGGGGAGATGCGCCTCGGCGGTGACGAAGGCGCGGCCGGGGTCGATGTCGCCGCTGCGCAGCCGTGCGTAGACCGTGCCGGCCTCGCGCACGAGCGCGACGGCGAGCAGGATGGCCGGCACGATCACCACCCCGACGATCACCAGCAGCGTGATCGAGGCGGCGGTGTTGCGGCGCGCGGGCATCGCGCGCAGCAGGCGCTGGTTGAGTGGATCGAACAGCAGGGTGGCGACCACGCCCCACAGGATCGCGCCGGAAAAGGGCGCGGTGACCCAGATGAAGGCCAGGGTGACGGCGACGACCAGCAACAACAGGAAGGCGCGTGCCGGATCGATCGCGTAGCGCGGACTCATGCGGCGATGGGCCGCACTGTCGCAGGTTTTGCCGGACGTCTTGCCATCATCCACCTCATCAGCGGCTTGCAGGCCTCGAGCAGGAGCAACAGCAATAACCCGGATCCGAGTGCGAGCGCCATATCGAGCCAGGCGATCTTGCCGAATTTGAGCAGTTTCTGCGCCGCCGGAATGAACAGGATCAGCGCGGTCACGCCGCAGACCGCCGCGACGACATAGCGCAACGCGGCATTGTGGCGCCGGAAGGCGTCGCCGAGCGAGGCGCTGGACGAGCGGTTGACGAGGATCAGCGCGAGGATCGCGGCAACCAGCGCGAAGAACATCAACGCGCGCAACTCCTGTTCGGCCATGCCCGACCAACGCTCGACGAAGAAGATCGTTGCCAGCATGGCAAAGGCGAGGCCGCCCTGGAAGACGCTCCAGGCGATCATCGGCAGTGCGAACAGCGGCTCGGCCGGATCGCGCGGCGGGCGCTCCATCAGGTCGGCCTCGCCGCGCTCGGCCTCGAACACCAGCGCGCAGACCGGATCGATGACCATTTCGAGCAAAGCGATGTGGATCGGGCCGAACAGGATCGGCGCGCCGAACAGCAGCGGGAGCAACGCCAGCCCGGCGATCGGCACGTGCACGGCGAAGATGAACGCCATCGCCTTGCGGATATTGTCGTAGATCCGACGACCGAGCCGCACGGCGTGGACGATCGCGCCGAAATCGTCGTCGAGCAGCACGATCGCCGATGCCTCGCGCGCGACGTCGGTGCCGCGCTTGCCCATCGCGACGCCGATATGCGCGGCCTTGAGCGACGGCGCGTCATTGACCCCGTCGCCTGTCATCGCGACGACCTCGCCGTCCGTCTTGAAGGCCTGGACGATGCGCAATTTCTGCTCGGGCATGATCCGGGCGAAGACCGTGACGGTCTTCAGGCGTTCCGCCAACTGCGCGTCGTCGAGCGCGGCGAGATCGGCGCCGGTCAGCACGTCGCCATCGGCGATGCCGGCCTGGGTGGCGATCGACCGCGCGGTCGCGGCATAGTCGCCGGTGATCATCACGACGCGGATGCCGGCGCTGCGGCATTCCGCCACGGCGGCGGCGACGCTCGGCCGCAACGGATCGGCAAGGCCGACCAGCCCGGACAGGGTATAATGATAGTCGTGCTGCGACGCCGCCCAGTCGCGATCCGGCGCGGTGGCGGTGGCGACCGCGAGCACGCGGATGCCGCGCGAGGCCATCGCCTCGACCGCAGCGGTCATCGCCGCGAGCGCAGCGGGCGGCAGGCGGCACAGGCCGGCAATCGCCTCGGGCGCGCCCTTGGCGGTGATCGTCAGCGCATCGTCGACATCCCACACATTGGACATCGCCAGCAGATCGGGGCGCAGGGCATAGGCATGCGCCAGCGCGCCGGGCTGTGGCGCGACGGTCGCCGCAGCGCTGCGCGCATCGTGCAGCGCGATTTCCATCGGGTCGCTCGGCGCGACGGCGCTGGCGCGCGCCGCGGTTTCGACCAGCGCGAGGAAGATGTCGGGGACGGGGGCATCGCCGGCGGTGGCGATCGTTTCGCCCGAGGGCAGCCAGAGTTCGGCGACCGACATGCGGTTTTCGGTCAACGTGCCGGTCTTGTCGGTGCACAGCACGGTGGTCGAGCCGAGCGTCTCGATCGCCGCTGCGCGCCGCGTGAGCACCCCGACGGCGCCGATCCGCCACGCGCCCATGGCGAGGAACACCGTCAGCACGACCGGGAATTCCTCCGGCAGCATCGACATGCCGATCGCGATGCCGGCCAGCGCGGCGTCGATCCAGCCGCCGCGCAACAGGCCGTAGAGCAGCACGACGAGCAGCGCGACCGCACCGCCGCCGAACGCGCACCAGGTGACGATGCGCGTCGTCTCGCGGCGCAGCCGTGGCGCCTCGCTGTCGAGCGTGGCGAGCGACTGACCGATCTTGCCGATCTCGCTGCGCGCGCCCGTCGCGACGACGCGGGCGATGCCCCCGCCGCGCGCCACCAGCGTGCCCGAATAGACATAGGGCTGGTCCTCGCCGCCGGGCCGGTGCGGCGTGTCAGGTGCTTCGCCCGAGGGGGCGCGCTTGCCGACCGGCAGCGATTCGCCGGTGAGCAGCGATTCATCGGTCTGCAGGTCGGCGGCCTCGACCAGCAGAGCATCGGCGGCGATGCGGTCGCCCTGTTCGAGTATGAGCAGATCGTCGCGCACCACCTCGCGCCCGGCGATCCGCACGCGCGCGCCGTCGCGGATGACCAGCGCGCGCGGCGCGGAGAGGTCGCGCAGTGCCTCCAGCACATGTTCGGTGCGCGTTTCCTGGACGACGGTGACGACGACGGAAAAAGTCGCGAAGGCGAGCAGGATCAGCGCCTCGGTGAGGTCGCCGAGCAGCAGGTAAGCGACGCCGCCGGCGAGCAGCAGGGCGAGCATCGGCTCGCGCAGCACCTCGAAGGCGATGCGGAAGATCGAGCGCTGGCCGCCGCGCGGCAGTTCGTTGGGGCCGTCGGCGGCGAGCCGCGTCGTTGCCTCCGCGGTGCTCAGGCCCGCCATGGCGGCGCTCTTCGTCATCGCGAGAGCAGCAGCGGGAGGCGCGGTTGATCGATCATCGCGTGCGTGACGCCACCGAGGATCACGTCGCGGAGCCGCCAATGGCCGAAGGCGCCGAGCGCGAGCAGTTCCACGTCATGCCCGAGCGCGAAGGCTTCCAGCGCGCTCGCATCGGATTCCACCCCGGCAAGAAGCTGATGCGCTTGCGCGTCGAAGCCGTGGCGGGTGAAGTGTCGCACCACTTCGCCGACACTGTCGGCCATCGCATCGGCTTCGGCCTGGTCCTGTGCCACCGTGACAACGGAAATCTGCCCACCCGGTTCGACCAGCGGGATGAGATCATGCATGGCGCGGCGGGCTTCGGCAGAGTCCTTCCAGCCGATCGCGGCGTGTCGCGCGGCGGCGAGCCGTGCCTTGGCATTGCCGATCACCAGCGGGGTTCCGCCTGCCATGATCACGGTTTCCGCCGCATGCTTGCGGAGCCATTCGGTTTCCCACATCGCCGCGTCGCCCATGATGATGATATCAGCAATTGGTCCTGCCTTCCCCGCACGGCGCGCCAGCCCGAACATGTCGTCGTGGAGACCGAGCACGCGTGCGACGCAAAAGGAACGGGCGACGGTGTCGGCCACCGCTTGGATGCGGGCTGCTTCGTCGCGCGCCAGTTCCGACTCGGGCAGGTACATCGCGGTCATGGGCGCAAGCGCGGGAATGAACAACGGGCCGGCGGTGAGGATCTCGATGGTGAGATCTGCCGATTCACGCTCCGCCATCGCCAGCGCGGCGTGAATGATCGGTTCTGCACGGACGGCATTGTCGATGATGAGAAGAATGTCTTTGATCATGGACCGGCCCCTTGTGTTGGCGTTTGCAGAGGATCTTGCAGGCCCCCGGATGCATCAGTCATCGCCGCCGCCCTCGCGGCGCTGGCCGCCTTCGCCGCCTTCGCCACCCTCTTCACCCGCGCCGCTGCGGTGGCAGCGTGCGCAGTTGGCGATGTTGGTGATGCCCTCTTCGGCATGGCGCGCGCTGATCGCGCCGGGCTGATGCGCGTGGCAGCCGAAGCAGGTGTAGCGCGCGACGTTTCCGCCGACATGGCAGGTGGTGCAGCTGGCATTGTGCGGCCCCGACAGCGCGAAGAAACGACCGTGATCGAAGGTCGCCGGCTTCCAGCCCGCGGTCGTGTGACATTGCGCGCAACTTTCGCCGACCTGTCGATGCAGCGCCGTGGCCGGTGCGCGGTGGCACGCCTCGCAGCGGTTGCGGACATCGCTGCGGAGCAAGGTGTGGGCGAAGGTCGGGCCGGCAGCTCTTGTCAGGCGCGGTTCGCGGTGGTCGCTATGACATGCCAGGCAATTGGGCTGGGCCAGCGACTGATGGAAGGCGATGCTGCGCCGTGCGGGCGGGCGTGGCGCGCCGCTGGTCGACCTGATGCCGATATCAGCGACCTTGTGGCAGGCGGTACAGCGCTCCGCCGATGCGCCACGGAACGGCGCGTGACAGGCGAAGCAATTATTGGTGATTTTCGCATGCGCCGGGATCAGCGGGCCGGGCGCGACCATCATGTGCGGATAGACGAAGACAAGGGCGATCAGCGCGCACAGGTTCAGCGCGATGAGAGCGAGTGCCCAGCGCCGGGTCATTTCCACCCCCAGAACAGACACACCGCGATGATGTGTGCCAACGCAAGGACGGCGAAGGCGAGGGTGATCGGCACATGCACGGCGCGCCATTGCTTGACCATGTCGAAGGTCAGGCTGTCCCAATAGGTCCGTTCCTCGAGCGCTTCAGGCGACAGACCGGTCGCCCGCAGCGTCTGGCGGTTGACGTCGAGCCGCACGCGGGCGCGCTTTAGCAGGAAGCGCCCGGTCAGGCCGCTGACGATGTTGACCAGCATCGCCCAGACCGCCAGCCAGCCGAGAATCGCGTTGAAGTGAATGCCGGCATGGACGAGGATCAGCAGCGACCCGGCCCAGGCCAGTCCCTCATGCCAGCGCAGCAGATTGGCCGGCTTGCCCGACGAGATGAGCTTGCGCTTGCGCAGCGAATAGCCCGACGAAGCGATGATCAGGACGACGCCGGCAATGCCGAGATAGCGCCCGACCCACACCATGTCGGCGACGTGCAGCAGCGCATCGAGCGCCAGCGCGGACCCGCCGAGTAAGGCAAGCGCGGCGAGAAAGGGGATCACCTCGCGGCTGATCAGGCTGGTGCGGAGCGCGCTCATGCTGCGAGCACCAGGGCGGTGCGGGGTATCGCGACGCACAGCAGGCAATGCCGGGGCGCGACGTCGAACGACGGGGGCACGACATAGTCGACCTCGCCCGACACGATCTCGGTATCGCAGGTGCCGCAACTGCCCGACCGGCAGCCCGATTCCACCACCACGCCGTGGCGCTCGGCCAGATCGAGCAGGTTGGTGTCGCAGCCATCCCAGGTCAGGGTCTGACCACTGTCCGCGAAGCGGATTTCCAGCGGTTCCGTCAGCGGCGATGGGGCCAGATCTTCCGCCGAGGCAACCGAGGCTGGGCCAAAGGCTTCATAGCGCAGATCGCCGGGCGTGACGCCCCATGCGCGCAACGCCGGCACCAGACTCGCCATCATCGAAGGCGGGCCGCAAAGATAGAAGCAGTGCCGGCCGTGCGGCAGCATGCGTCGCAACAGCGGCACGTCGATCAGTCCGGTTTCGTGATCGTCGCGGCCGGGCTGCTCGTCGGGGTCGGGCCGACTGTGGACGATCATGAGGTGAAAACGCTCAAAGGCGTGCGACAGCTCTTGCAACTCCGACAGGAAAGCTGTTTCGCGGCTGTTTCGCGTGCCGTAAAAGAGGTGAACCTCGCTATGCGGGCGCCTGTGCAGGGCGTCGCGCGCAATGCTCAGCAGCGGCGTAATCCCGATGCCGCCGGCGATCAGAACGATCGGCACGCCGTCATCCTCGGCGAGGACGAACCTGCCCGACGGCGCCCTCAGCTGCACCACTGTCCCGATCGCCGCCCGGTCGTGCAGATAGCCCGACACCAGCCCCGCCGGCAGTTCGGGCCGAGCGGCCGGGATGCGCTTCACGGTAAGGCGATAGGCGCTGGGGTCATGGCCATCCGACAGGGAATAGCATCGCGTCACCGTCCGCTTTCCGCCCTGCTCGTCGTCCAGCTCCAGTTCGACCGTCACGAACTGCCCGGCCTCGAACGGCGGCAACGGTTCGCCATCGACCGGCGCGAGATGGAAGGAACATTGGCCTTGCGCGCGGTCTTCATAGGTGCGGCGCATGATGCGAAATGGGCGCGTGCCCTGCCAGGCCCCGCGCTCCACTGCACGCGATGGTGCGGTGACGACGGAGGGTCGAGCGCCTGCGTGCCGACGCGAGGCAACCCAGGCAATGACGAGGGAAGTCTCGATCAGCAACGTCGCCACTATGGCGCCAAGGAGTTGAAGCGTCGTCACCCCGGGCGGCGCATGGGTGAAGAAGCGAAGATTCGCTCCATCAGACCGCTGTCCCGACCAGCATGCCGATGCCGGCGGTCAACGCCATCGCCAGCGCGCCCCAGAAGGTGACGCGGAGGGTCGCCTTCACCACCGGTGCACCACCGGCCCGGGCGCCGACCGCACCAAGCAGCGCAAGGAACAGCAGCGACGCGACCGCTTCGATCGCGACGAGCATGTTGCGCGGCGTCATGATCACGATCAGCAGCGGCAGCGCGGCACCGACGGTGAAGGTTGCGGCAGACGTGAACGCTGCCTGGATCGGTCGCGCGGTGGTCATGTCCGAAATGCCGAGTTCGTCATGCGCATGCGCGCCGAGCGCGTCCTTTGCCATCAGCTGTCGCGCCACTGTTTCCGCGATCGTCGGGTCGACGCCGCGCGCGGCATAGATGCCGGCCAGTTCGCGAACCTCGGCTTCGACATCCCCCGCCAGTTCGGCCCGTTCGCGCGCCAGATCGGCCTGTTCGGTGTCCGACTGCGAACTGACCGAGACATATTCTCCCGCTGCCATCGACATCGCGCCCGCGACCAGCCCGGCGACGCCGGCGATCAGGATGTCGGCCGGCTTTGCCGCCGCCGCCGCGACGCCGATGATCAGGCTGGCGGTCGAGACGATGCCGTCATTGGCGCCGAGAACGGCCGCGCGCAGCCAGCCGATCCGGGAAACCAGATGCCGTTCGGGGTGCAGATGTAGCCTAGTCATCGTCACGATCTCCTGCGTTGACTTCGGCGGCCGGGGCATGGGTGCCTGGCGTGAAGGCTGTCGGATCGGCGCGGGTGGCGCCATACGCAGAACCACTGATAACCAGGGCGGCGATCGGCATCGCGAGCGGCAATGGCGGGCGGGCATCGGTCACACCGGGGTGGAGGTCGGCGCGCTTCTTGCCGGTGATGAAGGCGATGATGAGATTCTCGCGCGTCAGCAGCGACATGGCGATGACGGCAATGACGTGCAGCGCGACCAGGGCGAGCAACGCATTGGACAGCGCCTCGTGCAGCCCCTCGCCAGCGTCGCCGCGCAGCGTCACGCCGGAATAGACGATCGCAACGACCATGCCGAGCAGCGCCACGATCGCCATGCCGCCGAGCGCGTTGTGACCGACGGACCGCTCGGGGTGGCCCGAGAACAGGCGGGCGAGATGGTGAGCGATGCGGTGGGGCTTGAGAAAGTCGGTGAAGCGGGCATGCTCGCCCCCGACAAGGCCCCATATCACGCGAAAGACGATCAGCAGTGCCGCGACCCATCCGGCAGTCCGATGCCATGGCGTCAGCTGGCTTTCTTCCTCGGCGGACAGGAAAGCGATCAGGATGGTCGCCGCCAACAGCCAGTGAAACAGCCGCAGGGGCAAATCCCACACACGGACGGTACCGCTCGGCCGGGCAACGGGGTTCGACAGGTCTGACATGGGCACCTCCTAGAGCGAGGCAATGGTCCCAAGTCCTGACAGATACCTGACGCGGGCGGCGAATGCGCCCGTCACCGGATGAGTCTCGTCAGGTTGTGGGCACGAAGCTGACGCGGAACAGGGCGCCGCCGCCGGGCGGATTTTCCACGGTGATCGCGCCGCCATGTGCCTGGGCGAGGCGCTGGACGATGCCCAGGCCGAGGCCCGCGCCCTCCGCCTTGCGGCGGTCCCCGCGCCAGAAACGCTCGAAGATATGCGGCAGGTCGTCTTCGGCGATGCCGTGGCCATAATCACGCACGCTGAGTTGCGGGCCGGGGCCTGCCGTCACGTCAATCGGTGTTTCGCCGGGGGCGTGGGCGAGCGCATTGTCGATCAGATTGCGATAGATGCGGTAGATCGCCTCGGCATGGCCGAGAACGCGCGTATCGCCGATCGCGTCGAAACGCAGGTCGCGATTAACGTCGAAGACCTTCGGCGCCATCGCCGCGACGACCTCACGACCGATATCGGCGAGATCGACCGGGACATTCGGTTCCACGGCCAGAGCGTCGGCCTGGGCGAGATCGAGCATCTGGCCGACGAGGCGGGTCATGTGCTGGGTGTCGGCCTGCAAATCGTCGCGCAACTTGCTCGGCGGCAGGCGATCGAGCGACAGCTGCATGATCGACAGCGGCGTGCGCAATTCGTGCGCGGCATTGGCGGTGAAGCTGCGCAATATGGCCATCGATTCATCCAGCCGCGTCAGCGCGCGATTGACCGCACGCACCAGCGTGTTGACTTCGCGTGGCTCGGGCGCCTCCGAAAGGCGGAGCAGGATATTCTCCGGGTCGAGCGCGTCGACCTCGGTCTCGGCTCGTCGGAGCGGCTGGAGCACGCGGCGTACGGCGACGATGTTGAAGATCAGCAGCAGCAGCGACAGCGGAATGAGCGGCAGCACGACGTGCTGGACGATCTCGTTCACGATCACCGGGACATAGGGCCGGATGCCGTCGCCCTCGAACTGCATGAACAGCCAGCGCTGTCTGCCTTCGTGAACGACCGAGCGGACCCCGGAGATGCGGAAGCCGCCGGGAATCCGTTCGCGCCTTGTCCAGTCCATCAATGTGCCCGATGCGACGGTCGAAGCGCTACCTCTCAAGGCTTGAGGATCGATGAAGCGCACCGACCAATGCTCGGCGGCTGGTGGTCCGGCGAGCAGGTCGGGGGAAGGCGTTGCGCCTGATTGCGCCTTGCTCGCCTCCAATGTGAGGAGTTCCTGGGCAAGTGACTCCGGCTGGCTGCTATAGGTGATCACGACGATTGCCACGTCGAGTAGCGCAAACAGCAAGGTGAACGCGGCAAGCCGGGTCGCGATCTGCCGGAAAAGGGTCGGCCCGCCTGGTCCCTTGCGACTGTTGCCCGCCTTATCCATCGGCGGTGACGGGCGCGAACAACGCATATCCGACGCCGTGCACGGTGCGGATCTGCACATCGGCATCGGCCGCTGCGAGCCGTTTGCGCAGCCGCGACACCGATGCCTCGAGCGCGTTGGGCGTGACCTCGGCATCCATCGAATAGAGCGCCCCTTCGAGCACCGGCTTGGCGACGACATGGCCGGCGCGACGCAACAGGCATTCGAGCAAATCGACCTCTCGCGGCGTCGCATCGACGTGCATGTCGGCCACCGTTACTGCGCGCGCGGCGGAATCGAGCATGACGTTGCCGACCGTAAGATGGGTGCCGAGCGATGCGCCGGGGCGTCGCAGCAGGGCACGGCATCGCGCGGCGAGTTCCGGGGTCTGGAACGGCTTGACCAGATAGTCATCGGCGCCCGCATCGAGGCCGAGCACGCGGTCGTCGAGGCCGCCGCGCGCGGTGAGGATGAGAATGGGGATCATGTCCTTGCGCCGCCGCAAGGCGCGGACGAGATCAAGGCCTTCGCCATCGGGCAGGCCGAGGTCGAGCAGCAGGATATCATAGTCGTTGACCCGCAACGCACTTTCCGCGCCTTCGACGGTTTCGCACCAATCGACCGCGAAGCCCTGCCGATCGAGCCCCTCGCGGATCAGGCTCGCCAGTCGTGCACTATCCTCAACCAGTAACAGGCGCATGATCGATGTCCGTTCCCGCTGCCGCCCGCTTGTACCCGGTTATCATCGATAATGGCAGATTCTCGCGGTGCCGTATGCTTTCGGTGATCGCGCCGATGACGTGCAGTGCGACCGCGACGATCAGCAGGTTGGCGGCAACCTCGTGCAGCGTCTCGACCCAGGCGACGCCCCAGAAGCGGTCCAGCCCCATCATCCAGCCCGATGTGCCGACAGCCGCAAGCAGCATCAGCAGCACGACGATCATCACGGCACCAGCCGGATTATGCCCGACGAAACGTGGTTCGCGCCGTTGCAGCATGGCACGCAGGTAGGCGAAAAGCCCGCGCGGGCCGGGGATGAAGCGCGAAAAGCGCGCGTGGCCACGACCGACGATGCCCCAGCCAAGCCGAACGATCAGCGCCGCCACGACGACATAACCGACATAGATGTGCGGATTCTCGTCGTGGCGGAGCAATGTCAGGTTGGCGATCACGCCAGCCGCCACCGTCCAATGGAAGAGGCGGACGATCGGGTCCCAGACTTTCGTTCGGCCTGTGCCGGGCCGCAGCGATGCGCGATCCGGTGTGATGGTGGCTTGGGTCATCGTCAGTCGATGTTGTTCTGAACAATCGCACCGCTCACCGGGTTGAAGTAAACCTCGGCGCGCTTGCCGTCCTTGGTGTGCGCGTAAATCTCGTAGCAACTGCCCGACACCTGGAAGACCTTGATGTCGCGATAGCCCATCCGCGCGATCTTCGCCTTCATCTGTGCCTGAGTAAGCCACTTGCCCTGCGGCTGGTTCGTACACACCGGCGCAGCAACTGCCATCGACGCGGCAGAGAGTGCGGCGGCGGTAAGGAGAATCTTCAAGCAAGTCGAACGACGCATTCTCGCAATCCTTTGTCAGGTCCGCAGGGCGACGATCGCCCTGAGCTTGCCCGGACTGCGCCGGAGCGCTGACGAAAAGCTGACGGCCAATGCAAAAGCCGTTCGGCGACCATAGCAAGCCCCTGCGGATTTTGTCGGTCGCGCGTCAGGAGCCCGTCAGCAGCTTGGTCGAGAAACCACCCGCCGCGACCACCAGCGGTGTTTTCGGAGACCCGATCATGAACAAGATCCTGCTCACGGCCGCGACGAGCGTGGCGGTACTTCTTTCCGGCAGCGTTCTCGCTGCTCCACCGGCGGAGCAGCCGCTGGCCGCGCAGACGCGGGCGAATCTCGAAGCAGCGATGCACGGCGAAGCCTATGCCAATCTCAAATATCTGCGCTACGCCGAACAGGCCGACGCCGCCGGAAAGCCCGCGCTGGCCAAGCTTTTCCGTGAGTCGGCCAATATCGAGGCGAACGAACATTTCGATCGCGAAGCGCAGGCGCTGCAGCTCGGCGGCACGAATGCGGCCAATCTCGAAGATGCGATGGCCGGCGAGCATTACGAGAACATCACGATGTACATCAATTTCGCGCGCGAAGCCGAAGCCAGCGGCGACCTGAAGGTCGCGGCCATGTTCCGGCAGATCGCGGTCGATGAGGGGACGCACTACGACGCCTACAAGGCGGCGCTGGCCAAGCTCTCCAGCAAATAATCCAGTGCGTGGCGTTGCCCGCTTTACCGCTTGCAGCGCCCAAAAAAGAAGAACGCGGCGATCATTCGATCGCCGCGTTCCCGGTCCAGGTCGGCGGGCGCATCCGCACCCGCCGCCGTCATTTTACTTGGCCTCGATCTTCGGCTCGGCCTTGCCCTTCTTCTTGGGCTTTTTGGGCGGGGCGCCGACCACTTCGAACGACATGGCGCCGTCCTTCAGCTTGACCGTCACCTCGCCGCCATGGACGAGCTTGCCGAACAGCAGTTCCTCGGCGAGCGGCTGCTTGATCTTCTCCTGGATCAGGCGGCCCATCGGGCGTGCGCCATACAGCTTGTCATAGCCCTTGGTGGTGAGCCACGCCTTGGCCTCGTCGTCGAGCTTGATGTGGACGTTGCGGTCGGCCAGCTGCAGCTCGAGCTGCAGGATGAACTTGTCGACCACGCGCGCCACGACTTCCGGCGGCAGATAACCGAACGGGACGATCGCATCGAGCCGGTTGCGAAATTCCGGCGTGAACATCTTCTGCACCGCCTGCTCGTCCTCGCCCTCGCGGGTGAGGTTGCCGAAGCCGAGCGTCTCGCGCGCCATGTCCGACGCGCCGGCATTGGTCGTCATGATCAGGATGATGTTCCTGAAATCGACGGTCTTGCCGTGGTGGTCGGTGAGCTTGCCGTTGTCCATCACCTGCAACAGGATGTTGAACAGGTCGGGATGCGCCTTCTCGATCTCGTCGAGCAGCAGCACGGCGTGCGGCTGCTGGTCGACCGCATCGGTCAGCAGGCCGCCCTGGTCATAGCCGACATAGCCGGGAGGCGCGCCGATCAGCCGGCTGACCGAATGGCGCTCCATATATTCCGACATGTCGAAACGCTGCAGCGGGATGCCCATGATCGTCGCCAGCTGGCGCGCGACCTCGGTCTTGCCGACGCCGGTCGGGCCGGTGAACAGATAGTTGCCGATCGGCTTGTCGGGATCGCGCAGGCCGGCGCGGCTGAGCTTGATCGCCGAGGCGAGCTTCTCGATCGCGGCATTCTGGCCGAACACGACGCGCTTCAGGTCGGTGTCGAGGCTTTCCAGCGCCTTGGTATCGTCGGCCGAAACCGATTTCGGCGGGATGCGCGCCATGGTCGCGATGACCTGCTCGATCTCGCGCGTGGTGATCGTCTTCTTGCGCTTGGCCAGCGGCACCAGCATCTGCATCGCGCCGACCTCGTCGATCACGTCGATCGCCTTGTCGGGCAGCTTGCGATCGTTGATGTAGCGTGCCGACAGCTCGACCGCCGACTTGATCGCGTCGGGCGTGTATTTGACCGAGTGATGCTGTTCGAAGGCGGTGCGCAGGCCGGTGAGGATCTTGATCGTGTCCTCGATCGTCGGCTCGTTGACGTCGATCTTCTGGAAGCGCCGCAGCAGCGCGCGATCCTTCTCGAAATGGTTGCGGAATTCCTTGTAGGTGGTCGAGCCGATGCAGCGGATCGTGCCGCCCGACAAGGCCGGCTTGAGCAGGTTCGACGCATCCATTGCGCCGCCGCTGGTCGCGCCGGCACCGATCACGGTGTGGATCTCGTCGATGAACAGGATCGCGTCGGGCAGCTTTTCGAGCTCGTTGACGACCGCCTTCAGCCGCTCCTCGAAATCGCCGCGATAACGGGTGCCGGCGAGCAGCGCGCCCATGTCGAGCGAGTAGATCACCGCCGGGAGCAGCACCTCGGGCACCGCGCCTTCGATGATCTTGCGCGCGAGGCCTTCGGCGATGGCGGTCTTGCCGACGCCGGGATCACCGACATAGAGCGGGTTGTTCTTTGAGCGGCGGCACAGGATCTGGATCGTGCGATCGACCTCGGCCATGCGCCCGATCAGCGGATCGACCTTGCCGTTGCGCGCCTTCTCGTTGAGGTCGACGCAGAACTGCTTGAGCGCGGACTCGCTCTTGCCCTTGGTCTCGCCCTTTTCCTTCTTGGCCTCGTCGTCGGCGCCCTTGGGGGTGACCGCCTCGGTCGGGGTGCCGCCCTTGCCGACGCCGTGGCTGATGAAGCTGACCGCATCGAGCCGGCTCATGTCCTGCTGCTGCAGGAAATAGACCGCATAGCTCTCGCGCTCGCTGAACAGCGCGACGAGCACATTGGCGCCGGTCACTTCGTCGCGGCCCGAGGACTGGACGTGGAGGATGGCGCGCTGGACGACGCGCTGGAAGCCCGAGGTCGGCGACGGATCGGTCGCGGCATCGACCTTCAGCGCCTCGAGCTCGGTGTCGAGATAATGCGCGACGGTGGTCTTGAGCTCGGCCGTGTCGACGCCGCACGCCGTCATGACCTTGGAGCCATGCTCGTCGTCGATCAGCGCGAGCAGCAGATGCTCGAGCGTGGCATATTCATGGCGGCGCGACGATGCGGCCTCGAGGGCCTTGTGCAGCGTGGTTTCGAGCGCGGAGGCAAAAGATGGCATTACAAATCTACTCCATGCGGGCCGCAGCGATACAGACGGCCCTTTCCTCTCATGTCGGAAGTCCGACCGTCCGCATCAAGCACTTGAAACTCGCCCCGGTTGCGATAGCGGCCAGAGCGAGCGGCGCTCATCTTCTAAATAGCTGATCTGCGCTTGCGCGATGGTTAACGGCGCGTTCAATTTTACCGCGCGCCCTGACGATTTCCGCCTCGAGTGCCGCGATCCGCGCCTCGAGCTCAGCCACCGACAGCGGATCGAGGTCCTGCCGCATCAGCTCGCTGAGCGGGTCACCGGATTTTTTCGGCAGGAACTCGTCAGGATCCATGGCCAGCAACGTTGACCGGCGGTGGCACGATGTCAATAAGGCGGCGGGCCAGATATGCGGACAAGTCGATGAACAATGTTTCGACCACGATGAGCGCGATCGACCCGGAGGCGCCTGGCGGCCCCGAGGTGCTGCGCGTCGTGCAGCGGCCGGTGCCGCAGCCCGGCCCTGGCGAAGTGCTGATCCGCGTCGCTGCCGCCGGGGTCAACCGGCCCGACATCTTGCAGCGCAAGGGCGGTTACCCGCCGCCGCCGGGCGCGCCATCGATTCCCGGTCTCGAAGTGGCGGGCGAGATCGTCGCGCTGGGCGAGGGGGTCACGGCCGAGATGCTCGGCCAGCCGGTCTGCGCGCTGCTCGCCGGCGGGGGTTATGCCGAATTTGCCGTGGCGCCGGTCGGGCAGTGCCTGCCGGTGCCCAATGCGCTGAGCATGATCGAGGCGGCGGCGATCCCCGAAACGCTGTTCACCGTGTGGACCAATTTGTTCGAGCGCGGTTATGCCACCGAGGGGGATACCGTGCTGGTCCATGGCGGCACCTCGGGGATCGGCACGATGGCGATCGCGCTGGCCAATATCTTCGGGCTGACGATCATCGTCACCGCCGGTTCCGACGAGAAATGCGCCGCGGCGAAGGGCCTCGGCGCCAATCATGCGATCAACTACAAGACGCAGGACTTCGTCGCCGAGGTGAAGGCGATCACCGGCGGTGCGGGCTGCGCGGTGGTGCTTGACATGGTCGGCGGTGACTATGTCCCGCGCAACATGCAGTGCCTCGCCGAAGACGGGCGGCATGTGTCGATCGCGGTGCAGGGCGGGTTGATGGCGACGGTGCCGATCTTCGAGATCATGCGTCGCCGCCTGACGCTGACCGGCTCGACGCTGCGGCCGCGCGACGCGGCGTTCAAAGGGCTGGTCGCCGACGAGCTGCACCGCACCGTCTGGCCGCATGTCGAGGACGGCAAGCTCAGGCCGGTGATCGACCGCAGCTATCCGCTCGCCGAGGCGGCGGCGGCGCATGCGCGGATGGAAAGCGGCGACCATGTCGGGAAGATCGTGCTGATCATGTGAGTTTGCGCGCTGGGCTTCTGACGAATTCCTAGTAAGTTGCCGCCGAATCTTTCCGGGGGGAATGACGACATGGCGGTGGAACAGGACCCGGTGGTCAAGCGCGACGCGGTGCTGCGCGCGATCATCCTCGCCGGGTTGATGATGGCGACCGGGCTGACGATCAAGCTGTCGCGCAAGCCGATCCTGATGACCGACCGGTCGTGGGTCGCCGCGGTCGCGCCGCTGCCGGCCAAGGCCGATGCACAGGTGCTGGCGAGCTGGGTCGACAATGCCGGCACGGTATCGTGGAAATATGAGCACAAGCCGGGCATCGAACTGCCCGCGCTCACCCCCGCCACGCCGCAGGACGCGCCGCTGATGGTCGGCTATTCGCTGCGCGAGAAGGATGCGTTCGGCATGCCGTTCGCGGGCCTGACCGACGAGGGCTGGGTGATCTACCGCGACCGCGGCAACTATTTCGAGACGATCGCGCTGACGCCGGAGGGCTGGGCCGGTGTCGAGAAACGCGCCGGCGTGCCGTTCCCGATCCACGGCGTCCCGCCGCTGTGGCGCTATTATTGGGGCTGGTTGTTCTTCCTCGCGCTCGCCGGTTACGGCTGGTTCGAGGCGGTCGCGGCGCGCCACCGGCGCGAGGCGGCAGGGGTGATCTGAGCCGTCAGTGGCGCGTCATAAGCTCCGCTGATCGATCGTCCGGCCGTTTCGATTTGACCGCAAGCTCCCGGCTGCGATGAAGGCCGCACCAGCAGGGGAGCAACCATGTCCGACCTCATCCTCCACGAATATGCCGCCTCGGGGAACTGCTACAAGATCCGCCTGACCGCGGCGCATCTCGGCATCCCGCTCGAGCGGCGCGAATATGACATCATGGCGGGCGCGACGCGCAGCACGCATTTTCTCGACACCGTCAACGCCAATGGCAGGATTCCGGTGCTGCAGGTCGGCGACGATTTCCTGCCCGAGAGCAATGCCGCAGCCTTTTATCTCGCCGATGGCTCGCACCTGATCCCGACCGACCGGTTCGACCGCGCCGACATGCTGCGCTGGATGTTCTGGGAACAGTATAACCATGAACCGAACGTGGCGACGCTGCGCTTCTGGTTCGGCTGGATCGGCGAGGCGCATTTCACCGAGTTGCAGCGTGCCCAACTGCCGGGCAAGCGCGCCGCGGGCGAGGCGGCGCTGGCGCTGATGGACGAGCATCTCGGCAAGACCGACTGGCTGTGCGCCGGTCGCTTCACGCTCGCCGACATCATCCTCTACGCCTATACCCATGTCTGCGAGGTCGGCGGTTTCCGCCTTTCGACCTATCCGGCGGTGCAGGCGTGGCTGGCGCGTGTGGCGGCGCAACCGGGGCATATTCCGATCGATCTGTAACATTGCCGTCACGCGATCGGAATCACCCTGTCACAATTGGTCGTCATAGCGCCTTCATCATTGAGGTGGGGCAGGCGCAAATCATGGATGCCATTACCAGGGTCGCGATGGATAACGGCATAACCGATCTTGCCGAATTCGCTCACTCGCAACCCGTATATCCCGAACGTCGCGTCGCCGGTCGCCAGCAATATCGTACGATCTGGATTTCCGACATCCATCTCGGCACGCGCGGGTGCAACGCCGAAATGCTGATCGACTTTCTCGACCATGTCGACAGCGAGATGCTCTATCTGGTCGGCGACATCATCGATGGTTGGCGGCTGAAGAAGAAGTTCTTCTGGCCGGCCGCGCATAACGATGTGGTGTGGCGCCTGCTCAAGCGCGCCAAGCGCGGCACCCGCGTGATCTACATTCCCGGCAACCATGACGAGGTGTTCCGGCAGTTTTCCGGGCTCGATTTCGGCGGCGTCGAAATTCGCCGCAAGGCGATCCACCAGACCGCCGATGGCCGCCGCCTGCTCGTGCTACACGGCGACGAATTCGACGCGATCACGCTGGCGCATCGCTGGCTCGCCCATGTCGGCGACGCCGCCTACACCATATTGATGGCCCTCAACCGCTGGCTCAACACCTTCCGCCGCACCTTCGGCATGCCCTATTGGTCGCTGTCGAAGCACGCCAAGGCAAAGGTCAAGAAGTCGGTCGAATTCATCTCGCATTACGAGGATGTCGTCGCGCACGAGGCCGGCATTCGCGGGGTGCAGGGCGTGGTGTGCGGCCATATCCACACCGCCGAGATGCGCGATATCAACGGCATCGAATATTACAACGATGGCGACTGGGTCGAGGGCTGCACCGCGCTGGTCGAACATCATGATGGCCGGATGGAATTGCTGCACTGGGCCGACGAGATTGCGGCGCGCGCAACCCCGGCCGTCGGGGCGACGGTCACCGCGCTTGCGGCGTAGCTATCGCCTGCCGCGCAGCTATCGCCTCCGCCGCTCGCTGCGGGCGCTGTCGGGGCGCTGGCGTGCGCGCAACGACAACGCTCCTCACCCTGTTCCACCACCGGAGGCCGTGATGCGTATCGCTATCGTCACCGACGCCTGGAGCCCGCAGGTCAATGGCGTGGTCCGCACCTTGCAGGCAACTCGTGCCGAACTCGAGCGGCTCGGCCACCGCGTGCTGGTCATCTCGCCCGATCTGTTCGCCTCGGTGCCGTGCCCGACCTACCCTGAGATCCGCCTCGCCTTTGCCGGCACCGGCGCGGTCGGGCGGATGCTCGAGGAGTTCGACGCGCATGCGGTGCATCTCGCGACCGAGGGGCCGGTGTGCCTCGCCGCACGCCGCTGGTGCCTGGCGCGCGATTTTCCCTTCACCACCGCCTATCACACGCAATTTCCCGATTATGTCGCGGCGCGGACCGGCGTGAACCCGGAATGGATCTGGCGTTATATCCGCTGGTTTCACGGGCCGGCGCAGGCGATCCTCGCCTCGACCCCGTCGATCGCGGCGGTGCTGCATCGCCACGGCCTGCACCATGTGCGGCATTGGGGCAGGGGGGTCGATCTCGCACTGTTCGGTCCCGACATCGTGGCCGATCCCGCCATCGCCGTGCTGCCGGGGCCGATCCAGCTCTATGTCGGGCGCGTCGCGATCGAGAAGAATATCGAGGCATTTCTGTCGGCCGATCATCCCGGCACCAAGGTCGTTGTCGGCGACGGCCCGGCGCGGTCGACGCTTGCCGCGCGCTTTCCCGATGCGCATCTTCTCGGGCCGCGTTTCGGCGTGGATCTCGCCGCGGCCTATGCCGCCGCCGATGTCTTCGTCTTTCCCAGCCGCACCGACACGTTCGGGCTGGTGATGATCGAGGCGCTGGCCTGTGGCGTGCCGGTCGCGGCCTATCCGGTGACCGGGCCGGTCGACGTGCTGGTGCCGTCGGTCGGCGCGATGAACGAGGATCTCACTGTGGCGATTGCCGAGGCGCTGACGCGCGACCGCGCGGTCTGCGCGGCCTATGGCGCGGGCTTCACCTGGGAAGCGAGCGCGCGGCAGTTCCTGTCCGCGCTGGTGCCGGTGATCGATGAGGCGATCGCGGCCTGACCCGTCGCTTTTGTCGCGCGCGCAACGGTCGTCGACCGGGCCGACGCGCGGTGGCGAGGTCGGGCGCGGCGTATGATCACCTCTCTCCTTGCCCTTGGACGCCGCAAGCATTAGATCGCGTCCCGTGACAGGCCGCTCCGGGAAGGGGCGGCCCTTATTGTTTCTGAAAGGTCCCCCCGTCGTGGCTCAGCCGCTCATGCCCCACGCGACCGCATCCTGGCTGGTCGACAATACCGCGCTCAGCTTCGAGCAGATCGCCGATTTCTGCGGTTTGCACATCCTCGAGGTGCAGGCGATCGCCGATGACACCGCCGCGACCAAGCTGACCGGCCGCGACCCGGTGCGCGCGCATGAGCTGACGCTCGAGGAAATCGAAAAAGGCCAGGCCAACGCCGATTACCGCCTGCGCATGACCAAGGGGCCGGAGCAGATCCGCCGCACCAAGGGCCCGCGCTACACCCCGGTGTCGAAGCGCCAGGACAAGCCCGACGGCATTTCGTGGATCATCCGCAATCATCCCGAAATCACCGACGGTGCGATCTCCAACCTGATCGGCACGACGCGCACGACGATCGCCGCGATCCGTGATCGCAGCCACTGGAACATTGCCAACATCACCCCGAAGGATCCGGTGACGCTCGGCCTGACGACGCAGCGCGAGCTCGATGCCGCCGTGTCGAAGGCGGCCAAGTCGGCCGGTCTCGAGGCGCCGGTCGATACGCGGCTCGAGGGCGATCGCGAGGCGCTGATCGCCGAACTGCGCACGCAGCGCGAGCAGGCGGCGCGCGACGCCGAGGCGATTGGCGAGGACGGCGTGGTCGTCCCGACACGCGCCGAGCCGACCGCGGAGAATCTGTTCAAGCGCTGATCCGGCGCGCGATCGATTTCGGCGGCTGGCGTCGGGCGAGTTCCGTTGCTACTCGCAACGCATGTCCAGGACGTCATCCGCCATTTCGCCGCTCGACGAGAGTTTTACGGCGACCAGCCATAAAGGCCTGACCTACAAGTTCGGCGGGGTCGAGCCAGCCAGCGGCGAGGTCATGACCGTCGCGCCCGGCGTGCGCTGGGTGCGGCTGGTCGTGCCGGGGCCGCTCAAGCACATCAATTGCTGGCTGATCGACGACGATGACGGCGTCGCGCTGGTCGATACCGGCATGAACCTGCCCGCCGCGCGCGAGGCGTGGAAGGCGGTGTGGCGCGGCCCGCTCGCCGGCACCCGCGTGACGCAGGTGATCGGCACGCACTTCCACCCCGACCATATCGGCCTTGCCGGCTGGATGTGCGACCATCACGCCGCGCCGCTGGTGATGACACGCGGCGAATGGCTCACCGCGAAATTCATCGTCGCCGATGCGCGCGACGCGGTTCCCGACGAGGTGACGGCGTTTCGCATCGGCGCCGGCTGGAGCGAGGAGCAGATCGCGGAGGCGGCGAAGAGCGGCTGGTCGGGCTTCCGCCGCATCGTCACGCCGATGCCGATGGGCTATCGCCGCATCAAGGATGGTGACGAGATGACGATCGGCGGCACGCCGTGGCGCATCGTCACCGGTTCCGGGCACAGCCCCGAACATGCCTGTTTGCTCAACGAGCGCGATGGCCTGTTCGTCGCCGGCGACCAGGTATTGCCGCGGATCAGCCCCAATGTGTCGCTTGGGGCGACCGAGCCCGACGCCGATCCGCTCGGCGAGTGGCTCGATTCGATCGCCAAGCTCAAACAGTTGCCGCATGACCTGCTCGTGCTGCCGGGGCATGGCGACCCGTTCCACGGGCTCCATGCACGGCTCGACGCGCTCGACACCGAACATCGCGCGCGGCTCGACGAACTGGAGATATTTCTCGCGGAGCCGCGACGTGCCGTCGACTGCTTCGGGCGGCTGTTCCGCCGCGCGATCGGGCAGGACATGCTCGGCATGGCGACGGGCGAGGCCATGTCGCATCTGCGGCGGCTCGAAATCGAGGGTCGGGCGCGCCGCGAGACGCGTGACGGCGTGTGGTGGTTCGCCGCCGCGTAGCGGCCGATTACGCCCGAATTTTCCGGCGCGGCCACGACGCGAGCAGCCGCGATCTGTCCCGTATTGTGGTGAATGATTTGTTACCGGCCTTGATCAGTTGGCACCATTATGGTTCTATATCGGGGCAAATTTGGACGTAAATGGGGGGAATTTCATGCAAAACGGGCGCGAAACGGTGAATGGTGCAATGGCCGCCATCGATCGCCGCAAATTTCTCGGCACTGCCGCCGCGCTCGGGGCGGCGGGTGTCATCGCCACGCCGGCTATGGCTGCGATCAAGGGTGACGATGCGGGTTTGCGCACCCTGCGCGCGCGTTACGAGCTTCGTAACGGCACGATGATCACGGGCCTGTTTGCCGCGCCCAAGGGCAAGACCGACCTCGACGTCGTGTTGGTGATGCCAACCGATGGCGCGACTGCCGAGGATGTGGCGCTGCGCTATGCCGGCCGGGGTTATCTCGCCATCGCCCCGGACCTTGCCAAGGCACAAGGCAAGGCATTGGCGAGCGCGGGACGTGAGGCCAAGGTTGCCGAGGTGATGCGGGCGCTGCCGGGATTGAAGCGGATGATGAACGGTAATGGCCGGGTGGTGATCGTTACCGCCTGATCGACGTCAGCTTCGACGCAACGACAAGGGCGGGCACGTTGCCTGCTCTTTCATCGTCATCGAGACGGCGCGGTGGGGCAAGCTCCACTGCGCCGTTTTTATTTAATCACGCATTGCGTCAGCGCAAATGCTTCAATTTTACGCCTCGATTTTAAGGTTTATGGCGCATTCATTTAAAATATTAACTGCCATAGCCCAAACTTTACGGTGATCTTTATTAATCAATGTCAAATCTGACAAGAAAATGAAGCGGAAATGTCGCTTCTGTAACAAGCTTATTTTTTGTTTTACGTCCTAAATTTACTTTGCATTTAGGCGAAACCGCCTAGCCCCGCGAGATGCAATGGCGCATCCGAGCCCATGTTGGATCGAAACACCCGCTTCCGGGGCGGGGGCCGTTGCACGCGCTGCGTGCCGACCAGCGTGGTGCCACGATTCTCGAATTCGCCTTTGTCGCCGCGCCGCTGATGGCGCTGTTGATGGCCATTCTCGTCACCAGCACGGTCTATTTCGCGCAGGAAGGGCTGGAAACCGCCACCGAGGCGACGTCGCGCGTGCTGATGACCGGGCAGGCGCAAAGTGGAGGCTATACCGCCGCCCAGTTCAAGCAGGCCGCGTGCAACGCGCTGCCGCCGTTCATGAAGTGCGCCAATCTGCTGGTCGACGTTCAGAGCTCCAGCTCGTTCACCGCGATCAACACCGGCGCGCCGACCATCACCTTCGACAGCCATGGCAACGTCTCGAACAGCTTTGCGTACACGCCGGGCAATGCCGGCGACATCGTCATCATCCGGCTGATGTACATCTGGAAAGTGCCGACCGGCCCGCTGGGCATGAATCTCGCCACGCTCGGTAACGGCCAGCGGCTGCTGATGGCGACGTCGGTCGCCAAGACCGAGCCCTTTTCATGAGGTTCGCGCAGACATTGCGACGCTTGCGGCGCGACCAGCGCGGCATCGCGCTGGTCGAGTTCGCGCTTACCGCGCCGTTCCTCATCCTGCTCTATCTCGGCACCTATCAGGTGTCCGATGCGGTCGGCTGCAACCGCAAGGTGACTATCACCGCGCGTTCCGTCGCCGATCTCACCTCCCAATTTGCGACCGTGACCAGCGCATCGGAAGCGACGATCCTCAATGCCTCGGCCCAGATCATGGCACCCTATGATACGAGCAAGGCGACGATCATCGTCTCCGAACTCTACACCGACAACAACAACGTCACGAAGATCGTGTGGAGCCAGGCAACCGGCACGGTGACGCCGCACACGGCCGGCGCGACCTTCACCGCCAACCCCAATCTGGTGACCAGCGGGACCTATTCGATCGTCGCCGAGGTGACTTATGCCTATGTCCCGGCAATGTCGTTCGGCGTGGTCGGTCCGCTGAGCCTTGGCGACACCATCTATATGCGCCCGCGCATTTCCTCGGCGGTGACGATGTCATGACCCGGATCGCCAAGCCCCTGCGCCTGTGGCGCACGATATGCGCGTCGGCCGGCGCGTTGCGCCGCGACCGGCGCGGCAATGTGTTGATGATCGTCGGCCTGTCGATCATTCCGCTGACCTTCTCCGCCGGTATGGCGATCGACTATAGCCGCGCCATGCGGCTGCAGACCAAACTCAACGCCGCTGCCGACGCCGCCGCGCTGGCGGCAGTGACGCGGCCGATGATGAACCAGTCGAGCAACGTCACCTGTACGACCGCCAAAAACATGTTCGTCGGCCAGTCGACCGGCCTGTCGGGGCTGACGATCAATGCCAACGACCCGACGCAACTGGCGATCAGCGTCACCGACAGTGCAACACCGACCGGCACCGGCACGACCTCGACTTGTTCGGCGTCGAGCAGCGCGACGACCGCAAGCTACAGTCGCACCGCCACCGTCACCTATCACGCCACCTCGCAGAACGCGTTCGGCGGCATCCTTGGCCTTTCCACGCTGGCGATCCATGGCAGTTCGACGGCCTATTCCGCCGTGGCGCCGAACATCGATTTCTATGTCATGATCGACACCTCGCCATCGATGCTGCTGCCGGCGACGAGCGCGGGCCTCGCCTCGATGACCGCGGCGACCAATGGCTGTGCATTCGCCTGCCACCAGAGCAACACCTCGTCGAGCGATCCCGGCGGGACGCCCCGGGTCAATGGCGTCTATTGGGATTATTATCAGGTCGCACGCAACGCCAACATCGTGCTCCGCACCGATCTCGTCGCCGGCGCGGTGCAGGACCTGACGACGCTTGCGAGCACCACCGCGCAGAACAATCACGCCATCTACCGCATGGGTCTGTCGGACTTCGACTATACCTATCGCCAGCTGTGGCCGACGGTGCCGATGAGCGGCTATAATGTCGACAGCAACCTGTCGAACGTCAGTTCGCATGTCGGCGATGCGCAGGTGGTGACCTATTGCATCAACAACCAGCGCGTGTGCGGTTCCAACGACAACGATACCGGTACCAACTACACCGCCGCCTTTACCGGCGCATCGGCGACGCTGCCGGCGACGTCGGGGTTGGGCACCAACAATAGCGGCGATACGCCGCAGGCGATGCTGTTCATCATCACCGACGGCATGCGCGACGAGCTCAACGGCGGATCACGCTATATCGGTCCGATCCCGACCAGCCAGTGCACCGCGATCAAGAATCGCGGCATCCGCATCGCCATTCTCGACACGCAATATCTGCCGGCGTCCGCCTCCGACGGTTGGTCGATCGCCAATGTGAAGACGCCTTATCTGTCGCCAAACGACCTGATCACGCCGGCGCTCACCGCCTGCGCGTCGCCGGGGCTGTTCTACCAGGTGACGACCGACGGCGATATCTCGACCGCGCTCGGCACGCTGTTCCAGAAGGCCGTGGCGAGCGCCCGCCTGACGCAATAAGTGCCGGCCATCTTGACCGGGTCGTCGCGCCGTGTTCCACTTATGTTCGCTAGGGCGCGAGTCGAGGGGATGCACCATGTCTGCCGATCTGATCTTCTATACCAACCCGATATCGCGCGGCCGGATCGTGCGCTGGATGCTCGAAGAGGTCGGCGCGCCCTATGAGACGGTGCTGCTCGATTATGCCTCGACCTTGAAGGAAGCGGCCTATCTGGCGATCAATCCGATGGGCAAGATTCCGGCGATCGTTCACCGCGGCGAGGTGGTGACCGAATGTGCCGCGATCTGCGCCTATCTCGCCGACGCTTTCCCCGCGGCGGGTCTGGCGCCCGCGACGAGCGATCGCGCAGCCTATTATCGCTGGCTGTTCTTCGCGGCGGGGCCGGTCGAACAGGCGATCACCAACACCTCGATGGGCCTGGCGCCGACCGAGCAGCAGCAGCGCATGGCCGGCTATGGCAGTCTCGACCGCGTCGTCGATGTGCTCGAAAAGGCTGTCGCGGTGCACCCCTATGTCGCCGGTGACCGCTTCACCGCCGCCGATGTCTATGTTGGCGCGCAGATCGGCTGGGGGATGCAGTTCGGCACCTTGCCGAAGCGCGATGCGTTTATCGCCTATGGCGAGCGCGTCATGGCGCGCGATGCCTATAAGCGCGCGACCGGGATCGACGATGCCCTGATGCCCGCGCCGGAGCCGGCGAGCGCCTGACGCCTAACGGCGACCCGGAAGTTCGCGCATTACCGCGGCGCGCCACGCATCGCTGCCGCTCGACCAGCCGGCAATCTCGTCGGTGGTGCGCGCGCAGCCACGGCACAGCCGGTCGCGCGGGTCGATCTCGCAGATATTGACGCACGGGCTGACGATGCGCCGCACCGGTACGAATTCGATGAAACTGTCGTCCATGCGGACGCTGCTCAGTCGGTGGTCAGTTTGGCCGACAGGAAGCTCGGCATCGGGCCGTTCCAGCCGTCATCGGGGCCGTCGTCCTGCGCCGCATGGTCGCGACGCGGGGCGCGGTCGTCGCGCGGTGGTCGGGAATCGCGGACCGGACGTTCGTCACGTGCCGGGCGTGCCTCGCGGGCCGGTCGCTCGTCACGCGCCGGACGTTCATCGCGCGCGGGGCGTTCATCACGCGCCGGACGTTCATCGCGCGCGGGGCGCGCCTCGCGTGCCGGACGCTCCTCACGCGCGGGACGCTCGTCGCGCGGCGGGAGATCGGAAGAGCG
>NZ_JARYTI010000049.1 GCF_029911635.1 Sphingomonas sp. AR_OL41
GATCTCCATACAGGCCAGCAGCCGTGATGATGGCTGCATCAGTAGGCCGGACACACGGAAGCACCTGAACCTGCGCGAACAAAATCTCTCACATACCCCTTGTATCCGGCGGGGCGTCCACACACGGGCATAATGTTCGAATGCCGCGGTGTTGAACGGGTCGATCTCGTAGCGGATGAAACAGGTGATCATGTGGCACTCCCTGGGTGATGCGACCTCCTAGCTGCTTGAGCGACGGCAATGGTTCGGCTAAGACCGAACAATGAAAGACGGCCCCAGCATTGCCGCGATCGCCGCGCTGATCGGCGACCCTGCCCGCGCCAACATGCTGACCGCGCTGATGGACGGCCGGGCGCTGACCGTCAGCGAGCTTGCCGAGGCTGGGGGCGTCGGACTGCCCACCGCCAGCGGCCATCTCGGCAAGCTCGACCAGGCCGGGCTGGTGACGGCGCGCAAACAGGGCCGCCACCGCTATTTCGCGCTATCGGGGCCGGACATTGCCGAATTGATCGAAGCCTTGATGGGCGTCGCCGAGCGGACCGGCGCGCGGCGCGTGCGGACCGGGCCGCGCGACGCTGCGCTGCGCACCGCGCGGGTCTGCTACGATCATCTCGCCGGTGAGCGCGCGGTGGCGCTGTTGCAGGGTTTCGTCGATCGCGGGCTGATTTCGGAAGGTGACACGCCGATGGTAACGGCGGAAGGTCGCGCCTTCCTCACCGGGCTGGGCATCGACGTCGCGGTGTTGGGCGGTTCGCGGCGGCCCTTGTGTCGCGCCTGTCTCGACTGGAGCGAGCGCAAGAGCCATCTCGGCGGCGCACTCGGCGCGGCGATCCTCAACCACGTCATCGCCACCGGCTGGGCGCGGCGCGCGGTGGGCCGCGTGATCGAATTTACCCCGCGCGGCGGCACGGCGTTCGACCGCGCGTTCGGTTAACTCAGCGCAATCCTGCCTCCACCGCATAACCCTTTTCGACCAGTCGGGTGACGATCCAGCGATAGGGCAGGTGGCAGCTCGACCAGCCCTGGCGCGGCTCCTCGACGGCATTGCGCCAATATTCGCGCAGCAGATTCTCGTCGCGCAGGAACGGGTGGAGCACGCGCAGCGCAAGCCGCACTTCGATCGTGCCAACCGTGCCCTGCGTCGATCGCCGCGCCGCCTCGGCGAGGATGTGCAGCGCGAGGTTGATCAGCATCGCCTCGGCCCGCTCGCGGCGCAGCGCACGGTTCTTCTCGCCGAACGGCAGCGCCTCGACGCGGACGGCGGCGCTCTGGCATTTGCGGCAACGCTGGTCGGCCTGCACCGCGTCCCATGACAGGCTGAGGTGGCGCGCGGTGCGATCGTGCAGCATCGCCTCGCGATCGAGCAGCACGCGTTCGCCGCACCTGTCGCAGATGATGCGCACCGCCGCCTCGATGCGGCGCAGGTCGGTGAGGGTCTTGATCGCGCCGGTCACGCCGCATCCAAACACGCCGCGAGGCGATTCTACCAGAACATTAAGTGAACAACAGTCCGCTGCGCGACGTGCGGACCGCAACATCCCCGATCGTTACGAAGGCGATCTCTTAAGTATTTGAAACTACCCGATAGCGTATGCATACCCCGAGTCCCCAGGCGACACCGCGTCCCGCTCCCTGCACCGGTTGCCGCGATGGCGCGGGCCTGGATTTCGCTTTTTCTATGGCGTTCCAGCCGATTGTCGACATCAGCACCGGCGACACCTACGCCTATGAAGCGCTGGTCCGGGGACCAAATGGCGAGAGTGCGGCGAGCGTGTTAGCGCAGGTGTCGGCGGCCAACCGCTATGCGTTCGACCAGCAATGCCGGGTGAAGGCGATCGAGACGGCGGCCAGGGCAGGGCTCGGTGCGACGGGCGCCCGCCTGTCGATCAACTTTCTGCCCAATGCGGTCTATTCGCCGGCCGCCTGCATCCAGTTGACGCTCAAGACCGCGCTCGCGGTCGGCCTGCCGACCGACCGCCTCATCTTCGAATTCACCGAGAATGAGGAGATGACCGACCCCGACCATGTCGCCAACATCATCGCGACCTATCGCAAGATGGGCTTCGGCACCGCGCTCGACGATTTCGGGGCGGGCCATGCCGGGCTCAACCTGCTCGCGCGTTTCCAGCCCGACATCATCAAGCTCGACATGGAGCTTATCCGGGCAATCGATACCAGCCTGCCGCGCCGCTTGATCGTCGACGCGGTATTCAGGATGTGCACCGCGCTGGGCGTGACGGTCATCGCCGAAGGCATCGAGACCGCCGGCGAACTGGCAGCGCTGCGCGCGATCGGCGTGCGCTACATCCAGGGTTTCCATTTTGCGCCGCCCGCGTTCGAACGGCTTCCGACGGTGGCGATTGACCTGACAGGCGAACGACTCACGGCCTAGCGCTATGATCACGCTGGATTAATTCGTCGCTGCTGGCAGGCGCCGCGCCACGTCGGCGGGCAGGGCAGTTGGTACGCGCGGCATTGCATGTTATTAACGGCTGTTCCGTGTATCGCCGCGCGCTCATTCGGCTTCCCGACCCAAGACGCTCCGGCACTTGCGACCGCCCGAGCGCGGCCCACCCCATTGGCGCTCGCGACGCTGCTCCGCGAAGGACTTCGCCCGTGTCGGCAGATCAGGAAACGGCGACGATATGGGACGCACGCCGGTTGCGCCTTGCGATCGAGGCGGCTGGCGTCGCCTTGTGGTCATGGAATGTCGATAGCGACCATTTCCGCATGGATGCGCACGGCTTCCATCTCTGGGGCCTGCCGGCGCGCGACTTCGTCACCTTCGAGCAATTGTCGGCCAAGATCCACCCGGCCGATCGCGACCGAGTCCGTGCCGCCTTCTCGGCGACGCGCGCAATCGTCGGGCCGTATGAGATCGATTTCCGCATCGTCATCGATGACGAGGTGCGCTGGGTCTCGGCACGCGGCCAGGGCGACGATGCCGGCATCCAGGGCCGCGAGATGCTCGGCATCTTCATCGACGTCACCGGTCGCAAACAGGCCGAGGAGGGGCATGAACTGCTCGCCGGCGAGATGAGCCACCGGGTCAAGAACCTGCTCAGCATCGCCTCCGCCCTGACCGCCATCGCCTCGCAATCGACTGCCTCGACCGAAGAGATGGCGAATGAACTAACGACGCGGCTCGGTGCGCTCGGACGGGCGCACGACCTCGTTCGCCCGGTGCCCGGCCGCAAGGAGAACAGCGCGCTGCTCGGCGACCTGCTGACGATCCTGCTCGCGCCCTATGACGATGCCGAAGCGTTCAGCGGCCGCATCCGCGTCGCGGTGCCGCGCATGCCGGTAGGCGAATCCAGTGCGACGACGCTCGCCATGGTGCTGCACGAACTGGCGACCAATTCGATGAAATATGGTGCGCTCTCCGCCAAGGCCGGCACGCTCGACATCTCGTGCAAGCTGCAGGACGATGTCGTGGTGATCGTGTGGACCGAGCATGGCGGCCCCGTCGTGGTGCCCCCGGACGGCGAGGGCGGTTTCGGCAGCAAGCTGCTGAAGCGCAGTCTCGCCGCGCAACTGCGCGGCACGATCGAGCACGACTGGTCGGAAGAGGGCGCGATCATTACGCTGCGCATGGACCAGGCGCGCCTCGCCTCATGAAGTGAAGGGCCGGTCGTGACCCCGGCCCCGCCTGGCTCCGCTTACTTCGCCTCGCCCGCCAGCCGCTTAGCCAGCAACTGCGCGCTGCTATCGGCATAGCTTCGGCATGCCGTAGGGTCGATATAGGGGTTCGGTACCGGCTGGCGCTGGAACCGCGCATATTTCTCGTCGCCGCCCGACGGCTCGGGATGCGACGTCAGCAGCACGTCGCACGGCATGTTTCGCATCACGACCAGGGTCCGGCGAAACGCGGTCAGGATCGCGGCATGCGCCGGATCCGTGAAGCGATAGCCGTCGGCCCCAAGCGGGTTGAGGCTCGAGGCGAACACCATATTCGCACAGCGCCGGCCCTCGCAACTGCGCCATGTCCAGCTCATGCTCCCTAAGGTGTGCCCCGGCGTCGCGCGCGCCGTGATGACGGTGCGGCCGAGCCGCAACTTCTCGCCATCGCGCACCGCCCGGACATTGGCGACCGGAGGATAGGGTACGAGCCACGCGGCCTGCGGATCGTCGGCGTCGCTATGACCCTGGCGCAGCACCTTCGCCGCCGGCACGCTGGCGATCACCGTCGCGCCGCTGTCCCGCGCCAAGGCGGCGATCCCGCTGGCATGGTCGAAATGCGGTTCGGTGCTGAGGATGTAGCGGATCTGTTTGGGGTCGAAGCCCAGCCGGCGGATGTTCGCCTCGATCGCGCCGACCGCCTGGGGCAGCGCGCCGTCGATCAGCACCAGCCCCGCATCCGTCTTGATCAGCCCGACATTGAGGCCGGCAAAGCCGACCAGATAGGCGTTGCCGAACACCTTGATCGGCGCCTGTGGCGTGAGCCAGCGCGCGGCACGGTCGGGTGCGACCGGTCGCAACAGCGGATCGGCGTGCTCTTGCGGAAAGGCGGCCGATCCGATCAGGACCGCGGCCAGACCCATGATGAACAGCATCGTGCGAAACATCTTCTTGTCCCCTTAAATTCTCATGCCGCATCGAAATGCCGCACCGAAGGCCACGCCACAAAGCATGATATCTCGACATAGCCATGAGCCTGGCTCATATCTCGCTGATGGATCGCGCCCAGCTCCCGCTCAACGCCCTGCGCGCCTTCGAGGCGTCGGCGCGGCATCTCAACTTCACGCGCGCCGCGCTCGAGCTGCGCGTGACGCAGGGCGCGGTCAGCCACCAGGTCGCGGCGCTCGAGGCGCGGCTCGGCGCGCCGCTGTTCCGCCGGCTGCCGCGCGGGCTCGCGCTGACCGATGAGGGCCATGCGCTGGTCCCGGTGGTCGCGGACGCGTTCGACCGGGTCGGCGCGATGCTCGATCGTTATGCCGGCGGGCGGCTGCGCGAGGTCCTGACGCTCGGCGTGGTCGGTACCTTCGCCACCGGCTGGCTGCTGCCGCGCGTGGCGGATTTCACGCGCGACCACCCGCATGTCGATCTGCGCATCATGACCAACAACAACCGCGTCGACCTTGCCGGCGAAGGACTCGATCTCGCGATCCGCTTCGGCGACGGCGCATGGCATGGCACGCACGCCATGCCGATCCTCGCCGCGCCGCTGACACCGCTCTGTACCCCGGCGGTCGCGCAGCGCCTGGGCGGCGATGTCGGCGCGCTCGCCCGCGAGACGTTGCTGCGTTCGTACCGCCCCGACGAGTGGGCGCGCTGGTTCTCGCTGACGGGCGAGGCCTGCCCGCCGCTCCACGGTCCGATCTTCGACAGCGCGGCGCTGATCGTTACCGCCGCGATCGCCGGGCACGGCGTTGCGCTCGTCCCACCCGCGATGTTCGCGCACGAACTCACCGCCGAACGGCTCGTCCGCCCCTTCCCGGCCGAGCTCGATGCCGGCGGCTATTGGCTGACGCGGCTCAAGTCGCGTCGCGAAACGCCGGCGATGCGGGCCTTTGCAGCATGGCTCGGCATGACGGCACAACCGCGCGACGGTTAACCCCCGGCCGCGCGACGCTTCGCAGCACTTCGTTAACCATCCCCGGCTAGCACGGTCGGGTCGACGGAGAGCTCCACACCCATGTCTCGCATCACCGCCCCGCTGGCCTTCCGCCACGACGTCGCGCCGCTCGACGTGTCGATCGTCATGCCGTGCCTCAACGAGGCAATCAGCCTGCCGCACTGTATCGCCAACGCGCAGGACGCGCTGGCCGAGATTGCGCGCCGCTTCGGCCTCGCCGGCGAGATCGTCATCGCCGACAATGGCTCGACCGACGGCAGCCAGGATATCGCCACCCGCCTTGGCGCGCGCGTCGTCGCGGTGCCGCGCAAGGGCTATGGCGCGGCGATCATCGGCGGTGCCGAGGCCGCCTATGGCCGCTACCTCGTCATCGGCGATGCCGATGGCAGCTATGATTTCACCGATGGCGTGGCGATGGTCGAAAGCCTGATCGCGGGCGCCGATCTGTGCATGGGCTCGCGCTTTCGTGGCGGCATCGCCCCCGGCGCGATGCCGTGGAAAAACCGCTATATCGGCAACCCGATCCTGACCGGCATGCTCAACCTGCTGTTCCGCAGCCGGGTCGACGATGCGCATTGCGGGCTGCGCGCGATCACGCGCGACGCCTTTCTCGACCTGCGGCTCGACAGCGACGGCATGGAATTCGCCAGTGAGATGGTGGTCAAGGCGAGCCTGCGCCGTTTCCGCATCACCCAGACGCCCGCGACGCTGTCGGTCGACCTGCGTGATCGCCCGCCGCACCTGCGGCCGTGGCGCGATGGCTGGCGGCACCTGCGCTACCTGCTGATGCTCAGCCCGACCTGGGCGTTCGGCGTCCCCGCGCTCGCCGCGATGGGCGTTGCCGCCACCATCCTGCTCGTCGCGATGCTGCATTATCTCGGCGTTCTGCCCGGCGCCGGCCCATTCGGCGCGAGTTGGGCGATCGTTGCCGGTTTCCTGTTCACCGCCGGCCATTTCGCCGCGCTGATGGCGGTGGTCGCGCACGTCGTCGGTGTGCATCAGGGTTATCGCATGCTGCGTCCCTCGCTTGGGCGGCTCGGCAAATGGCTGAAACTCGAGACGATGCTCGTCGTTGGCCTCGGCCTCGCCGCTGCGTCGGTGGCGATGCTCGGCGCGATCGGCTGGCACTGGCGCGCCGACGACTTCGCCGCCCCGGCCAGCGTCCTGCCGCTGGTCATCGCCGCGATCACCGGCGCGGTCGGCCTGCAGACGATGCTGGGCGGGTTCGTCATCGCGATCGTCGGCGGCCATGCCGCCGATTTCCTTTCGGCCAGGGGCGGACAACGCCTGTGACGGCCCCGATCCGCGTCGCTGCCATCGGGCTCGGCTGGGTGTGCCAGAACCGGCATCTGCCGGCGATGGACCGCTCGCCGCGCTTTGACGTCGTCGGCGTGATCGACCGCGCGCCCGGCCGTGCCGCAGAGATCGCCAAAAAGCGCGGTTACCACCAGTTCAGCGAGGCCTCGACGCTCGCCGGGATCGACTGGCTCGACCAGGTCGACGCGATCACCGTCGCGACCGCGCCGATGACGCATTTCGCGCTGGTCGGCGAAGCGATCGCGCGCGGCAAGCATGTGCTGACCGAAAAGCCCTTCACCATGACGGTGCCCGAAGGCACCGCGCTGGTCGCCGCGGCCGACGCCGCCGACCGCCGCCTCGCCATCGTCCACAATTTCCAGTTCGCGCGTTCGACGCGGCGGCTGTTCGACGATCTCGCCCGCGGCGTGCTCGGCACGATCCGCGGCGTCGATGCCGTCCAGTTCGGCAATCCCGGCCGGCGCCTGCCGACCTGGTGCGAGGAACTGCCGATGGGGCTGTTCTACGACGAGAGCCCGCATCTACTCTATCTGCTGCGTGCCGTTGCCGGCGACCTGTCGCTGGCGCGCTCGCTCGTCGTGCTGAGCCAGACCGGCCTGACGACGCCGGCACGGATCGAAGCGTATTTCCGCGGCGACACGGCCGATTGCCCGATCCGCCTGTCGTGCAATTTCGAAAGCCCGGTCAGCGAATGGTATCTGATGGTGTCGGGCGAGCACGGCCTGGGCATCGTCGACATCTTCCGCGACATCTATATCCGCCTGCCCAATGACGGGCGCCACGACACGCTGAAGGTGCTGCGCACCAGCCGCGTCGCGACCTTCCAGCACTGGTTGCAGCACCTGACCAGCGGCATCCCGCATCTCACCGGCCGGCTGAGCTACGGCAATGACGAGTTGTTCGACCGCTTCGGTCGCGCGGTCAGCGGCGAGATCGACGCGCTCGCGCCGATCAACGGCGCATCGGCACTCGCCGTGCTGAAACTGCAGCACGCCATCATCGATTCCGCGGAGGCGATCTACGCATGAGCAAGCTCGATCTTTTCGGCACCTTCACCTCGGCCTATCCGGCGCAGCCCGCGACCGCCTTCTGGCGCGCGATCGAGATCGAGGCGCTGGCCAGCCGCGACATCCCGCACGGCCTGGGGCTCGACCTTGGCTGCGGCGACGGGCTGCTGACCGAAATCCTGCTCGACCGGATCGGCGAACGCCGGCTGGTCGGCATCGACCTCGACCCGTACGAAACCGAGGCGGCGCGGCGCTTTCCCTTTTACGCGCGCGTCGACACCTGCTCGGCCGACGCCATTCCCGAGCCCGACGGCCTGTTCGATTTCGTCATCTCCAATTCGGTGCTCGAGCATATCCCGCCGCTCGAAGGCACGATCGCCGAGGTGGGCCGGCTGCTCAGGCCCGACGGGCGCTTTTTCTTCACCGTGCCCGGCCCCGGTTTTCACGAGAACCTTGCCGGCCCGCTGTCGCCCTGGGGTGACCGAGAGGCCTATCTCGGCACGCTCGACCGGCGGCTGGCGCATTTCCATTATCTCTCGGTCGCGGACTGGACGGCGATGCTCGGCCGTCACGGCCTCGTGCTCGATACCGCGCTCGGTTATCTCGATCGCGCCGAGACGCGGCGCTGGGAGACGCTGTCCCGGCTGACCGGCGGGTTGCTCTACAGCGTGTTCGGCGAGACCGCGCGACCGATCGAAATCCAGCGCAAGCTCGGCGTGCGCGCGTTGCAGAACGGCGCCAGCCTGCCTGCCGCGCTCGCCGCGCCGCTTGCCCGTGTGATGCGCGCCGGGGTCGATGTGTCGATCGGCCACCCGACCTGGTGCGAGATCGACGCCGCCTCCTGCCTGTTGATCGAGGGCCACCGCGCATGATCCGCGCCGGCACGATCGCCACCACCTCGCGCTATGCGGTCGTGGCGGGCTCGTGCTTGGTGATGCACAATGCGATCATGATCGTCGCCGACCGCGCCGGGCTGACGCTGCTTCAGGCCGCGGCGACGTCGTTCTGCATCATGGTCGTCACCGGTTATCTCCTGCTCTGCGCCTTCGTCTTTCGCGGCACGCGCAGCTGGCGCGGCTTTGCGCGCTATACGGGCGCGATGGCGGCGAACTTCCCGATCTCGACCGGCCTCGCCTGGCTGTTCCTCGTGCCGCTGCACCAGCCAATGGCGATCGCCGCACCCGCCGCGACGCTGATCATGGTCGTGGTCAATTACGTCGCGAGCCACTGGGCGATCATGGGCGGTCGCGCGTCGCGCTCGCTCGGGGCGTGACGCGATGCGGCTGCTGACCGTCACGCATTTCTACGAAGAGCATGGCGGCGGAATCGAGCGCGTCGCCGGCCAGCTCAACCGCCGCTTCGTCACGCAGGGCCATGCCACCAGCTGGGCCGCCGCCGCCGAAGGAGCGAGGCCCGACGCGGCGACCGCTACCCCGGTGGCAATGCCGTGCTTCAACGCGATCGAGCGCCTCACCGGCCTGCCGATGCCGATCCCCGGTCTCATCGCACTGCGCCGTCTCGCCAGGGCAGTGCGCGAGAGCGATGCCGTCGTGGTGCACGACGCGCTCTATCTCAGCTCGATCGCCGCGATGCTGCTGGCGAAACGCCGCCGCAAGCCGGTCGTGCTGATCCAGCACATCGCCGGCATTCCCTTCGTCAATCCGCTGCTCAAACGCGTGATGGCGCTGGCCAATCTGATCGTCACGCGGCCAATGCTGCGCGCCGCCGACCAGGTCGTGTTCATCAGCGACACCGTGCGTGATGCGTTCGCCACCGTCGTCACCAAGCGCCCGGCGCTGCTGCTGTTCAACGGCGTCGATGCGACGATCTTCCGGCCGGCGCCCGCCGTCCGCGCCGAAGCCCGCGCCGAACTCGGCATGACCGACGCGCGGCCATTGCTGTTGTTCGTCGGCCGCTTCGTCGAGAAGAAGGGCCTCGCCATCATCCGCCGCGCGGCGGCGGCGCGGCCCGACTGGCAGGTGGTGATGGCCGGCCATGGCCCGATCGACCCCGTGGCATGGGGGCTGCCCAACATCCGCGTGCTGCACGATCGATCGGGCGCCTCGCTCGCTTCGCTCTACCAGGCTGCCGACATGCTGATCCTGCCAAGCGTCGGCGAGGGTTTTCCGCTCGTCGTGCAGGAGGCGATGGCGTGCGGCCTGCCGGTGATCTGCGGCGCGGAGACCAGCCGCGCCGATCCGCTGGCGCGGCCATGGTTGTCGCCGGTCGAGGTCGATCTGCGCGATCCCGATGCTTCGTCCACGCGCCTCGTCACCGCAGTCGATACCCTCTCCATGACCGATTCCGATCGGGCAGCGATGAGCGCCTATGCTCAAGCGACCTATGACTGGTCGGCGATGGCGGCGCGGATCGTCGAAGCGGTTTACGGCGCGACAGAAACGATACGGCAGCCGGCAGACCGCGCGGCCTCTTCCAGCGCAGCATAGCCGGGCGTCGTTACCGGCACCGGTGCGTCGAAGACCTCCGCCAGACCGCCCAGCTGCGCCGCACCGAGAAATGCGATCGGTCCACTCCGACACAGGCCGGCGATCTGGCCGGGCACGAGGTGATGCCCGAGCAAGATCCAGGGCCGGTTCGAAAGATCAGCGCGGTTGAGTACCAGGTCCTGCGCGAAGGGCGCGGCCCGGTCGTCGATGATCACAATCCGCGCTGGCACTGCATCACGTTGTGCAGCCACGGCGGCGAAGGGGGCGACGATGCGCCGCGCCATCACGGCATGGAGCGGCACGAGCAGTGCGATGCTCGCCAGCGTCGCCGCTGCGAAGACTAGCCCCGGCGCCCGTCCGCGCTCCTCCAGCTTGCGCCAGCCATAGCCGCCAAGCAGGCAGGCATTGCCGATCACACCGTGGAGATAACGATAGCCCCAACCATGCCCCTGATAGGGCAGCAGGATCAGCAGCAGCAGTACCGGCAGGAGCAGCCCCATCGCCAGCGCCCGCGCCACCGGATCGACATTCCAGCACCGCCACATGCCGTAGCCGGCGAGCGGCACGAGCAGCAGATGCTGCCACGCGACGAAGCGCACCAGATTGGCCGCCATCACCCCGATGCCCCACAGATGCAGCCCGGTAACGGCATGTTGCAGCCGCTCGACATAACCGATGCCCGAGACGTTGCCGAGCGCCGCCGTCGCCGGCGCCGCGCCATGGGCGCTGATCCACAGCGGCCAGCCGAGCCAGAACAGCCCGATCGCGGCGTAAGCCGCGACATAGGCGAGCAGCAGGCGCCACTTCTTCTCCGCCAGCAGCCAGGCGAGGAACGGCAGCACGAACAGCGGGTGGAACAAGGGCTGGTGCAGACCGGTAGCGACGAAACCGACGAGGATCGCCGCGCCGTGGCTCCAGCGCCGATCCCTGAGGAACAGCCACAACCACAACAGGTTGAGCCCGAGATGCGCGCTCATCGCATAGGCGGTCATGCCGGTGACCCACAGCTGCGACGATCCGGCATAAAGCAGCAGCGCGACGATCTGGCTTGCCGGCGATGTCGGCCACAGCCGCGCGGCGATGCGCCACAGCGCCAGCGCGCCGACCGCCACCAGTAGCGGCGCGGCGAGGGTCGCATCGCCGAGCCGCAGGAAGAGCGCACGGATCGCCGAATTCATCGGCAGATAGGCCGACACCCATGCCTCATGGTTGCCGATCGGCAGGATGAAGGTCTGGTTGAAGCTTTCCGCCATGTCGCGCAGCTGCGCCGGGATGGCCGCGAACAGGTGGCCGCCGGCGAAGATCGTCGCGTCGAACGTGACCATCTGTTCGTCGCGGCTGAAGTCGTAGCGCCCGAACACCAGCCGCGCGCCGAGCCAGCCGCCGAGCGGCACGATTACCGCCGTCGCGAGCGCCACCGCGCGCGGCGAGAGACTAGGCAAGGCGCCGCGCCGCATCGGTAGCCAGACGAGCGCCGTGGCCACCGCGGCGATCAGCGCGATGATCAGGTCCTGCCGCATGAGCAGACAGCGCGCCATGCCGTTATTGTCGGCGGCGGGCAAATCGTGTGGCGCGAACAGCCAGCCAAGCGCGATGAGCAGCAGCAACAGGCCGGCCGCGCCGAGACTGACGCGGCGATAGTCCCGCTCGATGCCCTGATCGTCCATGCCGGTCCCCCGCGACCTACCCGCCGCTCACGCGATCAGGTCATAGCGCGAAGTTGGGCACCGTCATCCCGCCAAATCGCCGGCCAACGCCTGTGCGACCGCTGCCTCGGCATGGATCGCGGTGGTGTCGAACAATGGCACCGCGCTGTCTTCCGCCCCGACCAGCAGCATAATCTCGGTGCAGCCGAGAATGATCGCTTCGGCACCCTGGTCAATCAGCCGGGCGATCACCTGGCGATATATGTCGCGCGATGCCGGCGTGACAATGCCGGCAACCAGCTCGTCATAGATGATGCGGTGGACGTGCCGCCGGTCGTCCTCGTCGGGCACAATCACGTCGAGGCCGAAGCGCCCGGTGAGGCGGTCGCGGTAAAAGGCCTGCTCCATGGTGAAGGCGGTCCCCAGCAGCCCGATGCGGCGGTGGCCGGCGGCGACGACCTGCGCGGCGGTGGGATCGGCGATGTGCAGCAGCGGGATCGAGACACTGGCGGCGACCGCATCCGCCATCATGTGCATCGTGTTGGTGCGGATCAGGAACAGGTCGGCGCCGCCGCGTTCCAGCCGCCCGGCGGCGTCGATCATCGTCGCGGTCAGCGCGTCCCAGTCGCCGGCATGCTGGAGTTGCTCGATCTCGCCGAAGTCGACCGAGTACATCAGGCTGCGCGCCGAATGCACGCCGCCGAGCCGCGCGCGCACCGCATGGTTGATCAGCCGATAATATTGCGCCGAGCTCTCCCAGCTCATTCCGCCGATAAGGCCGATCGTCAGCATGTCCGTGATATTCCCCTTCGCCGAATCCCGTATTGGCTCGCCATGATCTTCGCCATCCGGCAATGGCGCCGATTGACGAAACTTTGCCGAAGCCCATTCCCCCCGCGCCACAACCCGTGTAGCGCCGCCCGCCCATGCCGAATCCCCCACCCTTCACGCTCGGTCTCGATTTCGGGACGACGAACTCGGTCGTCGCGATGGCGCGCGGCGGCGTGTCCGATCTCGTCCCGCTCGCCACGCCGCATGGCCCCGAAGCGGCGTTCCGCTCGGCGCTGTGCTTCTGGGAAGAGGATAAAGTGCCCGGCGGCGTCGCGGTCGAGGCCGGCCCCTGGGCGATCGCCGAATATCTCGAATTCCCGCAAGGCAGCCGCTTCCTGCAATCGTTCAAGTCGGTCGCGGCGAGCGCGACCTTCGAGCACGCCACCGTGTTCGACAAGCGTTACCGTTTCGAGGATCTCGGCCGCCTGTTCCTCGACAAGATGGCGGCGCGGGCCGGCGGGGCGCTGTCGGGCGCGGCGCGCATCGTCGTCGGCCGGCCGGTCGAATATGCCGGGCACCGCCCCGACGAGACGCTGGCGCGGCGGCGCTACGACATGATGTTCGGCGCGTTCGGCGAGGTGCATTATGTCTATGAGCCGTTGGGCGCGGCGTTCAGCTATGCCTCGCGCATTACCGAGCCGGCGACGATCCTCGTCGCCGATTTCGGCGGCGGCACCAGCGATTTCTCGGTGGTGCGGATCGCTGCGCCGGGCGCCGCGCGACGCTGCGAACCGCTCGGCCATGCCGGCGTCGGTATTGCCGGCGACCGGTTCGATGCGCGGATCATCGACCATCTCGTCATGCCACTGCTCGGCAAGGGTGGGTCGTATCGCTCGTTCGACAAGATCCTCGAGATCCCGCGCGGCCATTTCGCCGACTTTGCCGATTGGTCGCGGCTCGCGCTGATGCGCAACCGCCGCACGCTCGCCGAGCTGGAAAAGCTGCGCCGTTCTGCGCTCGATCCCGATGCGATCGGCCGGATGATCGCGGTGATCGAGGAGGAACTGGGTTTCCGGCTCTATGAGGCGGTCGGGCAGGTCAAGCGGGACCTGTCGGCGTCAGAGACGGCGCATTTCCACTTTGCCGGTGCCGGCCTCGCGATCGAGGCGGATGTCACGCGCGCCGATTTCGAAAGCTGGATCGCTCCCGATATCGCGCGGATCGAAGCGGCGGTCGACCGTGCGCTGGCGATGGCGGCGGTCGAGCCGGCGGCGATCGACCGCATCTTCCTGACCGGCGGTTCATCGCTCACCCCGCGCATCCGCCGCCTGTTCACCGAGCGCTTCGGCGAAGCGCGCATCGCCAGCGGCGGCGAACTGACCTCGATCGCGCATGGACTGGCACTGATCGCCGAACAGGACGATCTCGCCGCCTGGGCGGCATAGGCCGGCGCGCCACCGTAATGGCTAAGTAACGCGCCAGAAAAGCGCCGTCCGCCGCCAAGTTCTTTCGGCATTTTGCGAGGGTACGGTGTACGGCTTTCGGGCCAATCCATCGTGCCATGCGCAAGGAATTGCTGCACTATCGCCCGCCATTTCCAACAAAGCATCGCTGTCGAACGAGGCTATGATGTCATTAGCGGCGGCGCTGACGACCTGATTTCCGGCGCCCATTATGCGAATAGCCTAAACTATTCTTCGCCACGTCATGGCTGTCGGGCCGGCGCAGGGCGCCGAATACCAACAGGTGGCCCGCCACAAATGCCAACGATGCGAAAGAGCCGGCGGCACGGACCATCATGCGCCGCCGGAAACGTTTATTGCACAACGGCGTCGCGGGTGAATCACCGCGCGTGTCAGAGCAGCGGGCTGACCAGCCGGGCGATATTCTCGACCACCTTGCGGGCACCGGGACGCTGCCGCCAGGTTGCGAGGTCGAGATGCTCGCTATCGGCGATGCAGCGCCGCTGGATCGCCTCGACCTGCGCGACCGATGCGTCGTCGAGCAGCAACAGGCTGGCTTCCTCGTTGAGCTGGAAGGAGCGCAGATCGACATTGCTCGACCCGACGATCGCCATGCGCCCGTCGATGCTGATATTCTTGGCGTGGAGCAGATGGTCGCGGAACAGGTGGATGCGGATGCCGGCCGCGAGCAGGTCGTCATAATAGGAACATTGCGCAAGGTTGACGAGCCGCTGATCGACGACGGCGGACAGCACCACATCGACCGTGACGCCGCGTGCGGCGGCAGTGCGCAGCGCGCCGAGCACGCTGTCGTCGGGGATGAAATAGGGCGAGACGAGGATTGCGCGAGTTTGCGCGCGGTGGAGCTGCCAGACGAGCAGCGTCTCGAACCCCTCGAGCGGATAGTCCGCGCCGCTCGGCAGGATCTGCAGCACGGCGTCACCGGCCGGCGCGGCGAGCGTCGGCGCCGCGCCCGGGTCGGCCTCGGTTTCGAGGAACCAGTCGCCGTGGATCACCGCCGCCATCGCGGCGACCGCCGGGCCGGTGACGCGCGCGACCAGTTCGCGGTTGGTCACGCCGGGGCGGAAATCCTTGGCGACGATATTCTGCGAGCCGGCATAGCCAATGCGGCCGTCGATCGTGAACAGCTTGCGGTGGTTGCGCATGTCGCGCCGCGTGCGGCCGCGCCACAGATGGAAAGCGAGCGCCTCATGCGTCTCGACCCCTGCGGCGCGCAGCTTCGCCACCGTGCCGCGCCGCCAGCGGTGCGACCCAACCGGATCGAGCATCACGCGGCAGCGTACGCCACGCGCCACCGCACGACCCAGCGCGGCGATCACCGCCTGGCCGGTCGCGTCGTCGGCGAAGATGTAGACGAGGATATCGACCGCATGCTGGGCTTCGTCGATATCGGCGACCAGCCTTGCGATCACCGCGTCATAATCGTCGATCAGCGTGACCGCGTTGCCGGCGACCGCGGGCAAATGGCCGAGCGTCTCGGCCAATGCAGCGAGCGGCGCATCCTCACCGATATCGTGCGGCGCCGCCTCGCGTAGCGCCGTCGCAACGCGCTGGAAATAGGGCAGCAAGGCGAGGAAGCGCCGCGTGCGCCAGGCCGGGAAACTCGGCCGCCCGATCATGAGAAAGACCAGCAGCCCGAACACCGGCAGGAAGAAGATCAGCAGCAACCAACCGGTCGCCGCCGCGGGCTTGCGGCGCATCGGCACGACGATCAGTGCGCCGATCCGCACGATCCATTCGAGCACATAATAAGCGGTGCCGAGATCGGCCGGCAGGAACGCCATGAGGTTCATGCAGCGAACCATCGCAGAGCCGCACCGAAAGGCAAAGTGGTCCGCGTCGTGCGGGGGCTAGAGCATTGCGCACATAATCGGATCGATCGCGCTGCGCTCATCTTCCCTTCCCCGGCGAAGGCCGGGGTCCAGTTGAGGGACGTTGCCGATCATCAATACAGTCATTCCAACTGGGCCCCGGCCTTCGCCGGGGAAGCAAGGTAGAGAAATCGGCCAGCTCGTTTCGCGCCCAGATTTCACGCAACCCGCAGCGACTAGCCCCGCTCCGCCCCATAGGCGCGGGTCGGCGCGCCCTGGTAGCGCGTCGCGGGGAGCAGATGTTCCTGCTTCATGATCACGCTGTGCGGGCCGACATGCGCGCCGTCGCCGATCACCGCGCCGTAGAGCGGCACGGTGCCGGCCGACACCGTCGCGCCGGCGCCGATGCGCACCTTGTCGACCTTGAGCACACGGTCCTCGAAGGTATGCGCCTGGAACATCGCGCTGACGGTCGCGCCGGCGCCGATCTCGATCATGTCGGGATCGACGACCTGGGCGAATTGCGGCCCGAGCACCGCGCGCCGGCCGATCTTGAGGCCCATCGCGCGGAGATAGACGGGCAGGAGGAAAGTGCCTTCGAGGCCCTGCAGCAACAGGCTCGCATATTTGGCCCAGGCGACATAGACGAAGTCCCAGCGGCTGCACCAGCATGACCAGAGCGCGTGCTGCCCCGGCTTCACCCGCCCGATCAGCCCCCATTTGAGCAGCAATACCGAGAGACAGAGCGCGACCGGCGGCATAAGCGTGATCAGCGGCACGACCAGCCCGACGAATAGCGCCGGATGGGGCACGGCAGCCGCGCCGCGCGTCAGCAGCGCATACCACGCCACGGTCAGCAACAGCGGCCCGACCGGCAGCACGAAACGCAGCGCCTCCCAGAACAGCCGGTTGAGATAGCGGATCGTCGAGGGCTCGTGGGTGAGGCTGCGGTCCATTTCGACCACCTCGCGGCGCGGCAGGACGAAGCTGGGATGGCCGAAGCGCGCACCACCCTTTGCGATCTTCGCCGGGTCGACCGGGGTCGCGACGCCGTACAGGATGTCGTCGGGCAATTGCGCCCCGGCCGGGACGACGACGTGATTGCCGAGGAAATTGTTCGCCCCGATCCGCGTGGCGCCGAGCATCACACTGCCGCGGCTGACCAGCGCGCCGCCGAGATAGATGCCGTCGGCGAAGAAGGTGTCGCGGCCGATCTCGACCAGTTCGGGCACCACGTCGAGGATCGTGCTGATCTCGCAGCCCGTGCCGATCGCCATGCCGGCGAGCCGCAGCCAGCGCGGCCAGAACAATGTCCCGCTGAGCCATTCGCCAGCGGTGATCAGCAGCCCGGTCTTGAGCCAGACGCGGACATAGCCGGTGCTCCACCGGCCGATCACGCCGGGCATGACGCGACCCATCGCGCGTGAGAGCAAGGCGGTCCACAGCAAGGTCAGCGGCGTGGTGGCGACGGTCAGGCCGATCACGATCAGCGACAGGTCGAGGTCGAAGCGGGGATGATAGACCCAGCGCCAGATATCGACCACGTCGATGCCGGCGGCGGCGCAGGCCCCGAGCGTGACGAGTTCGAGCGGCAGCGCGATGAGCAAAGCCAGCAACGCCTCGCTCGCAAGCATCAGCAGACCATGGCGGAGCGGCGAGAGCGTGGGTGCCGTGCCGCCGGGGGCGGGGACGGTGGTTGCGAGCCCGGCAGGGCCGGCCGGGATGCCATCCCAGCGCCCGCCCGCCCGGATCGTCATGCCTTCGGACAGCGTCGACAGCGCGGAGAGCTCGCTGCCCGCCTCCATCCGGCTGCCGCCGCTGAGCCCGGCGCGCGTCTGCACCGTTGCGCCCGCTTCCAGCGTGATGGATCCGATAACGATATCGCCGCGATCGAGTTCGACCAGCCCGATGATCGCATCTTGGCCGATCGACACGTCGTCGGCGATGTCGAGCAGGTCCCAGCCGCCGCGCCGCAGGTCGACGCCGCGATGGATATGCACGCGCCGGCCGATCCGGGCGCCGAGTGCGCGCAGCGCGATCTGCTGGAAGACGGTGCCCTGGAGCAGCGACCATGGCACCAGCCGCACCGCCTGCAGCACGACCCAGTGGCGCAGATAGAGCGGGCTCCACACCGGTGCGCGCACTGGCCTGTAACGACCCAGCACGAGCCGCTTGACGCCCACCGCGAAGCAGACCGAGAGCGGGACATAAGCGAGGATTGCGGCGAGGCTCAGCGCCGGGGCGAGCAGGATGAAAGGCACCAGCCCGAGCTTGCCCATGACCGGGGGCAGCAGGCGGAAGGTCGCCGCCCAGCCCGCCCATGAGGCGGCGAACAGCATCATGACCAGCCAGCCGAACTGGACGACATTGGCGAGCAGCGGCCGCGCGTGCCCCTCGCGTACCAGCGGCGCCTCGTCGCGCGTCGCGACATCGACATGGCGTGCAAGCGACGCGGCGAGCGAGGCGATGCTGCGCGCCTCATAGATGTCGCTGACGGTGACCGCTGAGGTCACCGCATCGTCGCGCAACAGCGTGACGAGCAGCGCGGCGCGCAGCGAATCGCCGCCGAGATCCTCGAAGAAATCGGCGTCGACCGACACGCCGTCAGGCCGGCCGAGAATGTCGGCAAAGGCGGTCGCAAGGCGGCGCTCCATGTCGCTGCGCGGGGCGGTGATCGCCGACGGCGCCTCGGCCGCCGCCGCGAGCGGCAGCCTGGCGAGCGCGGCACGATCGAGCTTGCCGCCGACGCTGGTCGGCAGTGTCGCGACCACGCCGATCTGCCGCGGCACCATATAGGCGGGAAGCGCCTCGCCCAGTTGCGCCTTGAGCCGTTCGACGTCGAGCGTGGTGGCGTCGTCCTCGGGCACGACGAAGGCGACCAGCGTCTGCCCGCCCTGTTCTAGCACGCAGCAGCCCGCGGCGCGCACGCCGGGGCAGGCCGCGAGCCGCGTCTCGATCTCGCCGAGTTCGACGCGGTAGCCGCGCAGCTTGACCTGGGCGTCGATCCGCCCGTGATAGTGGAAGTCGCCGGCCGCATCGCGGAGGACGAGATCGCCGGTGCGATAGAGCCGGCCAAGCGCGGGATGATCGACGAACTTCTCGGCGGTGAGATCGGCGCGGTTGCGATAACCGCGTGCCACGCCCGCGCCGCCGATGCACAGCTCGCCGCGCACGCCGTCGGCGACCGGGTCGAGTGTTTCGTCGAGCACCCAGGCGCGCATCCCCGCGATGGGCGCGCCGATCGTCACCGGCTGCCCGACGATCACGTCACCGCGCAGACAGGTCACCGCGCCTTCGGTCGGGCCATAGCCGTTGACCATATGGCGCCCCGCCGCCCACAGATCGGCGAGATCGCCGGGCAGCGCCTCGCCACCGACATAGAGCAGGCGCAGGTCGGGCAGGGCCGCTTGCGGGTCGGCGCAACCACTGCTGCGCAGCAAGGTCGGCGGCGGGCAGAAAACCGTCGCGCGCTCGTCGCGCAGCCAGCCGATGATATCGGGGCCGAGCCGCGCGGCGGCATCGTCCATCACCACCAACGCGGCGCCGGCGGCGAAGGCCAGCCAGGTCTCCTCGATCGACGAATCATAGGCCGAGGACGAACCCTGTACGACGCGGTCGTTGCAGCCGAGCGCAAAGGCGGCGATGTCGGAGGCGACGAGATTGGCGATGTTGCGATGCTCGATCATCACCCCCTTGGGAGTGCCGGTCGTGCCCGAGGTATAGATGACATAGGCCAGCCGTGCCGGATCGAGCGCGGCGGGCAAGGGCGCTTCGGGGGCATCGTCGCCAGGATCATCGACGTCGACGATCATGTCGCGCGACAGGCCCATCGCGGAGAGCCGCGCGGCGCCCGCGCTGTCGGTCACCACGGCGACCGCGTCGGCATCGGCGAGAATCTCGCGCATCCGCGCATCGGGGAAGGCCGGGTCGAGGCAGGTGAAGGCGCCGCCGGCCATCAGGATGGCGAGCTGCGCGGCATAAAGCTGTGGCGTGGTGCGCGGCAGCAGCAGTGCGACGATCCGCTCGGCATCGCCGATGCGCCACCTCAGTCGCCGCGCGAGCCGCGCCGCGTCGCGATCGAGATCGGCATAGCTCAGTGTTTGGCGGGCAGATCGTCCACGGCCGGGCGGAATGTCGATCGCCACACGCTCGGGCCAACGCGCGACCGTTCGCGCGAAGAAATCATGCAGGACCAGCGCTTCGTCGGTCGGGCCCGGTACAAGCCCGGCGCCAGGATTCATCAGGTTCATTCCATCCCCCGCCGTGCGCGATACGCATGCCGTGGCCGCTGCGCAACGTAGGGGATCACCGCAATAGCGGGCTCAGTCATGCGCGACGCGCCGCAGGAGCGCCGGCAGGTGCCAGCCCAGCGCGCCGGCGCGATAGGCATAGCTGGCGAGCAGCGCGAGCCAGATGCCGGTCGCACCCCATGGCCGCAGCGCAAGGTCGGTGACGATGTACAGCCCGGTCGAGACGATCGCCGCGTTGCGCAGGGCCCGACCCTGCGTCGCGCCGATGAAGATGCCGTCGAGCAGCCAGGCCGGAAAGCCGATCAGCGGCAGGATGACGACGAGCGGGAGCAGCGCGATCGCCTGATCGCGCACCCCGCTATCGACCACCAGCAACCGGATGCTGGGCGCCCCGAGCAGCGCGATCAGCACGCCCGACAGGATGGCGACGCCGAGTGAGAATTCCGCCGTCAGCCTAATCGCGCGCAGCAACGTCTTGCGCGAGCCCGCGCCGAGCGCATGGCCGACACGGCTTTCGGCGGTGAAGGCGAAGCCGTCGAGAATGAAGGCGACCAGTCCGACCGCCTGCATCAGCACCTGATTGGCGGCGAGCGGCGTCGCGCCAAGCCGCGCCCCGGCATTGGCGAACCAGCTGAACAGCACAAGCAGCGCGATGGTGCGGATCATGATGTCGCCATTGACCGCGAACAACCGCCTGAGCGCATCGCGATCGACCAGCCGGGCGCGGTCCTTGAGCGCATGGAGATTCGGCCGCACCAGCCACAGCCCGGTGCCAAGCGCGATCCACTCCGCCGAGGAGGTGCCCAGCCCGACGCCGCGCGCGCCCATGTGCCAGTGCCAGACGAACAGGATGTCGAGCGCGGCATTGGCGAGGTTCATCACGATCTGCAGCGCCAGCGCCGCGCGGGTCCGCCCCAGCCCGAGCAGCCAGCCATTGATCGCGAACACCGCCAGCCCGGCGGGCGCGCCGAAGAAGCGCGCGGCGATGAACGGCCCGGCCGCGGCATGGACCGCGCCGCCGCCGGCAAAGACCGCCAGCGCCAGCGGGATCAGCACAAGTTGTAGCGCAAACAGCACGAAGCCGACTGCCAGGCCGATGCCGAGTCCGCGCACCAGCAGCGCATCGACCTCCGCCGTATCGTCCGCGCCGCCGGCTTGCGCGGTCATCCCGGTCATCCCCATGCGCAGGAAACCGAAGCTCCAGAACAGGAAGTTGACGATCGTCGCCCCGAGCGCGACCCCGGCCAGCGCCGCCGCGTCGCCGGTCCGCCCGATCACCGCGGTATCGACGATACCGACCAGCGGCACCGTGGTCTGGCCGAGCATGATCGGCCACGCCTGGGCGAAGATCGAGCGGCGGGTGATGGCAGTGGGGTGCATCGCCGGCTCCTAGATGGTCTCTGTATGCGCTGCTAGACTTTGGGGGTCACGAGTCGGAGAGATCCATGGCGACGACCAACAAGACGCAGCCGACCGCGGTCAGCGTCGCGGCGTTCCTCGACAGGGTCGAACCCGACCAGCGCCGCGCCGATGCCGAGATCGTCACCGACCTGATGGCACGCGTGTCGGGTGAGCCGGCGACGATGTGGGGACCGTCGATCATCGGCTTCGGTGTGAACCGCTATCGTTACGAGAGCGGGCGCGAGGGCGAGATCTGCCGGATCGGTTTCTCACCGCGCAAGGCGCAGCTCGTCTTCTATCTCGGTACGAGCTTTCCCTATCGCGATGCGATGCTCGCCGGGCTCGGCAAGCATTCGACCGGCAAGGGGTGTCTCTACGTCAAGAAGCTCGCCGATGTGGACATGGCCGTGCTCGAGCGGATGGTCGCGGCGTCCTGGGCGCACAAGGGCCCCAACGACGTCGCCTGATGCGCGAGGTCAGCCGCGCAGGCGACGTTCCTCGTTGATCATGTAGTCGCGCGTGATCGGCAAGGCGTTGCGATCGCGGACGAACTGATATTGATGGTTGACCAATGCGCCGTTGAGGAAGCTGATGTACGAGCCGGCGAGATACCAGGTCCATAGCCGGTAGAAGCGCTCGTCATAGAGTTCGACGATCGCGTCATGCGCCGCGACCACGCGGTCGTACCAATGCCTGATCGTATAGGCATAATGCAGCCGCAGCGTCTCGACGTCGGAGACGTACCAGCGCATCTGCTGGCTTGCCGTCAGCACCTCGGACATTGCCGGGATATAACCGCCGGGGAAGATATATTTGGCGGTAAACGGGTCGGTGACGTTGGGCCCGTTGGCGCGCCCAATGGTGTGGATCAGCATCACGCCATCGGGCTTTAGCAGTTCATGGCACTTGCGGAAAAACGTGGTGTAATGCGGCGTCCCGACATGCTCGAACATGCCGATCGACACGATGCGGTCGAAGGTGTCGGTGACGTGGCGATAATCGATCAGTTCGAAGCGTACCTTGTCAGCGACGCCGGCATCGGCTGCGCGGCGCTGCGCGACCTTGAGCTGTTCCTCGGACAGCGTGATTCCGAGTACCTCGACACCGAGTTTTTCGTGCAAATAGAGCGCGGTGCCGCCCCAGCCGCAGCCGATGTCGAGCACCGTCATGCCCGGCTTGCACGCCAGCTTGGCGGCGATATGCGCTTTCTTGTCCATCTGCGCCTGTTCGAGGCTGTTCGACGGGTCGGTGAAATAGGCGCAGCTATATTGCCGGTCGGCATCGAGGAAAAGTTCGTAGAGCTTGTCCGACAGGTCGTAATGGTGCGCGACATTGCGCTTGGACTTGCGCACCATGTTGTAGCGAGCGATCTTGAAGCGCAGGCGACCCCAGGCCTTGCCCATGAAGCTGGCATCGAGCGCGTTGCTGCCCAGCTCGTAGCGATTGTTGCTGGTCATCAGCACCAGCAGGTCGCGAACGTCACCCTGCTCGATCAGCAGCCGGCCGTTCATGAACATCTCGGGTGTGCCGACGCTGGGATCGCGCAGCACCGCGCGGATCGCGCCATTGTCGGTGAAGCGCAGCGCGACCTCGCCAAGCTCGGCATCGGGGGTGCCGAATCGGCTCGTCTTGCCGTTGGGGTAGGTGATGGTGAGGACGCCGCGTTTGATCGCGCGTGACAGAAACATATCGAGCAGGGCCATGGCGTTGCGTTATCGCCGCATTGCGGCAAAGATAAGCCCTGAGATTGGCCGCAGGTGCGACATCGTCGCGATTTTGTCAGATTCCGGCGTACCAATCGTAATCGACATTATCTTCCCAATAGCCGCCCTTGCCCTTGCCGATGCCGTCGAGCGAGGCGACGGCGTCGATCTTCATGACATATTTGGCCTGCTTGTAGCCAAGCTGGCGCTCGACGCGCAGCCGCACCGGTGCACCGTGACCGACGCTCAGCGGCGCATCGTTGAGCGCCCAGGCGAGAATGGTCTGCGGGTGGAAGGCATCGATCAGGTCGATCGATTCATAATAGGCATGGCCGCCATATAGGTCGGCGCAGGTGAAGACGACGAAGCGCGCGATATCGCGCACGCCGGCCGCCTTGAGGATCGTGCCGAGCAGCGGCCCGTGCCATTTGCCGATCGCGCTCCACCCTTCGACGCAGTCGTGCCGGGTGATTTGCGTCCGCGCCGGCATCGCGCGCAATTGCGCTAGCGAGAGCGACAGCGGGGCGGCGACGAGCCCGCCGACCTTGAGTTGCCAGCCGGCAAAATTCTCGCCGACCATCGCGTTGTAATCGGGCGTGTTGGGGTTGGCGGTGCCGTTGGTGCGGAAGAAGGGCGACATCTGGTCGGGGCGGAATTCGGCCGCCAGAGCGTGACGCGCGGAGAGCGAGCGCTGCAGCCCCTGGTTGATCTTCTCGCCCGAGAACAGGATCTTGCGGAAAGCGGGTTGCTCGGCAAGCTTGTCGCAGCCGCTCAACACCAGCCCCGCGCCGAGCGCGCCGGTGGTCAGCACCGTACGGCGCGTGATGATCCCGCTCATGCCTTTTCCTCCGGCACCCGCCAGCGCCCGGTGATCATCGAGCGCACTTCGTTGATCGGCCCGGCGAGCAGGACGAGGACGAGATGCACGACGATGAAGATGACGATGCCCGTCGCGGCAATGAAATGCACCGAGCGCGCCGAGGCCCGGCCGCCCATCAGGTCGAGCAGCCACGGCCAGGCGGCGTCCATCGCCGGCGACAGCGTCAGCCCCGACAGGATCATCGCCGGGATCAGCACGAAGATCACCGAGACATAGGCCAGCTTCTGGAAGATGTTGTAAGCGGTCGGGTTCTTCGGATCGTGGAAACGCAGCGCGAGATGTTCCTTGACGTCGTGCCACAGGTGCCGCGGCGCCAGCTCGCCGGCGCGGACGCGCAGGTCGCGCTGGAAATGACGGTTCACCAGGCTGGCGATCATATAGCCAAGCAGCCCGAAGCCGAGCACCAGCGCGAACAGCAGGTGCCAGCGCCGCGCGATGGCGAGATTATAATGGCTCGGCAGCGTCAGCCATGACGGCATGTGCGGCGGATTGTACCAGGGGTGATCGGAGTTGGCGCCGTAATTGCCCCAGTAGAGATGCGGATGGGCGTTGAGGATCGTCGCCCCGCTGCCGATCATGATCAGGATCGTGATCATGTTGATCCAGTGCCACAAGCGCGTTGCGACACGGTGGCGATAGATCGTCGCCGGCGCCGGTGGCGCGACGTCCTGCGGTGCCGGATCGTCGAGAATGGCGCTTTCCCCTGTCATCGTGGGCGCAGCATACAGCAATGGCTGCGCGCCGTGAACGCCCCTTGGGATGGCACTGGACGAAAAGGCACCATTTGGACGAGCCGTGACACGGGCGCCGCACCGCCGGAAAGTCACCGCTCGCCCTGGACCGACCCTCTCCCGCGACGGGAGAGGGTCGAAGGATTACCGATCCCGCCGCCCGAGCAGCCGCAGGCGCAGCGCGTTGAGCTTGATGAAGCCCGCCGCGTCGCGCTGGTCATAGGCGCCCTGGTCGTCCTCGAAGGTGACGACCTTTTCGGAATAGAGCGAGAAGGGCGACTTGCGGCCGATGACGTAGACGCCGCCCTTGTAGAGCTTCAGCCGCACCGTGCCGGTGACCTTGTCCTGGCTGTGGTCGATCGCCGCCTGCAGCATCTCGCGCTCGGGCGAGAACCAGAAGCCGTTATAGACCAGCTCGGCATAGCGCGGCGCAAGCTCGTCCTTGAGATGCGCGGCGCCGCGATCGAGCGTGAGCTGCTCGATGCCGCGATGCGCGAGGTGATAGATCGTGCCGCCCGGCGTCTCGTACATGCCGCGCGACTTCATGCCGACGAAGCGGTTCTCGACCAGGTCGAGCCGGCCGATGCCGTGCTTGCGGCCGAGATCGTTGAGCTTCGCCAGCAGCGTCGCCGGGCTCATCCCCTCGCCGTTGATCGCCACGCCATCGCCATGCTCGAAATCGACCGTGATGATTTCGGGCTGGTCGGGCGCGTCCTCGGGGTTGACGGTGCGCGAATAGACATAGTCGGGCACCTCTTCCCACGGATCCTCGAGCACCTTGCCCTCGGACGAGGTGTGCAGGATGTTGGCGTCGGTCGAGAAGGGGGCCTCGCCGCGCTTGTCCTTGGCGACCGGGATCTGGTGCTTCTCGGCGAACTCGATCAGCTTGGTGCGGCTGGTCAAATCCCATTCGCGCCACGGCGCGATCACCTTGATGTCGGGCGCGAGCGCGTAATAGCCGAGCTCGAAGCGCACCTGGTCATTGCCCTTGCCGGTCGCGCCATGGCTAACGGCGTCGGCGCCGACCTGGCGCGCGATCTCGATCTGGCGCTTGGCGATCAGCGGCCGGGCGATCGAAGTCCCGAGCAGGTACAGCCCCTCGTAGAGCGCGTTGGCGCGCATCATCGGGAAGATATAGTCACGGACGAACTCCTCGCGGACATCGTCGATGAAGATATGCTCGGGCTTGACCCCGGCCTGCTCGGCCTTGCGCCGCGCCGGCTCGAGCTCTTCGCCCTGGCCGAGATCGGCGGTGTAGGTGACCACCTCGCATTGATAGGTCTGCTGCAGCCATTTCAGGATCACGCTGGTGTCCAGTCCGCCCGAATAGGCGAGGACGACGCGGTTGATCTTGTCGGACATGGGCACGGCTCCGGTGGCGGGGAATGGCGGCGCGGCTCTAGGGGGTAGGGGCGGAAATGGCAACGTTTCGGGAAGCAAGCCGACACATCGATCGACGAGCGACTGCGGCGTCGGGTGCCGATGTCGCTCGCGGCCTGCGTAGTGGCTCGATCAACGGCGCCCGTAACGCTATTGCCGCGCGATGCAGCGCTCCCTGATCGTCGACCCCGGCATGGCGGCCGCATTGCTGTCGGGGCGCAAGACGCAGGTCCGCGTCGGGACGGGGAGCGACCTGGCACGCTGCGTACCGGGCGACCTGATTTGGGTGCGCGAATCGTGCCTCGCCGCGCGACACGAGGCGGGGCGTGATATCGTCACGACGCTACGCAGGGCCGAGTTCGTCATCTTCCACGACGGCTGGCGACATGATCGCGATGGCCGCGGCGTAGCGGGCCGGCGGCCGGGCGACACCGATTATAAGTGGATCGCCGCCTGGCACATGCCGCGCTGGGCGTCGCGCCTTACGCTCCTCGTCGAGGCCGTGCGGCACGAGCGGCTCCAGCAGATCACGCGCGACGATATCCGCGCCGAGGGCGCCCGGCCGCTGCTCGGCGGATTGCTGTGGCGCTGGCCGCGACCAATTCCGGGCACCAGCCTGACGGCGCGGCGGGCGTTTGCCCGCTATTGGAACGTCAACCATCCGACGCCGGGCGATCGCTGGGAGGCTGATCCTGCCGTCGCCGTGCTGACCTTTCGCGTCGCTCCTGAGGCGATGTGATTCCGGCTCAGGTCGGGGTGGGTTCGTCGCGCGATTCGACCAGCGCGGCGATCTCGAAGGCGTGGCTTTTCCAGCCACGCATCCGGGCGGCCTCTTCGGTCGCGGTGCGCTTCTTCTTCGCTTCGGCGAGCGATTTGGTGTGGCCCCAGAAGATCTCGGTTTTGCCGTTGGCGAGGATCGCGACGATCCGCCAATAATGCGTCCAGGCATCGGCGGTCGGGCCGATCGTCTTGCTGTAGCCGTCGGGCAGGGTCGCCGTCAGGTAGCGTTTCTGTCGTGCCATGATCGTCGCTCGCGCCGCCGCGCCTCAGGCATCCGCCGGTTGGGCGACCGCCGTGCCGCGCCAATCGGCACGCTGCGCCGACAGGATCATCGTCACCAGCAGGGGCGCGGCAAGGAAGAGATAGAGCGCGACGCCGCGCCACGGCGACCAGCCCCACCAATCGCTCGGCAGGCTGGTGAGCTTGCCGCTGGCGAGGATTGATGCGTTGCGTTCCCACAGCGGGAAGTCGAACCCGTCGGAATCGAAAATGTCGGTCGTGGCAATGGCGAGGTTGAGCAGGATCGACAGGCCGAGCAAGGTCGCGGTCGCGCGCTTCGCCCATCCGCTGCGCAGGCTCGCCCAGAACGGCGCCAGCCCCAGCGCCAGAAACGGAATCGCCACGACCGAATGGCGCGGCCCGGTCGAGGCGCCGCCGTCCCAATAGACATAGGAGGCATTGACCAGCAGCACGACCATCGCGACGCCCGCCGCGAGGATGCCGACATCGCGCGTCGCGGAATTGCGGATCATCCGGTTGAGCCCGATCGCGCCGAGCAGCAGCACCGGCGACACCAGCAACAGGCCACGGCGCGGCGAGAAGATGATCCTGAACAGGATGTCGGCCTTGGGATAGGTCAGCCCGAACAACCCCTGTTGCATGCCGTTGAAACCGACCACGCCCTCATAGCCGAGCTTGAACGGCGTGCCGAAGGCGAGCTGATTGTAGAGTGCGAGCGGCACCAGCATCAGCAGCGCGACGGCGACCGTCACGCCGTAGACCCGCCAGCGCCGGGCTGCCTCGAGCCGGCGCGTGCGCCACAGCGCCCACAGCCCGATCGCGACGCCGCCGAAGATCGCCGTGAATTCGACCTCCAATGCCCAGCCCAGCGCCGCGCCGGCCATCACCGGATAGCGCCAGCGGTCCAGCTCGCGTGGCCCGCCGGTGCCGCGCCACACCGCCCAGGTCGCGATCGTCAGAAGCGCGGCGACAGCGGCATGGCCGAACAGGGTGGTCGACCAGCCCCACACGATCGAGCCGAGCGCATAACCAAGCGCGGCGACCAGCCCGGCGGTCACGCTGCCCGTGATGCCCGTGCCGAGATCGAACAGCAGCACGGCGGCAAAGGCGGTGAGCAAAGCGGTGCCGAACGCGACCGCGAGTTGCAGCCGTAGCGCGAGGAACTTCTCGAGCCTGGGGTTGGTGATGTCGATCACGTAATCGCGCGAACTCGAATGCGTCGCGGCATTGGCGGCCCAGACCCATGGCACGGCCATCAGCGTCATGCCCGGCGCCTTGTCCATATAATGATGGTTGCCAAATTGCGCCTTGTCGATGGTCAGCGATTCGAAGCGGTCGATCCGCGCATCATGCTGCTCGACCAGCGCCAGCGCGCCGAACAGCCTTGTGGCATTGTTGGGATTGAACGACCACGACCCGAACCAGATGCACGACAGCCAGACGAGCACGAACAGCCCCGCGGCGACGCCGTGCGACCCGCGCGTCATGCTCGCCTGCTGGTTCAAGCGAACAACCAGCGGCCGAGCAGCCGCCCGAACGGCAGGGTGAAGAAACCCGCGACGAGCAATGCCCCGGTGACCATGCCGCGCACCGAGCGACGGTGGCGCGCGGCCTGATGGTTGCGCGCGGTCCACCAGATCAGCGGTGCGGCGACGATGACATAGGCCGAGATGATGTGGATGAAGCTCAGGCTGCCGTTGCGGCTGAGCCGCACGCCGAAGGAAATCACTGCGGTAAGGAACATCGCCGCGACCCACACCTTGCCGAGCAGGCGGTGCAGCGCGTCGCCGCGCGGGCGCAGCAGCATCACCGGGGTCAGCGCCAGCGCGGGCAGAATGGTGGCGAGATGCGCCCAGACGAGCAATGGCACGCGGCCCCAATAGGGCATGCCGCGGAGTAGCGCGGCGAGCACCGTGAGCAACAACAGGATGGCCAGCGCGGAGAGGATTTTCTCATAGGTGTCGGCCGCCAATGCCTGGCGCGGCGCCGCCTTTTCCATCACCGTGGCCATGAGGTCCCCCTGTACCGTGCGGCGCCATCCTTAGCGCCGCCTCCACGCCATGCAACCGAGCGCTTTGCCGCGTGCCGTGACCGCGAAAGGTCGCACCGGATCGGACCATGTTGTCGTCGGGATCGCGCGCGACCCATGATATCGATCGTCGTCGGGCCAGGGGGAAGCGCCATGGAACTGAAGACGATCGATGTCGGCATCGGCATGGCGCTGATGTTCCTGTTCGTCAGCGTGATCTGCTCGGCGGTACGCGAGATCGGCGAACTGGCGATCAAGACGCGGGCCTCGTCGCTGGCGGCGGCAATCGCGCAAATGCTCGACACCGATCAGGTCCCGGGCCGGATCGACGCCTTTTACAACGGTCCGCTGATCTCGGCGCTGTTCAAGGGCGACTATCAGGACGCGCTGGTCGGCTTTCTGCGCAAATGGGTGCCGTTCGTCGGGCGCACCGCGCTGCCATCGTACATTCCGGCCGACAGCTTCGCCAAGGCGGTGTTGCAGCTGGTGCGCGACGACAACCAGCAAGCCGGGCTGATGACGCCCAACGCGACGCTGGCGATCGGCGACCTGCGCAACTGGGCTGCGAGCGCGCCGCCCGACGGGCTCAAACAGGCGGTGCAGACCGCGCTCGATTCGGCCGGCGGCGAACTGGCGACGGCGCAGGCCGCGCTGGAACAATGGTTCAACAGCGCGATGGAGCGCGTTTCCGGCGCGTACAAGGCGCGGACCCAGCTATGGTTGCTGCTGATCGGTTTCGTGACTGCCGCGTCGATGAACATCGACGCGGTCACCGTGATGCAGCGCCTGTCGACCGACGACACGTTGTGCGATGCCGTGGTGGCGCAGGCCGGGGCGACGCTCGCGACCTGTGCGCAGGGTCAGGCCCATTGTATCGTCAAGCCCGTCGGGGCTGCCCCGACGGCTGCCGCTCCTCCCGCTTCGGCAGCCACACCCGCAGCGGTGCCGGGCACCGAACCGACACCGATCGCGCCGCCATCCGCGGCTTCCACCCCACCGGCCGTGACCGCGTCGGCGGAGGTCGATGCGCAGGTGAGCGAGATCAAGGCGGTCACCGCGCAGATGATGGAGGTCGGCTGGCCGATCGGGTGGGTGGGCGGCAAGCCCGGGCCGCAATTCAGCCTGCTCGCCACCTCGGGGCAGAGCTCGGCGAAGGTCTATGCCGGGTTGGGCCTTTGGCAGAAGCTGCAATGGTGGCTGGCGATCGTCGGTGGCTGGCTGATCACCGCGATCGGCGTGACCTTCGGCGCGCCCTTCTGGTTCGACGTGCTCAACCGCTTCATGGTCGTGCGCTCGACGGTCAAGCCCGACGAGAAGAGCGCGAAAGAGAAGAGCAAGGGCTAGCATCGCGCCGGCCGCAGCCGCTATCTCGAGCGGCAGCGAAGCGGTGGGTCCGTTTTCAGTGAGATTGGAGCGCCCAAATTGCCGTTCGTGCTGGTGAATCGGGTCGCCAAATCCCCCGGATTTGGCTGGAAACATCCGGGCGATGTTTCCACCTGATCACTGTCGAAGCACCGTCCTTCTTGCGCCGGTTGCGGAGAAGAACAGCCCTTCGACAAGTTCAGGGCGAACGGAGGTTGGAGATTCAACCAAACAGAGATCGACTCTAGGGCAGGCTTTCCTCGACGCGCCGGTCGTCGGCCTGGCGCTCCTTCTTTTCGGCGCGTTGCTGGCGCGCCTGTTGGCGGAAGCAGCCGGTCGAACCGCCTGGGCCGACCGTGCTGCAGCTACCGGTGCCGGTGGTGCCGACGCTGTCATTGGCGACGACGCGCGACGCCCAGGCTTCGTTTTCGGGCGTGACCTGGAAATTGCGCAGCGCCTTGGGGATGCGATATTGCTCAGCGGCGCCCTGGCGGACGCAGACAACGACCTCGGCGCCGGTCGAATCGGTCGGGCAGCGCTGGTTGCCGAACAGCGTGAGCACGCCATTGATCGGTGCCTGGCGGGCGACCTCGCCCGTGCCGCTGTCGGTCGGTCGTTTGGGGCGCGCATCGGGGTTGGCCGGGCCGGCGACCTGTTGCGCCATTGCCGGCGCGCCGAGCAGCAGCAGTGCGAGGGCAGGCAGCAGGCCTCGGGTCATGCTCTTCATCGTCACCCCTCCCGGGTCAGAGTCGTTTGGCGGTAGCGATCGCCACCTTGCAGCCTAGGCGGATCAGGCCGCTGAGAATTGGATAAGCGGGCGCATTTTCTGCGCCTGCCGCCAGCGCCGTTTCGCGATGCTCGACCTCTTCCGCCTGAAAATCGGCGACCGCCGCCGACAATTCCGTATCACTGGCGCCGAGCGCCTGAAGCTGATCTGAATAATGCTTGTCGATCTCGGTTTCCACCGCCGCGGTGCAGGCCATCGCCGCTTCCGGGCCGATCGCCGCGGTTACGGCGCCGAGCGCGAAGCCCGCGACGTTCCACAGCGGCTGGAGCAATGTCGGGCGGACGCCGCGCCGCGCCATCATCGCGTCGAAGAAGACGCGGTGGCGCTCTTCCTGCTGCGCCATCCGCGCCACCGCGCGCGAGGCGGGTGAGCGATCGCCGAGAATGGCGAGCTGCCCGGCATAGATGCGCGTCGCGCCAAATTCGCCGGCCTGGTCGACGCGCACCATCGCATCGACCGATTCGCGGCGGTCACCGGGCAGCCAGCGGCTCATGCCCGCTTCGCCCGCAGCAACAGGGTGAGGATGACACCGGCGCCGAGCAGCGAGAAGATCGCGTTGAAGCCGGCAAGCGAGACGTGGAACAGCGTCCATTGCGGCACGTCGCAGCGCACGATCGGTGCGTCGAGGATGCGCTTGAGCATGTCGTCGACGCTGCCGCCATGGCCCGTCGCGGTCGAGGTGCAGGCGGTGATGCCCTGCCACCAGTGATATTCCACCCCGGCATGAAAGATGCCGATGAAGCCCGACACCGCGATCGACACCGCGGCGAAGGCGACGCAGGCACGCTTGGCCTGCATGCCCGGCACGACAAAGGCGAGCAGCGCGAGCGGGATGGCGTCGATATGCGGATAACGCTGCCACCAACACATCTCGCACGGATAGAGGTGGCCGATATATTGGAAGGCCAGTGCGCCGCCGAGCAGCGCGACCGGGATGACGAGCGCAAGCAGCCGCGCGGTGGCGAATCGGTCGTTCATCAGCATCGCCTTATTTCTTCGCCAGTACCGGCGCCGCGCCGAGCCGCCCGAGCGTCTGCAGCGCATACCATAGCTGGAAATCCTCGATGCCCTTTGCCTTGAGCTGTGCCGGGGTCGCCGCGAAACGCGGATCGGTCGTGCTGTCTTCCTCGAGCACGGCGTTGTCGGCCTTGACCTCGTTGATCAGGTGGCGCCGCAGATCGTCCTCGCGGAACACCGGGCGGACCTTGTAATCGGGGTCGGAGATGTTGGGCACGGCGATGTCGGGCTGGATGCCGCCCTCCTGCACCGAGCGTCCCGATGGCGTGTAGTAGCGCGAGGTGGTGAGGCGCAGCGCGGCGTTGTTGCCGAGGTCGAGCACGGTCTGCACCGATCCCTTGCCGAACGAGCGTTCGCCCATGATCAGCGCACGGTGATGGTCCTGCAACGCGCCAGCGACGATCTCGCTGGCCGAGGCGGTGCCGGAATTGGTCAGCACGATGACCGGCAGGCCATGTCCGAGATCGCCGCGTACCATCGATTCGGCATAGAAACGCTCGATGTCGCGCGGATCGCGGCCGCGTTCGGACAGCAGCTCGCCGCTGCTGACGAAGACGTCGGCAACCGCGACCGCCTCGTCGCGCAGGCCGCCGCCATTGTCGCGCAGGTCGATGACATAGCCGAGCGGATCATGCCCCAGCGTTTTGCGGATGCCTGCAATGCCGTCGATCACGCCCTGGCTGGTCTTGTCGGAGAAGGTGTTGATGTCGAGGATGCCGATGCCGTCCTTGACCGACCATTTGACCGGGCGCTGGACGATCTTCTCGCGCACCAGCGCGACCTGGATCGGCAGCGGGTGGCCGGCGCGGACCAGCGTCAGCGCGATCTTGGTGCCGGGCGGCCCGCGCATCTCGGTGATCGCCTCGTCGAGCGTCTCGCCGAAGATCAGCTTGCCGTTGATATGGGTGATGTAATCGCCCGACTTGATGCCGGCGCGCTGCCCCGGCGTGTCGGCCTGCGGCGCGATGACCTTGACCGCACCGTCCTCCATCGTGACCGACAGACCGAGCCCGCCATATTCGCCCGAGGTCTGGATGCGCAGATTGTCGTAGTCGAGCCCGGTTTCATACGCGCTGTGCGGATCGAGCGAGGCGAGCATGCCCTGGATCGCGCCCTTGATCAGCTTGTCGTCGTCGACCTTGTCGACATAGGTCGCCTTGACGCGGGCGAAGACGTCGAAGAACGGCGCGAAGGCGCGGTAGGTACTGGTATCGACCGCCGCCATTGCTCCGGTGCCGAGCGGAACGAGCGCGAGTGCGGCGACGGTGGCGGTAGCCTGGAGAAACGCACGGGACATGAACACTGATCCGGACAATATGAGTTGACCCTATCGTAGCGGTATTGGCGCCGCGATCATAGCGGGCGGTTCGGGCAGGGGTGGCCTCCGCATGAAGGCGCGACGCGGCGCTTCACCCGAGCAGCGGGGTCATGTCGACGGCACGGTCGCGGCGGCGCAGCTCGACGGTGACGCGCGGACTCTCGGCCGCGCCGACGCGCCCGATCATGTCGCCCTGCGAAACGCGTTCGCCGACATGGACGGCCGCCGCGCCGAGGCCCGAGACGAGCGAGGTCCAGCCATTGCCATGATCGATGATGACGATCTGGCCATAGCCGCGAAACTTGCCGGCATAGGCGACGCGTCCCGCCGCCGGCGCGATTACCACCGCGCTCGCAGGCGGGGCAAGCGTCAGCCCGCGCGAACGCACCCCGGCGTCGGATAATTCGCCGAAGCCGGTGATCAGGCGGCCGCCGACGGGCAGACGATAGGGCGGCGAATCGTGCGGCCAATTGATGGTGTCGAGCGTCGAGGCCGCCTCGCCGGGGCGCGGCGGGCGCGGCAGCGGGCCGGGCAATGCGGCGAGCCCGGCGCGGGTCGAGGCCTCGTCGCCCCGCTTGCCCATCTGGTCGACGATGTCGCGAGCACGTTCGCCGAGCGCGATCGCGCGGTCGGAC
>NZ_JARYTI010000004.1 GCF_029911635.1 Sphingomonas sp. AR_OL41
TCAACAGCGCGCCGCCGCGACCGAAGCGCATCAGCCCATCCTCGTCGCGCAGCCAGGCGAGCACCGCGCCGATCGAGAAGCACATCACCGCGACGGTCATTGCGCCGAGGCCGGCGCTGACCCAGCCGAGATGCATCGCGCCGCCGCCCAGCGCCGCGAGCACGAGCCCTGCCCCGCCCAGCGCTGTGGTCGGCACCGCGCGCGCCACCAGCCGTGGCAAGGCGAGCCGGATCAGCGGCGCGAGAATATAGCGGTCGGCCCAGCGGATCGGCGGCGCAACGAGCGCGGCGAGAATCGCCTTGCCGCGATCGGCAAGGTCGCGCGAGTCGCGGAAAATGCCGTGCGTCGGGTCTTTCGCCGGCAGCCGCAGATGTGTCACGCCGTCCTGCGCCGCGACGCGCAACAGCGTCGACTGGAAATCATAATCGCGCGGCAATGCGGCGACCTCGGCGACGTGGCGCGGATCAAGCCGGGCGAGACCCGCCCAGGCGGTCAGCGCGCCGACGCGTTCGAACCCCGGCGGCGCATCGCGATCGTCGATCACCAGCAGCGCGTCCTCGCCTTCCGCCGCCAACTGCGCGACGATGTCGCCGGTCGTCACCAGCCCGTCGGCGACGACCAGCAGACGCGCCAGCGGGTGGAGCTTCTCGGTCACCTCGGCGGCGGTGCGCACCGCATCGACCGCCGCGCCGCGCCGCCCGATGCGATTGATCGCGCCGAGCAGCTCGGGCGTCATCCGCGCGACGACGAGGATGATCTGCGACGCGCCTGCACCGATCAGCAGGCGCGCCTGGAACTCGACCAGCGTCAGCCCGCCGAACGGCAGCGTCGCCGCTAGTACCCCGGGACGGTCATCGGCATCCTCGGTCGCAAAAATCAGGCCGGCCAGCATCGCGAGGCTGTTAGGCCGTCATGTCCGCGATGGCAAAGGGTTAGACTTCCGCCGTGAACGGCGAAAAATCCGTCCCCTCGTCATAGACGTCGACGCCCTCATGCTTCTTGAGCCAGCCAACCACGGCATAGGTGACCGGCGTCAGGATCACTTCCCAGCCTACCTTGAGAACGAACTGGGTGAACATCACCGTCAGCATCGCCTGCACCGGCCAGTCGGCCAGGCCGTAAAAGGCCAGCGGATAGAAGACGAGGCTGTCGGCGCCCTCGCCGACGATCGTGCTGCCGATCGTCCGCGTCCACAGCATCCGCCCGCTGGTCCAAATCTTCATCTTGGCGAGCACCAAGGAATTGAGCAGGTCGCCGACCCAAAAGGCGCATAGCGAGGCAAAGGCGATCCGCCCGCCAATGCCGACGCTGACATAGGGGAAGGTGTCGATCAGGTGCGGCGGCAGGCCGAAGACATATTCATACTGCGCCTGGCCATTCCAGTCGGCCGCCGGGCGCAACGCGACCACGGTCCATTCCATCACCACCAGGAAACACAGCGCGGCAAAGCCGACCCACACCACGCGCCGCGCGCGGGCATAGCCATAGACTTCGGTCAGCACGTCATCGAGCACATAGGAGATCGGGAAGAACAGGATGCCCGCGCCGAACGGCCATAGCCCGAAATATGGCAGGTCGATCACCGCGCGTTTCCCCGCGCCGACGACGTTCGACAGCACGAGGATGACGACGAACGCCGCCATGACGATATCGAAATAGCGGAAATGCGCGCCCTTCACCTCGCGCGCCGTCACCCGCTGCAATGTCATCGCCCACCCCTTACGTCTTCGTAAGGCACCGTTATGATCAGCGTTTCCCCGCCGTGCAATCCACGCTAAAGGGCACGCCGGGCGCCCGTAGCTCAGCTGGATAGAGCACATGCCTTCTAAGCCTGTGGTCGCTGGTTCGAATCCAGCCGGGCGCGCCACTTGCCTGTCCGTGCACATCTGCAGTGCACCTGAGACACACAACGATGCACCGCGAGGACTAGATATTGCCATGCAGATCGATCGGCGTCTGAACGAGCGCACTCGGCAACTCGAACGCTGAATCGCGAATCCACTAAGTGCCTTCATCAGCATAAGCGTTCAACGGCCGAATGTGGCGGAAAACTGCCATTGAGCGGAGCGCCGCATCCGACTACCGTTTGTCGTCATGGCTTCCCCGGAACTACCATCGGCTGTCTTTGACGCGATCCAGCACTTTTGCTCTGACGGTGACGCACTCGCGTCTGCTGGCAGATATGAAGAAGCCATCGGCGAATATAACCGGGCGTGGGAAATTGTGCCTGAACCAAAGAGCCAATGGAATGCATCCACTTGTATTTTAGCGGCAATCGGCGAAGCGGCGTTCCTCGCAAATTACAAGACCTCGGCGAAAGAAGCGCTGGAATATGCGATGGTTTGCCCCGACGCGGTGGGCAATCCGTTTCTTCATCTTCGCTTGGGTCAGGTGTTATTTGATATGGGTGAACATGATCGTGCTGCTGACGAATTGATGAGGGCTTATATGGGCGCCGGAGCGGATTTGTTTACGGCCGAAGACCAACGATACCTTTCTTTTCTCCGCACCAGAGCTACTCTGGATTGAGCGTCGGCTTCTGGGGGCTTGCCGTCAGGCGGCTTCCCGCCCGATAGCCCCCAGTCCCTTTTCGTGCAGGATCGCAGCGCGACAGCGATCCGAACGGCGCGGAGTTGGTGGAAAGCGGGCGATAAATCCGTCACTTTTGCACATGCCCTTGTTACAGGCTTTTGGCGCCCTTCTGCTTCGAAAGCTGCGAAGGCCGCCGAGATACTTCAATCGCTAGGGACGGGCATAATGGCGCGACTTATCAACGGGTTAGTAGGTGTGACCTTGTGCGCGACATTGTTAGCGGCAGGGTTTTGGGTTTATGAGGAAATATACTTTCTTTCCAGTGACCTGAAAACGGAGACCAGAAAAGCGGTCGAAATAATAAAATATACCGCAAATCAAAAGAAGTTTGATACAGCCCTTCTAAAGGGCCCATTTCCTCATAATTATTCTAACCAAAATCGCGAGTTTATCTGGATATTAAACGGAAAAGTAGTCGTAACTATTTATTTTGTCTATGTGCCACATGATTATGAAATCCGATTTTCCGGAAAAATGAGCAAATACGACTAGCTAAAATCCGATCTTGCCTCGCGTGAATTCCTGCTCGACGTAGCTACGCCTGTGACAGGAACTAATTTTCGCTATTGGGGCACTTGCCGCCTGTCCGCTTACGGGGCTCTTGCTCTCGGATCGTTTTTGTATAGTCGTTGCCGTTTCTCACCCACGTAATGAGCACACCGACTTAAGGCTTATCGATTTCCAGCAGTGCGGCCTGGCGGGTCTTGCTCTTCAGCCGTCCGGTGACACGGTGTAGGTGAACACGGGTCTTAGACCCGATATTAATGTCAGCATCCCCAACTGTGCCGGCCACATCGACCGAGCCGAGCCCGTCGATCGATTGGACAGTCAAGTCAGGAAGGGTGCCGCCGAGAACACGCACGTTGCCAGCGTTCATGATCGTAATATCCGCTCTGCCCGAGATGGATTGCGCCGTCACATCACCAATGCCGGCAACCACGATGAAGGCTTTGCCGGCAACATGCCCCACCATCACGTCGCCAGCCCCCGAAAGATCGGCATCCAATGTTCTCGCATCACCGCAATCAAGACTTGCGGTGCCAAACATATCGAACGACGCATCGCCGACGTTGGCGAGATGAAAATTGGCGAGGCCATGACCTTTTATGTCAACATCGCGTGCAACCGCATCAATGCTCCAGTCGCCTCGCCCGTTATCGACGATCTTCAGACTTTGGCTGGGGCCGATATGGCCGAAAACCTGCGCATTGGTAATAATGGTAAATGCCTTGGGTGCCAGAATGCGGATATGTGGCAATCCAGCTGGATGAGGCTGGGGCTCGTGAGCAGCGGCTTTCTTCCCCGCGATATCCATGTAGCCCTTGGTGCTGGCAGCGACATAGAATGTGGGCACACCGGTGTTCCAGTTCGCTTCGATGCGGGCGTTCTCGCCGCGAATGTCCACGGTCGGGGCCTGGCCCTGCGCACCATTTTTATCGATCATCCCTTGAGCGCTCGGCATGTCGATCGAGATTGCGAAATCTGCCCGGTCTTCAGGGACAATTTCGACTTCTGCGCGAAGGTTTTTCAATTCCAGGGTGGGGCGGGCTTGCGCCGCAGCAGCAAGAGTAGTCATGACTATGGCCGTCAAGCACGCCCCCTGCCTTCTCAAGCGCGGCATCCAGACAATATTCACAGCAATACGCCTCAATTATCGATGCCCGGCATAATGTTCGACTAGGCTTTGTCAAACCAACGTAGCTGGCGACCAGCGTCCCGCGGGCTCTCGCGACGACCCTTTTGCGAGTTTCATAACTCGAGGGTTTCTGCGTCGCGCCACGAGAATGAGACGTATTCGGGACGTCCGCTGGTGGGGCGTGAGCGGTCCGTCCGCTTTTGCGCCCGCAGCCGCCGGTTGGCTTTCGGCACCACGATCACGTTAGAGCCTGCCAGTGGTGATATATGGCGGAAAGCTGCCGCTACGCACCGCCTCGGTCCAAACGCATTGCCTCTTCCAAAAAGCGTTGCGGGTCTCGCACGAACTGCATCGCCCGAGATTGCATGATCGTTCTGACGACCGCTTCCCGGTTCGGCTGGAGGATCGCCCCGTCCCTCGTGGCAAGGATGCAGTCGAAATGGCGCGCCAATTCGCAGATACCGCCGACTAGAGGTAGGGAAAGGTCTGCCACGTCAAGGCGGAACTGAATGTCCTCGATGACCTGCCCATCGAAGCCGACCTGAATGTCGTCCGTCTTCTCATCACCCCAAATTCGTAGGCTGGCGGACCAGGATTTTTTCTCGGGGAGTAGCGTGCCCAGTCGGGCGAACAGCACGTCGGCATCGGCATTCGAGAAACCCAGACGAATTTCATCGAGTTGCTCGCGTCTCATGCGTGCAGCAGCGACTCCAGCCACATGGGCCGATGATGCTGGAACGAGGTCAAGAACGAATTGCCAAACTGCCATTGCCAGATCGTAGCGCGTCATCGAACGTCCGCAACTGGAGCGCTTGCCACCCGTTCGCTTTTGCCCCCGATAGCGGCGGTTCCGCTTCCAGACAGGTCCCCACAACGGCAGACGGTCGAACGGCCGAGCATGGCGATTAGCGGGCTGTCCGCCATTCAAAAATTCACGGCAGTTTCTTTGCAACAATGGCATCAATGACCCGACGCAAACCGTCTTCAAGCACCGCAGAAATCTGCTCATCGCTAGCCGTCGGATCAAAATTCTTCAGGCCCTCGCTGTTATACCAATGTATATTTCGCGGCTTAGGCCGAACGGTTCGATCGGTGATGTTGTAGAAAAGGGTGAGTTGTTTACCGTATACGGTAGACTTCTCGAACTTCACAATCTGAAAGGCGAAACCATAGCGACACCCCTCCGCCTCATTCGCAGACGATTTTATAAATGCTTGCTGCGCGTTTGGATCGTTCTCGAGGATAAATTTATCCGCTGGAATATTGAGCCGCTGACCAATCGTGCTTTCTCGCAATGCCTTCATCAGTAACTCGTTGGTCAGCAAAGTCTGCGTTACTGTTGATTTGCCGCGTTTTAATTTATTTCGATAACCTTGCGTTTCAACAGCAGCAAGCGCTCCCCCGGGAAATATGCCGGTGATGTCATTTTGGATGTAGGGCGAGGCCCATACATGCATTTCACATGTAGGCGGGGCCAATAGGGCCTGGGCAGGTGTCGAAGACGCTGTCAGCGAGATGATGGACGTCAATGCGACGAAGTTCCAAGTCTGTTTCGTTGACATCGGATGCACTCCTATGAAATATCAATTAGGTCCGAGTGGCCGAGTTCGGCCACACCGCTGCGCTCACAAGCGGTTTTAGGGCTCATATACGGTGGGCGATTCCTGCGCACGGCACGCCTTCTGCGCGAGTTCACGCGGCAACTTGATTTCCATCCGCAGAACGAGACGTCCAGTATAGGCGACCCTAGCTGGAAGGCCCTCCTTGAGACATCCTGGATCGATGATACGGTTGTTGTCGTCGCTTACTGCATCGAAGTCGAAATAATGAAAACGATGATTCTGCACCGAAAAAAGGACTGAAGCGTGACCTTTCCAGCCATCTTCGACAACGGCTGTGATCGGCCCCTCAACCTGACTGAATTTACCCGAATCTAATCTCTGGACTTTGTAAAAACCATTTTGCCATGCTCCGAGGATTGTCGCGTATAACATCACGCTCAGGATTCCTAAAAGGAGCGTTGACTTAACCACTTCTTCGCCGTCGGAGGATGCCGCCCTCATTTCCTTATATTTTTTCTTCAAGTGACGCGCCGCGAGGATTGCGCCGCAAAAAGGCAAGAAAGGGAAGAGCCACCACAGCCAAACCGCGTCATGGGCGTCGTAGACAGGAACCAATACCTCCGGCATGTCATCGGACCTTACAGACGGAATATTATAGGGACACTCCCGCCCTTATTCATCCTCTTGCCTAGCCCAAGACTGGCCGACGGAAGCGCGACTTGCACTCCAGCCCGGCGGCAGATCGGCAAGCGCAACAAGATCGGGATGCCGATCTAAAACCTCAGACATAGCAACTACGAGTGCGTCGGCAGGGTCAAATTGGCCCCCGTCTAGGAACGACCATGAGTGATCGTCCTCATAGTGGACGACCACGAGAACGGGCGCTCCACCGACTACCGAGCGGTCAGCGATGCATGCCGCGTTTGGAGCTTGATCGAAAACCCATGTCATCGCAACGGCTTATCCCTTTCACACATGCCCGATATTGGCAGCCGCAAAATCCTGAAGTGTCGACCAACTCCGGCGGGTTCCTCTGAACGGGCGCCCTCGATAAATCAGCTCGTCCCATAGAGGCAAGGATGCAGCGCGCGCGACGTGCCGAGGGGTGGACGATCAGTATCGGTCAGCTCTCGCCCACCTTGATCTCCGACACGAACTCGTAGCGGTCGCCGCGATAGGCCGAGCGCGTGAATTCGATCGCCCTGCCGTCATTCATTCGCGTCAGGCGCTCGATGCGCAATATCTCTGCCTTCTCCTGGATGCTCAGTATGGCGGCTTCGGTCGGTGTCGCCAGCGCTGCGCGGATGCGTTGCGTGCCCGACACGGGTCGTGCGCCGCTGGTCGTCAGCGCTGCATACAGCGAATCCCCCAGCAGATCGAGATCGGGAAGGAATTCGGCAAGGACAACTGCGTGCTCTATCGCCAGCGGCTCGCCGCCCGAAAGACGCACGCGACCGAGCCGCACGACCTTTGTCGAATTCGTGATGCTGAGCGCGAGCGCCTCCTCGTCGGTCGGAGTGGCATAGGTCTTGATCATCCATATCACGCCGGGGTCTTCGCCGCGCGACCGCGCATCCTCGCTGAAGCCGCTGAGGGCCGACCCCGGCGCCTCGATCAGCTTGGTGACGAAGGTTCCGGAACCCTGACGACGGAACAGGACGCCCTCCTCAATCAACTGGTCGATGCCCTTGCGGACTGTCACGCGCGACATACCGGTGATCTCGCTCAGGTCCCGTTCGGACGGCAGGGCACCGCCGGGGTCGATTCCGCCCTCGCTGATATGGTTGCGCAGGTTGCGCGCCAGTTGAAGGTAGAGCGGTGTGCTGTCGTCGGCGCGCGCGGACAGTTTCTCACGCATGGGCGGCTTGCCGACCGAGCAACGCCGCCACGGCGACGTGAAGATCGCCGTGAGCATCGCGGAGAAGGTGCTCCGCCTGATCGCGGTGCGCGCCCATCGCGATGAGCACGCCCGGCTTGATCTCCAGCCCCGCCCGTTCGAGGGCGGCGCCAGCGTCCTCGTCGCTAACACCGGCGATGTCGCGGATCATCGCCTGACCACGCTGGAGCAGCTTGTCGTTGGACACGCGCATGTTCACCATCATCCCCCGGTAAACAAGACCACAGCGCAGCATCGTCGTTGTCGAAAGCATATTCAAGACGGCTTTCTGCGCGGTCCCGGCCTTCATCCGCGTCGACCCCGCGACGATCTCGCTCCCGGTGACGATCGCGATGGCATGCTCAGCCGCACTCAGGAGCGGCGTATCGGCATTGTTGGAGATCCCGATGGTGAGCGCCCCGACCGAGCGCGCCGCGTCGATGGCAGCGATCGTGAACGGCGTTCGTCCACTGGCGGCGACGCCGATGACCACATCTTCGGCCCCGACCGCCGTCGCGGCGATGCGCGCGCGCGCGCCATCGGCATCGTCCTCCGCGCGTTCGGCACTCTTCGTCAAGGCGTCGAGACCGCCCGCCATCAGAAAGACGAGCCGTTCCTGCGGCCAATTGTAGGTCGGGAACAGTTCGACTCCGTCCTGCACGGCGATCCGGCCGGACGTGCCCGCTCCGACATAAACCAGGCGGCCGCCGTGCCGGAGCCGGTCGCCCGCCGCGTCGGCCGCGTCGGCGATGGCACGCACCTGGCCGTGGATGGCGGCGACGGCTGCGAGCTGCCCCTCGAGCATCGCCTCGACGGCATGTTCGCTCGGCCAGCGATCGAGGTCGACGAAACGTGGATCGACGGTTTCGGTGCTCATCTCATACTCCGGAGTCTTGGGTCGGTGAGCGGACCGGTCCTGCCGGCGCTACACACACGAGGAATGCCACAGCCGTGCCGAGGCAGAGCTGATAGGGAAAGGATAGCGCGCACAGGACCGTCGGCAGGCCGATAGCATGGGCGACGGCAGGCTGGACGAAGACCACCGTGACGAACCCGGCGATCAGCGCCGCGATCACAGATCCGGTCGAGCCGCGTTTCGTGAACACGGCCGTGAAGTAGACGCCGAGCAGCCCGGCATAGGCGAACACCATCACGCCGAGCGCGAACTCCAGCAGCGGCAGATCGGTATAGCGCTGCCAGTAGAAGGACAGCACCGCCATCAGGAACATGGCGATGCCGACCCCAGCCATGCCGACACGGCCGGCGACGACGAAGTGCTTCTCGCTCGCGCCACCGCTGCGCTCCCGCCACGGACGATAGAAGTCCTGGATCATCACCGAGGACATGGCGTTTAGCGCCGAATTCGTAGTCGCAACGGCAGCGGCGATGACACCTATCGTGACGAGCCCGCGCAAGCCCGGCGGCACCTCGGTCAGGATGTAGTGCATGAAGATGTTGATCTTCTGGCCGCCGAAAGTGCTCGCCGCCGCCGCGACCGGGCCGCCCATCAGGTCGGGCCGGTTGTAGTGGATGTGGAGCAGCAGTCCGATCGTAACGAAGACGAAGATCACCGGAACCGTCGCCACTACAGACAGATACAGACTTCGCGCGCCCGTCTTCGCATCGCGACTGGCGAGCAGACGCTGCGTCGTGTCCTGATCGAGGCCGTTGTTGGCGATGTAGAGCAGCGACACGCCGGTCACGATCGCCAGCAGGGTGAACGGTTTGGAGGGGTCGAGCGAGAGATCGAACAGGCGCAGCTTGTCGATGCCCGACGGCGCGTGCCGCAACGCTTCGACAATCTCCCCAGTGGAGGCAGGGATCGACCAGCGCAGATAGACCAGCACCGCGATCGCCGCGCCCAAGTAGATCACGAACTGGACGAGGTCGTTCCACAGGACCGATTTCAGCCCGCCGTGGAAGGTGAACAGAAAGCTCGCGACCATCAGGGCGGCCGCCGCGGCAACGATGCTGGCCGCATCGACCCGCGACGCGGTGACCATCGCGATGGCAATCGCCGCAAGGTAGACGCGGGCACCGCCCGCAAGCACGCGGCCGACCAGGAAAGTGCCACCCGCCCAGCGCGTCGCACGGGCATCGAAGCGGGCGGTCAGCAGCTCATAGGCGGTCGTCGCCTTCATCGCGTAGAAGCGCGGGATCAGCACGCGCGCGACGAACACCGCGCCGATCAGCCCGCCGAGATTGCTTCCGAGATAGGTGTAGTCGCCGCGATACCCGTAATCCGGACCGCCGAGGAAGGTCGCGGCCGACTGCGTCGCCGACAGCACCGAGACCGCGGCAAGCCATGCCGGGACGGTGCCGCCGGCGAGGAAATAGTCCCGCGCCGTCTCGGTCTTGCGCGGCATGAAGAACCAGCCGGCGGCGAACAGCACCGCGACATAGCACCCCATGACGACCCAGTCGGCCGCCTCGAACGGCGTCGTCATGCCCTCACGTCCCTATTGATCCATCGGCCCAACATCAGCCCCCGGCGTCAGCCCTAAGTGAGGCACTGACCAAGGTATTCGCGAGGACCCGCCGACGCCGACGGGTCCCCGCATCGAGCCTGCCTCAGAACTTGCTCGTGAGCGAGAGCGCGAAGGTCCGCCCCGTCACGTCGTAGGTGTCGAGGAAGGTGTTGAACACGCCGCCAGCGAAATAGGGCGGATCCTTGTCGAACAGATTGTGGATCCCCGCCGTCACGGTCACCTTCTTGAACAGCCGGTAGGACGCCGACAGATCGAAGATATTCTGGGCGGACAACCGGTCGGTCGCACCCGCCGCACTATTGCGGACACTGCCGATGCGCTGCCAGTTGAACTGGATGCTGCCACGATCGAACAAGGCGGTGACCGATGCGTCGTGCCGATAGTCGGGCTGCACCAGCGTGGTCGCATCGCTCGAGCAGGTCGCCCCGAAAGTGCCCCTGCACTGGATCGTCGCCACCGTCGGGTTGGACTGGATCGTGTAGCTGGTGACGATGTTCGCCTGGTAGGAGAACCGCAGACCCTGGCCCGGCAGCCACCCGCCGCGCAGCGTGTAGTTGACGCCGATGTCGATGCCCTGCTGGACGATCCGACCGAGGTTCTGGTTGTTGACGAACGCATCCTGGAAGCGGCCACTCGCGTTGCGCGTCACCAGTGCGCACAGCGGATTGTCGGCCGTCGGATTGGTGATGTAGCAGCTCGTGATGGCGTTGATCGGCTGGATCACGCCGACCGCGCCGCGCAGGTTCAATTCGTAATAGTCGACGGTCGCGGTCAGCCCCGGGATGAAGGTCGGCGTCAGGACCGTTCCGACCGTCTTGGTGCGGCCCACTTCCGGCTGGATGTTCGGGTTGCCGCCGAAGAAGTAGCTGCCCTGCAGATAGCTCGGATCGAACGAGTTGAGCGATCCGACGGCGGGCGCACCGAAGCGTTGGCACTGCGCCACGTTGCCAGTGCCGAGCACGCACGGGTCGCCGCCATAGCGCGGCGTCAGACGGGCGACGGTGATGAGGTTGTTGAACGGAAGCGACGACGTGCTGGCCGCGAATTCCCCGAAGTTCGGGGTGCGGATGACGCGCTGGATCGTGCCGCGGAAGCGGATGTTGCTGTCGACCGCCCAGTTGACCTCGGCCTTCCAGGTGTCCTGCCCGCCGAACCGGTCATATTCGGAATGGCGATAGGCCCCGCCGACGTCGAGCTGCTTGAAGACGTAGAACTTGTCCTTGAGCAGCGGCACGAGCAGTTCGCCGTAGACCTCCTTGACGTCGAACTGCGATGCGTAGGCACCCTGCGTTCCCTGGCGGAACGTGTTGCCCGTCAGCAGCGCGCTGTCCTGCACGATCTTCGCCGTCTCCTTGCGGTATTCGACGCCGACCGAGAAGCCGACCGGCCCCGCAGGAAGCGAGAACAGGTCGGCAGACGTGCCGCTCAACGTCGCCGCCGCGACGAACTGGTCGCGGGTGCGGTTGTAGCCGTTGATCGTCGTGCCGAGCACGGCCAGGCCCGCCTGGTTGGGACCGAAGATGTTCACGGTGTTGGCGATCGCCGCGAAGTTGTTCACGCCGGCCGCGTTGGTCACCAGTCCGTCGCCATAGATCGGTGTGGTCTCATGCGAGCGGCCATATTGCGCATAGACGTTATACTTGATGGCATCCGTCACGGCGCCGCGGGCACCGAGCTGGAACTGCGCAGTGTCCCTCTCCGTGCGATAGGTGTTCAGACCGAGCTCGGCGAGCGAACGCGAGACGCCGACCTGCGCGACGCCGCCGACGAACGTCAGCTGGTTGCGGATGTCGTTGGTCAGGAACGGATTGGTCGCATTGATGCCGACCGTCTGCGCGATGACGGGCGGGTTAGGCCCCGGCGTGCCCGACTCCTCGGTGCGGGCGTTGGTATAGAGGGCACGCCCGTAGAGCTCGAGACCCGGCGTCACCTCGTAGTTGAACAGCGCCGCGAGGTTGTAGCGCTTCAGTGGCACGATCAGCGGATATTGCGCACTGATGTTCGACGTCGCAGGCGGCGTCAGCGTGAAGGCACCCGTTGCGTCATAGCCGAACTTACGACCGCTCGCGATGTCGGTGAACACGCCGCCGACGTTCGGTATCACCGAATTCGGGGTGATCGCCCAGTCTCGGGTGCCGGACCTGACCAGATCGCGCTGCGTGTAGTCGCCCGCGATCACGATGTGGCCGCGGTCACCGAGGCGTGCGCCGAACATCAGAGATCCGCCATACTCAGCGCCGCCATGCTGCGACACACGGCCGGTGGCCGACACCTGGCCGCCCTCGAAGTCGTCGTTGAGGATGAAGTTCACGACGCCAGCAACCGCGTCGGCGCCGTAGACCGCGGCCGCGCCGCCGGTCAGCACGTCGACGCGCTTGATCAACGAAGCGGGGATGGCGTTCACGTCGACCGAGTTGCGGAAGCTGAAAGGCACCGCACGCGTGCTGTCGATCAGGACGAGCGAACGGCTCTGGCCGAAGTTGCGCAAGTCGAGCACCTGCGCGCCGAACGAGTCGCTGCCCTGCGCGGACTGGCGGACGCCACCGGCGAGCTGCGGCAGCCTGGTGGAGAAGTCCTCGACGGTTAGCGCCTGCTGGAGCTTGATGTCCTCGGCGGTCGTGGAGGCCACCGGGCTGGTCGAGGTGAGCCCCGTGCGCGGAATGCGCGATCCGGTCACGACGATGTCGGTGGCCGGATCGGCGGGCGGTGCGGCCTGCGGATCGGGTGTTCCGCTGGTCTGCGCGAAAGCCGTGGTCGGCATCAAGGCAAGGCAGAGCGCGAGCGTCGCCAATGCCACCCCATTGCGGTGCGTCTGTGTCATTCCCCATTCTCCCCTAGCGAGCTTTTCGATACCAAAGTTCAAGCTATAACCATACCAATAGAACACCAATGCAGATCGTTGTAAAGAGGCGGTCGCATTTCCGTCACAGAAACATCTTTCCCGGATTGAGAAGTCCTGCCGGATCGACCGCGCGCTTGAGGCTCCGCATGAGTTCGACGGCATCGGCTCCATGCTCTGCGACGAGCGCCTCACGCTTGCCGATGCCAATCCCGTGCTCACCGGTGCATGTGCCGCCGACCGACAGCGCGAAGGCGATCATCTGTTCGTTGACGCGCTTCGCCGTCGCCCAGCTCTCGACGTCGTCGGGCTGCAGCACGAAGAACACATGGTAGTTGCCGTCGCCGACATGGCCCAGGATCGGCGCCACCAGCCCCGCCGCGTCGATCGCGGCGCGCGCGCCCTCGATCGCCTCGGCCAGTCGCGAGATGGGCACGCAGATGTCGGTCGACCACGTCACTGCCCCCGGCACCAGCGCGCGCGCCGCCGGCAGCGCCGCGTGGCGGGCACGCCACAGCACACGCCGCTCGTCCGCGTCGGCCGACATGACAAGCGTGCCGCCACCCGCCGCCTCGCCGAGTGCCGCGATCATCGCCTGCTGTTCGGCGACGACCAGCGGAGAACCATGCAATTCCACGAACAACGTCGGCTGCTCCGGCAGATCGAGCTTAGCATAGGCGTTGCAGGCACGGATCGCGACCGGGTCCAGCAGCTCGATCCGCGCGACGGCGATGCCGGACTGGATCGTCGCTATCACCGTATCCACGGCACCGCCGAGCGTCTCGAACGGCCAGACCCCGGACAGGATCGTCTCGGGGATGCCGTGCAGCCGGACCGTCGCCTCGACCACGATGCCGAGCGTCCCCTCGGAGCCCGTGAAGAGATACGTCAGATCATATCCGGCCGAGGACTTTCGCGCGCGGGTCCCGGTCGAGATCAGGCGGCCGTCCGGCAATACCACTTTCAGTCCAAGCACGTTGTCGCGCATCGTGCCGTAGCGCACGGCGTTCGTGCCGGATGCGCGGGTCGCGATCATGCCGCCGATCGTCGCATTCGCGCCGGGATCGACCGAGAAGAACAGGCCGGTGCTGCGCAGTTCGGTGTTCAGCCCCTCGCGCGTCACGCCCGGCTCCACGACGCACAGCATATCCGCGGCAGCGACCTCGATCACCCGGTCCATGCCGGAAAGATCGACCGACAGCGCCCCCGCGACGGCACCGGAATTGCCCTCGAGCGAGGTGCCGACGCCCAACGGCACGATTGGCACGCCAGCGCGTGCCGCCGCCACCATCACCTGCTGCACCTCAGGTATGGTGTGCGGCTGGACCACGACGTCGGGCATGATCGCCTGGTGGTGCCCTTCGGAGATCATGAACTGAGCGCGTCTCGATTCGCTGGTCACCCAGCGCTCACCGAAGATAGCCGACAGCCCGGTGCCGAGCGCCGCGAGTGCAGAGCTCATGCGGCGACCCTCTCGCTATCGGAAGGGTCGAAGCGTCGGCCCCCGGTCATCGGAGCGGCGACGCCGGTCGTGCCGGGGAAGGTGATCGGCAGACCGCGGACCGAGCGCGCGGCAAGGAACGCCATCGCCTCCGCTTCGACGAAATCACCGCGCAGGCCGAAGTCGTCGATGCTCCGGACATCGCCGATCCGTTCGCGCAAGGAACGCATCAGGGTCGGGTTGTGCCGCCCCCCGCCGCAGACCAGCCAGAGGTCGGGAGCTTCCGGGAGCTGAGCGGAGGCCAAATGCAGCGCCTCCACCGTGAATGCCGTCAGCGTCGCGGCCGCGTCGGGTGTCGACAGGTCGGCCACGGCGTCCATCGGGAAGTCATAGCGATCGAGCGCCTTGGGTCCGCGTCGAGTGAAATAGTCCGAGTCCAGCAATGTGGCGAGCGCGCCAGCGTCGACTTTTCCGCTCGCCGCCAATCGTCCTCCATCGTCATACCGCCCCACGCCGCGCGACTGCACCAGCAGGTCGATCATACCGTTTGCAGGGCCGGTGTCGAACGCCACGACGTCGCCGCCCTGGCCGAGCCAGGTGAGGTTGGCGACGCCGCCAAGGTTCAGGAATGCGACCGGTCGCGCGACACCGATCCCCTCGGCAAGCGCCGCATGATAGGCGGGGACGAGCGGGGCGCCCTGCCCGCCCGCGTCGAGATCGGCTTGGCGCATGTGCGCGATCACCGGCACGCCGAGCGCGTCCGCGATGGCCGCCGGATTCCCGAGTTGGATCGTCAGTCGACGTTCCGGGCGATGCAGGACCGTCTGACCATGGAACCCGACGAGATCGATCGCGCCCGAGACCTCGTTCAGCACGCTTGCGGCCGCCGCGAGATGCGCTTCGATCGCCGCCGCCTCGGCGGCGCGGCTAGGCACGTGCCGTTCGCCAGCGCGGTCGGCGCGCACGACCGCTTCGGTCTCCGACACGAGGACGGCGCGCTGTTGGTCGGTGAAGGGCAGCAGCACCGCAGGGCCAAAGGCGTGGATCCGCTCACCGTCGGTTTCGAGGATCGCCGCATCGACGCCGTCCAGCGACGTCCCGCTCATGAACCCGAGAACACGCATTCAACCCTCCACCCGATATTCGCACTGCGCGAAGCTGACGTCGTCGTGCAGCTTGATCCGCGGATATTTCGTCAGACTGCCCGAACCGCTCTCCAGGGCGCGAAGGCGGGCCAGTTGCGCGTCGAAATCCCGCTCCGCTTCGATCCCCAGCAGATCGGCGGCGTCCGCTACCCCGAACACCTCGATCAGACGAAGGAAGCCATCGCTCGCCAACGCAAAGCCGTCACCCGGCCTCGCCTCCAGCATCATCCGGTCGACATGGTCCGCTGCGGCCGGGTCGGTGCCCAGGATCCAGTAGCCACCCGGTTGGTTCATCAGCCGTCGCGTCTCTCGAAGATGCGGGAGCAGCGCCTGTTTGAGCGCGGTTGGATCGATCGCCGGGTTCGCCCGGCGCAGCTCCTCCGCCAGCGCGATCGACCGCCCCTCGAACGGCCCTAGCGCTGTTCCACCGAACAGCCTCGGCGATCCGTCTGCCGCAAGATAGGCCACCCGGCAGTCACCGAGCGTCGTCAGCTCGACGGCGTCGCCGATCTGGCGGACCATCGCGAACGCAGCAGACGGGAGATCGGCGGGATCGGTTGCCCTGCGATGCGCCGCGCATTCGAACGCCGCAGAGCAGGTGGAAATGGTCTCCATCAGCAGGTCGCGGGTTCCGATGGCCGGCCGGTCGCGCAGGATGTCCCGGAGCACGACGTTGACCCGGTTGGCGAACCAGGCCGCATCACTGGCACCGAAGAGGATCGGCTCGCCGACACCGGTCGCACCGTCGATCACCCAGACCGCGCCGCCGCAATGTCCGGCGACGTCCTCGTTCACGAGCCCCGCCCCTCGGGTGGCGGAGACATTGACCTTCAACATCGAACTGCTCCTGTCCGCAGAAGACTGCCGCATCAACGAGTCGTATGCAACCACTTTAATACCATTGCAGAATACGCTTCATGCGGTATGTGTGGGCCGATAGAAAAGGGTCCAAGATGACAAGCATGATGGCGCTCGAGACGGCGGAGGCGGCTGCGGTGTGCGAGCGTCAGGTCGCGTCCAACGCCGATCTGATGCGCACGCTCGGCGCGCGTCTTCGAAGGCTCGACGCCCCCTTCGCCGCCACGCTGGCGCGAGGCAGCTCCGACCATGCGGCGGCCTTCGGCAAGGTGCTGTTCGAACTGCTCTGCGCGACCCCGACGCTCAGCCACGCGCCGTCGATCGGCGCGCTCTACCGCGCCACGTCGCAGCGCATGGCGGGCGTCCCGCTGATCACCATCTCGCAATCCGGGCGCAGCCCCGATCTGCTGCGGGCATCGGAGGATGCCAAGGCAAAGGGCGCGTTCCTGATCGCGATCGTGAACGACACGTCGTCGCCGCTGGGGCCATTGGCCGACGTCACGATCCCAGTGCTCGCCGGGCCGGAAAAAAGCGTCGCCGCGACAAAAAGCTATATCGCCACTCTCGTCGCGTTGACGCACCTCGCGGCCGAATGGAGCGAGGACTCAGCCCTGTTGGAGGCGCTTACCGGGATCGGAGACATCCTGCGACAGGCGGCGAAGGCCGACTGGTCGGCCGCCGCATCGGCGCTGGTGCATTCGGAAAGCCTGCTCGTCCTGGGCCGCGGCTACACTTCGCCGATCGCTGCCGAGGCGGCGCTCAAGTTGAAGGAAACTGCCGGTCTGCACGCCGAGGCGTTCAGCGTGGCCGAGGTCGCGCACGGCCCAATGACCCTGGTCGGGCCGCGTGACCCCGTGCTGGTCTTCGGACCGGTCGACGTCGCACGGGAGGGCCTGCGCGCGCGGGTCGAGGATTTCGTCGGGCGGGGTGCACTTGTCTTCGGCGCGGGATCGCCGGAAGATTTCCCCGGCACTGCGGTCGTGTTGCCGGGACAGCGTGACGTGCACCCCGCGCTCTGGGCGATCACCTGCATCCAGAGCTTCTACACCTTGGCCGAGGCGGTCTCGCGCGGACGTGGGCGCGATCCCGACCAGCCACCCCATCTCTCCAAGGTCACGAGCACACTATGACCGCGCTGGCGCTCACCAACGTTACCCTCGTGCTGCCGGACCGGGAAATCACGGATCACGTCCTGCTGATCGAACACGGCCGGATCGCCGCGATCGTTGCGGCCGTGGACATTCCGCCAGCGTTCACGGTCAACGACCTCGGCGGCGGGTGGCTGCTGCCCGGCTTCATCGACACGCAGGTCAATGGCGGCGGCGACGTGCTGTTCAACGATTCCCCCGACGTCGCCGGCATCACAGCCATCGCCGCCGCGCATCGAAGGTTCGGCACGACGGGGCTTTTGCCAACCCTTATCAGCGATCGCCCAGATATCATCGAGCGCGCGATCACGGCAGTCGATCAGGCGATCGCCGAGCACGTGCCCGGAGTCCTCGGCATCCACGTCGAGGGACCGCACCTCAATGCCGCCAAGCACGGCATCCACGACGAGACGAAGTTCACGCTCATAGACGGGACGGCCATCGAGCGCCTGACCACAAAAACGCAGGGCGTGCGGCTCGTCACGCTGGCGCCCGAACTGGCGCCGCCGGGGGCGATCGCCGCGCTGAACGAGCGGGGCGTGATCGTGGCGGCTGGCCATTCTACGGCCGATTACGATCAGACGCGCGCCGCGCTGCGCGAGGGCTTGCGCGGGTTTACACACCTGTTCAACGCCATGACGCAACTGACGAGCCGAGCACCCGGCATGGTCGGCGCGGCGATCGAGGACCGGGCCAGTTGGTTCGGACTTATCGTCGACGGGGTCCACGTGCACCCCGCGACGCTACGCATCGCGCTGGCGGCGCGCGGGCTCGAGGGCGCGATGCTCGTGACCGACGCGATGCCGCCCGTCGGAGGGTCGCAGACCAGCTTCACCCTCATGGGCAAGGCGATCGCCGTCGTCGACGGAACCTGCCGCGGGTCCGACGGCACTTTGGCGGGATCGGCGCTTTCGATGGCGCAGGCGTTCCGCAACGCGATCGATCTGCTCGGGGTCTCGATGGTCCAGGCTTCGCGCATGGCGAGCGGGAACGCCGCCACCTTCCTCGGCTTGGACAAGGAAACCGGTGTGATCCGGGCGGGCCTTCGCGCCGATCTCGTCCACCTCGATGCTCAGCGCCGCGTTCGCCGCACGTGGATCGGGGGCGCCCTCTCGGAACGCGGCGAGTGACACCGCCGCTCGGCATCATCGAGGGTCATTTCGGCAAACGCTATTCCTGGTCGGACCGCAGCCAGCTGATGCAAACGGTCGCCGGTGCCGGCTACACCTTCTATCACTACGCCCCCAAGGGCGATGTCTTCCTGCGGCGGCGCTGGCGGGAGGCGCATCCGGCGGCGGAGCGCGAGGCGCTCGCGCGGTTCGGGGATGCCTGCCGAAGCCACGGGGTGCGGTTCGGCGTCGCCCTCACCCCGATGGAAACACCCTATCCCTTGAACGGTGCGACACGGGCGCATCTCGAGCGCCGTGTGCGGGACCTCGATGCGATCGGGATCGACGATCTCGTGATCCTGTTCGACGACCTGCGCGGCGACGTGCCGGCGCTGGCAGAGCGTCAAAGCAGGATCGTGCGCATCTGCACGGACGCCACGCGCGCGAGCGCGATCTACTTCTGCCCGACCTACTATTCGCGCGACCCGGTGCTCGACCGCGTCTTCGGGGCCCGTCCGCCCGGCTATCTCGCGGAACTCGGCAATCGGCTCGATCCGGCGGTTGGTGTCTACTGGACGGGTCAGGAAGTCGTCTCGCCGGAAATCGGCCCCGCACACCTTAGCGACGTCGCGGCAGAGCTCGGTCGGCGGGTATGCCTGTGGGACAACTACCCGGCCAACGACGGGTCACGCATGTCCCGGTTCCTGCACCTACGCGCCTTCACCGGGCGACCTCCGGGCATCGCCGCGCACATCCTCGCACATGCGATCAATCCGGCGCAGCAGCCGCACCTCACCGCGTTGCCCGCGCTCGCGCTTGCCACGAACTACGCGGACGGCCCGGACTATGACTATGGCCGCGCCTTCCAGGCCGCAGCCGTTGGGTTGTTCGGCGAACGCCTCGCCGCGATGCTGGCTACCGACCTCGCGTCCTTCCAGGACGTCGGGCTCGAGCGGCTCGGCGCGCGCCGCGACGAACTGCGCAAGCGATACGCGGCCTTGGATCAGCCCGCCGCTCGCGAGATCGTCACATGGCTAGACGGCGGCTATCTCATGACCGACGAAGAGGTCAGGACACAGTGATGGGCCGATAGCCGGCGAGCAGCAGCGCGCCGTCCAGCGGATCGCCCAACGGCTCACTCAATCGCGCGACCGTGCGCTGCCGCAGCCACGCCTTCATCCGCGGTGCCAACCCTCCGGCAAGGGCGCAACGCGGAGCGCCGCGTTCGAAGATGGCCTCGATGAAGCGCTCGATGTGCAGCGCGGCATCCTCGACGATCGAGCGGGCGATGGCATCGTCGGCCTCGGCGCGGTCCATCACAAGTGGGGCGAGCGCCGCATAGTCACGCGGTGTCGCCTCATCCATCCAGGCGATGGCGGCCGACGTGTTGTGGTTGAAACGTTCCGTGACAGCGATACTGAGCGGGGTGCGCTGGCTCCGCCCGTCGAGCGCGCGCAACGCATGGCGCATGGCGCTCAAGCCCAGTGCCGCGCCGCTGCCCTCGTCGGAGATCGGAAAACCGTAGCCGCCGATGCTGAAGTTGACCCCGCCGATCCGGCCAAGCCCGATGCTCCCCGTCCCGATGATCAGGATCGCACCGTCCTGCCCGCCATGCGCGCCGATGTTGGCGATGGCGGCGTCGGTCTCATAGGCGATCGACGCGAACGGAAACGGCAGCTGCTCCAGCGCGGCACGCACACCGGTGCGGGAGATGCCGGCAATGCCGAACCCGGCGCAGATCGTCGCGATCGCCGCCTCGTCCAGTCCCGCCTGCTCGGTGGCCTGGCGGGATACATCCTCGAGCGCGGCCTGCAGCTGTTCCATCCCGATCCGCGCGTTGGCCGGACCGGTCTCGCCCGTGCCAAGGATTTGCCCATCCTCGTCAATGAGGCGGCTGCGGCAGTGGCTACCGCCAGCATCGATACCGAGATAGAAGGTCATGGGTCGTATCCTATACCAATTTCCTGATTGGCTTATATCGGTATTATCGAAACTGCGCTTCGGTTAAATCGCGGCCTCGTTCGGAAATTCGCGTGGTGTTCAGCCACGGACGGTTATCGTCCGCTCGAAATCCGCCGCCGCTCCGGTGCCGCGACCGGCCAGAGCGAGCAGACGACGGGCAGCGAGCGTCGTGGCGTCCGCCTCCACGCTATGCTCGAAATCGTCGCCTTCGCGTTCGTAGGCGCGTTGAGCCGATTCCAGCACACGGCGATCCTGCGCGAGGATCTCGGGCTCGTTGGTAGACCAGACCGGAGGCTGCGGCTCGGCGACCGGGCCGCGCTGGAACAGCCAGTGCTGCATGCAGCGACCCGGGATGGTCGGGGCGTGGTGCAACACCAGCCGGAAGCCTTCGCCCCCGCCCACCGTCACCCTGTCCGGAAGATCGAATCGCAGCAGGGTTCCGGGCGCCTGCACCGTCACGCTCGCGCTCGACACCTTCAGATCATAGCGGGAGGGGATGAAGCCGACGGCCTGCACCCTGAACCACTGGGGATGAAGATTAGGGTGCGTGAAGGCGGGATGGCAGATGTCGAGATTGTTCTCGATCGGCAGGATCGCCTCGCATGCTAGGTCGGTCGCTCCCTGGAACCACTGGAAACGATCGAAACCCTCGATCGGCAAGGGAGGATCACCGGGTTCACCTCCGCCAGTCCACAGCCAGACATAGCCATCCTGCTCCAGCGTGGGGTAGCTGGGCACTGTCGTGTCCTTGATCGCCTGATCCTCACGAAGCGACGGGATGTGGCGGCAATGGCCCGCGCCGTCGAACCGCCAGCCATGATAGGCGCAGGCCACCATGCCGTCGGCGACGGTGCCGAGCGACAGCGCCACACCGCGGTGCGGGCAGCGATCGTGCAACGCGCGGGGCCGACCATCGGCATCGCGGAACAGGACGATCGGCATGCCGTGGATGACGATCGCAACGGGTGCCTTGCCAAGCTGGGTGCTCGCGGTGCCGACATACCAGGCATTGCGGGGCAACGGAGCGCGATCCGGCCGCGCGGCAGGTTGAGAGGTCATGCGTCTTGCTCCCGTGCAGGTTTGAAGAGGCCGAACCGCTGGCAGGCGGAGAACACGCGGCGTCCATTGAGACTGACGAGCAGCATCACAGCGATGCTCGTCCACGCGACAGCAGTGCGGATCGCGAGGGCCTGCACCAGCGGGAACGCGGACATGATCCACAGAAAGGCGCCGGCGCGCGCGACGAAGTAGAGTGCCCAGGCGAGCGTAAAGGCACGGAAGAAACGGATGACCTCCGGACGGTCGGCGGGAATGTCGGGCTTGCGCTGCCGGGCGAACTTCAACACCAGCGGTTCCGGACCGAGCGCGCCGAGCGCGAAGGCTCCGGCCGTCATGAGATTCAGGATCGCACCCTCGTAGCGAACCATGAAGGGCGTGCGCGCCCACAGATCGATCGCGCCGAACACCAGCGCCGCGCCATTGGCGAACAGCCACAATGGCGGAAACGAGCGCCGTGTCATCAGACGCCAGCCACCCTCCATGACGACGAACAGCACGGCGACGACGATCGCGGCCCTCACGCCGAAGGCGAGCAGCACCGTCCAATACAGGGCCAGCCCGCCGAACATGTGGAACAGGCCCAGCAATGACTTGAGCACGCGGTTCATTGGCCTTCACCCGCGGCAGCAGCCATCGCCGCGCCTAGGAAGCGCCAGCGCGCGGCATCCATCGGCAGCGACGCCGATAGTGCCGGATCGGCGAAGCCATCCCGCCAGAAGCGCGTCAACGCGCCGCGCATGGCATCGTCCCCTCCGGTCATGCGGGCGATCAGCGCCGCCGCCTTGCGGCCGAGAGCGCGGGCTCGCGGCGTGTCCGGCGCGCCGCCCGACAACTCGTCCAGTTCATGGTAGAGCGCGTTCCATTCGATCTCGATCGCGGGCGCGATCCTGGCAAGACGGCGCTGCTGGTCGGGCGTGAACGTCTCGGTCGCGAGCTTCTCCAGCGCCGGAGTCCAGCGCATCCGGAGCGGTTCCGCACGAGCCAGTTCGGCGAGCGCGGCCGGATCGATGGCCTCCCCTGCCAGCAGTCGTCCACGCGCCCGCCGGATCAGTGTCAGCGCCTCGTCGATCCGGCCGCGCTGATCCCGCAACGCCCGTTCCTGAAGATCAATGACTGCGGTCAGGTCTGGCGAGCGGCTCTCCAGCAGTTCCCCGATGCGGGAGATCGTCAGCCCGAAGCGCCGGAGCAGGAGAACGACGTGCAGCCGTTCGCATTCGGTCTGGCCATAGGTTCTCCACCCGTGTCCATCGCGGACTGGTCGAATCAATCCGGCATTCTCGTAGAGGCGCAACGTCTTGATCGTAATGCCGAACCGTCGCGCGACATCGGCTGCACCATCTGGAAATTGAGACTTCGATGACTGTCTTAGCCTGGGCATGAAGACACCTCTAAGGTCGTCCCCAAGGGACGACGCAAGGACTTTCGCGGGGGCATCGGAAATAGCCTGATGGCCACGCACCTACGCCGCCCATGGCAAACTGTAAGGAATGGCACCGGTCGGGACGACAAGGACCGACCCGAGGAAGGGAGATCTGGCAGCGACCACCTCCACAATCCGCCACCCCCGCCCGAGAAGTGCCGGATGATCGACGATCTGCTCGACGTCGCGACCGAGGCTGGCGAGCGCCAACGTCTCCGGCAGACTTCGATCGAGCTCGATGCGCAAAACGCCAAAGCGCGTCTCGAATCGCACCGAACCGATCTTCGCCTCGACCTCAATCGAGTGGCCGACGACCTGCATGCGCGCATGGCCTCCTTCCGCCAGAATGAAGGTGTGGCCGTGGAACTCGTCACGCAGAGGCGGGTGTCCGACACCAGCCGCCAATCCCGCGAAATAATGCCGGAACATGTGGAGGTTCGGCCCGAGCGCGCCGCTGCCAGCGCTGGAGAGGCGCGGCCGCCGGGGCCAGCCCGGCAGAGGGTTTATCAGGTGGACAGCCTCGTCGAGCGTCAGATGCTCGCCGCGCAGCAGGCCGACGAGGAATGGCGACGCCGATCGAACGTTCACTCCCATCTCCTCCCGAAACGCCCAACGCAGCACCAGTCGGCGCGCGTCGGTGATCCCCTCGACGCGGCGGTGCGCGCGCCGCCTCGCAGACCTGAACCGAACGCGGTCGCCCGCAGTCGACGGGTCCGGGTTCGCCACGCCGGTCACAGCGGCGACATCGGGTGGCGCGGGGCGTAGCGCTCACGCCAGGTCACGGGCTCGATAATCGGACCTAGCGCCTTCGGGTGCGCGTCGATCGAATATACATGGCCGGCAAGCCACCACTCCTCCTCGGACTTGCGGGCGTCGGGCACCTCCCGCCACCAGCACCTGTCCGCTCCGTCCCACCTGTAACCCCTAGCCTTCAGCCGGTCCTTAAGGTCGAAGGCAGCACCGATCGCGCCGAAGCGCCAGCTCGATTCCCGGGCGCGCGCGAGCATCTGCGCCAGCACTGTGCCGCCGGCCGGCAGCGAATGGCCCAGCAGCGCGATCACGGCATCGACATCGTCGCCAGCGCGGTGGGCCCCGTGGAAGAAGCCGATCTGCGCAAGCAGCCAGCCGAGCGACCTTCCGTCGAAGCCGATGGCGCGCCAGTCGACGTCATTGCAGCTGCAGGCCCAGCCGATGCCGCGGGCGTCCTCCAGGCGCCGCTCCACCATGCCCCGATCGAACGGCGCGTTATGGGCGCAGACGAACTCGGCCGAACCGAGCAGCCGCGTGGCGGCCCCCTCGTCGATCTCCTGTCCCGCGAGATCCGCGTCGGTCAGTCCGGTCAGCGCGACGATCTCCGGCGTCAGCTCCCGACCCGGATCCTGAAGCCAGGAATAGGGGCGATCGACCTTGACGATCACCCCATCCGGGTCGAAGCGAAAGCGCCGCAAGGCGAGCTCGATGATGACGTCGTCATCGTTGATGCCGGTGGTCTCGACGTCCACCACAACGCCTACGCTCGTGCCGTCACGGCGACCGACGCCGGTCAAACCCTCGGCGACCTCGAGGCGGCGGAGCAGACGATAGTCGTCGCGCGCCTCGATGGCGCGCAGAAACTCGGGTTCGAATATGTCGTCCCGCATGGAACCTCCATTGTTCGTTGAAATCTGGCGCGCTCGTCACCGGCCTAGCGCACCGAGCCGGTGACGAGCGCGGCGCTCAGCCGAGAAAGCGCTGCTCGATGTTGAGGTCGAGGCCCGCGGCGATCGGCGATGCCGGGTCGCTCGCGATGATAGACAGCGTGTCGCAGATCGCGTCCGACACCAGCGCTGCGACGAGCGGTTCCGCCGGATCGAAGCCATCGACGATCCTCGCTTCGGCGGCGGCAGCGCCCATGCGGCAATACAGGCGCCCCGCAACCTCGGCCTCCTCGGTCGCGAGCGACGCGTGGAACGCCTGCACGGTCTCGAAGCCGTCGTTGGAGACGACGGTCGCCGTGAAGAGGCGCAGCCCGTCCGGCACGGACCGCGCGAACGGCAACACGTTCGAGCGCCAGCCGCCCGAACCGGGGTCGATCACCGCCGCATCCCCGTCGTCTGTGGCAAGGCCGTCGACGAACTCGGGATCGGCATCGAGACCGAGCGACAAGCCGTGGATGAGCACTCCGCGCAGACAGTCGTCGCGGTCGAGGCAAGCCTCCACCGCGCTGACGCCGCCGAACAGCGCCCGCGGCGCTAGCATCCAAGACATCGGGTCGTGCGGCACCGCCTCCCGCTCGAACCTGCCTCCCGCCTCGGTCGCCACGAGCGCGATGCGGCAGATGGCGCGGCGGGTGGTCACGACGACCTCGTCGTCCGGACGGTCGTCGTCGAGAGGATCGAGATAGGTGCGGGCACCGGCGGCGGGGGCCGAAGTGGTGGTCGAGGGCAGCTCCAACGTCGTCGCCTCCTCAGCGAGGGTCATCATCATGACCTGACTCCTTGTCGCCGTTGATCGAAGAGGCTCCGGGCGGCGAGAAACCCGGTGCAATACCAATATAAAACCACTTTGGTTTATTTCAATGGGTCGCGAAATGTTGTATTGTTTGCGCGGAGATCCGATATCCGGTCCGGGTTGAAGCGACGTAGGCTTCGGCTAATGTGAGGGAGTGGAAAAGATGCAGGCCCTGCAGGTTATGAGCGCGCTGGCACAGTCGACGCGGTTCGAGGTGTTCCAGCGGCTCGTCGACGAACTGCCGCAAGGCATGGCGTCGGGTGACCTCGCCGTGGCCACCGGCTCGTCGCCCAACACCATGAGCGCGCATCTTGCGATCCTGTCGCGCGCCGGCCTCGTGCATTCCGACAAGGTCGGCCGGACCGTCATCTACACGGTCGACACGTCGAAGGTGGAGGAGCTGTCCGACTTCCTCGCTCGGGCATGCGCGACCGGCAAGACTGACGACCAGCCAGCACGCTCGTAGAGCTACCGTTACGCTGCCCTCCACTTGCGGGCATCGGAAGATCAGATCATGATAACGACATGTCTCGTTGGTTCGGCCTCACCGCATTAATTGCCTGCAGTGCACCCTGCGCGGCTTCAGCGCGGCAGCCCTTCTTCCCTCCGAACTATGCCGAAATGGCGGTCAACTGCCCGACGGACGATGGCAAGGAAGACAGGACCATCCATTTCCTGAGCAGCTTTGAACAAGAATGGTTCTCGAAGCACCTTCGGGCTGCCGATGAGACTCCGCTTTACTCCGCGACCGCAAGCAGCACAGCCAAGCGCGTTGTGCGTTTCACTTGGCTCCGCAGCTTCAGCCCTCCGGTGACGGTTCGCCTGACCGAGCGGAAAGACGGGGGCTGGCATCTGGTCGCCAAGCAACTCTCGGGCAGAGGCGGTTATGATCCCGGGACGGTCGACAAGGTAGTCGATCGCGCTCTTAGCGCGACTGAAGCCGCGAATCTGGAGGGATTGATGTCTCGCGCTGCGTTGCCTGACTTGTCAGGTGATTGTGAGATCGGTGTGGATGGTGCCCAGTGGATCATCGAGAGGTCTGACGCGAAGGGATACCACTTCATCAACCGGTGGAGCCCGTCCGATGGACCGGTAAGAAAGGTTGGGCTGTTCCTTTTGAACCTTACCGGATGGCGTTTGAAGCCCGTCTATTAACGACAGGCGCACAAGTCCGCTCGCCGCCACTTTTCCGTTCCCGCTCTTTCCTCGGAGCCGGTCGCCCGAACGCTGACGAGCGGTTTTCCGGTCCGAACGCAGTCCGAGTGCAAACGCTATTTCTCGGCCGCTCAATGGATCGGCGCGACATCGCCAAACCGTCTGGAGTCCAGGAATCAGAGGGGTGTATTTTCTCTTGGTTTGCTGCTTTGTTGTCAGGCTGAATAACGAGGCCGCTACGTCGGCATGGCTGTGGTTTCGGCCTCTGGGTGCACGAACGCCTTGATGGGGAATGATATGCGCGGACGCTTCACACTGATCGTGGCATGCTTTGCAACGGCATTGATGGCGGAAAGCGCGCAAGCGCAAACCGGCGATCCGGCCTTGTTGCGCGGGGCGGCTGTAGCCCTTTCCGCCAAGATCGACGCTGCGACCCGAAGCGGCGCAATGGGCCCGCGCCTGAACGATCCCGATAACCTGGTGCGCAACGCTTTCGATCGCGGGGCGATACGCACTCTGACCAACGATATGCCCGGCATTGTGACGTCTTGCCAAAGCGTATTCGGTGTTTCAGCAGCTACATGAGCTATATTTCCAAGCGGGCCGATGGCCGTAGATTCAAGCCAGGGGAGCAGCAAAAACGCCAGGCGTCGCTACAGGACGAAACGACTTTGGCGATCGCCGCGGCCGATCTCTGCGGCAAGCGAATGCTCGTGGCGGCCACGGCGTTGGCGGCTAATTCGTCCGCTGCGGAGCTGCGCGACCCACACCGGATTGCGGGAGCGGCGCAGATGCGCAACGGCATGGCACAGCTTCTGGAGGGGACGGTCGAGGCGCAAAGCGATAGGGATCTGCGACCATCGAACCGGGCCTTATTGCGCGAATCGACAATGGAGATGGCGGACGTCGGTGCCGTTCCGATGACGCCCGTGCAGCGTGCGGACATGAGTGCCAGAATCGACACGGCGATTAAATCCGCCCCCGCCACCTCCACTGCGATGCTGGGACGACTCCGGGAGATCTACTCGCGGGTCGGTTGCACCGGTTCGTGCGCCGTGCGGTAACCTTCCCCGTTCGGACACCATCGATCGACGCGATGCGCTTAAACGCCGACCGATAGGCGTTAGTTAAAAAGCGGCTGGACGGCAGCCGCCCAATCTCGGACCTATATCGGCCTTGCGAATTCAGTCGAAAGTGGGCACGATCTGTCTTGAAAAAAATTCGGAGGCGTGTGTGACTTACTGGACCTATTTGAGGACTCGTCACGCTGTCGTCGTATCAATATTGATTGCTGCGATTTTTTCAGCCCATCTGATAACAAAAGAACAAAGCAAATTCTATTTTGTATTAGCGTTAATGGTTCCAGCATTTTCTCTATTTCTGGAAAGGTGCAGAAATTGTCGCGGAATTGTTTGGATTCAACGCGACGGGTATTTGTTCAACAGATTTATTGGACCATTTTATTTGCCCAATAAGTGCGGACAGTGCGGGTCACCTGACTTCACGCACCCCATCGACCCAAAAGCAGACTGACCGCCAACCACCAATTCTCGCCGTCAACACTACCATCGCGCGACGGTCCCGCCTGAAAGCGGACTGGCGGCAAACGCCCCAATGTCGGTCGTAATCCTCAAGCCGTTTCAGCGAGCAAACTTATAAGCGCTTCGCCCAAAACCGCGGTCGAGGAAGAGGCGAGTGAAGCGATGTCGGGCTGCGGCTCGAAGCCGTCCTTCGAGCCGAGGTTGAGATAGCGAGTAATCTTGTAGCCGCTTTCATCAAATGAAACACTGACGTGTTTGGCCAACTTCATGAAGGTTGGCCATGATTTGACGCCAGCCGCAAGCAAAAGCGGCTTGTCGGGCCGCGCTGTTGGGGGCGGAGTAGGCACGTCATTTTGCGAACGGGCCAACGCTGCCTTTACAGCACGCCCCAATATTTCTGCTGTTGGAAGGTCAAGACTGTCTACGATGTCGTCATCGACCCAAAAACCTGCTTTGGTTTTGTGCGAAGCCGTAACGAACACCGTGCCTTTCCGCTCATAGATCGCCGCGAGTTGCTTCATCCCCCCATGCTGCCCATGCGCGCTTGCCCTGTCCACCTAAACGTCCGCTTCCCACCGCTTTTTGCCGTTCGCCCGTCGTTTATTGATGAAGCCGGCCTGAACATTGTTTGGCCGGTTTTGGGAGTAAAATTAGCGGGATGACAGCCGCCCACTTGTGGCAGTCCGGCAATCTGCGAATGTCGCGGTGAAGGAGACTGCAATGGCTATGCCGATCCCCAAAATGCCTCGACCGACGGAACGCGATTTAGCCGCATTAGCGGACAGCCTGAGTCTCGCGCTTCCCCCAAGTTATACCCAGTTCGTCGCCAACCATGACGGCGCGAAGCCCGATGCCAACTTCATCGCCACTCGCGAAAACGAGGTCGCGGTTTCGCGTTTCATACCGGTGCGAGAAGCGCCTGACCTCGCTACGGCGATCGCCGGATTTCCAGTTTCTGCCATTCCCCTGGCTGAGGACGATTGTGGCAACTATTTCTACGTTGATCCGAAAACCGACGCCGTCCATTTCTGGGATCACGAGGTCGAAGGACCAGATGAAGAAGTGGCCGCCAACGCACTGCTTTTCGTAGAAAAGCTCACTTCGCGCGACGCCTCTCCCGTGCCGCTCGAACTTGGGCAAGTGCGTCGGATGTGGGTCAATCCATCATTCAAGCCGGAATTCTGACGACCGATCCACAGCACATGTCCCGTCGAACGACTGTTCGACTTGCCAAGGTTCAGAGATGAAACGCGAAGAGGCGATATCCTCGCACACCAAATCCGCAGCACGCGAACTTGCGCGAGCGTGGGGGGGCCAACCCATAGTACATCGGCACTGGGACGAGCCTGAAGAAAACTGGATAAGCATCGCGGCGCGTGCCGAGTGCCCTTGGGATGGCGTGACCGCTTTCGGGACCTTGGGCCTGTCCGAACATAGCGTCCGGCTCAGCAACGATCTGCGAGTCGAGATTATCGGCGCGTGTGCGACAGCGACGGATTTATCAGATGTCCTCGCCACCTGCGCCTTCAACGTCATTAAAGACGCGTGGCCGATGCGGCCTGGGGCATTCCACAATGATGTTCTAAAAATGTATGGCCTTTCCGAAACGCTAGCCCACGTCATGTTTGTGCCATCCTTTCTCTGGGATGACGGACCAAAAACCCTTCATCTCGAAGGGCGCACGATCACGTGGCTGATGGCGGTTCCCATCTCCGAATCTGAATTGGTCTATGCCGAACGGGAGGGTTCGGACGCGCTAAATGCGCTGCTCAAAGCGCAGCAGATCGACATTTTCGACATCAATCGCCTGCCGACGCTCTAAGGAATTCGAGGCCGTCTGATTCTGACGGGCGGTTGCCAACTCGGCAAATCCCATGGTGCCGGACCGATCGCCCAGCACGGCCTATTCGGTGCGTGCCCTAATCGGTGATCGCGATCTCCGCCAATGCCCGCCAACCCGGATGGGCGCGGCAACCGACTAATGCCAGTTTCGAAGTTCATTACCACTGGGGTGGGCAAAATGGCGAGGTTCGTGGCAGGGCAAATGACTATTGCGACAGGATCGGACGGAATGTCGCAAAGCGCGCTGGCACTCAGGTCGTTCTCCAAGCACAATGCGGAATGCGCGTCGTATTTCTCCAGTTTCGCCCAACCGCTCTACCGGATGACTTTGAAGGTCATTATCCGGCGGTCCGACTGAAGATCAACAACTGGAACGACTACGGCTTCGAGACGACGTTCCAGGCGACGCTTTGCCCCACCGTCGACGAGCAGACCTGGATCAACCTCGGCGGCGTCAAGATCGGACGCTTCGGGTATACCGATGTCGATCCGCCGATGCGGTCCATCCTGACGGGCACCATGGCCGCGCTACCAGAAGGCTACTTCTCGCTCGGTCAGGAAGTCTCCTACTACGAAGACCTCAACGAGACGACGGCCGCAGTGCGCGAGGCTTACGCGATGGCAATGCGCGACATTCCCATGGGGCCGGTTGATGCCGAGGCGCTCGAGAAGGAAGACGTCTACCGCGTCAGCCTCCTACGATCGTCGCGCGCCCTCGAAGCGCTTGATCGCGGGCGCGCGCTGTTCGGGGCGGCCGCCGCGCCGGTCGAGATGTTCGAATTCCGGGCCGCGATCGGGCGCAACGGAGACCACGTCGTCCCTTTCGACTTCCGTCCGGTCGCGGGCCTACCCCACCGGATCAACCTCCTGGTTGGCGTCAACGGTGTCGGAAAGACGCAGCTGATGGCCCGAATGGCGGTAGCCCTCAGCAGTTTCGAGGAGACCGAGACGGTCGCGGCCCGCACCGCTGCCGGCGAGACCTTCGAGAACGCCGGACTCTTCACGCCACGACCGAGCTTCTATGGCGTGGTCGCGATATCCTTCAGCGCTTTCGACGACTTCGAACTGCCCAAGCCGTCCGACACGAAGCGCTACCAGTATACGTATTGCGGCATCCGCAAACCGGATAGCGGGCTGCTCGACGAAAAGGCGATCGCGAGCCGCATTCCCGCGACCATCCGCAAGATGGACGAGACCCAGCAGAGCCTGCTCCTGCAGGCGATGGCGCTGGCAATACCACAGCTCGAATGGGAGACGCTACCGAAGAGCCAGGCGTTCTACGGTCGGCTCAGTGCGGGGCAGCGGATCGTGCTGAACATCATCTGCGACCTCGTGTTCAATCTGCGGAAACGCACGTTGGTTCTTCTCGACGAGCCCGAAACCCATCTCCACCCGCAGCTGACGTCGACACTCATGTCGGTGCTTACGGTGATCCTAGACGAACTCGAGTGCTTCGCCATCGTGGCGACGCACAGCCCGATCGTGGTTCAGCAGGTGCTCGCGCGCCATGTCCACGTCCTGCAGCGCATCGATCCGGCCCCGCCAATGGTGTCGAACCCGCCCACAGAGACCTTCGGAGAGAACCTGTCCGAAATCGTGCGGCTGGTGTTCGACGCAGTCGAAGGCGAGCGGGGCTACCAGGACGTGGTCGACAGGTTGCTCGACGACGAGGACGGCGACGTCGATGCCGTGGCAGCCCGCTTCGACGGGCACCTCGGCCTCAATGCACGCCTCTACCTGGAATCTCGGCGCGCTCCGGAATGAGGTCGGAGCCGCCCCCGTCACGCGACGTCTGCGCCGACCTCGTCTCGATCAGTAACGGAAAAAACGACCCCCGCCGCAAGCGACTGCGACAGCTGCGGCCCCACATTCGGAAGCGTTTTCTCGACTATTGGGTCTGCAGGAACGCGTTGGAAGCTCTGCCGCGCAGGGCGTGGTCTGATCTGGCCGAGGACGCGTTGGAGCACTGCTATACCGGAGACACGATCGCCCGGCGGGCCGTGCTCACCGGGATAATGGAGCAGATCCAACCCGACCCGAACATCTGCCCCTACTGTCTGCTCAGGCAGCCGACGTCGCTCGACCATTTCCTGCCGAAGGACTTCTTTCCCGAGTTCTCGGTGCTCGCATGGAACCTCGTCTACGTATGCGACCCATGCAACCGCAAGAAGGGTAACCGGTTCGTGGTCGCGCCCCGGGACGTGATCAACCCCTATTTCGACGAGATGCCCGACACCGCGCTGCTTCATGCCGATGTGCGGGTGACAGCGGGCGGCATAGGGGTGCGCTTCAGCATCGCGGCGACCGATCCCGAAGTCCCGGCGGCGATCGTTGATCTGATGAGACGTCACTATGCGGCGCTCTCGCTGGAAAAGGACTATTTTCGGGAGGGAGCGGCCGTCGTGTCAGACCTCGTCAATGCCATCACGTCGCAGCACAGGGTTCCGATCGACCAGGGACAGCTCGATGCCGCGATCGACAATCGTATGCGGGAGTGGAGCAACTATCCCATCAACTCCTACCGGGTCGCGGTCATCGAGGCGCTCGAGCTCTCCCCCGGCTTCCTCGGCTACGTGAACGACCGCATCGCGGCCGCTCCGCGACCGCCGCGGGCGCGACCCCTGCGCGATCTCGCCGCCCTTCGAGCGGCAGCTGCGGCACGTGCCGCCGCGCTGTAGGAATACGGGTCAAACAGACCAGCGCTCCATGTCCTAGTTTTTCGCCCGGACGGCTTGCCTCAGTTCTGCTGACAGAACCCCATGTGTCCCGACGAGAGGCACAGGGATAGGGCTGGCAAAGATCGCACTCTCTCATTCGTCTATTTGCGTTCTTCGTCCAGCATCGTGATGCTTTAACCCAAGCGCCGCACGGCTAACGAAACCGCGGGCGTGCAAATGCCCTTGGTGGTCCAGTAGCTGTTGGCGATGACGGTTGGCGTGAGCAGGTCACCGGCCTACAATGCCGTCACGCGGGGAGACATTGTTCTGATGAAGCTGGCCGGTGACGATATATTGCAGGAGATCGCGGAGGAATTCGCACGCAAGAAGAACGCCTTTCCGCGTGGCGGCGCGCTGGACTATCCGACGGTTATCGCCGGCTGGATCGGGCAGCTAGAGGCAAATGCGCTTCCCTATATCACCACCGGCGCGATCGCCGCGGATGGGGGTGGCCATCTGACGATGCACGACAAGGAACACGTGTCACGCGTCCGACAGGTCGCGGCCGACCTTATTGAACGGTCGGAAAACATCGATCTGACGCACTTCGAACTCGCACTCCTACTCATCGGCGTCTACCTCCACGACATCGGTAATGTGCTGGGCCGTGGCGGACACGAACGACAGATCCATCGCGCTTTGCAGGCCGTCGGCGCGGCGCTGCCGGTCGATCAGGTCGAATATGCGGCTGCCAAGCAGATCGCGGGAGTTCATGGAGGCACCGCCGCCGGGTCCAAGGACACCATCTCTACGCTGCCTGAGCGACAAGCCGTATCCGGACAGCACATCCGCCCCAGGCTCCTTGCGGCGATCCTGCGTCTTGCGGACGAGCTCGCTGACGATCCCGCCCGCGCCAATCGGGTCCAGATGGCGGCAGGATCGCTGCCGGAAGCCTCGGAGGTGTTCCACGTCGTCGCCGCCGGCCTTCACTCCCAGATGCATGACGCCTCAACGCGCGAGATCACGCTGAATTATGGCTTCAACGACCCTTCGGTCTTCAAGCGCAAACTCGGCAAAACTGGCGGTCAGGTTCACCTTCTCGATGAAATCTTTGACCGGTCGATGAAGACATTCAACGAGGCCCGCTATTGCTCACGTTTCATGCGTCCCTTCATGGAATTCGAACGTATCAAGGTCGACATCATGATCTTCGACGATCAGCTCATGCCCCTGCACAACATCGTCTACACGATCGCCGAGCACGGGTATGCGGATCAGCCCCCGAGCATCTACAAGATGGTGCCGGAACTCGCGGCCTACCAGGGCAACGGTAAGCTCACTGCTGCTTACCTCAAGCAGCTGATCTTAAAAGCGGAGGGTGATCGATCATGATCGACAATCCCTTCGCCGTGTTCACGCCCGAAGGCCTAACTGCGGAACAGGTCTACGCAATATTTTCGACCGAGATGCCCGGGCTGGGGAACATCGAGAGCGCCGGGCATGCCTTCGTCATAGGGACGCGCGGCTCGGGCAAGAGCATACTCTTCAGATATCTCGAACCGGATTGTCAACGACTGGTCACCGGGAAGCCGCTCAAGGAGCTTCCCTTCCTGTCGCTCTATGTATCGTTCCGTGAGACTCAAGCCCAGATTAGCGAACTGGCACGTTTCGATGATCGCCACGGCGAGGTGTTTTTTAACGAGCATCTGCTGGTCCTGGCAATCGGGGCACAGGTCATCCTGCGACTGCTGCGGAACAACGATGTGGCGGCGGCGGCGCTCACGGACGGCGCCTTGAGGCTTCATGCAGATTTGGCGGGGATTCTTGGGATCACGGCCGCTGACGCGACGTCAAACGTGGGCGACGCTCTCCAAACCATGGCTGCGGCCCTGCAGAAGGCTTATCGGCAAGCCGTCCAATATGTCAGGAAGCACGGCTTCGTGGCCGACACGCTCGCCTATACCGGCGAACTGTATGGCTTCGACGATCTGCTGCTGCCGCTCGTCGATCTCATTCGTGAGGCACTGCGCTTCCCGGCATCCTGCCCGATCCTACTGCTGCTCGACGACGGCGACAGCCTGACGGAGGTTCAGACCCGGATAGTGAATTCGTGGGTTGCGCGCCGTCTGTCCAGCCGCTGCAGCCTGAAGATCGCGGCCCAGGTCACGGCCTACAAGACGTTTGTGACCGTCTACAACAGCCGGATCGAAGCTCCGCACGACTATCAGGAAATCAACCTGTCTGACACGACCAGTCGCGCAAGTGAGAAGGCCTACAAGAGCCGCATGGCCGGAATCGTGCAGCGCCGATTGCTGACCGTCGGTGTTCAGAAGTCGGCCGACAAGTATTTCCCGGAGGACAACCGACAGCGCCTTGCCATCGAGCGAGAGGAAAAGCGCTTGGTTGCCCAATGGGATGCAGGTCAGGGGCGCGGATATCGCCCCCGCGACGATGCATATCGCTATGCGCGGCCCAACTACATCACCCGCCTCGGTGGTGACCGAAAGAGTCGTAACACATACAGCTACAGCGGCTTCGACCAACTCGTGCACATATCTTCCGGGGTCACCCGCTTTTTCCTCGAGGCCGCTGCCGACATGTATGCGCAGGCGTTCGCCGCAGCACCGCGCGGCAACAAGACCATCGAGCTGATCGATCCGCGCATTCAGAACCAAGTCGTCCGCGAACACGCCGGCACGCAGATGATCGTCGACCTGAAGAACCTGGAACGCGACGTCGAACAGCTAAAGGGCGATCCACAGCAGGCCGTCCAGCTCAGTAATCTTATCAAGGGCCTAGGCTCGCTTTTCGAGAGTCTCCTGATCGACGGCGATGCGGCCGAACGCAAGCTCTTCAGCTTTGCATTGACCGAGGAGCCGACGAGGGAAATCGACGAGGTGCTTCGGCTCGGGGTTCGTTACGGATACCTGTTCCAGGGCATCATCGGTCGCAAAGAGGGTGCAGGCCGCGCTCCTCTCTACATCCTGAGCCGGCGCCTAGCACCGTTGTTCAATCTCGATCCGATGGGGTTCTCGGGTTACAAATTCCTGACCAATCGGAAGGTCGAGCAGCTGATGAACGATCCCGAAGCTGCGCGGCTGTCGCTCCGGCGTGACCGCAGTCGCGGTAACGACAATCAGATGACGATCGACTTCGAGGATGGCGACGATGCGTGATCTCACGCGATCCGACCTCATTTCCGAACTCGGCGGAAGCCAGACGACGCTGATCAGCTGCCTCAGCTTCGAGGAGCGGAGTTTCGCCGTCGTCGAGGCGCTTGCGGGAAACGGATTGCGAGAGTGGCTGTGCTTGGTCAATGAAGATATCGAGACGGATATCTCAGCCGTCCGAGATCGGGCAACGGCTCTTGCCGACCGAGAAGGTGTCACGCTGGAATTTTTGCACGCGTCCAAACGAGACCCATTGCGCTTGGCAGACACGATGATCGCGATTGCTGCCCGGCCTTCGGTTGCCGATGGCTGCCGGTGGGTCGCGGACATCACGACCATGACCCACGAGATGGTGCTGATCCTGGTCGCGGCGGCGGACGAGATCATCTCCGATTGGGCGAATATCAAGCTCGTTTACAACGTCGCAAAGGCGTATTCCGGCGATGATGAACCCACGGACAAGTGGGTTAGCCGTGGCATCCATGAGGTTCGGTCGGTTATCGGCTATCCCGGCGGCTGGTCGCCCGGTGAGCAGACCACCGTAGTGGCATTGCCCGGCTTCGATCCCGAACGGATGCGCAGGATCGTCGAGGAGATCGAGCCCGATCAGCTGATCGTCGGAATCGCGTGCCCGGTAGGTGCTCATCATTCGTGGAGCGAAGACAAGAATCGTCAGATCGCTCAGCAACTGCTTTCAACGCACAAGGGTGCCGCTTTCGAGTATCCGGCGCTCGATCCCATCGGCGCGGTGCAGGCATTGCTGGATGCGACACGTGCCATCCGCAACAACGTCCTTCTGGTGCCCCTCAATAGCAAGATTTCGACCGCGGCTATTGGGGCGCTGGCTCGTCAAAAGCCAGAATGGCAGGTGTGCTACGCGCCTGCCTTAGTCTACAACTTGAGCTACGCGACCGCGTCGAATTGTTTCCTCGCCTGTTCGCTGACCGAGATCCGCCAGTCGGTGTCAGCTGCGCTAGCCGCAGCCGGTGGTGCATGAAATGATTGGGATTGATCTGTTCGCCGGGGCGGGCGGAATGTCGCTGGGTGCCGAATGGGCCGGCGTGACCACGAAGGTTGCGGTGGAAACGCACCATGCCCCTTTCGACACATACCGCATCAACCATCCTGACTGCATGGTGCTGCAGATGGGTGTTGAGCATCTGCGGAACCTAAGCGCGCCGTTCCCTTCTGAAGACCTAGTTGTCTTTGGTGGTCCTCCCTGCCAGGGCTTCTCTACATCGAACCAGCGAACGCGGACTGCCGAGAACAAGAAGAATTGGATGTTCCAAGCGTTCGTGGCGTTCGTGAAGCGCACCAAGCCAGCATGGGTGGTCTTCGAGAACGTCCGTGGCATCCTCGAAACCGAAGGAGGCCTGTTCGCCAAGCAGATACGAAAAGACATCGAGAAACTGGGCTACCGTTGCGAGCAAGGATTGTTGAACGCAGCCGACTTCGGCGTCCCGCAAGCCCGCAACCGCTTCTTCATCGTCGGCCGGCTTGAGGCCGCACCACCCTTGCTGCCCGCCGGCTCGGTCCCCAAAGTTTCGGTCCAGGATGCCCTGCAGGATCTCCCCGTTCTGGAAAACGGTGCCAGCATTGACGTGCTTGGCTACTCCTCGGACGCGGCCAGCGACTACGCCAAGCGCATGCGTGGTGACCTTGATCGGTGTTCTGGGCATCTAGTGTCGCGCAATGCCGATCCGATTGTCGAACGCTATCCTTTCATCCCGCAAGGCGGGAATTGGGAAAATATTCCGGTCGAAATGATGGGGAGTTATAGGGACCGGACGCGGTGCCATACTGGAATATACCGGCGGCTCGATTCGGCCCGACCATCAGTAGTGATCGGGAACTTCAGAAAGAACATGCTGATCCATCCCCACGAACATCGCGGCTTGTCAGTCAGGGAAGCTGCGCGCCTTCAGTCATTCCCGGACGAATTCGTCTTCAAGGGGAGCATTGGCTTGCAGCAGCAGCAGGTCGGCAATGCCGTGCCGCCGATACTCGCTCAAGCGGTCTTCGAAACCATAGTCGCCGCGCACCGCTCATAGCGACCAGCCTGGATTCTTCTGCGCCGGATGATCGGCGCCGCTCCAGTTCGGAGCCGCGACGCGGCATGTCGACATCAGGTGCGGGATCATGGACTACGGCCCCTTCTACCACGGCGGCGGCGATGCGCAAAAGCGCATCAGGATCGTCAGCCGCGCGACGGGTCACTTAGCAGCAGACGCGGAGCCACTAGGCCAACGCATGCAAGGCGTCAGCTCCTTCCCAGCTGTCTGTAGAACGCTTCTCTCTCGAGCACATGCCGTGTGAGGGCGGCCATCAGTTCGTCCTCGGCTTCGCTTGAAAGCGTGTCGAGGTCGTCGAGCCTGCCCTTCCAATGCTCTTGCAGCGCATTCCAGCGGTCGTCCTGTGACATTGGCGGCAGGGCAATCGCTAAACCTGAAATGACTTCTTGCAACTGGCTGGACGCTCCGTGCGCGCCGACCACATGGAGCGCATCAACAGTCTCGGCGGCATCCAAATCGTAGGTCGATTCCAGGAAATGACTCAGCCCGCCATTGCTGGTCACCCCCATGAACAGGTTCGCGATCGCCGCCGCCCTTTCGCTTGTATCCTGCGCAAATGCGCCTGGATCACTCTGCATGACAAAGTTGTTCCAGGCTTCGTCCGATGGAGTTTGCATGCTCTATACCGTATTTTAGACCTGGCTAGATTGCCTGTGGCATCGAATACCAGATTAGACGTCCCCGAGGCTACTACCCCAACGCCAACTGATCATGCCGGACGCGACCTGCTCCGCGTATCACGTCGAGCGCCTCCCACTGCCGCGCCGATAGCCAATGCAACATCGTGGCCTCGTCGAGCAGCACGGGCGTCGCGCCGCCGGTCACCGCTTCGGCGATCATGACCGTCCGGAGATCGTCCGGATCGGGAGCGCCGGGCCGGAAGTGTCCGCCTTCGAAGATGCACGGAGCCCACACGGGAGCCGTGTGAATCCAGAGGTCATCGCGCCGCCAGCGGTAGCCGCGGAGCGGGAGAGCGCAGCGTCGCGGCCCCATCAGGCACCAGCGCTCCACCGTCTCGAGCTTGTCTTCATGCGCGTTTGATATCAGATATCCCTCGTCGGCACTGCGCGACCGCACCCCGAGCGTCATCCGCACCCAGCGCGCGGATGGCGCCCCCCGCCCCATCACTGCGAACGAGGTCGCCTCGCCGACCTTCATGAACGCGGGCTCATCCGGAAACGGATCGAGACCGGGGATTTGCTCCATCACGTCGTGCGTAAGGACAGTGTGCATTCTTCGGTTCTCCGGGCGAGTGGCCCGTCCGACGATAGATGCCGTCAGTGAACGAACCCCTACGGCGTATCGCGAAGCCGAGAGGTTCGGCGTCTCCCACTGACCGAGGCCGAATACCCCGGCATTCTCGCCACAACCGAATCAGGTCTTCTTGGCGGTGCGAGCCGCGGCCCGTCGCCGCTGCAACGACACCACATCGCTCACGTCGATCGACGCGACGATCGGCTGGGGACCGGTGCAGGAATCCTCCCGGATCCCTCTCGCAACTCCATGAAGATGTTCGAGCACGTCGGCGAAGGGCACAGGTGGCCTGTCCGGGATCAGCCGCCAGCCTTCCGATCGGGCATTCTGATAGACGAGCAGCAAGATGCCGTGCCGCGTCGACGCGTGACGCAGATACTGTCCGCAAAGCTGCGTTTCGAGCGCCGCCTCCATCTGCGCGACCGTAAGCCCGTCCACGATCTTGATCTCGATCGGAAGTTCGACACCGCTGTGTCGGCTGGTCAAAGCGATGTCGGGTTCCTTCTCTCCGGCATAGTGAGTCTCGCGCTGCACCGTGTAGGCTTCCCCCTTCATGGCCTCGAGCTGGATGCCCATCCACCGCTGCACCGCCCCTTCGTCGACAAGCCCCTGCAGCGTATCGCCTTGCGCATATTTCCCGTCGATCAGGTCGTGCTGGATCCGCTCGAGCCGGCGGCGCGCGACAAGCTGCAGGTCCGCCGTCGTGGTCGGCGCGCGGTCGAACGACTGCTCGAACGTCTTCACGTCCGCCGGTTGCCATTCAACAAGCACCGCATCGGCTTCCGCATGCCGCCGCGTCCATATCCGGAGGTGCCTGGGTTCAATCGGGAAATCGGGGACATCAGAAAGTCGCAGAAGCGCCGCATGAGTCGCCTCGCCGGGCGTATTCCGCAACAGGTCGAAGATCATGTTGCGGGCGTCCTGGGCGTCGTCGCGCAATTCGGGCGAGTAGACCACGAGATCGGCACGCACGGTGTCCTCGCTCGGCTTCACGCCTTCGAACGCGATGATCAGCAACTGCTCCAGGCGTTTGACCGACAAGGACTTCGGTGGTCTCACCGCGCGGTTCAGCCGTCCGCCGAAAAGCCGGGGGAGCAGGACGCAGCACAAATCGGCCTGTCCTCGACCGTCCAGCGTCTCCATCTTAGCACGTAGCGCATCGACCGCCGTGTTACCCTCCAAGGCGAAGAGAAGGAGCAGGTAGTAAGCCGCCGCGACGGGATCCGCGGACGTCTGCGCACGCTCGCTCGCAAGATCGGCCAGCCCCGGCACCTTGATCGGCAGTGCATGCAAAAGAGCCGAGACAATCTTCTCGAGCGAGACCACTTGTAGATCAGGATGGTCCCGCAGGTGCTCGACGAGGTCGGCGACGATCAGTCGGCCGAACGCGGGATCGGCATACTCCAGGCGATCGAGCATCCCATGTCCCGCCGGATCGGTGCGCGAAAGCTGGGCATTGACCGCCTTGAGCAGCACCTCGTGCACCACTGCGGGATATGCCTCGGCCAGCAGCGTCAGATAATCCGGAAACCCATTGAGCTCGACGATGGCAAGGCGTGCCGCCTGAAGCGCGCGATCAGCGCCGATCCGTGAGGCCCACCCCTGCACCGTCCCAGCCGCCAGGGCGGTCCCGGTCATCGCCATGATGTCGAAGTTGCTCACGCTCCGCCGTTCGGCGGTCTCCTCGACCGGCCCAACCGGCTGGTGCGCGTCTGCGAAAGCGATGAGCGCATCGCCAAACCGGCGCGTAAGCTCCTCGCCGAAGATCGGCCGCACGGCGTCCAGATTGTCGATCGCGTAGCGGTCGCGCGACTGCGTGCGCCAGGTCAGGAACTGCCAGAGATGGAAAAGCCGGGTGTCGACGGTCTCGGCGGTCTGGGCGGAGAGACGGTCGAAGACGGTCGGATCGTCCCGCAGGGTCGCGATGAGGTTGACCCAGCTGTCATCCCGTGCCGCGCCCTGCTCGTCGTTGCGCTTCCGCAGCGCCTCGAGGTCGGCCATCTGCTGGCGGATTACCGGCGGATCTTCCTGCGGAAGCAGCCAGGCTCCCAATTGCTCGGCGAGCGCAGCGTCGTCGGCCGCCGCCCCTACGAGCCGCTTCAGCACCTCCGGCCGCTGTCCGCTCTGACGCCACCACGAATGCGCGGTCCTTAGGGCGGTGAGGCGTTCGCGCGCGTCCGCGCGGCCGACGATATCGGCGATCAGCCATTCCAGGTCGGCGTCCTCGATCATGACCGGCCAACCGAAATACTGGATCGACCATATGTTTATGTCGTCGGGATCCGGCACGAACGGGTGCGTGCGCAGCCGCTCGACCGTCCGCCAGAACGATGTCCGTCGCCGTCCCGGCGATGTGCTAAAGTGTTTCCCGAGCGATCGCGCCGCGTCGTCGCCCGAGAAGCGCTCGCTCTCCCGCAGCAGCAGGTTCAGGTCGGTGACGACGTCTGGGATCGCGTCGGGAAAATGGTCCAGCAGGCGCGTCGCGCCGATCGCGGCGATCTTGGCGAAAGCGTCGCGGAACGGATGCTCTTGATGATCGCCGGTCAGCTCACCGAAGCGCGCGAGCAGGCCCTCCAGGAACGCCTGCAGGTCGGCTGCTGTCTGAAAGCCGTCGACGATCTCGGCGTCGAGCGGCAGCACGCTGACATGCCCGCCATCGTCCTTGACACCCACCTGGTCGATCAGCGTGACGAACTCGGCGACCGAGATGTATTGCGGGAAAAGCGCCTCGAGCCCATCCATCACAACGGAGCGGGTGAGCGCCGAACTATTGTCGACGACGTGCCGGGCGTAGCGTCTCAGGTCGTCCAGGTTGCCGATCCGGGTCAGCGCCCGCCCCGCCAGAAGTTGGGTCAGCTCGTCCGCCGTCGGGTCGAAAGCGACCGCGCCAACGATCGGGAGACCGCCCTGCTGCCTACCGACCCAGATCAGCCGAAGGACGAGGTGCTGCGCTTCGACGCTATCCCCGGCCTGTGCCCACCAATCGGCGAAATGAGCGTCAAGCTCGGGAGCAGCGAAGCGACGAAGACCCTCATCGGCGAACCACAGCTTCTCGTGGTCGATGTCATCGACCTGCGCCAGTGCAGCCGTGAAGGCCTTGAACCGCGTTGTCATCGGCAACGATCCGGGATCCCCATGACGCAACAGCGCGAAGGGATCGCGTGAGATCAGCTCCTCGGCGATCGCCGTGTTGGTCCCCGCGAGCCAGGCAGCGCTCTCGACCATGTCCGGGCGAACCAGGCGATAGCCGTAGAGATCGACGAACAGCAGATCGTGGACGGTCTGCAACGGACAGCCCGCGTCAAGCATCCGCGCGTGCCACCGTGCGGTCAGATAGCATCGCAACGTGCCCTTGTTGTCGCTATGCAGGCGGGCACGGCCGAGCGTCGCCGGATCGAACACCGGTCGGCCCAGTAGCCGAAGCCGATGTGCGTCAGGCCACTCCGGAAGAATCGCATCGAGCGGCACCGACTTCTCGGGCGGCGTCATATCGAGACCGGCGGCGGGCACGCGCACGGTGTCCTTGCCACACAGCAGAAAGGCGGCACCGATGCGGTTCAACGCCTTTCCCGCCGTCTCGACATCAAGCGGATCGGCACGGCGGCGGCGAACGTCGGGATCGATCAGACGAACCCTTATGCTCGCCTCGATCATCTCGCGTAGCGTTCCCAGCCGACGCTGATCGCGCCAGTATTCCACGATCCAGCCGAGATCGAGCGGCCGCACCGCGAATTGCCACAGATCCCCGTCGTCGATCGCCTGCAGTAGCGCATCGGCGTCCGCGACGCCGGATCCGTCGGCGAACCTCCTGACCTGCGATCTCGTTAGAGGCTCCATCAGCAGAACCTCGATGGCCTCCGCCACGGCAGGCTTGTCGTCACGGTCCTTGCGATGCAGCGTTGCGCGCACCTCCTCGCCGAAGTTGGGCGGCAGCGGCGGCGGCGGTTCCGGAAGCGAAAGCCACTTCACCATGGCCTCGCTGTCTGCCGTCTTGTCCCAGTCGGTGAACCTGCCCGAGATGTAGAGGTGCACCCTCTCCTCGTGACCCACAATCGCATCCGCGAGATGTCGCACGGCGGTGTCGAAGTGGTGGCCCTGGTCCTTCGCCTCGTCAACGGAATCGACGAAAAGCCAGCACGGCGCCGCGCCGTCCGCCTTCCACGAGTCGAACCGCCTGCGATCCGCTGGAACGAACGCCGCTGGCAGTCCGGACATCGCGACATCGCGCACGGTCGTCGCGAAGGCGAACGCGCCCGTCGCCCGGATCGTGGCGCAGGTGCGCTCGAATTCGGCCGACTTGCCGCTTCCGGCCTCGGCGAGAACGACCACGCGGCGCTTCTCCAGCAACCCCGGCCAGCCAGGGTCGCGGGTGACCGAACGGTCGAAAAGGCCATCGAATTGCCGCCCCTCCTCATCGGTGGCCGGCCGGAATCGGCGCTGGAGGTCTACATGGCTTGCCGACATTGAAACGGTATAGGTCGTTACGGAGGCGAGGGACAACACACCCGGCGTCGCGCCAAGCGCATCCCTCTTGGCCGTTCAGCTTCGCCGGACAGTCAAGGTTCGCCTCTTCCGACATACCGCTGGCAAAAGACGCAGAACGATCGGCACCGTCCATATCGACCGGAAATCCGGACGCAGCATAGCCATCGACCGACGCGCTGACCAGTTAAAGGCATTTCGGGAAGGGGAGGTGAGGATTGGGGGGATAGCATCGAGACCAGGCACCGGAGGCACCTGGATGGGAAAAATTTCCGTTCGGCGATGGTCCGGTCCAACCAAGGATTGAAGAATGCTACTCTCCCACATCGACGACACCGAACCCTACCGGTTCGTGATCGATCGCCGGACGACGCTCTGCATCGTGTTCGCCACGCAGGCGATGCTCGAGCACAACGGCATGGTCGAACCATTGTGGCATCGCGAGGCGGCCGACGCCCGCTCACTCGACGCCCTTGTGCGATGGGTAGCGGTCCGCCGGAACCGCTGGCTGGAATGGGGACAGATGGCAGAAGCGCTCGGCCAGCCCGCATTCTACCAGCACATGCGCGACAGAATGGAGATCGAACCGATCGCCGAACGGACCGGCACGATGGTGCAGAAGCGCGACGACCCGGCCGAGATCCTGATCAGCGACATGCTGCACGGCCCGCAGGGCATGTTCACGGAACCCCTCTACCTTCACAGGTTCCGGTCGGCTGCAGCACGCAAGGCGTTCTACGACTGGTTCTACTCGGGCGAAAACCACGAGGATATCGAGGCACTCGTCCAGGTCGCCTTCGCCCATGGGACGGAAGTCCTGGGAAGGATTCTCGATGAGATCGCCGCGTCGGCCAATTCGACGTCGCGCGTGCCGACTGGCCGCCGCCGCGGTAAGGCGACGCAAAAGGCTGCTTGACCATAATCGATCCTGCCGCCCTTCGGCGGCGGGATCGACCGCGCATAGAGAATGCGGTTGCTGTCGACACCTATGCGGTGCCTTTCAGGTTCCGGCCTGCGCTGCAGCTGGCTATCACTGGAAAACCTTCGAGCTTCAGGACGGAAGGCGAAGCACCAGATATCACCAACCACGGGTATCAGATCAGCGGCGGCAGAATGATTGGCTCGACCGTTAGAGGGCTCCTCCCTTCACGGAGAATTCGTATCCATCGCCGGGCACGCCGATCACCAGTTCCTCTCGGCTTGGCGAGTATGACACCGCGTTCTTGCTCATATGCCCGGGCAGGTTCGATTTGCGGTCGAACAACTCGCCGATGGTAAAGGTGCTAATTCCCATACTGCCGATCCGGGAGCGGTAGTGCACCTCGAGACCGTCGCCGCCCTTCCACATCCATCGATACTCGGTCCAAACGCTGCCGCCTTCAGTCTTGCGTTGGATTTGCATGTAATACTGGGCGCAACGGGTTGGCTTCGAAGCTGAACGGCTCTCATCGAAGATGCACGTCCTCTCGCCATCATAAATCCAGCCGACCTCGGCTTTTGGCGTTGGAGTGCGGGCACTCGCCGCGCCGTTGATTTCAAACGCGAGCAACATCCAGAGAAAGCGGTGAATGCGCATCGGGCGATGCTACAACTTCGTCGTGCGGGGTCAACGACCGCTGTCCCACACTTGTCCCGCTAGCCTCCGCGTTCCAACGTCTTTTCACCATTCCGGCCCCGCTGCTCCCAACCATAGATAGAACGGCGAAGCTCGGGTTGACGACGGAGAGCGGCACGACACATGAGGCCTGGTTGCGGTCGTTCGCGGACTTGATACACCTAACCCGTGATGCGGGAGCCGAGCTTGTTCGATTGGTTAAAAAGAAAGGCCAGCACGCAATCCGATAACCCGGATCAAGTGGACGTGGCCCCGCAGGCGCTTAACAAGCGCTATGAGGTCTTCGCCGATTATTTTCAGTTCTACCTCTGGGACCAAGGCAAACAGCCCGATGCGCCAACTGACTACACGGAGGAAGACACGGGACGCAGGATCAAGGCGGCGCCATTCGTTGTAGTGATCCAGCCGGCGCGCAACATGGTTGTTCCTGTGGAAGTCGGGGTGACCGACATCCCTCCAGTTCTCGCAACTGATGACTGGGATCACGTCGCGGAGGCAAGCATTGACCTGCCATCCGGTCGATTGGAAATCCATGAATGCACGGGAGGCTCGATCGACGTTCTGCCCGTCTCTCCCGGAACCTACCGCGTGAGAGCCTACTTCGGCGGGTTGGATACCTTGAGCGATGACGGCCTAGAGGGTGACGATCAATACCGCATTCTTCTCTGGCCCGCTCCCTTCGCGCCCATAGCGATCCTGAAGCAATATGAGGATTCGCGTTAGTCGGCACTTTGCGATCGGAAGCGGCCGGTCGGGCAACCAGGCCTATGAGGCGGCGGCATGGCAAGCATTCCACACCGATGATGACGCCGATGCCACCAAGCATTCTAACATCAATATTGAAATAGCTGGTCAGCGCAATGACTGTCAATCAAAACGCCTTTATCAAGGGATATTCGGGATGAATTCGGAGGAATTTTCCAGTGCACTGATGACGCAGATAATTGACCAGAATATGAAATCCTACATGGACATGTTTAACAACAGCCGCGCTGAAAAATCTACTATCGCATATGGAATAAGAGCACTCACTCTGTTTCACAGTTTGAGACCGGAGCAACAGGAAGTTCTGTTTGAGATAATACGCCAAACCAGCGTTGACACCGTGTCGAGCATATTGGCCGTTCTTGATGGGGTTAGCCCGCTCGCCGGTGCATTCGAAGACTACACGCTGACCTATGACGGCGGAGGTAAATTGAACGGCGACTTGCAAAGCCTGTTCCTGGCTGAGGAGGAGGACAGTTCGAGATAAAAAGGAACTACCGATACCGTGCGCTGCGATCACGGCCGCGGCCCGGGCGAGGAGCGCTACGACTAACCTGTCGTGCGGCGAAGTTGGCGACGCCTACCACCACCTCACCCCATCGCCAGACCAGTGGCGGGGCTATGATGGCGAAGTCCCCCACGAAATGTTGCCGAAGGGCGAAATCCGCTAATCCAGATAAAGGTCGTCGTCTGCAACTTCGCTGGCTGCGCGCCTACCCGAAGGGCGCCAAAGCTGCATTCCAATCCCGCATGCTAGAAAAGCCACAAATATGATCACGGCGTTGCGTAACCCAGGATCGGCGATTGAACACCGATACGTGGTCGCAGCGTCAGATCGACATGGCAGAGCCCATTTGCCCGTCTCGAAAAACGCTACGGCGTGGCTGCCCGCGAAGATATCAATCGTAAAAAGAACTACACCGCTGACGACGAGGACAGCTATAATCCCGCTATACAAAAGGCCCGCGAGGTCGAGCTTGGGCCAACCCTTTGGTCCGAACTTAGCAAACGCGACCAACGCCGCGATACCCCCATATAAAAGCCACATTGGCATCGTGAACGTCCAGAACGCCTGATCAGGCGTAACATAACCTACGACCTCTGCGCCTTTCACAAAGACAGAATGCTGGGGGTCAGGTGCTCGCGTGCCGATGGACGCATACCACTCGTATCGCATTCCGAGCACGAAACTAACATTCACCGCCGTGAGGGCTGACAGTTGAAGCAACCTCCAAGCCGATGACTGCAAGTTGGACTGAGGGACGGCCATGCTTCGACTATATCGCTCACGCAGGTAGAATCAAAGCAGGACGCAATGTCGGACGCCCGAGGTCTTGGGGCATCGATCGGTCGTGGCTCGTCCACGAGCGGGACATGGGCCGCAGACCGGTTCACGATCGAATGGCGGGCTGTGGCAGCCATTCTGTGTGCGCAGCATCGACCAGGCAACGGCGCTTGGCGTCGCCCTGTAAGCCGTCCGGCTCCGCGGCCATCGTGACCGCACGGTGAAGCGGCATGACGTCGAGGCGATGCCGACAATCGTATAATAGACGTCGCGAAAATCGTCGCACCGCCGGACGCAGGGAGAGGTCAGCTAGCGGTAGCCATCCTGCATCGAAACCTGTGCCGACAGGTCGTCGAGGGAGATCGTGGCCGCGACGGTCCGCTCCCCATCGGCACCGAGGACATAGGCCGGGAGCGGGACGTTGGCATGCTCGCCGAACGTGGCAAGCGCCAAGCCGGGCTGGAACAGCGCGTCGTCGCGGACCCACGCGTCGTGGCCGTTGCCGAGCCGCACGCAGTCCCAGTCCCAGTCCCAGCCGAATACGGCGGTGTCATCGAAGTCATCCGGCATGTCGACTTCCGTAATGCCGAACCTGTCCACCCTGAACGCCTTCATGCGGTCCTCCCTTTCGGCCTGTGATGGCGCGATCGGGTTGAGATCCGGTTGACGCTGGCGAAGGTTTCGAGCCTCGGCCGCGGCTGACACTTAACGCCAGCCTCCGACGCCGTCGGAACCACCAAAGATAGGAGAACGATAATGACCGACCCCGCCACCGCGGGCGCCGAAGGTGCGCCCGCGCCCATCGACCTGACCGGCGTCGACCCGATCCACTGGGCCGAGGCCCGCCGGCGCGTCGCGATCCTGCGCGATTGGTGTGCGGTAAAGCGGCACAGCCGCGCGCAATGCGTGGCGGCAGCCGTGCGCATGGGCGTCAGCGTGAAGCACTTCGAGCGGCTGGTCGTCACATGGAAGCGGTTCGGCGAGGCGCGTCGCATCAGTGGCTCCGGATCGCGTCGCGGCGAGACGCGGGCCAGCCATGCGATGCCGGCGGCGACCAGAACAGCCATCGACGAAGCGATATCGGCACTAGGACCCGCCGCGCGATTTACCGACATCCTCGCCGAAGTCGAGCGGCGCTGCCGCGACGCGGACACCCCGCCTCCCTCATACGGCATGATCCACTATGTCCTGATGCGCACGCGCTCAGTGCAGGCACCGGGCGGCGAGAGTCAACCGTGCGAAATCCGCATCGCGCGCGTAGCATGCGTCCTTCCCGTCGCCCTCGACGGGCGGGTCGAGTTTACACCCGAACTCGTGCTCGCGGTCGGCGCGCCGGACGGGATCATCCTGGGCCACCGGACGGCTTTCGACGGCGACGTCGTGGTCGCGGCGGCCGAGGTGATCCGCGACATTGTCGATATGGGCGGGAATACGCCTGTTTTCGTGGCGGCAAATCTCGTCGGGGCACTGCATGCCGCCACAGCGACGGATGCGGGCACGCAGATCAACGCTGCCACCACGTCGGAACTGCTGATCACACTGCTTGGCAGCCACATCGACAGCATCCCGATCCGGCACCGCCGCGGCGCCAGAGTCCGCGCCTGGCCCGCCGAACCGCTTTGCGAGGTCGATTGGAAGATGGCCATCGAGCAGGCGGTCGCCGCACATAACGGCACGCGGCAACCCTTCAGGCGCTGAGCAGACGCAGAAATTCTAGGAGCGCCTTTGGCGCCCCTTCTGCGCCGACACCGCTCCGCCTCAGGGGCATGGTCCCGTTATATAGCTCGACCTCAGCGGCGACACGCTCAGCGGCCTCGCGATCGTCGTAGACCTCCTCACCGTCCGCCAGCGGCGGCACCTCCCTCACCCATGTAGGGCGGAGCATGACGCGCCCTACCCGCTCGCCCACATACCTGCGGATCTGCGACCCGAACCGGCGTTCGTTCGTGACCGGCGCGAACTCGAAGTGCCCGGCAAGCGCCTTGTGCCGCGCGAACAGCGCGTCGCATGCCGCGCGGTCGTTGCCGACCACGAGGTCGGCGCGTCGGGTGGCGGGCGCCCATGGCAGTCTGGTCCCTGCGCTGCGCGCGATCCAGTCCGCTGTGGAGGCGGCGGCGAGCGCGTAACCCTCCACGCTGGCGTCCACCGATCCCAGGCCATGGCCCATGATGCGCAAAGTCCCACGATCGATCACGACGAAAAGGGCATAGGGGATGCCGTCGGGCCGACGCATCGAAACGGGACAGCAGTCCAGCACGATCGATTCACCCAGCAGCTTCGTATCCGCGACGCGGTTCTGCTCGCGCACGATGACAGCCCGCACTATGTTCGGCGACGGGATGGCGAGCGTCTTACCCTCCCCGTCCTGCTCCGGCAGCTCCTCCCGCACCATGGCCTCCAGCTTGCGGCGTATCCACTCGACCGTGCGGTCCTCATCGCTCGACGCGACCGCCTTCACCACGTGCTTCTGGAGGAGCGCGTTGACCACGGGATGGATGCGCGTGGAACGGTCGGGCGACGCGGCCGCATAGGCTCCGACGGCAAGCAGGCCCGGCCGTTTTCTCCAGGCCGACGCCATCTGATAGAAACGCTTGGTCGTCACGTCGGCGATCACGGCGGCCTCGTCGGCGGACAGCCCCCCACGTTCCCCCCACCATCTGTTCATCAAGGCGACACGGTCCGCCGCCTTCACGCGCAGGCTCGGCGACAACGTGGCCCACCCCCGCGCCTCATCGTCGTAGGGTTCGCGTCCGAGCAGCGTCGGGAGGTCAGACACCACAGTCGAATCGGTGGCAGGTCCGTCATCCGATTCGCCCCTCGACCTCGATCTTCCACTCCGATTCGCCGCGCTGGTGAAGCCCGTTTCGCTCCCGACAACGCCTGCCCCAGGCTGTTTTCGTGCTGAATCGTCACTAGCGTTTTTGGCCATAATCCACGGCCTAGCATGGTGAACGGTCACTCATCAACGCGAAATGCGGAAAAACTTGTTGCATTGCTCCGCTGGTGCACTATGTTCCGCATCTCTCGTTGATGGAGAAATGCAATGGAATATGCAGAACTGAATTGCGTGGTAGCGGAAGCCGTGAAGAAGGCAATGGCCGCGCACGACCGGCGGACGGCCAACCGCCAGCCGCCGATGCGGTGGCGCCGCAGGGCCACCCGCACACCATGGACGAATCGTCCGGGAATGATGCGTTGAGGCGCTCTCCGCCCATGCAGGTCGGGCCGACCGCCAGTGACGTGGCGGACGAAGCCACCAATCTTCTGCGCATCCCGATGTCGCAGCAGGTGGTGCGCGGTGTCGCCCTGCATCGCCAGCTGCGCGATCCCACCATCCAGCCATCCCGAACCCGAGTCATTCAGCGCGACGATCCCGACATGCCCGTCGTCGGCGAGGAACTGACGAGCATGGGCGAGATGATCGTCTGCCGGGATGGCGGGTCGCTGCGCACCTTCAACGGCCGCCAGGCGCACGAGAACGGCTGGTGGCCCAGCTTCAAGCGCCGCCGGCTCCAGCACTGGCAGGGCTCCGCCCAGCGCTACGCGATGATGGCGGCGGAGTGCGACTTCAACGTGAACTGGGCACAGACCGAGGCGCGCCGCTTCCACTTCATCATCGGGAGCACGTGGTATGAATACACCTGCGACCTCGAGATCGACATGGTCGACGCGCCAACCGAGATCGTGGAGATCAAGCGCGACGACCGGGCGCTCGAGGACCCCGACTACCGCCTGAAGCTCGCCGGCGTAGACGAGATCTGCCGCCGCATCGGCATGCGCTTCCGCATCGTCATGGCCGACGAGATCTTCACCGGCCGCCAGCACCGCGACAACGTGGAGTTGTTCGCATCTCGGCGCTTCGCCGCGGTAGGCCGCGACCATCTCCACCGCCTGGAGACCCACGCCATCGTCCGTGGGCGGATGTCGACCTACGGCGAGATGGCGGTGGTGCTCGACCCGCGTTGTCCCGCCCGGGGCAAGGCTCTGCTGCAGGCCCTGACCGTCCGTCGCCGGGTCGAGATCGACCTTACGAAGTTCCTCACCGACCGCACCCCCGTCACCATCCACTGAGCAAAGGAGAATACCTGTGAAGACGAACTACCTGAAGCACCGCAGCGCCCGTGGCGCCTTCGAACGTCCCGGCGGCAAGACCGCCCGCCCGCCCAGCGTGAAGGCGGCGCCGGGGTTCGTCGCCGACGCCGGGCCCATGGACTTCGTCCTCGCCGACGGCCGCCGCCCGCGCGTCACGCTGCTCATGGACACGGCGTCCCGCGCGGTCGTCGGCTGGCAGATGAGCTGACGGCGGCACGCCGCCCACCCATGCGGAGGGCGGCCACGATCCTGAAATAGCAACGCACGTCCGCGTTGCCATCCGGGTCGCTGGCCCGGCCTCGACCGAGACCGTGCCCGCGGTCGGCGGAACGCCGACGCACGCTCTCTCCGCATGGAGAAGCCAAGTGACCCACCTGCCCAGCTACAACTACCCCGCCGGCACCGTCATCGAGATCGACGGCACGCCATACGACCCGCCGAAGGAAACGATGCCCGGCCGCCTGTTCCTTATGGATCGACGGACTGGCCAGCCCTTCGTCGTCCCCGACGGCGAGGGCGGGACCATCCTCCCCTCCCCGGCCGACTACGACCGGCTGATCACCGACGAGCGGCTCGAGGTGAAGATGCCTCCGAACGTCATCGCCTCGCGCGCGCTTTCCGCCGCGGCCGAATGGGACGTGTCGGACTGCGAAGCAATCGACCCCGACGTCCGCAAGAACCTCGCTCAGTGCGAAGTGCTGGACGAAAACGGCGTCAAGAACGGCAATTACGCCGTCACCGCCGGCCTCGCGAAGCACTGGACCCCGGACCTCGTCGAGAAATACGGCCCGCACGACAACCCCCACACCGTCAAGCGCTGGCGCTCGGAGCGCGGCAAGGCCGGCAAGCGCACCCACAAGGACATGGTTCGGCTCAACGGCCGCGCCGAGCGCGACACCAACCTGTCCGAACCCGCGATGGAGATCCGGCAGAAGCACGCGATTGACGGCGCCGGCAACTACGGCGCCGTGAAGGCCGCATACGCGATCGCGGCAACCGAACTGATCGCCGTCAATGAGGGACGTCACGACGGCTACCCGCAGCCGGAGAAGCCCTACCCGATCTTCACCTATGAGACGTTCCGGCGGGCCTGCGTCGCCCTGTCGGGCTCCGAGACGACGGAGACGCGCGACGGCGAGAAGATGGTGGAGGCCAGGATGCGAGGCGCGGGCAAGCCGCTGACCGCCAGTCGCATCCTCGAAAAGGTCATCATCGACCACACGCCGCTGTCGTGCTTCCTGGTCGTCGATCCAGAACGCGACATCGTCGCGGGCAAGCCGTGGCTGACCGTGGCGATCGACGTCCACAGCCGGGCCATCCTTGCCTGGATCATCACGTTCCGCCCGCCCAGCTACTGGACGGTGTGCGAGATCCTGCGCCGCATGAACTTGCCGAAGCGCCCGCCGCCCAACTTCGCACTGCGCTACCCGTTCCTCTCCCGCATCTGCGGCAAGCCGGGCGAGCTGATACTCGATAATGCCTCCGAGTTCACCGGGCACGGCCTCGAGGACGCGGCAAAGTGCGGCTCCTTCTCGGTCCTGTTCTGCCCGATCGAGCAGCCGCGCTACCGCGCCATCGTCGAGCGCTCGCTCGGCACCTTCGAGCGCAAGATGCTCGAGCACTTCCCAGGCGCGTCGATGACGATCGAATATAACCGGCTGACCGGGCACGACGGGGAGGACCTGGCCGTCGCCACGCCCAACGAACTGGAGGCGCTCGCGAACCACGCCATCGCGGAATACCACACCGAACCGCACGACGGCCTTCAGGGCCGCCAGCCCGCGCTGGTCTTCCAGAAGTCGGCAAACAAGCACGGTATCGACGTGATGCACGACGTCCGACGCTTCCAGCTCGAGACCTTCGAGGTGCGGCAGAACGTCAAGGTCACCAAGAGCGGCGTGCGCGCGTTCGGCCTGCGGTTCCACTGCCCGGTCGGCGTGCCCCGGCTGATCGACAACAACCTGCGCTACGAGCCCCGGCGCCAGCCCCGGGCCGACGCTACGATCCTCACCAAGATCAAGTTCGATCCGGAGAACATCGCCACGGTCCACGCCTGGGACCGGACGACTAACTCCTACGTCGAGCTGAAGTGTGCGGACGAGACCTACTCTGACGGCATGCCTCTGTGGTTCCACGAAGAGCTGCTCGAGATCGCCAGGAACGAGGCGACCGCACCGGCGAAGGACACGGCGAAGAAGCGGGCATACGTTAAGAGGGAGGCCAAGCCGACTTCGACCATCCGCCCCCTGTCCGAGCTCGACGATACGGAGGGCACCGGCGTCGTCGGCTTCAACACCGAGGCCGAGCGCATGGAGGCCCGGGCCCGGAGGATCACCGCGATCCGGGCGATCGCCCCGGGCGCCCGCCACCGCGAGCGGCTCCTGGTCGCCCGCCTCTACGAGACGCCGCGCCTGCGGCAGATCACGGGCAACATCGTCAACATCGACATCGACTACGCCGAGGCCGTCACGACCGACGACTTCATCGCCCACGACGTCTCGGCGCTGACCGCGCTCGACGCCGAGATCGAGGCACCGCGCAGCGAGGTCGAACCGCGCCGCAAGGAGCGCACCGGACGCGGCGACCGCCGCGACGCCGGCAGGACCCGCCCCGGCGTCGACCAGCAGGACGACGCCCCCGCTCCCTCCACGCGCCGCCCCAGCTCGCGCCTCGCCGGCTGACCCCCCGCCCCGCCCGCCGGGTGCGGGCGGGGCAACCACGGAGACGAACATGAACAACTTCACCGAAGACTTCCGCGACGATCCCGACCACGACGACGACACGCCGCTGGGCAGCCGGCTCGTCGCCCGGCGGCGCAACGTCGTGCGCGACATCCGCGTCGACTGGGCACCGCAACGCGAGTTCATCGTCGCGCTCGACGAACTCCTCTATTCCGCCATCGAGCGGCCGGGCGGCCCGCAGGCGGGCGTCCGGCTCCTGGCGCCCAGCTACTCGGGCAAGAGCACCGTCGCACGCAGGTATGTGAGCGAGGTCCTCGAACGTGGCGAACACCGCACGGACACCATCCCGGTCGCCTACGCCAAGCTAGATCCGGAAGGCACGGTCGGATCGCTCGCGACCGACATCCTAAAGGCGCTCGGCGCCAAGCGGCCGGAGAGCCTGACGCCCATCAAGCGCTGGGAGCGCGCGCGCCGCACGATGCGCGACAAGCAGGTCCGCCTCTTCCTGTTCGACGAGTTCCAGCGCGCCGGACGCCGCCCGACCGTCAGCCCCGTCATCGCGGGAAAACTGCTCGACGTGATGGATGACGAGGAGGGATCGTGCGCGTGCGCGTTCATCGGCAAAGCGGCCGCAAAGGGCATTTTCAAGACCGCCGGCGACCTCGGCAACCGCCTCGACGCGCCAGTCCACATGCAGCCGCTCGTGTGGGCGAGCAAGGCCGACAGGGAGGCGTTCACGAAGTTCGCCGACGCCTTCGACGAGGCGCTGGTCGCGGGTGGCGCGACCGTGGTGAAGTCCGGCCTCGCCGACCCGCCGGTCGCCGAGCTCCTGATGGAGGCGTCCAACGGCCTGATCGGTCAGTTCAGCCGGATCATCGAGACAGCGGTCATGAACATCACCCGCGCAGGGCACACGGGCATCGCGCGGGGCGACCTCGCGATCGCCGTCGACGAATGGTCGATCGGCAACGAACGCATCGACTACAACCCGTTCGACCGGAAGGTCACCCGCGGCGGCACGGCCTCCACCGCCGACAGCGCACGCGACGACAGCGGCGATCCCGACGGCATCGACGACGGCGACATCGATGACGACGGCGAGGAAGCGGGGGCATGAGCGACTTCACCTTCATTCCCGGAGAGTCCTTCAACGGCGCAATCGCGCGCTGGGCGGCCGAGAACGACGTCGAACGGATGATCGACGTCACGCGCGCGGCTGGCCTGGTCCATCCGCACCGGCAGACGGCCGGACGCGCCGAACCCGAGGGCATCGCGGCGATCTCGGCGGAGATGGACGTCTGCATCGGCGCGCTCGCGGTCCTCGCCACGCCGCTCGACGGACCCGACCTCGGCCAGCACTCGCGCCGCCTGCTCAACGGCGTGTCAGTCCCATCGGCGCTGCTCGAGACGCGCCGCCGCCGGATCGCGCCGGCGGCGTTCGCGCCGCCTCCAGTCGACGAACTGGCGGCTCCCCCGCCGCACCACCGCGCCCTTTGGGACTTCCGGCTGCTGCCCGCCTGCACCGAGACGTGGCAATACCTGGTGCACCGTTGCGGCAACGACGATTGCGGCGACCTCGGCTGGCATCATACGCCCGGCATCGACCTGTGCGAACACTGCATGGGCGAACTCGCGGACACGCCCGCCGGTGACGTCGAGCCCGAACTGCGGGAATGCCTGGCCCACGTCGCTGGCCTCGTCCACCACGACCCAGCGCGCCGCGCCGCGTCGCTTGCGCTGCTGTCTCCCGCGATCGCCGACATGGGCGCCCCGGTGGCGATAGATTTGGTCTACCGCCTGCTGCCGGTGATCACCCCGGGCCTGCCCTCCCCGCCCCATTCGCTGGCCAACGCGGATCCCCGCACGCTCGCCATCGCCGTCGTCGCCGCGTGGAAATTCGCGACGGACTGGCCGCACGGCGCCCTCGCACATATCGGCAACCTGGTCTCCAGACGCGCCACCCGCCATTCCGACGGAAACCGCGGCGAGACCATGCGCTTCCTCGACATGGGACGACTGCTGGGTCTCCGTCCGGAGGTGGAGGACCTCGCGGCGGCGCTCCGGTGGGAACTCGACATCAAGGGGCCGCACGGCGCGACGCTCGAACGCGCGACGCGCACATCGAGCGAAGCCGTGCAGCTCCTGTCCGTCGGAAGCCAACTTGTCGCACGGTTCCGTCGGAGTGGAGCACTGGCGACGATCCCGGTGCTGGTCCACGGCACACTGCAGCCAAGGCTCTCGGCGGACGACCTCGAACTCGTGGCCGACGGCATCAGTCGCCGGATCGGGGTCGACACGCTCCAGTCGCGGTTCGGCATCTCGCATCACGGCGTCGAGCAGCTCGAGGCGCTCGGCCTCATTCATCTGCTGCGCCATCCCTATTTCGAGGCGCGATACACGGCGCGGCAGGTGGACATGGACTCGGTCGTCGACCTGGAGAGGGCGCTCGCCGACGCCGCCGCGTCAGGTGATCCAGACCGTTGCACCCGCCCGCTCGTCGATGCGATGAAGGCCGTCGGCGGCAGGATGAAGCCGTGGGGCCCGGTGCTGGATGCGATACGGCTGAACCGCATCCCCGTCAGCCTGACCGACGGGAACGGCCCTCTCTCCAGCCGCCTGCTGATCGACCCCGGCTCGATTGGGCTCGTGACCGCGGCGACCTTCGTCGCGCCGACCGGCTGGGGTCGTCCGGCGGGAGCGCTGGTCACTAAGGTGGATGCGGCGGAGACGCTCAACCTCTGCCCCAAGCAGTCGACTAAGCTCCTGACCCGTTTCCCGACGGTCAGCGGGAGCCACGCCAAGTCCGTGCCCGTCGACCAACTGCTGGAAATCGCGCGCCGGCAGATCAGCAGCGTCGAGCTCGCCGCGCGCCGGGGCATCAGTCCCGCCGCGGCCTACTTCGAGGCCAGGCGCGACAAGGTGCCCTGGCTGGGCCACGCGGGGTTCTGCCGGGCGACGGCGGAACGAACCTACCTTGCGGACGGCGGCCCGGCCCGCGGCGCTTGCGGAAAAGATGGACGCCCTGGTTGACCGCCACCTGCGACCCGCGCGTCTGCGCGAGAGACTGCTGGCGGACCGCGCGATCGGCTGGATCGACGAGACGACCCGCCGGATGCCCTCGGCGGCGGGGAAAGATCGCCGTGACGACCGCGAGCAGGGCGGCCTTGAACACGAAGAACAAGATTGATTCCAACGGGATCGGAATGAAGCAATCGAAAGGAAAATCAATTGACCGAGCTTCCAACCTTGGAAATCGCGCAGCCCGCGTTGCCGAACCCGCTCCCCACCGATCACCAGGCATCGATGGACATCTTCTACGACCTCTGGCGATCGCTCAGCGCCAAAGTGGACGAGAACAACGCCTCGCGCGGCGAAGGCATCGGCACCGCGGACAACTGGCCGATAGTCTTGCTGCGCCAGCCGCATCAGGAGGAGATCGCGGGCGTGATGCCCGCCAAGGTCAACGCCGCCGTCATGCTCGGCAACATGCACTACCAGATCTGCAACGGCGGCTGGGAACAGTGGCACGGCAACCGCTACTCGTATGCCGCCCCCGCACTGTTGCAGTTGCTCGACGGCGCGGCCGCGCTCGGCATCGAGCACGCCGCCGATGTCGCGGGAATGATGCGGATCTTTCTGCAGCGCCTAAACGGTGTCGATCACGAGTTTGACGAGGACGACGGAAACCGCGGCCGCCGCGACGGCGATCTGTGCGAACGTTACTACGACCTAGACGGCGAGAAGCTGTGCCAGGACATCCTCGACCGCTTCGAGGATTGCGCGCTCCAGAACTTCGGTGCGGCCTCATTCCGGAAGCGCGGCTAAGTCATTCGGCCGCGGCCTGCGTAGATCAGAGCCAATCGCTGACCGCATCGGCGAGATCGACACCGCGCCGCTCGGAACCAATAAGAAAGCAAGCAACAATGTCTGAGAAACTCATCGGCGCTGCCACCGCTGGCGGTGTCCCTGGCGGCACGCCGGGCGTCTCCCCGGAACGCATCGGCGGTGTCACTACGCGACACGTCTTCACGCCAAACCGCTCCACCCGCTCCCAAACGCGTCTGCTGCTGCACCTGTCGACCGAGGACCAGCGGCGGGTTGGAGCGCGGGGCCGCTGGGGCCCGGTCGAGATCACCGACCTCGATTCGGGCGCGCGTCTCCTGGTGCGTAGCGCGCCTTGCGGGAGCGGCTGCCACTGCGGGGCTGAAGTGGTGCGGCAAATCGAGCCCGGGCACGCCGCGCTCACCGTTCTGGACGAGGCGATGCGCTCGCGCATCGGAACTGTCCCGTGAAGATGTGAGTGCCTGCTGTGAAACATCCAGCGAAGGGAAAAAAGCCATGGCTAAGAAGACGCTGACCGCTTGGGTCCGCAACACCCTGCTTACCGCCGACATGACCGAACAGCTACTCGCCGCTGAAACGCGGACCACCCTGCTGACCCGGGACGAGGTCATCGACGGCTACGCGCGCCTTGTCGCATACCAGCTACGCAGCCTCGGTGGCTTGCCGGCTTACGTCGATACCGTCACCGGTCGAAAGATCTCGATTCACCACGACGGCGCGCGGCTGTTCGATCCGGCAGTCGAACACTTCGGCGGCCGCTACGACGAACCACTCCCAGGATATGGCGGCAAGACAGCCAGTGAACTGATCGCCGAGGACCGCCTGGTCCCGCAAGTCGTGCGGGTCCCGGCTTATGATGCGAAAATCGCCAACAACGCCGTGCAAGCGGAATTCGCTACCGCCTGAAATCAACGACGGAACGCCGCAGTTAGACGAACGGAATCACCCAAGTTTCGGTGCGGTTAGAACGCATTATGAAAGGAAAAAGACATGAATACCTGGCGCACCGGAGCTGTCGACATCGGCGACATGCGAATCCTGGACGGCGAATTCGAGCAGCGGCTCAGCCACTCCTGCTGGGCGCGCGGACGGCTCAAGAAGGGCGACATCGTCGTGGCAGTCTCTCACTCGGGCGACTGCTTCCACCACTATCTGCTGCTTCAACATGCCGCGGGCACGTCGGACGGCAAACCGACGCTGTTCCTCACACCAGTGCCCGCCCCCTTCGGCGCCTACACGATGGGCAGCCACCTCGGCTCGCTCGACAAGGCACAGCTCGGCACGCTCATGGCCGGTCAATCCATCCAGATCGATCTCCCGGAACGTCTGGAAGAACTGCACGCCTAGGCGGCGTCGCCGCTCGCCGTCCGCGAGGTCATCCAACGAGGACCGACGCCCTTTTGGCGCCAGTTTCTGTCAACGGCACCGTAATTTCCGCCGGACGAGCAAAGTAAATTCCCCGCTTCGCGGTTTGAGATTTCAGGAGTTCGGCATTGGGGCGACGCAATGCAGCAATTGGAAAAAGGAAATTGAAATGACCGTCCTGAAACGTCACCAGATCATCAACGCCGAGGAAGTCGACTCGATGCTCGGCACCACACGATGGGAGGCCGACGCGCGGGGGAGCTACGGCGACCTCGATGGCGTCACGATCAAGTGGATCGACGGCACGCACCGTGGGTATCCCGTCTGCCGCCGCGCCGAAGTCGCCTGCATCGAGGAAACACCCGGTCGGGATGCACACGCCGATGAAGGCTACGAGCTGTGCGAGGAGGAACTACACGCTGTCGGCCTCAGCATCACCGTGAAAGCCATCATGTCCATCCGCACATACGTGCGCGTCGCGCACGGTGATGGCGAGCTTCCATGGCAGAAATACACGTTCTCGACCAACGAGGGTTACTACTGCCCAATCGGTCGGATGGCGCTTCTGGCAGGCAAACTGCTTGGCCAGCAGACGGGCCGCTAACATCGCCCGATCGTCGCGGCTCGGAGCGACCCAAGCATGACGTGTCCGGCGAACGCCTACCGGGCCACCATGCCGATCGAAACCAGCCACCGTTCCACGAGATCGGGCCATTCCGTCGCCGCCTCGCTCGTGCGGCGAAGTCCGAACGCATGGCCGCCGGTCGCATAGGAGTGCAATTCCGCCCTCACCCCTGCCCGCCGCAGCGCCGCGAAATAGCTGAGAGAATCGAATACGGTGTCCACGCGATCGTCCTCGTTCTGCAGCAGGAACGTCGGCGGCGTCTCGGCCGATATATGATCGCGTATGTCGGGGTTCAGCAGGAGCGTGTTCTCGACCCAGCTGTCCTTGCCCCAGAACAGATGGCCGGGATAAAGCCCAACGGCAAAATCGGGACGGCTGCTTTCCTCGTCGGCCGCATCGGCGGGTCGGTATTGGCGTTCCGCCGAATGAGTGCTGACGGCAGCGACGAGATGCCCGCCGGCCGAGAAGCCCAGAACGCCGATCTTATGCGGATCGACGTGCCACCTAGCAGCCTGATCGCGCATCAGGCTCACCGCGCGCTGGGCATCCTGCAGCGCAGCGGGGATCTTCGGCATCACCTGACACCGGCACTTGCCGTCCCAGTGCGGGCCGGAATGCGGGACGCGATACTTCAGGACGACGCACGTGATGCCCTTCGCGGTCAGCCAATCGCAGACCTCGGTTCCCTCCAGGTCGATGGCGAGCCCCTCATAGCCTCCGCCCGGAAACACCAGGACCGCCACGCCCGTGTTCTTCCCCTTCGCCGGGAAGATCATCATGGCCGGCTTCGTGACGTTCTGCACGTCGTGCCAAGGCCTGCCCGCGACCGGCTCCGTCACCTCCGAGACCGTTTCCGGCCCCGCGGCGGGTAGCGCGTCCGGCACGCCGCCTGGCCACAAAGGCATCACCAGCGAGTCTTGCCGCTTCTCCGGCTTCGTTATCTTCGGCTCGGCGCTCTTGCAGCCGGAAGCGATCAGGACGGCGAGGGCGAGGACAAGAGACACGGCTCTCACAGAAATCCCCTGATCATGGCGGCTGGCGCTTGCAGCCAGTGGAACGGAGCCATGACCCTATTCGGGTTGCATCGCGCTCCGCAAGGAGCGGTCGATTCGGACACGATCGCGCGTGGTGGCCTGAAGACCTGTGAAACAACCGCTCCGCTTCCTCCCACTTGCGAACCCAGCGTAACACGGCCAAACCCGGACCATCAGATGCCGGCTGAATTCCCGACCTACATCCGATCGTGAGGCAACGCATGAATGAGAGATTGGCGATTTGACGCGCCCGACCGCCTTCTTGACGCTGATCGCGCTCGTGACGTGCCTTATTAGCAATGCAGCCGAAGCATCGCGCGCGCGTGAGGTGACGGTTTCGATCCCTTGGTCGCTAACTCCCTCGGCTCTTGCCAACTCGAGCGAGCTAGATCTGCGCGGGAATAAAACCCTGAAGGTGGGGACCGCAGCGCCCCGCAACGCTTTCATACTGCTGGATGATGCTCAGCTCGAGGGTGGCAAGATTTTTATCCCAAAGGGGGTCGAACTGGCGTGGGCAAACAGTTCCCATGAGATTGCGTGCGAGCCGATCCGGCAGGAGCACCACGTTTACTTTCGGTGCCTCCTCGACAGCGATCAAAACGGCACTCTGGATTTCGCGTTGGTAGTCAGCGCGACGGAGGCAGCGTCGTGGCCAACGATCGAGTCTTTCGAATATCTGATGGGGTCATTCGTAGCTCTCGAGCCCGTCGGCCTGACTTCCTTGACCAAGCCGATCTCAATCAGCGAAATAAAGGATACGTCGAGCCAGCTAAAGGTCGACGTCCACTTTAAAGGCAGCGCGGAAAAGCAGCGAGTGAGAGTCGTGCTCTGTGCGTCGCGGCAGGGACATCAAGACGTCTGCACCAGGGCTCGCAATATCGCGATTAACGGCACGACCGGGGAAAGCGATCAATTCGGCTTTCACATAGTCGCCAAGGTGACAGCCGATGGGCCCGCGACGATTACGGTGACCCCGACCAAGAAGGACCTCATGCTTTAAAAAGCCACACGGACGGGATGCGCTCCCGGATTCAAGAGGGATTGGAACAGCAGCAACCACGCCGAGCCGAGACACTGGCTGCAATTGCACTACTAGATTAGTTTTCTAAATGGGGGCGACAGTGAAATATTTTCGGACGTCTGGTTGGGCCCTAGCGTCGGCGCTGCTTTGCGCGTCCATAGTCGCGCCAGCGAAGACGACCGAGGTCCAGGTGCCTCGCCAGACGCGGCTGGACCCAGCGAGCTTGTCCAGCGCGCCACGGACCTTCCGCGTCAGGGATGTGATCCTCCGCGCCTTTGTGCAGGCGGCCCCGACAACCACACTTGAGGACGAACGCAGCATCGTCGTCGACGGCTTCGAGGTAACGCTGCCCAAAGGCCTCCCACTGACCAAGCGGGCATTCGTCCACGCACCAAATCCCCGCATGTTCAGCAAGGCGGACGGATTTGGCAAAGCGATCGACGGCGCGATCTATTGCAATGCCAAGTGGATGAAGGCCGGCCCATTCACGTCCGGCGAGACGCTGACGCGCTTCACTGCGATACCTTGCTTCCTCGACGCCGAGAACGACGGCGTCTTCGAGTCAGTAGCCTTTTTCAGCCTTGGGACGCGGGAGGTCGGCCCCGTTCCGATCGTGCCGTTGCGGTATCGGCCCGTGCTCGGTGACTTTACCAAGGAACATGTCGATCTGATCGTCCAGCGTGTCGGCGCTGGCAGCATCTTCGTCACGCCCACGCTATACGATGCGGAAGGCAAGCATGGCAGCATTCGCCTGTATACGGACGAACGCGATCGAACGTCGACAGACTACGCGCGCGGTTGCGTCTTCACCGCTCCGAGCAACACAAATCCCTCGTCGGCATTGGGTGCGCAGATCGCGATCGAGGCGGTCGATGCCAAAGCCGAGACGTTCCAAGCGACAATCACATCGGTGGGCGAGCCGAAACCGGTCAGCGCGCGTGTCAAGAATTGGCAATTCATATACGACTTCCTGCCGAGCTTGAGCGAGCGATGCGGGGATAAGCGTTGATCAGACTATCGGGGAAAAGGCGGCCCGCAATGTCCGCTCCCCGGCTCTTGTTCGTCCCTGTGCAGCCGCCGGAGCGGGGCCCCTTGAAAGTTGACCGAACGGACTTCACCGAGTTCATTCGCTCGCCTGAAATTAGCAGGGCAACTTTGGGAATACTACCTTGACTTCGTCACTCAGCACCTTGCCCCTCTGTGCCTTGTTGACTAAAATTCTCTGAGAATAGCCGATCCTTTGGTCAATAAAAAAAGCTGATCTGCTAAATTCACGAGAAAACGAGAGTGCCCTTTTATCATCGTCATAAAGCAATTTATGATCGGTATATATCAGATAGCCTCTCACTCTATCGATTTTTCGAATATTTTCTACACGATCAATTTTGTTTCCGAAAGAATTAGATACCAATACCCTGTCCTTTGTAACTTTGATCCACTGTTGATTTTGTTTATAACATCCGAAAGCAGCTTCGTTGTTATCAAATAGGGCGCCGACTACAGTCCACAATCCTAATGTGGTGACAAGGACACCGGAAAATATCTTGGCGATATTCTTCTTCTTCACCCCCGCCCCTCCAACAACATAACAACGGCCTTATCCTGAATATCTGCTAGTTTTCGCTTTATACGCTTTCCTGGACGGTTCGCTTGCCGAACCCGCCAGATCCCTCCGCAACGTTCCAGCTCAGCCGACCGCCTCGGTGCTCTGCACGTCGTAAAGCCGCATCGAGAGCCGTGAATCCAACCGGTGATCAAGCAATGCTTGGAAGATGTCGCGACAGGTCTCCAGTGTCGGCACAATCCGTCCCTCGTCGTCAAAGGCGATCCCAAGACCCATCGCCGCGCACTGCGCGCGCAGGTTCTGCATGAAGCCCGCGTCCCTGAAATGCCCCTTCTCGCGGATAGCGATCGCTCTGCGAAGGTGAATCTTGTTCGTGCCGACAAAGGCGGTGATCGCGGCGGTGTCTGAGAAGACGCCGCTGAACTCCGGTTCCTCGACAAGTTCCAGAAACGCCTCCGTGTGTCCCGCCCGGTAGGCGAGCACAGACTCGAAACGCGCCTTGTTCGACACGAAGACCCCACCGTCGAACACGAAGAAGTCGAAAAACGGTTCCAGGCTGAACGCCGGGCGCTCGTCCACGTCTAGTTCCTCGTCCTCGAAGACGACGCGCAGAATGTTGGACGAACGTCTGGTGCTCCACGTCGCGTTGGTCTTCCGGACCGCCAGCAGGACACCGTCCTCCGACGCGAACCGCAGCATGTAGAAATCCGCGTTCGCGATCTGCCTGAGATGCCTGACCTTCAGGTTCTCGGTGGGATTGACAGCCTGCGCCTCCACCAGCGCGATGTGCGTCTCGTCCGCGCCGAGCGTCAGCACACTGGCCTCGTTGTTCTGCGCGAGTATCTCGTAGTCGATCGTCTCGTTGACCGCATTCAGCGCCTGCGAAACCGCGCCGCGCAGCGACGCCGCCAGGTCGTCCGTGATACCGACCCACCGCCCGTTGAAAACGGGTAGCCCGTCCCGCGTCGATTTCTTGTAAACCCACACGGTCAGATCGGCGTGCGCGACGTCGAACGCCTTAAGGTCGGCCAGTTCAGCCATTCGTCCCTCCCTGCTCGAGCTCGCGGATGATGATCACATCCTGCAAACTCCCCATGCGATAGATCTTGTTAGGCCCGACGTGCTGCCGGGAAAGCGCCCGGCCGACCAACGGCTCGACGCTCTGCAAATAACTATATTTGATCTCGTAGAGTCTCCAGCCAAACACGATCAGGATCGGGTTCATCACGATCTGTCCGGATCTGTAGGTTATCCAGAAGATCCAGACGAAGAATACGCCAAAACCGAGAAGCCGGGTGGGCGATGCGAAATCAAGTCCCATGAAGGAGACGATGTAGGGCATCGCGTAGTTGATCAGGTCGGCTGGCACGTGCTTCGCCTCCGCGACCCTGATCTGATGCGGCGACCCGATCGCCCTCAGCGTCCACAAGGTCACCAATAGGCAAGCGATAGCGACGGCCACAGTTCCGAGCGACCACGACGGATGGAGGAATGGAAGGCCGCAGGCGCGGTGGAGCAAACCGGTCGGCGCGCAGACCCCCCTCCCCACGGAGGCGACGTCAATGTCCTGGACCAGCATCACCAGCCCGAGCGGCAGGTAGGAGCCCACGTATAGGGCGAAGGCGGATGTCTTCCTAACCTGCATTACGCCTCTTCAACCCAGCCGCCGTCACGGGAACCTGCGACCGGAGCATATGCCCCTACGCCAAGTCGGGCAAATTCGGTTCGAGTGCATCAACTAAACGCATACCAAAGACACTATCAATCGCTCCAACCGAAAGGAGAATACCCCATGCCCCAGCTCACGCGTCTTCACGGCACTGACATTCCGGAAACAGTCAGCGGCACCGTCACTCTCATCCACTCCGACCAAACCAAAGAGTCGGATCCTGTCCTTGTTGTCGAGATCGTTGGGGACGACGAGATTTATGGACCGCTGGTGTGCTTCTCGGCATTCACGCAGGCCACACTGCGCAGCGCGGCCAGCAACGGGCGCGGCGTAAACGTGAGCGTCAGCAGGCCCCGCTCCGATGATCGCATGCCGGTTGCGGTGTCCGTCAATGTCGTCGCCGATTGAGCCACGCGGCGCTCATTTTAAGGGGATAGGTGCAGAGGTTGTGGATTTCGGCACCAGTTAGGTGCACCTTCCTGTGTAATTAAGACATGTGTTTTCCGCCCGCCCTCGGTGACGCGGTTCATCGCGGATGTGCACGGACATTGCCATCACGCCGACGGCCGACCGAACAACGCTTTGCCGCGCTCGCGCCACGTGGTTGCGCGCCCGAACGAGGTCGCCAGGTCGAGCCAGGTCTGCAGCGCGATACGCAACGGGTTGTTCGAGGTGATCGGCTTGACCAGGCCATAATGGAGTCCCCCGCCCGCCGGTTCGGGCACGAACGTCCCGAACATCCGGTCGAACACGATAAGCACCCCGCCGAAATTACAATCGAGCCATGCCGTGTCCGAAGCATGATGCGCGCGGTGGTGCGACGGCGTGTTGAAGATATGTTCGAGTATACCGAGCCGTCCGATCGCCTCGGTATGCAACCCATATTGGAACAGCAGATTGCCCGCCAGCAACACCGCAACCATCAGCGGCGGAAAGCCGATGATGATCAACGGCGCGAACAACAACCATCCCCCGGAAATCAGGCCGGTCCAGCCGAGCCGCACCGCCGCGGGCAGCGTCAGTTCGGTCGCGCTGTGGTGGACGGCATGGCTGGCCCATAGCCAATTTATCAGATGGCTCCAGCGGTGAAACCAGTAATAGGTGAATTCGACCGCGATGAAGCCGGCCATCCACACGCGCCAATCGCCCAGCGCCATCGGGAATAGCGCATAGGGCTGCAACCACAGGAACACGCTGGCCGTAACGCCGGCGGTTAACGGCTTGATCAGCGCGCCGCCCGCCGCGACACCCAGCGAGGCCAGGCTGGCCCGCACGTCATAACCTTTGCGCGCGATGCGCGTCCGCCAGAAGAATTCGGCCAGCGCCAGGAGCAGCAGGGCCAGGATAATTCCCGGCCGGTGGCTGATAAATTCGCTCATCGCTCATCCCCTTCGCGTCCGCGCGCGAGTGGCCGCCGCGTCGAGCTCAGCGAGGGTCACGCGGCCATCGTGATTGGCGTCCGCAAGGTCGAAGACGGGCGTCGGACCATAGACAAATTCGCGGCGTGAAATCACGCCGTCCTGGTTTGCGTCGAATTGCGCTTTCAGCGCCGCAAAATCGATAGGCCCGCCGCGTCCGCGCAGGAATGTCGGAATGTCGCTCTCTTCGAGAACGCCGTTTCCGTTGCGATCGAGGCGCGAAAAACTGCTCGTACGATAGGCGATGAACTCGGCCCGTTCGACGACGCCATCATGGTTGGCATCGGCACCGCGCAGGCGGTCGATCATCGCGTTGCTCGCGCCCTGGCCCAAAGCGGGGGCCGCGACAAACAGGCAAAGGGCAGATAAAGTCAAACTGCGCATCGGATGGCTCTCATGATCATCGGGAAGAGGATGCGACCGCGGCGATCGTCATTGGGGGTGGGGGAACCGCCGCGGTCGCCAAGTACCTAGCGGCGCGGGCAGGCGATCACTGCGCCGCTCGCGTCGGTGCAGGTACCCGAATGGACCGGCTTGCCGGTTGCCGGATCGATCTGCGTCGATCCGCTATAGCTCGTGCCCGTCGCGGCATTGGTGCCGCTCGACGTGCGGCCGCCCGAATAGGTGCCGTCGGCGTTGCGCGTCAGCGACCCGCTGCTCTGCGCGCTGCCACGCGCGCCCTGCACGGCAAAGCCGCCGCGATGCGTCGCCGAGCCGTCGGGATTGACCGTCGTGGTCGATGCGCGGGCACCCGCGCCCGTCGCGGTGCGGAACGCGCCGCCGCTCGCCGCCGTGACCGACCCATCGGCGTTCTGCACCGCGCCATGGCCGCGTACCGCGCTGCCATTCGGGCCGCTGACCGCGGTAACGCTGCCGCCATTGCCGCGCGCATGGACCCTTGCCCGCTGGGCATCGGCAGAGACCGCGGTCAGGGCGAGGATCATCGCCAGCGAGATTTTCAGGTTGGTCTTGAGCATTTCACATCTCCTTCACAGGGGGCCGGACGCTGCACGATGCCGCGTCGCTGGAGAACGTTTGCCGTCGAACCTGCTACAGGGGTGTGTCGCCACGCGGCGCAGTTGTTGCGATCGATGACGAAGCCGAGCGCTTGTCACACTTTGTCATCGCTCAGCGGCTTGCGCCGACGTGGCAATTGGCGATGCTCGACGCATGAACGCACGCACGCCCCGCATCATTGTCGTCGATGACGATCCCGAACTGCGCGCGCTCATCCAGCGCTTTCTCGGCGAACATGGCTTTGCCGTTCGCGCGGTTTTGGACGGCACCGCGCTGGATACGGCACTGAGCCGAGAGCCTGCCGATGCGCTCGTGCTTGACCTAATGATGCCCGGCGAGGACGGCCTGGCGATCTGCCGCAGGTTGCGCGCCAGCGGCGAAGATGTGCCGATTCTCATGCTCACGGCACGCGGCGATCCGGTCGATCGCATCATCGGGCTGGAAATGGGCGCGGACGACTATCTCGCCAAGCCCTTCACCCCGCGCGAGCTCGTCGCACGCATCAACGCGATCCTGCGCCGCACCGCGCCGCGTGGCGGCACCGAGCGGGACCGCCGTTTCAGCTTCGGCCCCTTCCTGCTCAATCCGGCGGCAATGACGCTGCACCGCGACGCCATGCCGATCACGCTGTCGTCACGCGAATTCGCGCTGCTCGTCGCGCTGGCCAACGCCGGTGGCCGTCCGCTCAGCCGGGCACAGCTGATCGATCGTGCGCTCGGCCGGGATGCCGAGGTAACCGACCGCGCGATCGACGTGCAGGTCATGCGGCTGCGCAAGACGCTCGGCGACGACTCGACCGAACCGGCCTGGATCAGGACAGTATGGGGGGTGGGTTACATGCTCGCCGACGTGCGCCCATGCTGAAGTCGCTGCTCGCCCGCAACATCGCGCTGATGGCGGTGATCGTGATCGTCAGCCAGCTCGTCACGCTCGCGATGTTTACCGCCTTCATTCTCCGACCCCAGGCGGATCGCTTCGCGTCGATCCTTGCCCGCAACATCGGCGTGGTCAGCACGGTGGCCGCCTCGCTGCCTCCGTCCAAGCGCGCCGAACTGATCACGCGGATCAACGCAGGCGGCACGCTCAGCATCCACCCCGGCAACACCCCACCGATCGGCACGGGCGGGCGCGCCAGCCTGATCGAGCGCGCCGTCCTCACCCGCCTCGCACGCACTCTCGACAATCATGGTGAAATCTACTGGCGTGGCGGCGGTGCCATGCCGCTCTGGGTGCGCTTGCGGCTGGGTGACGATTATTACTGGGTTTCGGTCGATGCACCGAGCGGCTGGGCACCCAATGGCGCATTGTTCTTTTCCTTCCTGCTCGCCCTGCTGTTAGCGCTCGCCGCCGGCGTCGTTCTGCAACGCCGGGTCAACCGGCCGCTGCGATCGCTGACCGCCGCCGTCGATGCCATACCGCGTTCCGATGGCCTGGTGGCGCTGGCCGGAGGAGGCCCGTCCGAGGTGGCGATGCTCGCTGGCGCGTTCGATCGCATGACCCAGCGCCTGGCGGCGCAGGATGCCGACCGTGCGCTGATGCTGGCCGGGATCAGCCATGATCTCAAGACGCCGCTGGCCAAGATAAGGCTCGCCCTGGCGCTATCGCCGCTGGGCAATGACGACGATCAGGCGATGATCGAACGGCAATTGAACCGGCTGGACAGAATGCTCGGTCAGTTCCTCGATTTCGCGCGCGGCGTCGACGGGGAGCATGCCGCCGTCGTCGACGTGACGCGCGTCATGGCGCAGGTCGTTGGCGAGTTGGGCCTTGCCGTGGAAATCGACACGCCTTCGATAATCGCGCTGCTGGTCAGCGTTCGGCCGCTGGCCTTCGAGCGCGTCCTGATCAATCTCCTGCGCAACGCCCGATTGCACGGCGACCCGCCGATCGAGATATCGGTGCGCGTCGCCGATGCGCGGGTCTTCATCAGCATCGGCGATCATGGACCGGGGGTATCGCCAGGTTTGCTCGCGAGACTCGACCGACCGTTTGTTCGCGCCGACAGCGCACGCGCGAGCGATGGCGGCGTCGGTCTGGGTCTGGCGATCGCGGCGCGCTTCGCCGTCGACTCTGACGGTTCCCTTACCCTGTCCAACCGGGTCGGCGGTGGCTTCATGGCGACGCTGACACTGCCGCTCGCGACTCCACATTCTATCCTGGCAGTGTGAGATCAGCTGCGGACCGACGATTCACCCACGGCCACGATCAACCCATCCGCCAGCCACTGGCCGAGCCACGCCCCGGCCTGCGCGATCCCGTCCGCTTCGCCGCGTTCATCGACGGTCATCGCGCACAGCGCGCCGAAACTCATGCCCGCGCGAACCAGCAGGATTGCGCAATGTTCCCGCGCGTCGATCGCGCGGAAATGCGCCATCATGTCGCGCCGCCACACGATGACCGCGCCAGGTTCGTCGCGCATCATGACGGCTGGCGGCGACGCCTGTTGCAACAGCGCCGTCCAGATCGCCGCCGCCTCGGTCTCCGCCGCGGCCATATCGAGCGTCGGCGTGAAGCGCAGTTCGGCGGTGTCCCAATCGACGTCCGCCACATCCGCCGCCGTCATGGCGACGGCATCGGCGCCAACGAACGCCTCGCCCAGCGCCAGTTCGAGCCACGCCAGTTCGGCAACTTCGGGATCGTCGGGATAGAGCATCCGCAACGTCGCCGGGAAATCGCGCGAATAGGCGTCGAGCGTCCAGCTGCTTGGCGGCACGCGTTCGATATGGCGCACCACCGCCGCATGAAACGCCGCGCCGCCGATCCAGGCCAGCGTCTGCGCAAAGCTCTCCTCGAGACAGGCGACAAGCTGCGCGCGGTAATTGTTCTGATAGACGCGCAGGCCGGGCGCCGCGCCCGCGCCGAGCCGCGCAGCGGCATCGTCGCTGCCGTCGTTCAGCCAGCGGCGCATGTCGCGCTGCAACTCGAGCAAGGTCATGCCGCCGCCCGCGCCCGCGCGCCACCGATCCCGCGTGCGACATCGAGTTCGGCGAGCAATTCTTCCAGCGGCGGGATCGCATCGTCGCGCTCGATCATCGTCGCGACCGGGCCGAGCCGCGGCACGATATGCGCATAGAGATCCCATACCGAGCCGCACACCGGCGCGTCATGGGTGTCGATCAGCAGTTCGGTGCCCTGGCTGTGCCCGGCGAGATGGATCTGTCGGACATGGCGCGCGGGCAGTCCGTCGAGATAGGCGATCGGATCGAAGCCGTGATTGGTCGCGCTGACGAAGACATTGTTGACGTCGAGCAGCAGCCGGCATCCGGTGCGGCGGCACAGCGCATCGAGAAAGTCCCATTCGGTCATCTCGCCGGCAAAGGCGACATAGCTCGACGGATTCTCGATCAGCATGGCGCGGCCCAGCGCGTCCTGCGCGACGTCGATATTGGCGCACACCAGGTCGAGCGCCTCCTGCGTATAGGGCAGCGGCAGCAGATCGTGAGAATTGAACCCCTCGATCTGCGTCCAGCACAGATGATCGGACACGAACAGCGGCGCGATCTCGTCGACCAGCGCGCGCAGCCGCGCGAGATAGGCGCGGTTCAAGCCGTCGGCAGAGCCGATCGACATCGACACGCCGTGCAGCGCGACGGGATAACGCTCCCGCACCTCGCGCAGGATCTGTCGCGGGCGCCCGCCATCGACCATGAAATTCTCGGAGATCACCTCGACGAAATCGACCGCGACCCGGCCATCGAGGAAATCGCCATAATGCGGCTTGCGCAGGCCAAGGCCGAAGCTGGCAAAGGGGGGAAGCGTCATCGCATGTTCATCCCATGGGCGGGCCGGCGGCGCGCGCGCCGCCGGCCCGAACCGGTCAGTTTGGCGCGGTCAGGCTGCCGCCGGCGGCGGTGCACTTCTTGGCCGACATTTCCTTGAAACCCTGGCCCTTGCAGCTGTTCTGTCCCTTGCAGTCATTGTGCGCGGTCTTGCAGTCGGACGTGCCCTTGCAGCTGTTGACGCCGTAGCAATGCACCACGGCGCCCTTGGCCGAGGCCTGCGCGGTCGGCACGGCTGCGGCAAAGGCGACGAGCGCGGCGGAGGTGGCGATGCTGACGCCGGTTCTCATGGTGATCATCGAAAGGGGTCTCCCCGAAAGGTTGTTGCCGGATCGGCTACCCCTGTTCGCGCCGCCCGCCCGACCGGTTACAGCCGGATCGCGCCGCCGCACCGGTCACGGAGAAAGCGCGGCTCATCGGCCGACGCGCGCCTGCGCGATCGGCAGCCAGATCGCCGACACCGTCCCCGCCCCCGGCGCGCTGTCGCACCGGAACGCGCCGTTGAGCGCCTCGGCGCGCGCCGCCATATTGGAGAGACCCTTGCCGCGCGACACGCCGGCCGGGTCGAAGCCCTTGCCGCGATCGATGATCTCGATACACACCCCCGCCGCGCCGTCATGGTCGCGCGCGGCGCAGCGCACTTCGATCTGCGCCGCGTCGGAATGATTCAGCGCATTGCCGATCGCTTCCTGGAGAATGCGCAGGATGTGCAGCGCGCCGATCGGATCGAGCCACGGCAGCACCGGCGCGGCTTCGACCTTCCACACGAACGCCATGCCGGCGCCCTTCAACTCGCGCTCCATCCGGTGGCGCAGATTGGCGAGCAGCGCGACCACGTCGCCTCCGGTCGGTTCGAGCGAATCGACGCCGATCCGCAGGTCGGCGAGCGAGCGGCTGAGCGTGGCGATGGTCTCGGGCGATTCGTCGCGATGACGCGCATTGACCAGCGCGGTGAGCAGGCTCGACCCGATCCCGTCATGGATATCGCGCATGATGCGCTCGCGCTCGAGGTCGACGGCGTGGGCGATCTGGAGTTCGGCGCGCGCCGCCTCGCTCTCGACCAGGCTGGCGCGCGCCTCGGCGACACGCGCCGCGAGCGTCAAATTGACGTCCTCGACGTCGATCAGCGCATTCTGCAACCGGTGGGTCAGCGTCGCGTCAAACGCCGCGAAGATCAGCAGCCCGCCATAGGGTAGCAAATAGAAGCTGGCGCCGCCGGTAAGATTGAAGGTGAAGACCATGTCGTGAAAGGCGAACGCGATCGCCAGCGCGATCGCGGCGAACATCGTCCATTTCGCGGCACTGGGATCACGGCGGCAGGCGCGCAGCATGAGCAGGATCATCGCCGCAGAGACCGGAAAGGCCAGCGCGAAACTGGGCAGCTCGCTGGCATGCAAGGCGACGAGAACATGGCGGAATGCGATGGCAGCCAGCGCAAAGCCACCCAGCTGCAGCTGGATCCGCCGCGCCTGGGGCAGATCGAAGACACAGGCGGCAAAGCCAAACGCGACCGCCAGCAGCACGAACAGCGAGTCGGTGGTCATGATCCAGAAGGCGGCGGGTTCGAACGGCGGGTCCTGGACGAAATAATGCAAATTGCGGAACAGCCAGACCAGGCCGAGCGCGAACAGCCAGCCATAGCTGCGATCGGCCGGGCGGCGCACCCAGAAGGTCATCGCCCCGATCGTCACGATCAGCAGATAACCGCTGACGATCTGCGGGGCGATCGTGCTGAGAAAGGTCTCGTTGTTATACATGCTGCGGATCGGCCGATCGGCCCCGACCCGCACATTGCCGATACCGAGTAGCTGCGGCGTGGTGGTCTCGATCCGGAAGGCGAGCTCGTTGGCGCCCGGGCGCAGCATCGCTTCGGGCAGCGGCACGAACAGCGGATGGTTCCATGCCAGCGTCGGGTCATCCTTCTCGGCACGCGTGCGATAGAGTTCGACACCGTTCACCATGACGGTGAGGTTGTCGCGGACCATCTCGACATAGAGCGCGATCGGCAGCGGCCCCGCCGCCCGCCGGTCGAAGCGGAAGCGCACCCATGCGACAGGTTCGGCCGCCCCCGGCGCGGCGCGGCGCAACAAGGTAAAATCGGGCACCGGGCCGCGCTGCCAGCCGTCCGCCGGAATGGTTCGGGAGGCCGAGAAGCTGTAATCGGCATGGGTGAAGCCGATCACCGACCCTTCACCCGCCCCGCTGGCCGCTCCGCGCACGACGAAGATCGCCAACCCGACGAGGATCAGCAGGGAAATCGCCCAGCGGCGCGACCATTCAACGCGCATCCATGATCCCGCGGCTCGATGCCTCGAACACTGCTTCCGATCGCGAATTGACCTCGAGCTTGCGGTACAGATTCTTGACATGCGTGCCGACGGTCAGCCGCGAAATCGCCAGCAGCTCGCCGATCTCGGCATTGCTGAAACCGCGCGCCAGCAGGTTGAGCACCTCGCGTTCGCGCGGCGACAGTCCCTGCTCGAGCGGCAGGTCGGTCACCTGCGGCGCCTGGAACTGGAGCAGCAACGCGCGCGCGATGATCGGGCTGATCGGCGAGCCGCCGCGCCTGATTTCGTGAATATCGTCGACGCAGCCGGCAAAATGCTCGTCCTTGAGCAGATAGCCCCGCGCGCCGGCCTTGATGCTTTCGAGCACCTTGGCCTGGTCGGCGAAGATCGTGATGACGATGATGTCGGCATCGGGATGCCGCGCGGCCGAAGCGCGGATCAGCGCGGTACCATTGCCGTCGGGCAGACCCAGATCGCACAGCAGCACGTCGTAACCGCCCGCCGCCACCAGCCGCATGCCCGCCGCCAGGTTGCGCGCGACCGCGACGACCTCAATGTCGGCGGCGGGATCGATCGCCGAGCGCAGCAGGTCGATAATCGACGGGTCGTCCTCGACAATGGCGGTGCGGATCATCGCGGCTCTCCCCCCCGGGTGCGGCGGGCGATCCGCTGCCAGTCGCCCTCATCGCACAGTCGGCGGAGGAAAGCTTGTGCCACGCTTCCCGGGTAAGCCGTGGGTCCCGGTGCCTTACCAGCGGAGCAGTCGCGGCCCGATCAGCGCGCCGATCGATGCGGCGAGCAGGATGCCGAGCGAATACCAGGTCAGCACGAAGATCGCCGAGACCTCGCCGCAGTGCAGGCAATAGACGGTCGCGGCAAAGGCACCCGCCGCCAGCCCGGCCGCCGCGCCGGCGGCGCGCAGCCGCGTCGGGGCCAGCCGGCGGAACGACCAGAGCAGCCCGATGAAGATCGGCGCCGACAGGATCAGCACCAGCCACGGGCAGCGCTTCCAGCTATGTCCGAGCCACATCGCCAGCCATTCGCCCGGCGGGGTGCGGACCAGCTCGTCGATCCCGACCAGCAGCAGCAGGCCGATCGGCAATGCCAGCAGCCACAGCCGCCGCAGATTGCCGGGGTCGGGCCGCGCCAGCCGCGCGGTCGCATAGATTGCGGCGACCGAAATCGAGGCGGTGTAGCCCCATTTCATCCAGAAGGAGAACTGGAACACCGCCGTGCCGATATCGGGCCGGACGCCGATCACGAACGCCGTCACCAGCAATGAGATTACCGCCCCCGCAGCCACGCCAAGCGCCAGTCGCCGGCCCACGCTATGCCGCGAGACCGGCGCGACATCGCCCGCCAGCGAGTCGATCAGCTGGTCGGTGTTCATCGTTCGCTGCCCCGGATGCGAGCCGCCAAGGCCTTGAGCCCGCGATGCACCGACACCTTGACGTCGGACTCGCCGATCCCGCCGGCCACCGCGGTCTCGGCGACGCTCAGGCCGTCGAGCCGCGTCGCGCGAATCACGCGTGCCTGCTTTGCCGGCAGCTCGTCGAGCAGGACGTCGACATCGAGCCGCGCATTGCTGCTGTCCTCGAAACCCTCGGTCGCGAGAATATCGGCGAGATCGTCGATCGGCACATGCTGCCGGTTGCGGCGGAAATGGTCGATCATCTTATAGCGCGCGATCGCAAACAGCCACGCCGTAAAGGCGCGGTCGCGGTCATAGGTCGCGCGGCGGGTGTGAACGGCGATCAGCGTTTCCTGCACCATGTCCTCGATATCGTCGGAACCGCCGGGCACCCGCCGACGATAGAAAGCGCGCAACAGCGGGACAAGGGCGCGCAACAGGGCAGCGTGATCCGCGGCGCGGCCGTCCAGCCCACCGATCATCCATGCCTGCAACTGGCGTTCGTCCGCTCGCATGCGCGCTCCCTCGACCGACATTCGGATCGGGACCGGCAACGGTTACACCGCATTCGGCGTGGCGACGAAAAAAGATTGTGCCCTGGCGTCCGTAACCAAGGCGCTCGTGCCGGCGAAACCCCTTTCGCGACCGGGCCCTTCCAGGCCTCCTTCCCGGTCGGCGCCGGCCGGGTGCTCCCTCCGTTCCCGGTCGGCGTGAGGCTTGGATCAGAAAGCCCCATCATGCGTACCACTACCGCAGCCCTCGCCGCGACGATCGCCCTGGGCATCGCCGCAAGCGCATCGATCGCCTCGGCCAAGACGGCACCGGCGATGGAGAAATGCTATGGCGTTTCGCTCGCCGGCAAGAATGACTGCAAGGCAGGTGCCGGCACCAGCTGCGCCGGCACCGCGCACGCCAATTACCAGGGCAATGCCTGGAAACTGGTCAAGGCCGGCACCTGCACCAGCATCAAGACCCCCAAGGGCAACGGGTCGCTGACGCCGAAGGCCTGACCCCGACGGCCGGGCGCGATCTCCCGCGCGCCCGGCCGAACCTCTGCACATCACCGGAAAGAACGCGCTCATGTTCGCCACTTACGACCGCGCGATCGCGCGGCTGACCACATTCATGCCCGACGCGCTGCTGTTGCTCGTCGCCCGGCTCGGCATCGCCGCGGTGTTCTTCCTGTCGGGCCGGACCAAGGTCGAGGGGCTGCTGACGATCACCGACGGCACCTACGAACTGTTCCGCACCGACTATGCGCTGCCGCTCGTCCCGCCCGAAATCGCCGCGCATGCCGCGACCTATTCGGAGCATCTGTTCCCGATCCTGCTCGTGCTCGGCCTGTTCACGCGCCCCGCCGCGCTGGCGCTACTGGGCATGACGACGGTGATCGAACTCTTCGTCTATCCCGACGCATGGCCGACGCATCTCAGCTGGGCAGGGCTGCTGCTGCCGCTGATCTTCCGCGGCGGCGGCGCCTGGTCGCTCGATCACCTGCTCGGTCGCGGCAGACGCGACCGCTGACGCCGCTTGCATTTGAAGCGATAGCGCAACAGTCTCCGTCGCGATGGCCGACGAGACCGACGCAACCCGCCCCTTCGGCTTCTGGACCGCGACCGCGCTCGTCGTCGGGGGGATGATCGGCGCGGGCATCTTCGCCCTGCCCGCCCAGCTCGCGCCGTTCGGCTGGACCGGCGTGGCGGCGTGGTTCTGCGTGATCACCGGCGCGGTGCTGATCGCGCTCGTGCTGTCGAAGCTTGCCGTCGCCATGCCCGAGGCGACCGGCGCGGTGGCGATGTGCGCGGCGGCGCTCGGGCCGCTGCCCGGCGTGCTGATCGGCTGGAGCTATTGGGTCGCGGTATGGTCGGCCAACGCGATCATCGCGGTCACCGCGATCAACTATCTCGCGATCTTCGTGCCCGCGCTCAACGCGACGCCGATGAGCGGCGCCGTCTCAGCGGTCGTCCTGATCTGGTCGATCACCCTGCTCAACCTCGGCGGCGCGCGCGCCTCGGGCCGCTTCCAGGTCGTGACGACCATCCTCAAGATCCTGCCGCTGCTCGCCGTCGCCGCAATCCTCGCCGGGCTCGTCTTCGCGGGCGGCGGCGCCTTCCGCGCCCATCCGCACGCGGCGTTCGCCGGCGGTTCGCTGACCGCCGCAGCCAACCTCGCCTTCTTCGCGCTGGTCGGCTTCGAAGGCGCCAGCCTCGTTGCCGAGCGCGTCCGCGATCCGGCGCGCAACGTCGTGCGCGCGACGCTTGGGGGGCTGATCGCGACCGGGCTGCTGTTCGTCGTCATCTGCTCGGGCATCGTCTTCGCGCTGCCGCAGGACGCCGCCGCCCATGCCAGCGCGCCGATCGCGCTGTTCGTGGAGACCTATTGGGGCCACGGCGCCAGCCTGCTCGTCGCCGCCTTCGCCGCGATCGCCGCGATCGGTTGCCTCAACGGCTGGGTGCTGGTGCAAGGCGAGCTGCCGCTCGGCATGGCGCGCGCCGGCGTGCTGCCGCACTGGCTCGACCGGACCAACGCGCGCGACGTGCCGGTCGGCATCCTCGTCGCATCGAGCGCGCTCGCGAGCGCCCTGGTGCTGAGCAACGCCTCGGGCTCGACGGCGGGACTGCTCACTTTCATGCTCAACCTGACGACGGCGGCGACGATCCCGCTCTACATCGGCATCTGCGCCTCGGCGCTGGTGCTCGGCATCGCCCGGCCGGTGGCGGCGGTGGGTCTGGTCTTCTCCTGCTGGGTGCTGTGGGGCGCCGGATTCGACGCGCTCAAATGGAGCCTCGTGTTGATGCTGTGCGCGCTGCCGCTCTACTGGCTGCGCGGCTCAGCCCCACTTGAACAGCCGGCCTAACAGCGAGCGATCGCGGATGATCTCGTGCGCGGCATTGTGCCCCGGCGCGCCGGTCACGCCGCCGCCGGGATGCGTCCCCGATCCGCACATGTAGAGCCCGGCGATCGGGCCGCGATAGTCGCCATGCCCGAGCAACGGACGCGCCGCCCAGAGCTGGTCGAGCGACATGCGGCCGTGGAAGATGTCGCCGCCGATCAGCCCGAACTTGCGCTCGAGATCGAGCGGCGAATGGATCTGCCGCGCGATCACCGCGCCCTTGAAGTTGGGCGCGTGCTGCGTGACGGTATCGATGATGTGGTCGGCGACCTGTTCGCGGACATCGTCCCATGACCTGCCATCGGGGAGTTCGGGCGCGAATTGCTGGCAGAACAGACTGGCGACATGTGCGCCCGGCGGGGCGAGGCTGTCATCGACGGTCGAGGGCAGCTTCATCTCGATGATCGGCGCGTCCGACCAGCCCTTCACTCGCGCATCGTCATAGGCCTTGTCCATATAATCCATGCCCGGCGCGATGATGATGCCGGCGGTATGGTGCTCGGCCTTCTCCTTGCCGGGGAAAACCGTGAAGTCGGGCAGTTCCGACAGCGCGACGTTCATCCGGAAGGTGCCCGAGCCGGTCTTGAAGCCCTCGATACGACGGTTGAAGGCGGGGCTCATGTCGCTCTTGTCGATCAGTTGGCGATAGAGCAGCGCCGGCCCGACATTGGCCGCGACGGTCGACGCGGCGATCTCCTCGCCGCTCTCCAATCGCACGCCCGCAACCTTGCCGCCTTCGACCAGCAGCTTGGCAACGGGTGCTTCGAGGCTGATCTCGACGCCCAGATCGGTGCACGCCGCGGCCATCGCCTGGGTGATCGCACCCATGCCGCCAACGGCATGCCCCCACGCGCCCTTCTTGCCGTTGACCTCCCCGAAAACGTGATGGAGCAGCACATAGGCCGAGCCGGGCGAACTAACCCCGGCGAAATTGCCGACCACCGCGTCGAAGCCGAACGCGGTCTTCACGTGATCATCCTCATACCAGTGATCAAGGAACTCGCGCGCGCTCTTGACGAACATGTCGAGCGTGTCGCGCTGCGCCTCGATGTCCATGCCGGCGAGTTGCCGCCCCTGCGATGCCACGGAGAGCAGCGCACGTACGCCGCCGCCGGCATTGGGCGGGGTCTTCAGCGCCATGCCGCGCAGCACCTCGGCGACGCGTTCGAGCGCCTCCTCATAGGCCGGGAAGGTATCGGCGTCCTTCTGCGAGAAGCGCGCAAACTCGGCCTGGGTGCGCGCGGTGCCGCCGCCGAGCTTGAGATAGGTGTCGGGGAAGGGGAAGAAGTTCGAGATCGTCCGCTCGATGATGCGGAAACCGCGATCATGCAGCCGCATGTCGGCGATCACCTTGGGCCGCAACAGGCTGACGGTATAGCTCGCGGTCGAATTGCGGAAGCCTGGGTGGAACTCCTCGGTGACGCATGCCCCGCCGATGATGTCGCGCCGTTCGAGCACGCGCACCTTGAGCCCGGCGCGCGCGAGGTAGAAGGCGCAGACCAGCCCGTTATGGCCACCGCCGATGATCAGCGCGTCGTATCGTTTCGTCATGCGGCTTGGCCCCCTGTAAAATTCCGTTCGTGCTGAGCCTGTCGAAGCACCGTTTTTCGCTTCGCCGGCGGCAGCGAAGAAGAACGGCCCTTCGACAAGCTCAGGGCGAACGGTGGTTCTGGATCGGTCACGGCTTTCTGCTCCATCCCGACGCCGGCGCCCGGTGCAATCGTGCCTCGGGGATACGCTCGCGGATCTTCCGCGCGAAGCTGCGCAGGCATACCTCGCTCGCACCGATCGGGCCGAGCGTATAGCTGTGCGAGGCCATGCCCTGCTGCACGCGCTCGATCAGCCAGGTGTCCTCGGCATTGACGATGCGGTTGATACGCCAGTTGGCATAGCGCACCAGCTTCATCTCGCGGCGGTCATCGGGCAGCGCAAAGGCCATCTCGCGCAGCACCGACACGGTCGGCGAGACCGGCAGCCACTGCATGAAGTCGACCTGGTCGGGGTAGATGTCGAACGCCATGTTGGGCCACAGCTTGTAATAGAGCCACAGCCGCTGATGGCTGTCGGGCAGATGCGGTGCGGGCGGCAGATGCCGCTGATAGAAATTTTCCCACGAGCTTGCCGAGTGCCGCTCGACCAGCTGGCCGGACATCTTGTCGACCCACGGCTCGGCCTCGATCGCATAGCTCGCTCCGAACAGCCGGACCAACCCGTCATGCGCGACGGGGATGTGCAGATTGTCGGAATAATTGTCGCCGACATTCTTCCAGTTGACCGCGCGGCGGCGCTCGCGTGCCGGGCTGATCGTACGCAGGTCCTCGAAACGATAGGGCGCGATTTCGTCGGCATAGGGCGCCATCATCGCTGCGACCGAGGGTCCGCCATCATCGTCCAGCCGGACGAAGACGAAGCCCTGCCAGATATCGACATCGACCGGCGCGAGGCCGTTCTTTGCCATGTCGAGCGCGGGGTAGTCGCCGCGCATCGGCACGCCGGTCAGCCGCCCGTCGAGCCCATAGGTCCAGGCATGATAGGGGCAGACCAGCTTCTTCGCGCAGCCGCTGGCGCCCTCGACCAGCCGCATCGCCCGGTGGCGGCAGACATTGGCGAAGGCGCGCACCACGCCGTCATCGCCGCGAACGACGATGATGCTCTCGCCGAGATAGTCGATGCTGTGCCAGTCGCCGGGCCTGGCGATGTCCGACGCGTGGCAGACGATCTGCCATGACGGGCGAATCACCCGCGCCATCTCGACGTCGAAATATTCGGGATCGGTGTAGAGCCAGCCGGGCAGGCTCCAGTCGGCGTCGGGATCGATAGTGTCGCCGATGTCCGCGACGCGGTGTGCCATGCCTTCCTCCCGAAGCTTGTTGGACGATCGTATAACAACTGGCGAACGAGCGCAATCCGCGATATCATGAGCGCGATGAATCTGCCCGCCTTCACCCGCGCCGAACCCGATGCGCGCCGGCTGAGCCTGATCGAGGCGACCGCGCGCGTGCTCGCGCGCGACGGCGCGGCCAACGCCTCGGTCCGTGTCATCGCACGCGAAGCCGGCGTATCGCCGGGGCTGCCGGGGCATTATTTCGACGGCATCGACGGGCTGATCGCGGCGACCTACGAGCATATCGCCGAGCGCGTGAACGTCGCGCTGGGCAGTGCGATTGCCGCCGCCGGGAGCGATCCGCGCGCCCGGCTGAGCGCTTATGTTACGGCAAGCTTCGACCCGCCGATCGCCGACCCGGCGCTGCTCGCGACATGGCTGGCCTTCTGGAGCCTGGTCAAGGCGCGCCCCGCCATCGCCGCGCTGCACGACGACATCTATGCCAGCTATCGCCGCGAGCTCGAACAACTGCTTGGCGCGTGTGGCGTGGCACACGGCGACCTGCGCCTCGCCGCAATCGCGATAACCGCGCTGGTCGACGGGCTGTGGCTCGAACTGTGCCTGTCGCCGCAAAGCTTCACGCCCGGCGAGGCGCGCGCCATCGCCGAGCGGCAGATCGCGACTCTGCTCGCCGAAACCTGAGGCGTTGGCGCGAGCCCGACCCGACAAGCCTAATGACGCGACCGCATCACTCTTGTTACGGCGACCGGCACCGTCATAAGTAGCGGATACGTTGCGACAAGCGACGGCGGGCTGGGCGAAGGGATCGAGGGTATCGTGACAGGCACTGATACCCTCCACCGCAAGCGCATCTGCATGCTCGGCGCCACCGGCACCATCGGACGCGCAACCCTCGCCGCGCTCGTCCGGGACGGACATGATGTGGTCTGTTTCGTCCGCGCAAGTGCCGGCAGGCAAGGGACTCCGCCGGATCCGGCCGGGCTGTTCGACGGCGCCACGATCCGGATGGTCGATGTCACCGATCCCGTGTCGCTGGCCCGTGACGGTTTTGCCGGCGAGCGCTTCGATGCCGTCGTGTCGTGCATGGCTTCGCGGACCGGCGCGCCGAACGATGCTTGGGCGATCGACCACCGCGCCCATCTCGACGTGCTGGAGGCGGCGCAGCAGGCCGACGTCGGCCATTTCGTGCTGTTGTCGGCCATCTGCGTGCAGAAGCCGCTGCTCGCCTTTCAGCATGCCAAGCTCGCGTTCGAAGCAGCGCTGATCGAATCCGGCATGCGTTACTCGATCGTGCGGCCGACCGCCTTCTTCAAATCGCTGTCGGGTCAGATCGAGCGCGTCCGCAACGGCAAGCCCTTCCTGATCTTCGGCGACGGCACCCTGACCGCCTGCAAGCCGATCAGCGATGGCGACCTGGCGCGCTACATCGCGGACTGCCTGTCCGACGAGCGAAGCTGGAACCGCATCCTGCCGATCGGCGGACCGGGCGACGCGATCACGCCGCGCGCACAGGGCGAGGCGCTGTTCGCGCTGCTGGGGGTGGCGCCGCGCTTTCGATCGGTGCCGGTGGCGCTGCTCGATGGCATCATCGCCGGCCTCGGCACGCTCGGGCGTATCGTACCCGCACTCGCCGCCAAGGCCGAGCTTGCCCGGATCGGGCGCTATTACGCCACCGAATCCATGCTGGTGCTCGACCCGCACACAGGCCGATACGACGCCGCCGCCACCCCTTCGACCGGCAGCGAAACCCTGTTCGACTTCTACCGCGCCGTATTGGCCGGCGGCGCGGCGCCCGACCGCGGCGACCATGCTGTCTTCTAGCGCCGCCCTGCCCGACATGCCGAGACGGCAACCATCGCGATGACTCCCTGACGACGAGGATCGGAACAAGATTTGGCCGGAGCGAAGAAGAGAGCGAGGGTGGTCGCGACGTGGGTGGCCGGGGTCCTTGCGGTCGCGATCGTCGCGCTGGCACTGTGGCTCTACGCACCCGACAAGCCGCGCGCCGCGCTCGAAGCGGCCTATCCCGGAGACTATCGTACGGTCGATGGCGTGCGCCTGCGTCTGCGCGATAGCGGGCCGCGCGACGCGCCGGCGGTGATCCTGCTGCACGGCTTCGGCGCGAGCCTCGAAACATGGGAGCCCTGGGCGCAGGCCCTGTCGTCCCGTTTCCGGGTGATCCGCCTCGACCTGCCAGGCTTTGGCCTGACCGGCGCCGATCCGACCGGCGACTATAGCGACGCGCGCGGCATGCGGATCCTGCGCGACCTGATGGACCAGCTGGGCATCGACCGCGCCAGCCTGATCGGCAACTCGCTCGGCGGGCGCCTTGCCTGGAACTTCGCGGCGCGGCATCCCGAGCGGGTCGCGCGGCTGGTGCTCGTGTCGCCGGACGGCTTCGCCAGCCCGGGATTTGCCTATGACCACGCACCTGAGGTCCCGCTGATGATGCGGGCGCTGCCCTATGTCGCCCCGCGCGGCATGCTGAAAGACAGTCTCGCTGCCGCTTATGCCAACCCCGAGCGGCTGAGCGAGACGACGCTGACGCGCTACCGCGACATGCTGCTCGCGCCGGGCGTGCGGCGTGCGATGCTCGCGCGCATGGGCCAGACGATCCTGCACGACCCTGCCCCAACGCTCGCGCGTATCAATGCGCCGACGCTGCTGCTGTGGGGCGAAAAGGATGCGATGATCCCGATCGCCAATGCGGCCGACTATCTGCGCTATCTGCCGCATGCCGCGCTGGTGCGGCTGCCGCAGCTCGGCCATTTGCCGTTCGAGGAGAATCCCCCTAGGTCGCTGCCAGCCGTCGCGCGGTTCCTCGCCGACCCAACGCCATCGAACGATCGCCCAACACCAGCACGGTAATCCGACGTCCGGCCGACCAATATTCCAGCCCGAGTCAACCTGCCCATAAGGGCATAATGATTGCGCGCCCCAATCTGTATGCTCTCGCATGATCGAACGGGGCCGCACCGCCACCCGACGACGAAGGCACCGTGCACCCGAGGGGAGCGAGCAGCGATGGGCCAGGCACAGAGAATGCAGTCGATCGATCGATCGACGCTGCGCCGGCTCGAAACGCATTTCATCGCGCCTGAAATCTATCAGCGCCGCGACGTTGCCGTGCGGCAGGCCAACCTCGCCCGCATCGTCTCGGCCGAGATCGTCCCGCGCCTGCTCGCGCTGCACAACGACGCGCTGCCGGATGCACCGCCGCCGGATCAGATCGTCGCCGCGCTCGCCCCGGGGACGGACGACGTCACCGGCCTCGCCGACATCGTGCTGGGCAACGATCTGGAGGCTGCCGCTGCCTATGTCATGGTACTGCGCGATCGCGGGCTGTCGCCGGAAACACTGTTTATCGAGTTGCTCGAGCCGACCGCGCGCCATCTCGGCGCGATGTGGGACCGCGACGAGTGCGACTTCATCGACGTAACCTTGGGCGTGGCGCGGCTGCAGAAATTGCTGTCGATCTTCAACGCCACCCATGAGCTGCCGGCGCTCGACGAGCGGCGCTGCGTGCTGATGGCGATGACGCCAGGCGACCAGCATTTTTTCGGCGTGACGATGGTCGAGAAATTCCTCCGCGCCGGTGGCTGGCGCGTCGAGGCCGAGCATGAAGCGAGCGCCGCGCAGCTCGCCGATGCGACCGCCGACCAGTGGTTCGCGGTCGCCGGGCTGACTCTGGGGTCGGAGCGGCACCTCGATGCGTTGCGGGCGACGATCGCCGAAGTGCGCGCCCGCTCGCTGAACCCGGCGATCGGTGTGATGGTCGGCGGGCCGCTGTTCACCGCCAATCCGGCGCTGGCCGGCGAGGTCGGCGCCGACGCCACCGCGCCCAACGCGCCGACCGCAGTGCTCGTCGCACAGAAGCTGTTCGACGAGGGCGCGCTAACCGGCTGGGCGGCCCGCGCCGGACGCTGAGGCTTGTGGCATATCGACGGAAAGCGCTAAGCGCCGGTCATGGCGAAAACGCATCCGTTCCACTCGATCCACAGCCATGGGCTGGTCCGCGTCGGGACCTGCACGCCGCGCGCGACGGTCGGCGACCCCGCCGCCAATGCCGCCGCGACGATCGAGCTGGCGAAGGAAGGCCATAAGCGCCACGCCGATCTGCTGGTCTTTCCCGAACTCAACCTGACATCCTATGCCATCGACGACCTGCATCTGCAGGATGCGCTGCAGGCGGCGACCGCCGCCGCGCTGGACCAAGTCGTCGCGGCGAGCGCGAAGCTGCACCCAGTGCTGGTCGTCGGGGCGGCGCTGCCGCGCAATGGCCGGCTGTACAATTGCGCGGTGGTGATCGCGCGCGGCCGCGTGCTCGGCGTGGTGCCCAAAATCTACCTGCCCAATTACCGCGAATATTATGAGAAGCGCTGGTTCGCGAGCGGCGCCGGGCTGACCGGGCTCGACATCGCTGTCGCGGGACAGACGGTGCCGTTCGGCGTCGATCTGGTCTTCGCCGCGAGCGACCTGGCCGACTTCACCTTCCATGCCGAGATTTGCGAGGATTTCTGGGGCCCGACCCCGCCCTCGACGATGGGCGCGCTGGCCGGGGCGCTGATCTGCTGCAACCTGTCGGCCTCCAACATCGTCATCGGCAAGGCCCGCGAACGCGCGATGCTTTGTGCATCGCAAAGTGCGCGCGCGCTGTGCGCCTATGTCTTCTCGGCCGCCGGGCCGGGCGAGAGCAGCACCGACCTGGCGTGGGACGGCCAGGGCACGATCCACGAACTGGGCGAACTGCTCGCCGAATCGACGCGCTTCGGGCGCGAGCCCGAGTTGCTGCTCGCCGATGTCGATGCCGGACGGCTGCGGCAGGAGCGGATGCGCAATGGCAGCTTCAACGATGCCGCAGTCCATGCCGGCCATCCCGAGACGCGCTTTCGGCGCATCGCCTTCGACCACAAGCCCGACTTTGGCGATATCGGCCTGTTGCGCGACATCCGCCGTTTTCCGTTCGTCCCCAACACGCCCGAGAAGCTCGACGCCGATTGCTATGAGGCGTTCAACATCCAGGTCGAGGCGCTGATCCAGCGCTTCGTCGCCGCGAAAGCCGAGCGGCTGGTGATCGGCGTGTCGGGCGGGCTCGATTCGACGCATGCGCTGATCGTCGCGGCCAAGGCGATGGATCGGCTCGCGCTGCCGCGCACGCGCATCCTCGCCTTCACCATGCCGGGCTTCGCCACCGGCGATATGACCAAGGCCAATGCCTGGAAGTTGATGCGCGCGCTCGGCGTCGATGGCGACGAGATCGACATCCGCCCGGCGGCCAAGCAGATGCTCGCCGATATCGACCACCCGTTCCACCGCGGCGAGCCGGTCTATGACGTGACCTTCGAGAATGTGCAGGCGGGGCTGCGCACCGATTATCTGTTCCGTCTCGCCAACCAACGCGGCGGGCTGGTGGTCGGCACCGGCGACCTGTCCGAGCTGGCGCTGGGCTGGTGCACCTATGGCGTCGGCGACCAGATGAGCCATTATGCGGTCAATGCCGGCGTGCCCAAGACGCTGATCCAGTTCCTGATCCGCTGGTGCATCCGCACCGACCAGTATGACGGCGAAACCGACGCCGTGCTCGAGGCGATCCTCGCGACCGAGATCTCGCCCGAGCTGGTGCCGGCCAGTGCGGATGGCGCGCTGCAGAGCACCGAGGCGCGGATCGGGCCCTATGCGCTCAACGACTTCTTCCTGCACTATGTCGTGCGCCACGGCATGGCGCCGTCGAAGATCGCCTTTCTCGCGCTGCATGCGTGGCGCGACGCCGCAGCAGGCCGCTGGCCGCGCGATTTCCCCCCGGCTGCGCGTGCGGCATACGATCTGGCGACGATTCGCGGCTGGCTGGAAAAGTTCCTGCTCCGCTTCTTCGTGACGAGCCAGTTCAAGCGCTCGGCGATTCCCAACGGCCCCAAGGTTTCCTCGGGCGGCGCACTGTCGCCGCGCGGCGACTGGCGCGCCCCCTCCGACGGCACCGCCGCGCCGTGGCTGGCCGAGCTCGCCCGCAACCTCCCCTGACCCAAAGCGGGTAGCAGTTTCGCTGCGTTGCAACAAAATCTCCGCCGCTATGCGAATATTTCGCTTGCGTGACGGACGCATTGCAGTTTCAATCAGCAACGAAGGCGATCGCAATCGTTTTCGTACCCGCCAAGGCACCGCGCCGGGAGTCGCGTGCCGATGCTTCAGACGTGAGGATTTCGCAACGCAACAAGGACGCCCGGGCAACATGGGCGAAATGTGACAGGGGATAGCTGAACTGGCGTCGTTCATTCGGGGGAATGCATCGGTGACCGTTTTCGACGCAGTATCTTCAAGCCAGCCGGCGGGCATGATCGCCGGGCCGGGGATGCCGGCCAACAGCCTAATCGCTGCCATCGGCACCGTCCGCTCGAGCCCGCGGGGCGACGCATGATCATCGCCTCGCAGACCTGGCTCGTCCCGCTCATCGCCATGCTCGCCGCCGGATTGCTCGCCGGCTTTGCCGCAGGAATTTTCGGGATCGGCGGCGGCTTCGTCGTGGTTCCCGCGCTGATCATCGTGCTGCCACTGCTCGGCGGCAACCATAGCCAATATGCCCATGTCGCGATCGGCACCTCGGCCGCGACGATCATCGTCACCTCGCTGCGCTCGCTGCGCTCGCATGCCAAGCGCGGCGCGGTCGAGTTCGAGGTGCTCAAGACCTGGGCGCCGGGGCTGACGATCGGCGCGGCGCTCGGCGTGATGCTGGCCGACCGGATCGACGGCCATGTCCTGACGATGATCTTCGCCACCGGCGTGCTGCTGATGTCGATCAACTTCCTCGTGCCCAAGCTCGGCAGCAAGGTGATCAGCGACCAGATGCCGATCGGCGCGACGCGGGTCAGCCTGGCCGGCGGGCTCGGCACCTTCTCCTCGCTGCTCGGCATCGGCGGCGGGACGATCGTGATCATGGTGATGACGCTGTGCGGCCGCTCGATCCACCGCGCGATCGCCACCGCATCGGGCGTCGGCACGCTGATCGCGGTGCCGAGCGCGATCGGATTCGCGATCATCGGGCTGAAGGAGACCGGCCTGCCCTGGGGATCGCTGGGTTACATCAACCTGCCGGCGGCGGTCGCGATCGCGTCGATGTCGATCCTCACCGCGCCCTATGGCGTCGCGGTCGCGCACCGCATGGACCCCGCGCTGCTCAAGCGCGTGTTCGGCGTCTACCTCGTCTTCATCGCCATCGTCATGTTCAGCAAGGCCATCAAGCACTGACCAACTAGGGGAAAGAAAATGGACCAGACCAAAATCGTGACCGAGGAAGTCCGCGACGACGTGTTGAGCCGGGGTTATTCGCGCCGGCAACTCGCGCAGATCGCCACCATTTTCGGGGTCGGTGCCGCCGCCGCGACGCTGGGCAAGCCGGCCTGGGCCTCGGGCGGCGTGCCCGACCCCGCCCCCACCGCCAAGACGCGGATCGGCGCCAACGAATGCTGGACCGGGCCGCTGCTGCCCGGCCAGATCGCCGCGCGCAAGATGGTCGAAAACGGCAATCGCTATTCGCCGCATGACGAGCGCAGCGACTTCATCAAGGCGGTGATGTCGGTCGAGGGCGTGCCCTTCGACCATGTCGCGCCCTGGCCCGGATCGAGCGACCCGCTGTCGCGCTCGGTCGTCACCTTCTGTTCGCCGACGCGCGGGCTGGTCACCGCCGACCCGACTTTCGAACTGGCCGGCCGCACTGCCGCCTGGCTCAAGGTACCGGTCAAGGCGGTGCCGCTGACCGCCGACTATCGCCACGACGTCAAGGCGATGCTGGCGGCCGACCCCAATGCCGGCCTGTACTACATTTGCACGCCCAACAACCCGACCGGCACGATCACGCCGCTGGCCGACATCGAATGGCTGCTGGCGAACAAGCCGGCGGATGCGATGGTGTTGATCGACGAGGCCTATACCCATTTCGCCGGGGTGCCGACGGCATCCTACCTTGCCGCCAAACGCAACGACGTGATCGTCATGCGCACCTTCTCGAAGATCTTCGGCATGGCGGGGATGCGGATGGGCTATGTTATGACCAAGCCCGACAACATCGCCAAGATGATGCGCTACGACGGCGGGATGCAGTCGGGCGCGCTGCCGCTGCCCTCCCTGGTCTGCGCCACGGCGAGCCTGACCGCCGGCCCGCTGATCGCAGCGCGCCGGGCCGAAATGCAAAGCGCGCGCGGTATGACGCTCGACCATCTCAAGAAGCGCGGGCTGACGGTGGTGCCGACCGAGGCCAACATGTTCATGATCGACTGGAAGACGAAGCAGGCCAAGGATATGCAAGCGGCGTTCCGCACGCAGAGCGTCGAGATCGGCCGCTCCTGGCCGATCTGGCCGACCGTCTCGCGCGTCACCGTCGGCTCGATGACCGAGATGAAGGATTTCTGCATCGCGCTCGACAAGGTCTGGGCCTGACGCAGACGCGCGCGGTCCCCGGGGATCGCGCGCGCCATCGACGACGGAGGCAGGGCCGCGCTGTAGGACATCGGTGGGACCCGCAAATTCCCTGCCAGCAGCTTGCCGGCAGGGAATTTTGTTATTTTTCGCGACCGCCGGCAGGGAATTTTCGCGCCGCGATGTTGGAGCGTGCAGCGTCGTCGGTGGGCGGGACCAGCGTTCGGATGCGGGGCGATGCATGCGCGCGCGTCTGGCGCGGAATCGCCAACGATTGAATCGGGATCAGGCTGCTTCGCGGCGATGCGGGGTGCATCATCCGATTGCATCATTACTGCGCGGCGGCGCGGTGTCGGGCAATTGGCTCGCCCAGTGGGAGCTACCGCTTTTCACCCCCGCGCCGGACGGGGCGACATCCGACCGCTTCGCCGAGGGAGCTTCGCCGACGTCAGGATCTTCGGCGTAGTGAAGACCGGAACAAGTCCGGCATGCCGAAAATGGGGTTAGCTTATTTCCGCATCTTGCGCGCGGCGTAGCGCGCGTCGCGGGCGGCCTTGGCTTCCATCAGCGACATCTTGGTGCGCTCGACAGCGGCGTTCTTCTCGGCCGCAGCGGCTTCGGCGGCGGCGATCTCGGCCTGGCGCGCGGCCTCGATGGCGTCGAGCTTTTCCTGCTTGGCCTGCTCGATCGCGAGCCGCTTGGCCTCGCGCTTGGCGGCTTCGGCAGCTTCCTTGGCTTCACGCGCGGCGGTGCGCGCGGCGACGATCGCGGGATCGACCGCCGGCTTGGTCTTCAGCTTCTCCAGCGCCTTTTGCTTGGCCTGCGCGGAAAGCGCGGCACGATCGCTGAAGCTCGGTTCCTTATAAGCCATCGGTTCTTCTCGAGGCCGCACGCGCGGCGGTGAATATGGCGGAGAGGGTGGGATTCGAACCCACGGTACCCGCAAGGGCACAACGGTTTTCGAGACCGTCCCAATCGACCACTCTGGCACCTCTCCGCGAGGGGGTCTTGCAGCGGCCCGCGCCGGAGAGGCGGGGTAGCGGATCGAATGAGCGCGGGCCTCTAACGCAAAGGTCGGGGGCATACAAGCGTCGTGCGCGCAATCCGGATGGTGCAGCGCAAAAAGAATTGCGCGATCGCCACAACGCGCGACACCAGCGCGCCGGCCGCAGCCATTGTCAGTGGCCGGCAGGCGCCCTAGATTATCGGCATGCTCCGAGACCATATTCCTTCGATCCCGACCGACTCGACGGTGCCGATGCCGCCGGTGTCGCATGCCAGCTTCGCGATCGGCGATGTCGTGCGGCACCGCATGTTCGATTTTCGCGGCGTGATCTTCGACGTCGACCCGATCTTCGCCAATAGCGAGGAATGGTATGACGCGATCCCCGAAGGGATCCGCCCGGCCAAGGACCAGCCCTTTTACCATTTGCTCGCCGAGAATATGGAGTCGAGCTACGTCGCCTATGTCAGCCAGCAGAATCTGGTGCCCGACGACAGCGACGAGCCGATCGACCATCCGGCGATTTCCGGGCTGTTCGGCGACTTTGCCGACGGGCGCTATGAGCTGAAGCGCCAACACCGGCACTGAGCACGGTCGGGCGCGCGTAAAAAAAGGGGGCCTCGCGGCCCCCTTTCCTTTGTGCCGCGTGAACGGCGTTCGGTCGGCGATCAGAATTTGAAGCCGATGCGCGCGTAATAATAGCCGCCATTGATGCCGTAGGGGCTGAAGCCCAGCGGCGCGTCGATGACGTTGCCGCCGCCGACCAGCGTGGTGTTGGTCGTGCCCGGCACCTGCGAGATGGTCGGTGCGCGCTTGTTGAACAGGTTGTTCGCGCCGAGCGAGACCTGGACCGCGCCGAGATCATAGCCGACTTCGAGATCGGCGATGACGGTCGACGGCACCCGCTGGAGGTAGAAGGTACCGCCGTTCGGGCTGAGATATTCCGATGTCGTGCCGAAGAAGGTCGCGCGCGCCGTCGTACTGAACTGGCCGAGCTTCCACAGCGCCGAACCGACGATCTTGACCTTGGGCGAAGCGGTTTCGAGGTAGCTGATCGCCCCCTGGTCGAACAGCGCGATCGGTGCCGTTGCGCCCGCCGCGGTCAGCGTCTTGGGCGCAAGCGCGATCCGCGTCGCCTTGGTCTCGTTATAATTGCCCGACAGCGTCCAGTTGACGGTACCGGCGCTGCCGAAGTCGCTGCTATAGCTCAGCATCAGATCGATACCGCGGGTGCGGGTGTCCGCGCCGTTGGTGAAGATGTTGATCCCGGTCTGGCTGACCGTCGGATCGAGCACATTGCCGTTGGCGACGATCGCGGTGGTTACGATCGGGAAGTTCGTCGCACCGCCGCTACCGAAGATCGATCCGGTACCGAGAATGCGGTCGCGGATGCTCACCTGGTAAAGATCCAGCGTGACGATCAGCTTCGGCACCGGGCGAATGACCGCGCCGAAGGTGTAGTTGGTCGACTTTTCGGGCTGCAGGTTCTGGAAGCCGATCAGCTTGGCCGCCGCCGAATTGGCCGGCAGCTGGACGAAGGCCGAAGTCGGCGAGACGTTGGTGGCGGAATAATAGGATTCGGCGAGCGTCGGCGCGCGGAAACCGGTCGAGATCGTGCCGCGCAGCGCAAAGGCCGAGGAGAAGTCGTAGCGGCCATTGACCTTCCAGATCACCTTGTCGCCGAAATCGGAATAATGCTCGTAGCGGACCGCGGCATCGAGCTTGAGCGCCTCGACCGGCTTGGCATCGAGGTCGAGATAGAGCGACGTGCCGGTTCGCTTGTGCACGCCGGCGTCGGACGGGCGGAAGCCGGGATAGGACTGGCCACCCTCCTTGTAGATCGAGCCCGCATCGCCGGCGCCGATTTCGTAGCGGTTGCGGCGATATTCGGCGCCGAAGGCGACGTTGAGCGGGGCGGCCATGCCGGCCTCGATCTCACGCGTGAAATCGGCGTTGAGGGTCAGTTCGCTCGACTTGAACAGGCCATCATAAAAGGTCGTCGGGGTGAAGTGCGTATCGATGAACAGCGAACGGTTGGCCGAGTCGAGCGTGTAGACCTCGTTCTTGTCTTGGCCATAGGTCGAGCTGAGATCGAAATGGAAACCCGCGACATTGCCGCGCAGACCGCCGGTGATGCCGAAATCCTCCTCGCGAATCCCCTCGCGCGGGCTGAAGCCGTTGGAGGGCGAATTGCCCTCGGGATCGAACACGATCGAGCCGGGCGCGCCGAGCGAGCCGCCGACGCCGAGCACCGCGGAGGCAATGATACGATCCGGCACGCGCAGATTCTCGTAAGCGCTGGCGATGCGCTTGCTGAACGTGCCGAAGCTGTAGGCCTCGACCCCGCCGAAGTCATAGCCGGCGTTGAACGAGACGTTGGTGAGGTAGGATTTGGCGTCGCCATTGATCTTGTTGACGTAGGGAAAGCCCGGGATGTTGGCATAGAGCGCTTGCTGTGCCGCCGACAGCGCAGGGCTGGTCGCGGTGGTGAGCAGCTTGCCGCTGGCATCGGTCACGCGGCGATCAAGACCGCCGACCTGGGTGAAATCGTGAAAGCGGTGGAACAGGGTGACGTTCAGGAAGCCGTCCTCGCCGACCTTCGTCGCGAGGTGGAGCGTGCCGGCATAGGTCTCGCCGCCCGAACCATAGGTCTTGCCATAGGTGGCGTAACCGCTGCCGCCTGCCTTGTCGTCCTTGAGGATGATGTTGATCACGCCGGCAATGGCATCGGAGCCATATTGCGCCGCCGCACCGCTTTCGAGCACTTCGATGCGCTTGATCGACGATGGCGAGATGAGATCGAGATCGGCGGTCGCCGCCCCCTGATAAGGTCCGCCGAGCACCGCGAGGTTGGCGGTGCCGTGGCGACGCTTGCCATTGACCAGCACGAGCGTGTGGTTGGGGCTGAGCCCGCGCAACCGCGCCGACAATGTCAGGTTGGCGGTGTCGCCGCCAAATGCCTGAGCGGTAAACGAGGGCACCAGTTGGGTCAGCACCTGGTTGAGGTTGGGTTGACCGACATGGCTCAGCGCCTCGGCATCGAACAATTTGATCGGCGTGGCGCTCTCGACTGCCGTCACGCCAAGGGTGCGCGTTCCCGTGACGATCACGTCGTCCGGCGTGGCCGGGTCGGCGCTGACGGCGGGTGCCGGCTCGGCCGGCGCTGCGCGGGCGAATGCAGGCGTCGCGGCAAGGCTCGCAACGGCCAGCGCGAGTACGGAGATTGTGTGTCGATGCATGCTGAGTCCCCCATCTTGAAAGGTGGCTCTCAGGATCCGCTCCCCGTGCAGTGATTTAAAATTGCAAAATCGTAATCAAATATTCCCCGAGTAAGATAAATTCACGCAATTTCGCGCGCAGTTAAGCTATATCCAACGACAAGGTCGCTGGATGGCTTCAACATGTCTCTCCTTTGGCGCGCCCTGATTTATCGCTGGCGGGCGCTTCCAGTATCTACGTTACGCCATGTCGCGAAAACATGGCGATTCGGCACCTTTATACTGGCCTGTTGGAGCCAATCCGGTACGATTCGAATTGCGCCATATTCGTCGCGGCATTGCAACATAAACTTCACGGAAGCGCCACGTGGCCACCGATTGTTGCGGAAACGTCACGGTTCCGCGCATCGACCGGGCCAAGAAAAAGGGGGCACGCGGCCCCCTTTTCCCATCACTTTGTCGCTTGTTATCAGAAGGACGCGGTGAAGCGCCCATAGAGGAAACGGCCATTGAAGCCGAACGGCGAGAAGCTGCTGTACGGCAGATAGTAATTGGCGAGCGGATATTGCCCGCCGATCGCGGCCGGGCGATTGCCGGTCGGCAAGCGAGTCGGATAGACGTCGAACAGGTTGTCGGCGCCGATCGCGAAGGTCGCGTGGCTCTTGAAGGTATAGCGAATTTCGAAATCGCTGATCCATTTCGGCTGCAGGAACACATCGTCCGGCCCGAACAGCGTGAGGCTGGTCGGATCGGCGATCGGCACCGTCGCGCCGGGCGAGGTGACCTTGCCGTAGCGCGTGGTGCGCGCGTTGATGCCGAACGGACCGAAGGTGCCGTCGGCACTGAGCACGAGCTTGTCCTTGGGCTGGCCGTCGGTGAAGCGGATGCCCTCGACGCGGCCGAACAGCACGAGCCCAGGGATCGCGGCAAGCGGCCCGAGCGCGTTGAGACGCTTATCGATCTTGTTGCGATTGACGTTGAGCGCCGCGGTCAGCGTCCATTTGCCGAGCCCGCCGGCGTTGAAGCGATAGCTGCCGACGACGTCGACGCCCTCGGTGGTGGTGTCGAGGCCGTTGATGAAGAAGCGTGCGGCGCCGACCGACTGGAAGCCGTTCGCATCGAGGATCGCCTTGACCGCGGCGTTGACCGCCGTCGTCCCACTGCCGGCCGCACCGAGATTCTCGCTGAGCACGATCCGGTCGCGGATCTTGATGTGGTAATAGTCGGCGGTGAGACTGAAGCCGCGGAACGGATTGGCGGTCGCGCCGGCCGAGAGGTTGAGCGAGCGCTCGGGCTTCAACGGCTTGGAACCGAGCGCCTGCGCGACCGCGCTCGACACCGGCAGCGTCGAGATGTCGACCGGCAGGCCGCCGATGAAGTTGGTCGAGGTGGTGGTGAAATATTGCTGATGGAGCGACGGCGCGCGGAAACCGTTGGAAATCGAACCGCGCACGGCAAAGCCCGGTGCGATCTCGTAGCGCGCGGCGAACTTGCCGTTCCAGGTGCTGCCGAAATCCGAGAAATGCTCGTAGCGGCCGGCCGCGGTAACGGTGAAGCCGGCGAACAGGTCGGTGTCGAGTTCGCCATAGGCGGCCCAGCTGTGGCGGCTGGCGTCAGTCGCGGCGGAGGTGGGGAAGCCGGGAAAGCCCTGCGCGCCAACCAGCGCAGCGCGGCCTGGGAAGCTGCACACCCCGGTGCCGGCATTATAGACCCCGGCGAGCGTGGTGCAGTTTCCGGCGGTCGTGGTCTGCGACGGCACGAAATAGGGACCGGCGGCGAAGGACTGTGTTTCGCCGGGGCGGATCTTGAAATTCTCGTTGCGATATTCGGCGCCGAACGCGACCGTCAGCGGCTTGGCGAAGCCGACCTCGAATTCGTGCGAGACGTCGAGATTGCCGGTCAGCTGGCCGAAGGCGAGCCCGCCCGAATCGAACGAGTTCTTGCTGGCCGGCCCGTAGGACACGTTGAGGCTGTTTTCGGTGCGATAGTCGAACTGGTTGTGGCCATAGACCAGCGACAGATCGGTGTGCCACCCGCCCAGCAGCCCCTTGACCCCGACGGCGATCGAATAGTCGGTCAGCTTCGAGCCGATGAATGGGAGGAAGCCGTCGGCGCGCAACGGGACGAAGTTGCCCGTGTTCGGCGTGGTGCCGGGCGCGAGCACCGAGAAATCGCGGTTGTTGGACGAGGAAGACTGGCGGAAATTCGCCGCCGACGAGCCGTCGCGCCGCGAATAGGAGCCGAAGGCGTAAAGGTCGAAATCGCCGATCGGCATGCCCGAATTGACGAAGACGTTCCAATCCTCGGTGTGCGGATCGCCGAACTGGAAATTCTGCCGGTTGAAGGTGATTTCGCGCGGGTCGAACGCGGACGTCGGGCGATTATAATTGGCGCGCGGATCGAAGCCGGCGCGGTTGGTGTTGTCGCGATCGCGATATTCGCCGGTGACGTTGATGAAGCCGGGGCCGATCGGGATGCCGACATTCATGCCCAGCGTCCACAGATCGCCGTCATTGGCATGCTTCTGCCCGTCGATGGTGGTGGCGAGGATGCGGCTGTCGGTCGGGTCGAGCGTCGGCTGGCCGCCGGTCAGCGCCAGCCCGGTGACGTTCGCGACGTCCTGCTCGGTGGTGATATATTTGCCATAGCTGACCTGCGCCTTGCCGCCGTGGTTGGCCTTTTTGAGCTGGATGTTGATCACACCAGCGATCGCGTCGGAGCCATATTGCGACGAAGCGCCGTCACGCAGCACCTCGATGCGGTCGATCGCCAGCGCCGGGATGGTGTTGAGATCGACCGCCGCCGAGCCGCGTCCGACCGAGCCGTTGATGTTGATCAGCGCGCTGACATGGCGGCGCTTGCCATTGACCAGCACCAAAGTCTGATCGGGCGACAGGCCACGCAGCGAGGCGGGGCGAATCACATCGGTACCGTCAGTGATCGACGGCTGGGGAAAGTTGAACGACGGCACGAGCTGGTTGAGGATCTTGTTGGTTTCGCCCAGGCCCGAGGCCGACAATGCTTCCGAGGTGATCACGTCGATCGGCACCGGGCTATCGGCAACGGTGCGGTTGACCGCGCGGGTACCGGTGACGATCACCGTATTCGCCTCATCGTCGGCGGGCGCGGTCGCGGGTGCCGGCGCGGTCTGCGCCGCGGCGGGGAGCGCCAGCGCGGTGGTCGATACGGTGGCGAAAAGTGCGATCAAACGGATACGAGACATGGCAAGCCCTCCTGGCCGGCGCGCTTTCCCGACGCGCCGTTGGGGAGAATCTAGGCCTTCACAAAGCAGTCACAATAGCGTCACGGCCGCTCCGGCCATAAAAATGCCGGCTGTTGCCGTGGAACCACAGCGAGCCCGTGCGCCTTTACGGTTGACAGAATCGGCGACCGCCCCTAGCGACGCCCCTTCTCCCGCCGGGCCTGCCCGGGCGGGCATATGCATTTTGAAAGTGATGAGGGCCATGTTCGCAATCGTGCGCACGGGCGGCAAGCAATATCGCGTCGCCGCCGGAGATAAGATCGTCATCGACAAGATCGAGGGCGAAGCCGGGGCGTCGATCACGCTCGGCGACGTGTTGCTGGCGGGCGAAGGCTCGGAGCTCAAGTCGGTCGAGGGTCTGACCGTTGCCGCCGAGATCATCGCGCAGGCGAAGGGCGACAAGATCATCGTCTTCAAGAAGCGCCGTCGTCACAACTACCGTCGTCGCAACGGCCATCGCCAGCTGCACACGATCCTGCGGATCACCGCAATCGGTGCGCAGGAGAAGAAGGCCAAGGCGAGCAAGCCCAAGGCCACCGAGGGCGACGCCCCCGCGGCCGCCGAAGCGTAAGTTCGAGGAAGAGTCGAAATGGCACATAAGAAAGCAGGCGGTTCGTCGCGTAACGGTCGTGATTCGGCCGGTCGTCGCCTCGGCGTGAAGAAGTTCGGCGGCGAGACCGTCGTTCCGGGCAACATTCTCGTGCGTCAGCGCGGGACGAAGTTCTATCCGGGCCGCAATGTCGGCATCGGCAAGGACCATACCCTGTTCGCGCTTACCGGCGGCCGCGTGGCGTTCCACGAGGGCAAGCTTGGGCGCAAATTCTGCTCGGTAGACATGCCGGCCCTCGCGGCCGAATAATCGGGCAACCGACCGGGTTGCCCAGCAGGGCGACCCGGGTTTCCAGCTGGAAACCATCAAAAGGGAGCGGGTCGCACCGGCTCCCTTTTTTCATGCTCCCTCCCCGGCGATTGTCGCGACCACGTCATGTCGGCGTGCCAGCGGCATCGCGAAGCGACGAGGAGAGTATCTATGTTCGCGCGTACCGCAAGATTGACGCTCCGGCCCGCCTGGGTCGAGGATGCCCCGCAGCTAGCGGCGGCGATCGGCCATGAGAGCGTGGCCCGCAACCTGTCGAAAGTGCCCTGGCCCTATGGGGTGGCCGATGCCGAGGCGTTCCTGACGCGCCCGCGCGCGCCGCACGACATCTTCTGCCTGATCCTCACGCATGACGGCGATTACCCGCAGCTGATCGGCGGGATCGGCATGGCGAAGATCGAAGATGGTCACGAGTTCGGCTATTGGCTGACACCGAATGCCTGGGGGCGCGGCTATGCCACCGAGGCCGGCCGCGCGATGGTCTCGACCGCGCGGCACACGCTGGGCCTGCGCCGGCTGAAGGCCGGGCATTTCGTCGACAACCCTGCATCAGGCCGGGTGCTGACCAAGCTCGGCTTTCGCCCGACCGGGCGGATCGCGCCGCGCGAGGCGCTGGCACGCGGCGGCGAGACGCCATGCGCCGATTTCGTCTTCGATCTCGACGATGGCGACTGCCGAATGGACCGCCTCGCCGCCTGATCGCGACGCGACGTCGCCCCCTGCCCCGCCGGTCACGGTTTGTGACCGGTGGGGCGGCACATTGCGCATGGTTGCTTTCGCGGACAAAACCGCCGAACAGGACCGCTTGTCATCCGTGTTGAAGAATTGCCGTTTCGTCCATGTTGTCCCCCCGCAAACGTCTATCTCCCGAAGAATCGCGCGACGCCGCGATCGAGGCGGCGCGCGCGCTGCTGCTCGAGGAGGGGCCGCAGGCGGTGACGCTGAAAGCGGTCGCCGCGCGGATCGGCCGGACGCATGCCAATCTGCTGCATCATTTCGGCTCGGCCGCCGACCTGCAGCGCGCGCTGATCAAGCATCTCGCCGACAGCATCACGGCGCGGATCCTCGACGCGGCGAAGCGCGCCCGCGCCAATGACCAGGACCCGCGCGAGGTGGTCGACCTGACCTTTGACGCCTTTGCACGCGGTGCCGGCGCGATGGCGAGCTGGATGATCCTGTCGGGCAACCAGGATGCGCTCGACCCGATCCTCGATGCGATCCACGCGCTGGTCGACGAACTGGCGACCGACCAGGGTTATGACGGCGCCTCTGCGGTAACGCTGCGCGAGGAGACGCTGCAACTGGTGCTGATGGCGCTGGGCGATGCACTGCTCGGCGGGCCGATGTCCAAGGCGCTGAACCTGCCGCGCGAGACGGCACGAACGCTGGCGACCAGTGCGCTGCTGGCGAACCATCACGCCGCACCGGCGGGAGGCCGCTGACATGCATTTTCTCGACCAGGCCAAGATCTTCGTCCGCTCGGGTGCCGGCGGCCCCGGCGCGGTCAGCTTCCGGCGCGAAAAGTTCATCGAATATGGCGGCCCCAATGGCGGCAATGGCGGCAAGGGCGGCGACATCATCTTCGAGGCGGTGGCCGGCCTCAACACGCTGATCGACTTTCGCTACACGCAGCATTTCCGCGCGCCGCGCGGGCATGGCGGCGCGGGTTCGAACATGACCGGCGCCGGCGGCGAGGATCTCGTCATCAAGGTGCCAGTCGGCACGCAGGTCCTGTCCGAGGACAAGGAGGAGGTGCTTGCCGACTTCACCGTCGTCGGCCAGCGCGAGGTGTTCCTGCGCGGCGGCGATGGCGGGCGCGGCAACGCGACCTACAAGACCTCGACCAACCGCACGCCGCGCCAGCACGGCACCGGCTGGCCCTATCAGGAAGCCTGGGTGTGGCTGCGGCTCAAGCTGTTGGCCGATGCCGGGCTGGTCGGACTGCCCAATGCCGGCAAATCGACCTTCATCAACGCGGTGACCAACGCGCAGGCCAAGGTCGGCGCCTATGCCTTCACCACCACCCGACCACAGCTTGGCGTGGTCAGCTACAAGCACCGTGAAATCGTCGTCGCCGACATTCCCGGGCTGATCGAGGGTGCGGCAGAGGGCGCCGGGATCGGCGACCGCTTTCTCGGGCATATCGAGCGCTGCCGCGTGCTGCTGCATCTCGTCGATGCCAATGACACCGACGTGGCGGAGAGTTTCCGCATCGTGCGCACCGAGCTGGAAGCCTATGGTGCCGGGCTGATCGACAAGAAGTTCGTCGTCGGCCTCAACAAGATCGACATGCTCGACGACGAGCTTATCGAAGCCTTGTCGGCCGAGCTTGCCGAGGCGAGCGGCGCCGAGGTCATCCCGCTCTCGGCTGCCGCCGGGACGGGGGTCGACTGGGTGCTCGACAAGCTGATCGAGGCGATCGGCCCGGCCAGTGGCGCGCCGGTGGATGACAGTGGCGCCGAGGATGCGATCGAGTGGTCGCCGCTCTGACATCGCCGTTCGACACCGCCGGCTGCGCGCGCCTGATCGTCAAGGTCGGCTCGTCGCTGCTGGTCGGCGCCGACGGCACGGTGCGACGTGAATGGCTGGCGAGCCTCGCCGCCGATATCGCCGCGCGGCACCGCGATGGACAGGAGATCGCGATCGTTTCGTCGGGCGCGATCGCGCTGGGCGCACGGCGGCTCAACCTGCCCAAGGGCGGGCGGGCGAGCCTCGAGGATGCGCAGGCCGCCGCCGCGACAGGGCAGATCGCGCTCAGCCAGGTATGGGCCGAGCTGCTCGCCGGCGAAGGGCTGACGGCGGCGCAGATTCTCGTCACGCTCGACGATCTCGAGGATCGGCGGCGCTATCTCAACGCCTCGGCGACGCTCGCGCGCCTGCTCGCCCTGCGTGTCGTGCCGGTGATCAACGAGAATGACAGCGTCGCCACCGAGGAAATCCGCTTCGGCGACAATGACCGGCTCGCCGCGCGCGTCGCGCAGGCGGCGGGTGCGCAGGGCGTCATCCTGCTGTCGGACGTCGATGGACTTTACGATGCCAACCCCAACAGCAACCCGGATGCGCGGCTGATCGAGCGCGTCGCGCGGATCGATGCCGCGGTCGAGGCGATGGCTGATGGCGGCTCCGCGTCGGGCATGGGCTCGGGCGGGATGATATCGAAGATCGCTGCGGCGAAGATCGCGACGGCAGCAGGCGTGCAACTCGCGATCGTCTCGGGCAAGCACGAGCATCCACTGGCGCGCTTCGCTAAGACCGGGCGCGGCACGGTGTTCGCGGCGACGGGCGCGGCGCGGGCGCGCAAGGCATGGCTTGCCGGGCGACTGACAGCGCGCGGCGCGATCAGCGTCGATGCCGGGGCGGTGACCGCGCTCACCGCCGGCAAAAGCCTGCTCGCCGCGGGTGCGACGCACGTCGAGGGCGATTTCCGGCGCGGCGACCTGATCGCGATCCACGCCCCCGATGGCCGACCTATCGCGCGCGGGCTGGCTGAATATGACGCCGCCGACGCCGCGCGCATCGCGGGCCGGCGCAGCGAGGAACATGCCGCGATCCTGGGCTATGCGCCGCGCGCGACCCTGGTCCACCGCAGCCATATGGCGATGCTGTGAGCGTGATCGCGATGACCGGCGGCACCGGCTTTGTCGGGGCACGACTGATTCAGCAGGCGCTGGACGCGGGGCACGAGCTGCGCGCCCTGACACGACGTCCGCAAGCCGCACGGCCGGGTCTGCACTGGATCGAGGGTGCGCTCGACGATAGCGCGTCGCTGGCCGTGCTCGTCGAAGGCGCCGATGCCGTCATCCATGTCGCCGGCGTGGTCAACGCGCCCGATCGTGCGGGCTTTGCCGCCGGCAACATCGCCGGGACCGAAGCGATGCTCGCCGCGACAGAGGCAGCCGGCATACGGCGCTTCGTCCATGTTTCCTCGCTAGCCGCACGCGAACCCGATCTGTCGACCTATGGCTGGTCCAAGGCCGAGGCGGAGGCGCGTGTCGTCGCTTCGTCGCTCGACTGGACGGTCGTGCGGCCGCCAGCGGTCTATGGCCCGAGCGACATGGAGATGCGCGAGATGTTCCGCATCGCGCAATGGGGCCTGGCACTGTTGCCGAGCGCCGGGCGGCTGTCGGTGATTCATGTCGACGACCTCGCCGCGCTGTTGCTGGTGCTGGCCGAAAGCGAGCCGGGGCGGCTCGTGCTCGAGGCCGATGACGGCGTGGCCGGCGGATGGACGCACCGCGCCTTCGGGACGGCGCTGGGCGCGGCGGTCGGCAAGCGCGTGCTGCCGATACCCCTGCCCCGCGCGTTGCTGACGCTGATCGCGCATGGCGACCGGCTGGTGCGCGGCACGAAGGCCAAGCTGACGCCCGACCGGGTCGATTATTTCTGCCACCCCGACTGGACCGTCGACCCCACGAAGCGCCCGCCGACGCAATTGTGGCAGCCGAAGATCGCCACGCCCGACGGGCTCGCCGCGACCGCAAAATGGTATCGCGAAAACGGCCTGCTCTAAGCAGGGCAGTCGAGCTTATTGTTATAAATCAGCTTTTTGGCGAAGAGATTTCACCATATCTCTCATTGATGCGGCCAACCGGTCGCCGCTTGCACCAGAAATGCTACCAATGTGAGGATAATGCCAGCGAGAAATGCCTGATATGCCCTTGTAAGATAATAATATTTCTTCTTCTGAAGAACTATGCCATTCTGATAGAGGTCGCGCAGCATGATGCGATAGGTGGTTTCCTCGTCGCGCATCACGTCGATCATGCGATCGACGAACTCGGCTTCGGAAACGGTGCTGAACACCCCGAAGAACAGGAAGTTGGGGTTGCGGCCCTTGGGCGTCTTGATCTTCGGCATCACCGCCATGACCGACAGCACTGTGGCGATGAACGAAAATACGCCAAGCAGGATCAGCGAGGGCGAGGCAAGCAGCGTCGCCGAGCCCATCTGGCCGATCGTCAACGTAAAAACGACGAAGGTCGCGCCCATCAGGATGCTGGCCTTGGTATCCGCCATCGCCGAAAGCTGGACATGCGCGGCCAGTGCCGAGACCAGCATGTTGTGGACTTCCTTCGGAAATTCATAGTCCGGATGATCGTGCGGCAGCGTCTTCGACATAGATCCCCCCCGAATTGCCTTGATGGGATGTTGCGCCTTGCGCTCGCGCTTGCCAAGCCGGTGCCGCCTTCCCGCCGCATTCGATTGGCATCGCCGCCGCGACCGAATAAGGATCGAGCATGACCGACCGTGACCAGACCTTCGCAACGATCGCCGCACAGATCGAACCCTTCAACAAAAAGGGTGTGGCGCTGAGCGATGCCACCACCTTCCAGGGCGATCTCGAATGGGACAGTCTGACGGTGATGGATTTCGTCGCCGCAATCGAGGACGAGTTCGAGATCATCATCACGATGAACATGCAGGCCGAGATCGAGAACGTCGGCCAGCTGGTCGATGCGGTGCAGAAGCTGAAGGGCTGACGCAATGAGCGATGCTGGACTGGTGGCCGAGGCGCTGCCCGAGAACCCCGCGACGATCGCGCCCGAGCGCGACCTGATGTCCAAATTCGACGGACTGATTGCCGAGCGCCAGGCGCTGCTCGATTCAGGCGTCACCGATCCGTTTGCGATCGTCATGGACAAGGTGAAATCGCCGACCGAGGCGGTAATCAAGGGCAAGGACACGATCCTGCTCGGCACCTATAATTATATGGGCATGACGTTCGACCCCGACGTCATCCAGGCCGGTAAGGACGCGCTCGACCAGTTCGGCTCGGGCACCAATGGCAGCCGCATGCTCAACGGCACTTTCCGCGACCATATGGAAGTCGAGCAGGCGCTGCGCGACTTCTACGGCGTGAGCGGGGCGATCGTTTTTTCGACCGGTTATATGGCCAATCTCGGCATGATCTCGACGCTCGCCGGCAAGGGCGAATATGTCATCCTCGACGCCGACAGCCACGCCTCGATCTATGACGGCTGCGCACAGGGCAATGCCGAGATCGTGCGCTTTCGCCACAACAGCGTCGAGGATCTCGACAAAAGGCTCGGCCGCCTGCCGAAGGAAGCCGGCAAGCTGGTGGTGCTGGAGGGCGTCTATTCGATGCTCGGCGACATTGCGCCGCTCAAGGAAATGGTGACGGTCGCGAAGAAGCATGGCGCGATGGTGCTGAGCGACGAGGCGCATTCGATGGGCTTTTTCGGCCCGCACGGCCGCGGCGTGTATGAGGATCAGGGCTGCGAGGCCGATGTCGACTTCATCATCGGCACCTTCTCCAAATCGGTTGGCACGGTCGGTGGTTTCTGCGTGTCGAACCATCCCAAGTTCGAGGCGATCCGCCTCGCGTGCCGCCCCTATATCTTCACCGCATCACTGCCACCCTCGGTCGTCGCGACCGCCGCCACCTCAATCCGCAAGCTGATGCATGCGCACAACAAGCGCGCGCATCTGTGGGAGAATGCCCGCACGCTGCACGGCGGGCTCAAGGCGATGGGTTTCAAGCTCGGCACCGATACGCCGCAATCGGCGATCATCGCGATCATCCTCGACGACCAGACCCAGGCGGTGGCGATGTGGCAGGCGCTGCTCGAGGGCGGACTGTACGTCAACATGGCGCGCCCCCCGGCGACGCCGGCCGGCACCTATCTGCTGCGCTGCTCGCTCTGCGCCGAGCATAGTGCGGAGCAGATCCAGACGGTCCTCGGCATGTTCCGCGCGGCGGGCCAGGCACTGGGCGTGATCGCCTGATCGGCAGGACGCGACTTCCCACGAGTCGCGCTTGGGGCTAGAGACCGTGGCCATGAGCGCAACTGATGCCGATTTGGCGTCCATGAGCGAGCCGCGACGCGCATGGCGTACGATCATGCTGATCGTCACGGCGGCGATGGGCGCGTTCGTGCTGATCGCGCTCGTGGTCACCGTCGGCAACGCCAACCATGAGCGCGACCACGCCTTGCAGTTGCAACGCCACAGCTATGACGTGATGATCCTTGCGCGGACGTTGTCGGGCACGATTGCGCAGTCGGAGGCGTCGCTCGGGCGCTATGTGATCAGCGGCGACGAGGCGTTGGGCTCGGTCTATTTCGACCAGTGGAAGCTCGCCGGCGACCAGATCAACCGGCTCGATCAGATTACCGACGACAACCCGTCGCTCCAGCGCCCGATCGATGCGCTGCGCATCGCCTATCGCACCCGCGGCGACGAACTGGTCGATGTCGCGCTGAGCACGCGGTACAAGAAGAACGATCAGGCGCTGGCGCGCTATTATGCTGCGCGCCAGTCGCCATCGCTGGCGCGGATCAACGACCTGCTCGAACTGATCATCGGGCGCGAGCGCGCACTGCTCGAACGCCGCACCGGCGATGCGATGGCCTCGGTGACCTGGTCGAGCAATGCCGCGAAGGTGCTGATGGTGTTCGGCGGGCTGATCGTGCTCGGCGCGATCGTGCTCGGCTGGCTGACCGTCCAGGCGCTCGCCGAGCGCGCGAGTGCGCGCGCCGAGGCCGAAGTGGAGCGCGAGCGTTCGGCTGACCTCGAGGAAGCCGTGGCGCGCGCGACCGCCGAACTCCGCGCGCAGGAAGGCCGGCTGCGACAGATCCAGAAGATGGAAGCTGTCGGCCAGCTGACCGGCGGCATCGCGCATGATTTCAACAATATGCTCGCGGTCGTCATCGGCGGGCTGGAGCTTGCCGCGCGCCAGCTCAAGGCTGGCGGTCCCGACGCCGCACGGCATATCGACAGCGCGATGGAAGGCGCAAACCGGGCGGCCGCGCTGACGCGTCGCCTGCTCGCCTTTTCGCGCGAGGAAGCGCTGCGCGCCGAACCGATCGAGGCGGGCGCACTGGTCGCCGGCATGTCCGACCTGCTTGATCGCACGATTGGCGACGCCATCACGGTCACTGTCAGCGACGATGGCTGCGGCTGGGCCACGCGCGCCGACAAGCTGCAACTCGAAAATGTCCTGCTCAATCTCGCGGTCAATGCGCGCGACGCGATGAACGGACGTGGGAGGCTGGCGATCGCGACGGCGGGGCGCAGTCTGGCCGCCGGCGCGATCGGCAGCTGTGCGGCGGGCGACTATGTCACCATCGCCGTGACCGATTCGGGTTGCGGCATGACACCCGAAACGATCGAGCGCGTTTTCGAGCCCTTCTTCACCACCAAGCCGACAGGCCAGGGCACCGGGCTGGGGCTGAGCCAGGCGTTCGCCTTCGTCCGCCAGGCGGAGGGCGAGATCGTGATCGAATCGACCCCGGGCAGTGGTACGACCGTGACGTTGTTCCTGCCACGCCACCAAAATGCCGCGAGCGACGTCGGCAACGCGCCCATCGCGGCGGAGACGCAAGCGACGCCCGCCGCGTTGCGCGTGCTGGTGGTGGAGGATGATCCGCGCGTGCTCGGCGCGACGATGGGCGCGCTGCGCGAGCTCGGCCATGAAGCGATCGCCTGCGACGATCCGCTCGCGGCGCCCCGGCTGCTAGAACAGCATGGTGCGATCGACGTGATCGTCTCCGACGTGCTGATGCCAGGACAGACCGGCCCGGAAATGATCGCCGCGCTGACCCCGCGCTGGCCGCGCATCGCCGTGCTGTTCGTGACCGGCTTTGCCGGCGATGCAAGCGAGGCGGCATTCGGCGGGCATGCCGTGCTGCGCAAGCCATTCACCATCGCGGCACTCGACCGTGCGTTGGGCGAAGCCGTAGCGGCATCGCGCGCGGCGCCCGATCGCGTGGCGGCAGCGTGATTTGTAGCTGACGGCGCGCTCTCGCGCCGATATAGCCACTCGACTTGGCATTCGCCCCGACCCGCCCAGCCCATAAAGGCCGTTTCAAGCGATCATGAAATCCATCGACCGCTATATGGCCCGGCTAATTGCACTGCCGATGCTTGCCTGTCTCGCGATTACGGCCATGCTGCTGATTCTCGACCGGATTCGCATCCTGCTGGAATTCGTCGCCAATGAAGGCGGACCGGTCAGCGTGGTGTGGCGCATGCTCGCCAATCTGCTGCCTGAATATCTCGGGCTGGGCATTCCGATCGGGCTGCTGCTCGGCATCCTGCTGGCGTTTCGCCGTCTCGCGACGAGCTCGGAGCTCGACGTGCTGCGCGCGGTCGGGTTGAGCTATCACCGCTTGTTGCGCGTGCCCTACATGTTCGCGATCGGGCTGGCGCTGATCAACCTGGCGATCGTCGGCTTCATCCAGCCTGACGCGCGCTATACCTATGAGAAACTGCGCTTCGAACTGCGCACCGGTGCGCTCGGCGCCTCGATCAAGGTCGGCGAGTTCACGCATTTCCCCAATGGCGCGACGGTGCGGATCGAGGACAGCCGCGATGAGGGTCGCAAGCTCTCGGGCATCTTCGTGCAATATGCCGGCAAGAAGGGCGACTGGTACGCCGTCACCGCCGAACGCGGCCAGTTCCTCGCCACCGACAATCCCGACGAGATCATCTTCCGTCTGACCAACGGCACGCTGATCAACAACGCGCCTGACTTCGTCACGCCGCGCGTGCTCACCTTCACCTCGCACGACCTGCCGATCCCCTTGCCCAAGATCGAGACCTTCCGCACGCGGGGCGGCATCAATGTCGAACGGACGCTCCCCGAACTGGTGCGCATCGGGCACGACAGCCATGCTACCGAGGAGGAGCGCGACACCAGTCGCGCGGCGTTCCACTTCCGCCTCGCCGAGGTGCTGTCGATGTTTTTCCTGCCCTTGCTCGCGCTGGCGCTGGGCATTCCACCGAAACGCTCGACCTCGGCGCTGGGCGTGGTGCTGTCGATCGTGATGGTGGTGGCCTATCACAAGGTCAACGAATATGGGCAGGCGCTTGGCGGCCTCGGCAAGATTGATCCGTTCTTTGCCCTGTGGGTTCCGTTCACCGTCTTCGCGGCGATCTGCTGCTGGATGTATTATGTCATCGCCTTCGTACCCGGCGGCCAGCCGATCGGCGCGCTCGAACGCAGCTTCTCCAAGGTGACCAAGTTGCTCGGCCGACTGTTACCGAAGCGGCGTGAGGCGAAAAAGGCATGATCGCGCTGAATCCCTTCCCGTCGCGTACCGTGACGATCTACATGGCCAAGGCCTTTGTGGTGCGCACGCTGGCGATCCTCGCCACGCTCGTGCTGATCCTGCAGATGATGGATCTGCTCAGCGAGACCGGGCACATCCTCGCCTATCACGGCAATGGCCAGGCCGAAGAGCTGCGCTATGTCAGCCTGCGCGCGCCCCAGATCATCGCCACCTTCACGCCGTTCGCGGTGTTGCTCGGCACGATCCTGACCTTGAGCACGATGAACCAGAACAGCGAGATCGTGGCGCTCAAGGCCTCGGGTCTATCGGCACATCAGTTGCTGGCGCCGCTGATCGTGGCGAGCCTCGGCATCGCTGTCCTGTCTTTCGCGTTCAACGATCGTATCGTCAGCCGGGCGACCGCGACACTGTCGGTGTGGAAGGCGGGCGGCTACGCGCCGCTCCCGGTCGATCGCGGCGACCGCGCCAACGTCTGGGTGCGCGATGGCGACGACCTCATCCAGGTCGCGCAGGTGCGCGGGCATGGCAATGCCGCCCAGCTTAGCGACGTCACGCTGTACGACCGGCAGGATGGCCGTATGGCGAGCATCGTCCGCGCGCCGCATGGCGTGCGCGCCGGCGACGGCTGGCGGATCGGACCGGCGACGCGGTTCGACGTCGCCAGCGGTCGCCTGACAAAACTCGGCGCGGTGGTGATCGGCCATGGCGTGCGTCCGGACCAGCTTACCCTGGCGAGCGTCGATGCCGATGCCATGTCGTTCGGCGAGCTTTACCGGGCGATCCGCGACCTGTCCGATGCGGGCCGGCCGACCAAAGCGCTGTCGGGGGCGATGTGGCACAAATTGTCGAGCCCGCTGTCGGCGGTGCTGATGCCATTGCTCGGCGCGATCTCCGCCTTCGGGCTGGCGCGCTCGGGGAAATTGTTCCTTCGCGCGGTGCTCGGCATGGCGCTCGGCTTCACCTATTTCCTTGGCGACAATTTCGCGCTGGCGATGGGCAATCTCGGCGCCTACCCGCCCTTCCTCGCCGCCTGGGCGCCGTTCCTGCTGTTCCTGCTGATCGGCGAGGCGGTGCTGATCAGGACCGAGGAGTGAAGGCATTTTCTTGATGCGCCCGCGCGTTGCACTGGCCGGCCGCGTCATCGTCCGGGTCGCGGCCGTCGCTGCACTGATCGCCTCGATGATGGCGTTCAATGCCAAATTGTATTTCTGGGGCGGCACTCGATATGCGTCGCTCTATATCGACTTGGCTATCTGGTCCTTCATAATCGCCGGACCCGTCGCGCTATGGCTGTCGATCAAACATGCGAGATTGGCGCTGCTCCCATTGCCCCTTCAGGGAGCGATCTTCTGCCTGGCAAACTGCTCCTGACCAACCGGCTTCGCCGGCTCCAGCGCGACGCCGTTCAACTCGATCAGCGCGCGTCACCCATCGTGCTGCGCGCGATCTTGCCTACCAGCGGTAGCAGGCCGCGATGGTTGCCCTTGTGATAGGGCGAGTCGGCAGCGAGCACGACGATGAGGCGACGGTGTGCCTCGCCCAGCGCATGATAGGGCACGCTCGGCAGCAGATGATGCAGCGCGTGATAACGCAGGCCCACCGGTGCCCATAGCGCCGGCAGCAGGCCCGGCGGCGGCACGTTGACGCTGTCGAGATATTGCGCGGTCACTGTCATCGGCTCGCCCTCATTCTCCCACAGATGCGCGACGAGCGTGCGGAGCTGGTTGAGCACCGTCACGCCCGACAGGATGGCGAGGAAGACCAGGAAGCCCTTGAGCGGGATGACCCCCGTCGCGACGAGCGTCAGCAGCCCGATCGCCCACAGGCTGGTCGCGGTTTCGAGCGCAATCCACATCGTGCGGAACGCACCTTCGGGCGGGCGGCGCGCGAAAGTCGGGTTGATCTGCAACCCCGAGGCACGCGCCACCAGCCAGCGGCGCAGCGGCGGGATCACCAGCGACAGCGGCGCCAGCAGCGCGAAGCGCACGAACAATGCGATTGGCGCGAGCGCGGCGACGACCACGAACAGCGGCAGCGTCCACGGCTTCATCAGAGCGAGCGGGAGATATTCGGGATCCTCGCTCGTGCCATAACGCGTGCGGGCGTGGTGCAGGCTGTGCACGCCTTCATAAAGGAAGGATGGGACCATCAGCGGAATGCCGACCAGCAGGTTCCAGACGAGCCGGAAGCCGGGCACCGCCGTCGACTTCAGATGGGTCAGTTCGTGGATGAAACTGCCGGCGCGGTAGAGCGCAAGAATGGCGACCACGCCAGCGAGCACCGCCCAGCCGGTCGCCACTCCCGACACCGCAATGGCGAGCGCGCCATAGCCGATCACCATCGAGGAGAGGCTGTCGGCCCAATAGATCGCCGGCTTGGCCGTGGCGAGCTCGCGCGCCAGATCGGCTGCGGCGCGCAGCAGCGCACGGTCGTCGGAGATCGGTGCACGCGGCGCGGGGCCCGTGCCGGCATGCGCGGGCTCGTGCGGATCGAGGGCAAGCGTACTGTTCATGGGAAAGGCCATTGCCTTCAGATAGTGGCTATATGGTGGCGTTTACAGGCCTGACCATGGCCGAATCGCGCCGCACGGCTTGACAGCGCGCGGCGCGCGCGGGACTGCACGCGCTCCTCAGCAAGGCGCCTTTATCTTGGCCAACACCGCTCCGCTCTCCATCCGCCCGATCGACAGCAAGGCCGATCGCAAGAAGTTCATCGCGCTGCCTTTCCGGCTCTACAAGGACGATCCCAACTGGGTGCCGCCGCTCAAGGGCGAGGCGCTGGGGCTGATCACGCCCGAGAAGAATGGCTGGTTCAGCCACGCCAAGGCGCAGCTGTTCCTAGCCGAACGCGGCGGCGAAGTGGTCGGGCGGATTTCCGCGCATATCGACACACTCGCGCTGACCATGCCGCCGGCGCAGGGCTTCGGGCCGGGCTGCGGCCAGTTCGGCCTGTTCGACGCCGAGGACGAGAATGCCGCGCGCGCGCTGATCAACACCGCCGAGGACTGGCTACGCGGCCAGGGCATGAATCGCGTGCTCGGGCCGATCAGCATGTCGATCTGGGAAGAGCCCGGCCTGCTGATCGAGGGTTTTGATCATCCGCCGACGATCATGATGGGCCATGCCAAGCCGATCTACCGCGCGTGGATCGAAAGCGCCGGCTATCTGCCGGTCAAGCAGCTCAAGACCTATCGTCTCGATATCACCACGCCCTTTCCACCGATTGTCCAGCGCATCATCCAGTCGGGCGAGCGCAATCCGCGGATCACGATCCGCATGGTCGACAAGACGAAGTTCGAGGAGGAGGCCGCGATCATCCTGGCGATACTCAACGATGCCTGGTCGGACAATTGGGGCTTCGTTCCGCTAACCCCGCCCGAGATCGCCGATGTCGGTGTGAAATTGAAGCCGATCGTGTTCAACGAGCTGATCCGCATCGCCGAACTCGACGGTCAGCCCGTCGCCTTCATGATCACCCTGCCCGACCTCAACGAAACGCTGAAGCCGCTGGGCGGCAACCTCTTCCCGTTCGGCTGGGCCAAACTGCTGTTGTGGCTGCGCCGCCCCAAGGCGAGGACGATGCGCGTCCCGCTGATGGGCGTGGTCAAGGAATTGCAGGCATCGCGCATGGCGAGCCAGCTGGCCTTCATGATGATCGAATATATCCGCCGCGATGCGGTCGCCCATTATGGCAGCACCGAGGGCGAGATCGGCTGGGTGCTCGACGACAATCAGGGCATGAACGCCATCGCCGACGCCATCAACAGCCACGTCAACAAGATCTATCAGGTCTACGAAAAGCATCTGTAGGCGAGATCGCCGAGCATCAGCATCGCCGTGACCAGCGCGCCGCCGCTGGCGATCAATACCGCCCCCGCCGCCGCATCTTTGGCGGCGGCGATACCGGGCGCGATGTCGGGGTGAACCTGATCGGCGAGATATTCGAGCGCGGCGTTGGCCATTTCCAGCGCCATGACCAGCACCGCCGACGACAACAGCAGCGCGGTCCACAGCCAGCCGGGTCGCAACGCCAACAAGAAAGCGACGGTCAGGGCCGCTGCGCGGACGTGCGTGCGGAAACTCCGCTCACGCTGCCACACCGTGACGATACCGGTGACGGCGAAGGCGAACCGGGCCCGGAAGGGACTGTTCTTCATCCCGTCCTTGTGGCGATGCCTTGTGCAGCCGCCATGTGGCCGCCGTCCTGCTATCGTGCACGGCATGTGCCCGCGCCGCCCTCCACGGCACCGCGGGCACCCCGCCAGGTCATGGATTCAACGGATCGAACCCGCGCGACTGCCATTGCTTGCGCGTCAGACATGTCTTGCGCGGAAGGTGCGAGCCGGTTTGATCGTCGGTCACGCAGAAGCGCTGTTCCGGCGTCGAGGTGGCGGTCGGGGCCGGGCCGGGGCTGACCGCGCCCTTTGCGCTGGCAGCATTGGTTTCCGCAACGACCGGGCTGGCGAACACCACCGTCGCGAGCGACAGCAACAGGAATTTCGACATCATATCCTCCACAAATACCAGTCGGAACGTCCGACGGCATCTGTGTTAGTGCATTAAGTATGCCATACACTAGAAGTGTTATTTATCAATAGGATAGAGAGAACAATGAACGCGGAGTGAATAGCAATTCACGCCGTCTCTCGGTATTTGTCGCCAGTTTTTGGGAAGGTGACGCCGATGGGAGAGTCCGGTAGCCGCTCAGAAGCGGCGTGAAATACCGACATAGACTTCGGCATCCGGCGCGTCGCGGTTGAGCCCGGCGACGGCACCGATATCGAATTGCAGATTGTCCTTCGCCATCCAGGCGAGCGACAGCGAGGCAAGACCCTGCGTCGTCGCGCCAGACGGATCCTGGTCGCGCAGCACCTGCCCCTCGATCGTCGCGGTCAGCGATTTGCTCAGCTTGAAGCCGAGACCCAGCGTCTCGCTCGCCGCGAAATGGCGCCCATGACCGTCCTGATCGACCGCCGCGTCGGCTTCGGTGGTGGTGGCAAAATTAACCGTGTCGCTGAGATCGAAGGTCACGGGGACGACCACGCCCGCGCCCCAGTCACCCGCACCGACCGGCGCGCGGCCGACGGGCAACGTAACGAAGGGCTGGACCGCGATCGACACGCCACTGCCGTCCGGATGGAGCAGATTGGCCTTGAGGCCGAGCGTCAGGTCCCCGACGCGACCCGTGCTGTCGACCGTGCCGGCAAGCTTGTCGCGCGTGCGGACATGGCCGAACGGCGTCCAGCCGAATTGCGCTTCGATCGAGTCGCTAAGGCCGAGCCGCGCGAAGGTGTCGCCGATCAGCACGGTGTCGCTGCGTTGGGTGGAATCCTGTTCGAGCGTCCAGTCGGTCAGGGCGGTTTCGACCGACACGCGACCTGGCGCGATCGTACACGGCGTCGTGCCAAGCCCCGGCCGCGTCGGACAATAATCGCGGTCCTTGGCAAGCGCCGCAGTCGGCACGACCAGCAGCGTCAGCACGGCACAGGCGATTTTCTTCATCATGCCCCCTTGGCCCGGATCAGCTGAGCCGCACCCAGGTCGGCGCATGGTCGCTGGCCTTTTCGCGGGCGCGATACTCCTTGTCGACGCCGGCATCGACCAGCCGGTCGGCAGCTTGCGGGCTGAGCAGCAGGTGATCGATGCGGAACCCGGCGTCGCGCTGCCATGCGCCTGCCTGATAGTCCCAGAAGGTCCACACACGACCCTCGGGGTGGCGCGTGCGCAGCGCATCGGTCCAGCCTTGCGCGACCAGCGCGCGATAGGCGGCGCGGCTCTCCGGCTGCATCAGCGCATCGTCCTGCATCGCACGGACAGAGAAGGTGTCGTCGTCATTGGGGATGACATTGTAGTCGCCGGCCAGCACCACCGGCACCTCTTCCGCAAGCAACGCGCGCGCGCGCTCGGCAAGGCGCGCCATCCAGCTAAGCTTGTAATCGAATTTCGGTCCGGGCTGCGGATTGCCGTTGGGCAGATAAAGCGAGGCGATCACGATGCCGTTCACTTCGGCTTCGAGATAGCGGCTATGGGCATCCTCGGGATCGCCGGCGAGCCCGCGCTGGCGCTCGACCGGATCGCTGCTCTTGGCCAGCACGGCGACGCCATTCCAGCTTTTCTGGCCGTGCCACACCGCGCCATAGCCGGCGGCACGAATGTCGGCCTCGGGGAAGGTGTCGTCGCTCGACTTGAGCTCTTGCAGGCACACGACATCGGGCTGCTGCTCGGCAAGATATTCCAGCAGGCGCGGCAGGCGCGCCTTGATGCCGTTGACGTTGTAGGTGACGATCTTCAACGCGCGCGATCAGACCGAGAAGCTGGTGCCGCAGCCGCAGCCCGACGCCGCATTGGGATTGGTCACGCGAAACGCCGCGCCGCCAAGTTCTTCGACATAATCGACCGCCGCGCCGCGCACGAGATCGAGGCTGATCGAATCGACGACCAACCGAACGCCATCGGTCTCAGCAACCGCGTCGTCGCTCTCGGCGGTGTCGGCGAAACCGAATTTGTACTGGAAGCCCGAACAACCGCCACCCTCGACCGAGAGGCGCAAGATCGCGGCCTTGCCCTGCTTGGCGGCGATTGCCGCAACCCGCGCCGCCGCAGCGGGCGTCAGTGCGATTTCAGGAGCCAGTGTCGCCATGACAGCGAGATAGGCGGTCACGGCGCCGACGGCAACCGCATCGACCCGGAAATCGCGTCCGAAGGATCAGTCGGCTGCACCGCCGACCACGACGGGGATGGTCCTGACCGAACGATCCTGCGCGGCAAGCAGGTAATCGGCATTTTGCAGGAACGGTGCGGGATTGACCGCCGCGCCATCGATGCGGACCTCATAATGAAGGTGCGGGCCGGTCGAACGACCGGTCGAACCCATCAACGCGATCAACTGGCCACGGTGCACGCGGGTGAAGGGGGCCACGAGGATCTTCGACAGATGGCCGTAGCGCGTCTGGATGCCCTTGCCATGATTGATCTCGACCATGTTGCCATAGCCGCCCGCGCGCTCGGCGCGATCGACGATGCCGTCGGCGGTGGCATAGACCGGCGTACCGAGCGGGCCAGGAATGTCGACCCCGGCATGGAAGGCGGCGGTGCCACGGAACGGATCGGAGCGGATGCCGAAGTTGCTGGTGAAGGCGAGGCGCTCGACCGGCTGGACCGACGGGATGGCGATCGTTCCCTGTTCGAGATTGTCGAGCTTCTTCCAGGTCATGAACAGCGAGCGGAACTGCATGTCGGCGCGGATATCGGCGGCGGCTTCGGCACCGTTCGCGGCTTCATAAGGTCCGCCCATCGCCGGAACGGCAGCGTCGAAGCGCTCGGGCGCTAGACCAAGGCTACGCACCTTGGCCGCGGCCTTGGCATAGCGCAGTTCGGCGACCTTGCGCACCTTGGCGACGGTGGCGACCTGGTGCTGTTCTACCTGCTTGAGCGGCGCGACGACATCAGCGGCGAGCGCGTCGGCCTTCGGATCGATCGGCTGCGGAACGATTGCCAGCGCGCGCTGGTCGGCCTTGCCGGAAACCACGGCGGTGATGATCGCCTGACGCTGCTCGACACGCGCGGCATGAGCGGCGGCGACGGCGCGAATCTTTTCGACATCGGCCTGCATCGCGGCGACGCGCAACTGCATCTGGGCAACCTTGGCTTCGGGCGACAACGGCGTTCCGACGACACCGCTCAACGCAACCGCGCCAACCGCCGCCTGGGCAACGCCATAAGCCGAGAAACACAAGGTAACGGCGGCAATGCCGGCCATCATCGCCTGGGCGCGCCCGCCGACGCTGAAGCGGCGCAGATCACGCCCGTCGTGGAAAATAAAGTCGCGTGTGGTGAAATAACTGCTGAACCGCGCAAAAGCCTGCGCGCCCGACGCGAATGAGATCTTTGCCATGCGTTCCCGTCGACCCTAGCGATAACCGGAAACGACCGGCCCCGCCCCCTTGACATCCCGGTAGCGGCCCCTCCGCGCCCCGGACTTCGGGATGATGTGTGGCCCGCCTTGTCAGACCGAGGCAAGGCTCGCGTAATAATTCAGCGTCAGACCGGCAGACTCACGCGCCGAGTCGTTGAACGGCGGCTTAATCATACCGCGAAAGTAGCGCGCAACGAGCGCGCGCCAGTGCGAATCAGGCGTGAAACCATCGCGCCGGCAGGCGAACTCGAACCAGATCGTACCGGCCCGGACATGGCGAATCTCGTCGCTGAGGATGCGCTGCAGAATCCGCGTGCTCGCCTGATCGCCGGCAGCCGCGAACCGTTCGATCATCGTCGGTGTGACGTCCAGGCCGCGCGCTTCGAGCACCATCGGCACCACCGCAAGCCGCGCCAGCGGCTCATGCGCGGTCGCGGTCGCGGCGTCCCATAGCCCGTCATGCGCCGGCATCGCGCCATAATGGCTGCCGAGGGATCGCAGGCGACGATCGAGCAGGGCGAAGTGCATTGCCTCGTCAGCGCCGACCCCGATCCACGCATCGACGAATTCGCGCGGAAAGCCGCCGCCGAAGCGGCCGACCAGATCGAAGGCGAGGTCGATCGCGACGAACTCGATATGCGCCAGCGCGTGGAGCAGGGCGATACGGCCGCGCTCCGATCCGCCCTTGCCGCGCCGCGGCATGTGCGAGGGTGGGCGCAGTTCGGGCGCCGACGGCCGCGCCGGACGCTCGGGCATCGCAACGTCGAAGTCATGCGCCAGCGCGCCGGCACGCCACGCGCGCGCCGCCGCGCGTGCCGCCCGCACCTTGGCCGCCGGATCGGGCGTATCGAGCACGACGCGGGCGGCGCCGGCAATCGTGCGCTCGCGGATCAGCTCAGTTCCTTGACCGCTTCGAGCACCTCGACGGCATGGCCCGGCACGCGCACCTTGCGCCACACCCGCGCCAGCACGCCGGCCTTGTCGAACAGGAAGGTCGAGCGGTCGATGCCCATATATTTCTTGCCGTAAAGCGTCTTTTCGACCCACACGCCGAACGCCTCGATCGCGGCATTGCTGTCGTCGGAGGCGAGCGGCACGGTCAGGTCATATTTCTCGATGAACTTGCGGTGCTTGACGGGAGTATCGCGCGAGACCCCGAGCACCTCGGCGTCGAGCGCCTGGAATTCCGGATAGAGCCGACTGAAATCCTGCGCTTCGCGCGTGCAGCCTGAGGTATCGTCCTTGGGATAGAAATACAGCACCAGCGGCTTGCCGACATAGTCGCGCAGATTGACCTGTCCGCCGGCCGGCGTCGCCAGATCGATCCCCGGGATTTTCGCGCCTTCATCCAATGCCATTGCCGTCTCCCTCATGCGCCCCGCCATCGGCCACGACCGAGGCGAGATAGTCCGTCACCTCCTGCCGGGTCGCGTCGAGCGACGCAATCACCCCAGCCCAATCGGGCAGGCCGAGCGCACGCGCGATCAGCGCACAGGTCGCCGGCGCGGGCGGCTGCGCGTCGGGCGCGACGAGCCGCAGCGTGACGAGCAATCGCGTCAGCGTGTCGTGTGCGGTGCGCAAAGCGCGTGGCGCCAGGCGCTGCGCGACGAGCAGGTCGATCGCGCTGCCGAGATGCGGATCGAAGCCGGTCAGCCGGGTGAGCTGGACCATGTGGACGGCGAATTCGAGATCGACCAGCCCGCCCGGCAGGAGCTTGGCATCGAGCGGCCCGGCGGGCGGCTTGTGTGCCGCCATCTCGGCGCGCATCGCCACCGCGTCGGCGATGATCGCGCGGGTCGGTCGCGCACCGTGGAGCACCGCATCGATCACCGCCTGCGTTGCCGAGCGCGCCGCCGGCGCGCCGAACACCGGCCGCGCGCGGGTCAGCGCCATATGCTCCCATGTCCAGGCGCTTTCGCGTTGATAGCGCTCGAAGCCGTCGAGCGACACGCTGAGCGGCCCCTGCGTGCCCGAGGGCCGCAGCCGCGTGTCGATCTCGTAGAGCGGCCCAGACGCCGTCTGCGCCGAAAGCGCGCTGGTAATGCGCTGTGCCAGACGGTTGTAATAGAGCACCGCGCCGAGCGGCTTGGCGCCGTCCGACTCCGCCATATAGTCGCCGGTAAACAGATAGATCAGGTCGAGATCGGAGGCGTGGGTCAGCGCGCCGCCGCCCATCCGACCAAGCGCAAGGATGACGAGCTCGCTGTCGGGCACCGTGCCGTGCACCGCGACGAAGGCCGCCGTCGCGGCAGTAGCGAGCACGCCGATCGCCGCCTCGGCGATGCGCGCATAGCCGGCCGAAACGTCGAGCGGATCACTCACCCCGGCGACGATCTGGGTACCGAGCGCGAAACGCTTTTCGCCGACGACGCGGCGGACATGGTCGAGCTGTTGCTGATAGTCGCCGTCGCCCGCGCCAAGCCGCATCTCGTCGATCAGCGCCTCGACCGACCCCACGGGATCGAGCGCGCTGGCATCGACCAGGCCATCGAACAATTCGGGCCGCCGGCCGAGCGCATCGGCCAGCGTGGGCGTGTGGCTGAGAATCGCGCCGAGCAATCGGGCGAGCGCAGGGCGCGCCTCGATCAGGCGGAAGAAATTGACAGCGCTGCTCAGCCGGCCGAGCATGACGTCGAGCCGGACGATCGCAGCGTGCGGGTCGGGCGCCGCGCCGAGCGCCTCGACCAGCGACGGCAATACCGCCTCCAGCGCGGCACGCGCCGCCGGGCTGCGCAACGCCGGATAGGTACCGCCACGCCAGCGGTCGATCAGCTCGGCAACGCCATCGTCATGCGCGAACCCGGCGGCATCGAGCTGGCCGATCAACAGGTCGCGATCGGCCGACAGGTTCGTCCCCTCTCCCGCATCGAGCGAGTCATAGGTGGCGGCGACCGTCGCCACAGACGGTCGCAGCAGATCGAGCAAGGCCGCGCCATCGGCGACGCCGTGCAGCCGCGCGACGCCGTCGAGCGCCGTGCCGGTCGGCAGATGATGCGTCTGGCGGTCCTCGACCATCTGCACGCGATGCTCGATCGTGCGAAGCATCGTATAAGCGTGGCTGAGCGCGCCGCTTTCGTCGGCACCGATCCAGCCTGCTGCAGCGAGCCGTGCCAGCGCATCGCGGGTTGCCGGTTCGCGTAGCGCGGGATCGCGGCCGCCATGGATCAGCTGGTGGATCTGCGCGAAGAACTCGATCTCGCGAATGCCGCCCCGGCCGCGCTTGAGATCGAAGCCCGGGCCGAACGCCTGCCCCTGGGCGTGGTGGTCGCGGATGCGCCGCGAAATGTCCCTGATCTCGCCGATCGCGCCGAAATCGAGCGCGCGGCGCCAGATGAACGGTCGGATCGTCTCGAGGAAGCGATTGCCGAGCGCCCTGTCCCCGGCGGCGGCGCGCGCCCGAATGAACGCGGCCCGCTCCCATGGCAGTGCCAGCGATTCATAATAGGAGATGGCAGCATCGACCGGCAACGCGATCGGCGTTGCTTCGGGCGACGGTCGCAGCCGCAGATCGACGCGCAGGACATAGCCGTCGCCGTCACGCGTCTGCAGCAGTTCGACGACGCGCCGCGCGATGCGCACCGCGGCATCCGCCGGCTCCTCGCGCGGGCGGCATGGCAGCGTCGCCGGATCGAACAGCAGGATCGGGTCGATATCTGACGAATAGTTGAGCTCATGGCTGCCTTGCTTGCCCAGCGCGATCGCGGTGAAGCCGCGGCACGGCGCATCGGGCGTACGCTCGCCGATCGCAGCGGCAATGGCCGCGTCGAGCGCGTAGTCGGCGAAATCGCTCAGCGCGCCCGTCACCGCTGTCAGGTCGAACAGCCCGGCGAGATCGCCCAGCGCGACGATCAGCGCCAGCCGCCGTCGCTCCAGACGCAATCGCTGCCCGACGGGCATGGCGGGATCGTCGATCCGGGCATCTTCCACCGCCGGAAGGCGGCCCTCGGCCGCCGCCGAGGCGATATCGGGTTCGCGGTCGAGCAACAGGCGCAGGAAAGGCGCTTCGGCGCGTGCGCGTCGACAGGCATCGAAAAGCGCGGGTGCGAGGGCGCTGTTTTCCATCTTCGCCGCTTTCCGCCCTCACGGCAGCACTTTGCAAGAAACAAAATGGCCAAGTCGGCCGTTTGGACTTCATGCCCCAGGAAGAATTCCCGGCCGCGCTATGCTCGGCACCCGATTTGCGGACGATCGCCGCCCCTCATGCGAGCGACGCGTTCAGCCGCGTCTTTCGGACGGCGTTCGCGGCATCGGACGATTTGCCCGACGATTTCACGGTAATCCTCGCCCAGCTTGACCGGGCGACATCCGTCACGCGCTGATTCAGTCTTCCCCGCCGCTGTGATTGCGGCTCAGATCATCGACCTCGCCCATGATCGTATCGAGTGCCGTCATGCCGGGCTCGTTGCTGTGCGTCCGTCGCGACGGCAGCGAGTTGTCGTTCATGATCGTCTCGAGCGCGACACGACCGCGCGCGACGCGGCTCTTGATCGTGCCGACCGCGACCCCACAGATCTCCGCCGCCTCCTCATAGGCGAATCCGCCGGCGCCCACGAGGATGAGTGCTTCGCGTTGCGGCTGTGGCAGGTGTAGCAGAGCGCGCTGCATGTCGCCGAGCTCGACATGGCGATCCTGACTCGCCGGCGCGGCAAGGATGCGGTCGGCGACGAGATCGTCCCACTCGCCCTTGAAGCGCGCGCGACGCATCTGCGAAAGATAGAGATTGCGCAAGATGATGAAGGTCCAGGCGCGCATGTTGGTACCGGCCTGGAAGCGCTGACGCGCCGCCCATGCCTTCATCAGCGTTTCCTGGACGAGATCGTCGGCAAGGTCGCGGCTGCCCGAGAGCGACCGGCCAAAGGCGCGCAGATGCGGAATGACCTGGGCGAGCTGCTGCTTGAACTCGGGGTCCGACAGCGCGACGTGCTCGACCGGCGCCGCTTCCTCGTCGTGATCGATGATATCGGTCATGCGGCTCCGTTTGCTGGCCGCATGGCGCGGCCGGTCGTCACTATCATCAGCTTAACCCCCACGCCGCGTCACCGCAGGAAAAGAATGGCAAACACAATGATTACCAACACCATCGAGGCGCCGAGAATATAGCGTGTCATGTGCGGCGTGGCGCCCGAACGGGCGTCCTCGCCGCTGATGTGAACGGGTTCATCTTGATCTGGCATGAACCCTAAACCCATGAATAACGTTTTGGGTCCGTATCGTTCATGCGAAAATCGTCAGGCCGCCTCAGGCGACCGGAGCGGTCGCCTGATCGAAGAACAACGCCTGGCTGATCGCGGCCTTCACCGTCGAGCGCTGGAACGGCTTGGTGATCAGGAAGGTCGGCTCGGGCCGCTCCCCCGTCAGCAACCGCTCGGGGAACGCGGTAATGAAGATCACCGGCACCTCGAACTCGGCAAGGATGTCCTTCACCGCGTCGATGCCCGAACTGTCGTCGGCCAGCTGGATGTCGGCGAGCACCAGGCCCGGACGATCTTCCATCGCCAACGCGACCGCCTCGTCACGGGTGACCGCGACGCCGGTCACTTCATGGCCGAGATCGCGCACGATCGTTTCGATATCCATCGCGATGATAGGCTCATCCTCGATGATCAGCACACGGGCACGCGTCTGCTTGTCGATCTCGGCGAGCGCCTCGGACACCAGCCCATCGACCTCCCGCGGCTCGACTTCGATGAGATAGGCCGTGTCTTCGCTGGTGAAGCCTTCCATCGCGGTCAGCAACAGCGCCTGACGCGACAAGGGCGTGATCCGCGACAGCCGCGCGCGCGCGATCGCCTCGGCGCCATCGGTCGCGTCGGCGCTCGCGTTTTCCGGCGTCTCGTCGAAATTGGTCGAGGCCCAGATCGCCTGAAACATGCGATAAAGGCCCAGCCGCGGATCGACCTCGCGCGGGAATTCGCCCGGTGCGGCCACGATCGCCTCGAGCGTCGCGCGGACATATTTGTCACCGTGCGACTGGCTGCCGGTCAACGCACGGCCGTAGCGGCGCAGGAAGGGAAGGTGTGGGGCAAGCTGTTGTCCAAGCGACATGGCTGTCGGGATCTCCATCAAAAATATGCCCGGTCCTTGTGGAAGGGAGCCGGCACCAATGCAACGCGATTCACCGACCGGCACGGGTCCCCCGATATTTCGCGCTGGTCATGGAACAAACGAAGCGGATTTTAGTTTCATCAGCTCGTGGCGGAATGTAGGCGCGTCATTGCAGTGCCGGTAGTTACCGGCTTTTTCATCATGCCCGGCTTGACCGGATGCACAAGGGGGACGGATTTGCGTTCGGCCGACGTAACTTCGAAAAAGCCGCCAGCCGGGCGCGCTGCAAAAGTCCACAACAAGGACCGCGACATGGGCGCGGCCCTGCGCGGGGTTTATCAAAAGACCGTCGAGGAGGCGATCCCGTCCGAGATGCTGGATCTGCTGGGCAAGCTAGACTGACGGCTGTGACCATTTTTCACCGTGACTGAACCCGCGTCGCCGGTAGCGCGCCTGAACGGCGATATGTCATTGTTTGCCCGCATGCCGACCGGCGCGAAGATCTTTCTGATCCTCAGTGCCGCCTTGTTGCCGCTCGCGATCATCGCTTTCCTCGCTTCCCTGCGCACGACCGAAACCGCCGACGACATCGCCGCGGCGCAGTTGCGCGTCGCGCTCAACGAAAGCGCGCGCAAGCTCTCGAACGAGCTGATCGGCGACATGACCGCGTTACGCGCCGCGCTGTCGGCGCTGAGCGCCGATCCCGGCGACGCTCCGAGCTGCGCCCGCGCGCAGGGCGTATTCGCACAGCAGGCGGCGAGCGGGACGCGCTTCGTCATTCTGGATCGCCACGCGCATCCCTTGTGCGGCGGGGCGCTGCCACGGTCGATCGCGCCATTGCCGCCCCGCGCCAACAGCCCGATCACGGCGCGCATCATCCCCGGCAGCGGACTGACGCTCTCGGTCGCGGGCAGCAGCCCGGGGACCTATGCGGCGGCCTTCTTCCCGGTCAAGTTCCTTACCGAGACCGCGCAACCGAGCGGTTTTGCCTTGCCGCATGGCGCCCGGCTGACCGGCGGAGACATGAGGCTGACGCTGGTCGAGGATCCGGCGTCGGGTCCTCTCGTTCGCAACGCCGCGCAACGCGCCGCGTTGGGCATCGACGACCTGCGGCTGGAAATGAGCGTGCCGCGCGCGCCGATCACCTCGCCGGTGCTGCTCGCCATGCTGTTGCCGATCCTGATGTGGCTCGCTGCGGCGTGCATCGGCTGGCTGGTCGTCGATGCGTTACTGCTGCGCCCCTTGCAGCGCCTGCGACGCAACGTCGCGGCATTCACGCCGGGCGAGGAGATCGATCCCGGCGATATGCGCGCGGTGCCGTCGCACGAGATCCGCGACCTCGGCGATACTTTCCGCGCGCTGAGCCGCACCGTCGCCGCACACGAAGCGGGCCTCGCCGAGGGGCTGGTCCGTCAGACGCGGCTGACGCGCGAGGTCCATCACCGCGTGAAAAACAACCTCCAGGTCATTTCCAGCCTAATCAACTTCCATGCGCGCGGCGCGCGAAGCCAGGAAGCGTCCGACGCCTATTCCTCGATCCAGCGGCGCGTCGATGCGCTGGCGGTGGTCCATCGCCACCATTTCGCCGAGCTCGAGGAAAATCGCGGGCTGAGCCTGCGCTCGGTCATCGGCGAACTGAGCTCGAACCTGCGCGCCACCGCGCCGGACGCCGCCAAGCATTTCGGCATCGTGATCGACGTCGATCCCTATCTCGTCACGCAGGACACCGCGATCGCCATCACCTTCCTGCTCACCGAGCTGATCGAGATGGCGATGACGCTCAATCCGGCGACGCAGGTGCGCGTGTCGGTCAAGCCGGGCGAGAGCGACGAGCGCGCGGTTCTGCGCGTCAATGCGCCGGCGCTGGTCGATGGCGACGCGCTGCGCAAGATCCTGACGGAACGCTATGGCCGGGTGATCGAGGGCCTGTCGCGCCAGCTGCGCGCCAAGCTGCATCACGACCCGCTGGTCGGCGCCTATGAGATCACGATCGCCGTTTCCGGCCGCGACTGACCCCTGCGAAATTTTTTTCGAAAAAATCTGCTACCCCGGGAACCAAGCTTCGCGATCGTCGTTTTAAATACCGGATAGCGAATTTATGCCCCCCCGCTCTCGCTATCCAAAATATGGGTCCGGACGCGCTTACCCCCTCCCCCCCCGGTGGCGCCTCCGGACCCAAAACTCTCCCCCACCACGATAATCCGCTGATCACCGGCGATCCTGCGCGACGGAACGATGTCGAGCGCCAGGCATTGAACGCCTGCGGACACCGCGTCCCACACCATCGCCCCTCTTCATCGCAATATCAGGAGAAAGTCATGCGCACGTTCATAGGCATTGCAGCCATCGTCGGCGCCCTGCTGGTCAGCGCCTGCAACACGGTCGAAGGCGTGGGCCGCGATGTCGAATCCGCGGGTCGCACCGTCGCCAACACGGCTGACGACGCCAAATAGTCGGGTCTAAACTCTAAACGACCAAATGCCCCTCTCCCGCAACGTCGGGCAGAGGGCCTTTTCTTATGTCTCGACCGCGGCGTCGGACGTCTTGGCGCGCTTGCGCTCGGTGAACCAGATCGCGATCAACGACAGTTCGTAAAGGCCGACCAGCGGCACCGCGAGCATGAACATCGATCCGGCATCGGGCGGAGCGAGCACCAGCGCGATGGCGAAGCAACCGATGATCGCATAACGCCGCGCGCCGACCAGTTGCTTGCGCGTGACGATCCCGGCGCGTTCGAGCAGCATCAGCAGCACCGGCAGCAGGAAGGCGATGCCGAAGCCGAACAGGAACTGCATCGTGAAAGACAGGTAATTGTCGACCGACGGCAGCGCCTCTCGTTCCACGCCGCCGACATTGCCCTGATAGCCGAGCAGGAAGTGAAGCGCCGCCGGAATGGCCATGAAATAGGCCAGCGACGCCCCCAGCGCGAACAGCACCGGCGTTGCCAACAGGAAGGGCAGCAGCGCCTTCTTTTCCTTGCGATAGAGGCCGGGCGCGACAAATTGCCAGAGCTGATTGGCGATCACCGGGAAGGCGATCATCATGCCGGCGAAGAACGCTACCTTGAGCTGGACGAAGAACGCCTCGAACAGCTGGGTGTAGATCAGCTTGCTCTGCCCCGCCTTGACCAGCGGATGGACCAGCACGCCGAAGATCGGCTCGGCGAAATAGAGGCAGATGCAGAAAGCGATGACCATTGCCGCGAGGCTCCACAGCAACCGGCGGCGAAGCTCGATCAGATGGTCCATCAACGGGGCACGGCTGTCCTCCAGCTCGTCGACCGGGGCGTTCACGACGACGCCTCGGGCTTGGGTACCGGCGGTTTGCGCGTCCGCGGCTTTTTCACCACGGCTTCTGGCGCCGGGACCGCGGGCGCCGCCTGGATAACGCCAGTGTCGTCCACCATCGGTGCGACGACCGGCGGTTCGACCGTCACCACCGGGGCTTCGCCTCCCTCGGCCGTCCAGTCATGCTCGCCGGGCGAATCGAGCGCCAGCATCGCAGGCGTCGGCGGATGCTCGCGCATGATGCGCTCATTCTCCTCCGCCCAGCGCTTTTCCATCTCGTTCAGTTCGGATTCGCGGATGATATTGTCGAAGCCGGCACGAAACTGCCGCGCCGCGCCGCGCGCGCGCCCCACCCAATAGCCCGCGACGCGCATCGCCTTGGGCAGATCCTTGGGCGGAATCACGATGATCGCAACCGCGCCGAGCAGCAGCAGTTCGGTAGGAGCTATGTCGAACATCTAACGCCCGTCGATAAAGGTAAGCGTCAAATCTCGCTGTCGCGGACGCGATTTCCGTCGCGATCGACCACCGGGTCTACCACCGGCTTTGCATCGATGCGGCTCGGCGGCCGAGACGCCTCGTCCTCTTCCGCCATGCCCTTCTTGAACTGCTTGATGCCCTTGGCAACGTCGCCCATCATGTTCGAGAAGCGGCCGCCTCCCAAGACGAGTATCGCGAGCACCGCGAAAATCAGCCAATGAATCGGGCTTCCGAAACCCATCACAAATCTCCTTGAGGAATAAGACCTATCTAAGCCTCTTCGTCGCCGTTTTCCACCTCGACGTCGTCATCATCCAACATTCCGGCATGTTCCATCGCCAGGTCGATCGGATCGAGCAGCCCGGCGGCGCGCAAATCGTCGATGCCGGGCAGGTCGCGGCGGCTTGCCAGCCCGAAATGTAGCAGGAATTCGGGCGTCGTGGCATAGAGCAACGGCCGCCCCGGCACCTCGCGGCGGCCGGCCGGGCGGATCCACCCCGCCTCCATCAACACATCGAGCGTCCCCTTGGAAATCTGCACGCCGCGGATCGCCTCGATCTCGGCGCGCGTCGCCGGCTCATGATAGGCGATGATCGCCAGCGTCTCGATTCCCGCGCGGCTCAGCTTGCGCGCCTCGTCGCGGTCGCGGCGCAGCAGATGCGCCATGTCGGCCGCGGTCTGGAATTGCCAGCGCTCGCCGCGCCGCACCAGCTCGATGCCGCGCCCGGCATAGTCTGCGGCGAGCTCTTCGAGCACAGCGCGCACCCCGGTCGCGCCGTTGAGATGCGTGGCGATGGCATCGACGGTCAGCGGCTCGGTCGCGGCGAACAGCACCGCCTCGACTGCCCGGGTCAGTTCATCGGCGCGCTTCATGCCGCCGCCCCTGCGTCGGGCGCCTTGAGGTAGAGCGGCGCGAAGGGCGATTTCTGCCGCAGCTCGACCCTGCCCTGCCGCGCCAGTTCGAGCGCCGCGACGAAGCTGGAGGCCAGCGCCGACTTGCGAAAGATGCCGACCGCGCCTTCCGGCAGGAAACTCTCGATCGTGCTCCACGCGATATTTGTGCCGACCAGCCGCGAGACGCGGTTAAGCGCTTCGTCGAGCGTCATCACCGGACGGTTGGCGACGATGTGCATAACAGGACGGCTGCGCGCGCTGATCCGGCCATAGGCGGCGATCAAATCATAGATCTCGGCCTGCCACACCGCTTTGCGCACCACGCGCAACCCCTCGGGCGCGCCGCGCAGGAACACGTCGCGGCCGAGCCGGTCACGCGCGATCAGCCGCGCGCCCGCCTCGCGCATCGCATTGAGCCGCTCGAGCCGCAGCTGCAGCCGCAGCGCCAGTTCCTCGGGGCTCGGCTCGATCTCGGGGTCGCGCGGCAGCAAGAGGCCCGATTTGAGATAGGCTAGCCACGCCGCCATCACGAGATAATCCGCCGCCAGTTCGAGCTGCAGCGTCTTGGCCTCTTCGACGAAGGTCAGATATTGATCGACCAGCGCGAGGATCGAGATTTGCTTGAGATCGACCTTCTGATTGCGGGCGAGCGCCAGCAACAGGTCGAGCGGGCCTTCCCAGCCGTCGAGCTCGAGCGTCAGCGTTGCGGGTTCGGCGTCCATCGCGGCGACGCTACACGATCGGCCCGACAGCGCGAAACATCACGCGAGTGACAGCAACGCGTCGCGTTTGGCGATCAGCTCGGCCATGTCGCCCTCCGGCGCCCTGCCCGCCACCGTCGCCATCGCGCGATCGAGCCGGGTGCGCGACAGCGCCGAAATATCGTCGAGCCGCGCGACGATGTCGTGCATCTCGTCCATCCGGCCCCAGCAATCGAGCACGACGTCGCAACCCGCGGCGATCGCGCCGGCTGCCTTGTCGCCGGCGGTACCGCTCAGCGCCTTCATGTCGATATCGTCGGTCATCAACAGCCCATCGAAGCCGATCGCACCACGGATCACCCGGTCGATCACGATCGACGACAATGTTGCGGGCTGTGCCGGGTCCCAGGCGTCGAACACGATGTGCGAGGTCATCCCCATCGGCGCGTCCTTCAGCGCGCGGAACGGGTGGAGGTCGATCTCCAGTTCCTCCGCCGTCGCCGTCACGGTCGGCAGATGATGATGCGTATCGACCTGTGCGCGGCCATGGCCGGGCATATGCTTGACCACACCGACCACCCCGGCGCGCGCCAGTCCCTCGACGATCGCGCGGCCCATCGCCGCGACACGCAGCGGCTCGCGACCCAGCGCGCGGATCGAGATCGCCTCGGTCGTGTCGGGCTGCACGACGTCGAGCAGCGGCATGCAATCGACATTGATCCCCACCTCGGCGAGCATCAGCCCGATCGCCTCCGCATTGACCCGCACAGCTTCGATCGCCGAGATCGGCGCCTTGTCGTACAGCGCATCGAACACCGGGCCGGCGGGAAATTCGGGCCATTCGGGCGCCTTCATCCGCGCGACGCGCCCACCCTCCTGGTCGATCAGGATCGGCACGTCGTCGCGCCCCGACAAGGCGCGCAGCGCATCGGTAAGGGCGCGCATTTGCGCGCGGTCGGCGACGTTCCGGCCGAACAGGATATAGCCGAGCGGGTCGGCTTCGATGAAGAAGGCGCGCTCGTCGGCGGTCAGCGCCAGGCCGCTCAGGCCGAAGATGACGGGTTTCATGTCGTCCGGTTAATCGATCGCTGCGCATTAGGACAGAGCGGCACGGGCAAAAATGCCCGCGCCGCCATGACGTCAGTCACGCGGTCAGTCGCGTGCGACGAAGCAATCCTCGCCGGCGACCTTCATCTTGCCGCACAATTCGCTTGCCTGGCCGGTGCTGCCGGCATTGACCCGCAGGCGATAGACGGTGCGGCCATTGACCTCGGCCTTCTGCACCGACTTGCCGAGCGCGCCGATATAGCTGAAGCGCTTGGCCTTCTTGGCCCAGGCCGTATTGGCCTCGGCCTCGCTCGGGAAGGAGCCGAGCTGGATCAACCCGCTCGCGGCACCCGCATCGGCAGCGGGCGCGGCTTTGGCGGGCGCGGGCGCGCCGAGCTTGCCGCCCGATGCGGGAACCGGCGCGACGGTTTTGGCAGCGCCACCCGCCGCGGGATTGGTCGGCGTCACCTTGGTGCCCGTAACGGGCGCCTCGGGCATCGCGGCAAGATTGATCGACGCATTGCCCGTCCCCGAGCCGTCGCTGGTCGCGATCGCGGTATCGCCCTCGCCGGTGACGTTCATCCCACCGGGCTCGTCGGGCTTGACCTTGTAGTCGCCCTCCTGCGCCGCGATCAGCGCGCCATTGCCGTCGGTCACCCGGTGACTCTTGAACCAGTAGAAGCCGAAGATTGCCGCGGCGATTACCGCCAGCCCGATCACGACGAGCAGGATCACCCGGCCGATCGACGGGCCGTCACTATAATCCTCATCGACGGTTTCGAGCCACGGAAGCCGATCCTCGTCGCGCACTTCATAGTCGCCGCCTGACGTGGCCATCAATTCATCTCCTCGACCGCCTGTACCCCCATGATGGACAGGCCGTTGCGCACGATCTGCCCTATAGCATCGGCGAGGAAAAGGCGTGCACAAGTGATCGTGGCATCGCCCTCGATCACGAAACGACGCTCCGGCTGGTCGTTGCCGAGATTATACAAGGCGTGAAATTCGGCCGCGAGATCGTTGAGATAAAAGGCGATACGGTGCGGTTCACGCGCCGTCGCAGAAGTCTCGACGATGCGCGGGAACTGCGCCGCGAGTTTGACCAGTTCCAGCTCGCGGGTATCAAGTTGGGACAGGTCGACCGACGAGCAGTGTATTCCCGCATCCTGCGCCTTTCGGTTCAGGCGCTTGATCCGGGCATGTGCGTACTGGACGTAGAAAACCGGGTTGTCGCGCGAGAATTCCACCACTTTGGCGAAGTCGAAGTCCATCTGCGCGTCCGACTTGCGCGTCAGCATGGTGAAGCGCACGACATCCTTGCCGACTTCACGCACAACATCAGCAAGCGTGACGAAGTTGCCGGCCCGCTTGGACATCTTGATCGGCTCGCCGGCCCGCAACAGCCGCACCATCTGCACCAGCTTGACGTCGAAGCGCGTCTTGCCGCCGGTCAGCGCCTGCACCGCCGCGACGATGCGCTTCACCGTGCCAGCATGGTCGGCACCCCAGATGTCGATCAGCGCATCGGCGGTCTGCGCCTTCTGCCAGTGATAAGCGAGGTCGGCGCCGAAATAGGTCCACTGACCGTTCGACTTTTTGATCGGCCGGTCCTGGTCGTCGCCGAACTGCGACGAGCGGAACAGCGGCAGCATCACCGGCTCCCAATCCTCGGGCGTCTCGCCCTTGGGGGCTTCGAGCATGCCGTCATAGATCAGCCCGCGCGCGCGCAGTTCCTTCTCGGCAGCTTCGGGCTTGCCCGCCGCCTGCAATTCGGCCTCCGACGAGAACAGGTCGTGATGGATGCCGAGCAGCGCGAGATCGGCCTTGATCAGAACCAGCATCGCCGCGACCGCCGCCTTGCGGAACAGCACGAGCCATTCGCTCTCCGGCGCGCCGACATATGTGTCGCCGAATTCCTGCGCCAGCGCCTGGCCGAGCGGCACCAAATAATCGCCCGGATAAAGACCCTCGGGGATCTCGCCGATATCCTCGCCCAGCGCCTCGCGGTAGCGCAGGTGCGCCGAGCGCGCGAGCGTATCGACCTGCCCGCCGGCATCGTTGACATAATATTCGCGGATCACCTTGTGCCCGGCGAATTCGAGCAGCGCGGCCAGCGCGTCGCCGACCACCGCACCGCGGCAATGCCCCATATGCATCGGCCCCGTCGGATTGGCCGAGACATATTCGATATTGACCGTAATGCCCGCGCCGATCGTCGAGCGGCCATAATCGGCACCCTCGTCATGGATCGCCGACAGTTCGGCGCGCCAGGTATCCTCGGTCAGCGTCATGTTGATGAAGCCTGGCCCGGCGATCGTCACCGCCGCGACCTCCTCGATCTCGCGCAGTTGCGCGGCGATCTTCTCGGCCAGCGCGCGCGGGTTGGTCGCGGCGGGCTTGGCCAGCACCATCGCGGCGTTGGTCGCCAGGTCGCCATGGCTCGGGTCGCGCGGCGGCTCGACGGTCACGGCAGTGCGATCGAGCCCGGCCGGCAGGTCGCCGGCGGCAACAAGGGCATCGAGCGCCGCATCGAGATGCGCGGCGAAGCGTGAATACAGCGTCATGAAAAATCCGGTCGTCAAGAGCGAGCGCGCGCCTTAGCGGATCGCCCTGCGCAACTCAAATGCGCCCCGGGACCCGCCGCGATTTACCCCAGCCCGCGTCGCAGCACCCGCCCGAGCCGCGCCGAAAAGGCGCGCGGATCGACCGGCAGTTCACCATCGGCGATCCGCGCCTCGTCGAACAACAGATGCGCGGCGTCCTGGCGAAGCTCGGTCTCGCCCTCGCCGACTTCGCTCAGCCCGGCGATCAAGGCGTGGCGCGGATTGATCTCGAGCACCGGCTTCGAGGCGATGTCGAGCCGACCGGCGCCGGCCAGCAGCTTCTCCATCTGGCGATCCATGCCATGTTCCGGCGCGACGAGGCAGGCGGCGCTTTCGGTCAAGCGGTCGGAGGCACGGACGTCGGACACCGCATCCCCCAGCGTCGTCTTGACGAAGGCGATGAAGCCGTTGACCGCGTCGCTCGCCTCTGCCGTCGGCTGCTCGCCTTCGGGCAACGGGATCAGCCGCAGATCGGCCAGCCCTTGCGTCACCGATTTGAACGGCTTGCCGCCATGGTCGATCCCCGCCCCAACCCAGAAGGCGTCGACCTGGTCGGCCAGCAGCAGCACCTCGATGCCGCGCGCGCGGAACCCTTCGAGCTGCGGCGAGGAGGCCAGCCGGTCGAGATCGTCGCCGGTCGCATAATAGATCGCGGTCTGGTTCTCTTTCAGATCCGCGACATAGTCCTTGAGCGAACGCCACGCGCCGTTCGAGCTCGTGGTCTTGAAGCGGGCGAGGCCGAGCAGCGTCTCGCGCCGGCCATAATCCTCGTAGAGCCCTTCCTTGAGCACCGCGCCAAAATTGTCCCAAATTTTGGAATAACGCTCACCGTCGCTCGCCGACAACTTGTCGAGTTCGCCCAACACCCGGTTGGTCACGCCCTTCTGGATCGCGGCAAGCACCGGGCTGTCCTGGATCATCTCGCGCGAGACGTTGAGCGGCAAGTCGTTCGAATCGACCAGTCCGCGCACGAAGCGCAGATAACGCGGCAGGATCTGCGCCTCGTCGGTGATGAACACACGCCGGACGTAGAGCTTCATCCGCCCCGCACGATCGGGATCGAACAGGTCGAACGGCCGACTTTCCGGCACGAAGGCGAGCACGGCATAGTCGTGCAGCCCCTCGGCGCGATAGTGCAGCGTCAGCGCCGGCGCGTCGAACTGGCCGGCGACGGTGCGGTAGAAATCGGCATATTCCTCGCTGCTGATCTCGGCCTTGGGTCTCGTCCACAGCGCAGCACCGTCGGCAATCTGCTTCGGCTCGGCATCGGGGCTGTCCTTTAGGAAGATCGCCACCGGCACATGGCCGGATTGCGCCTTGATCGTCCGCTCGATCGTGCCGCTCTCGGTATAGGCGGTCGCATCTTCCTTGAGGTGCAGCACGACGCGCGTCCCGCGCGCCGGCGCCTCGGCGACATCGGTCGCGCGGATCGTGTAGGTGCCGAGGCCGTCCGACGACCACAGGGCGGCGGCATCGCTGCCGGCCCGACGCGACGTCACCTCGACCTGGTCGGCGACCATGAACGCCGAATAGAAGCCGACGCCGAACTGGCCGATCAGGAAACTCTCGCCACCCTCATTGGCGCCGGCGATGCGGTCCATGAACGCCTTGGTGCCCGAGCGCGCGATCGTGCCGAGCGCCTCGCCCAGTTCGGCCTCGCTCATGCCGATGCCATTGTCCTCGACCGTCAGCCGGCGCGCCTCGGCGTCGAGCGTCACGGTAATCCGCGCCGCGCCGTCATCGCCGAACAGCTCGGGCGCGCTGATCGCCTCGTAGCGCAATTTCTCGCACGCATCGGCCGCGTTGGAGACGAGTTCGCGGAGGAAGACGTCCTTGTCCGAATAGACCGAGTGCACCATCAGGTGCAGCAGCTTGGCAACGTCGGCCTCGAAGGAACGGGTCTCGGGGATGGCTTCGGACATCGTCGTCATGGCGGTATCGGGCTCTCCAAAGATGATCGGCCGGTCAGATGGCCGCCCGATCCCATGCTTTCAAGGTCGCGCTATGGATTGCGCAAGAGAGGGCGACAAGCGACGATGTAACGGCCCGCGCGGCCCGGATACGTAGCTTCACCAATCCCGCCGCGCGGTTGCGCGCCGCTAGACAGCGGGCCGCGAAATAGCCAGTCAGTGCTGGAGAAGGAAACCACCACCGTCTGTTCTGCACCATGGTCTGAACGCTTCATCTGCCCGGAGAATGACAATGGCTACTCCTGCTCCCCGCCGCGTCGCCCTGGTAACCGGCGGCACGACCGGCATCGGTGCCGCGATCTGCCGCGCCTTCGATCGGGCCGGCTATGCCGTCGCCGCCACCTACACGCATGACAGCGCGCGCGCCGCCGCCTTCACTGCGGAAACCGGCATCCCGACGTTCCAATGGTCGGTCGCCGACGAAGCGGCCTGCATCGAGGGGACGGCACAGGTCGTCGCGGCGCTCGGCCCGATCGACATTCTCGTCAACAATGCCGGCATCACGCGCGATGCGGGCTTCGCCAGGATGCAATCCGAACAATGGCGCGAGGTGATCGACGTCAACCTCACCAGCTGCTTCAACATGACGCATACCGTGTTCGCCGCCATGCGCGCGCGCAAATGGGGACGGATCGTCAACATCAGCTCGATCAACGGCCAGGCGGGCCAGTTCGGCCAGGCCAATTATTCGGCCGCCAAGGCCGGCATGCTGGGCTTCACCAAGGCGCTCGCGCTCGAGGGCGCACGCGACGGGGTGACGGTCAACGCCGTCGCGCCTGGCTATACCGAGACCGACATGGTCCGCGCGGTGCCCGCCGATGTCCTCGCCAAGATTGTGGCGCGCATCCCCGTCGGGCGGCTCGCCCAGCCGGACGAGATCGCGCGCTGCGTCGCCTTTCTCTGCGCGGAAGAGTCGGGATATATCACCGGCGCGACGCTGACGGTGAATGGCGGGCAATATATGGCCTGACACCGCGCCCGCGGACCTTCAGGCTGCGTGGACGTAGCTGCCCGGCGCCGGCAGGAGCGGCGGAAAGCCCTTGTCGGGCGCCCCCATCGGCGGCGGGGCCACCAGCGCGCCAGAGCGGCCGGCAAGCCATGCCGCCCATTCGGGCCACCACGAGCCCTCATGGAGAACGGCCTCGCGCTCCCAGCTTGCCGGATCGAGATAGGCACCCCCTTCCGGGCGCGTCAGCACGCGATAATGGCGATGCGGATGCCCCGGTGGCGAGACGATCCCGGCATTGTGGCCACCCGAGGTGAGCACGAAGGTCACCTCGCTTTCGGTCAGCATGTGAAGCTTGTGCACCGACTGCCATGGCGCGACATGATCAGTCTCGGTGCCGAGCGCGAAGATCGGCAAATGCAGGTCCGACAGGCTGACGGGTCGCCCGTCGACCGGAAAGCGCCCCTCGGCCAGATCGTCATTGAGGAACAGCCGCCGCAGATACTCGCTGTGCATCGCATAGGGCATGCGCGTGCCATCGGCATTCCATGCCATCAGATCATTCATCGCCGGGCGCTCGCCCATCAGATATTCGCCGATCAATCGCGACCAGATCAGGTCGTTAGAGCGCAGCAGTTCGAACGTGCCGGCCATCTGCCGGCTGTCGAGATAGCCTTGCGTCCACATCATCTCGTCGAGAAATTCGAGCTGCGACGGGTCGATGAACAGCCCCAGTTCGCCGGGCTCGCTAAACTCGGTCTGCGCGGCGAACAGGCTGAGGCTGGCAAGCCGGTCATCGCCATCGCGCGCCATCGCCGCCGCCGCGATCGCCAGCAATGTCCCACCGAGGCAATAGCCCACGCCGTGCATCCGCTCCGCGCCGGTAATCGCCTGCACCGCGTCGAGCGCCGCCATCGGCCCGAGCCGGCGATAGTCATTCATGTCCTTGTCGCGCAGCGATCCGTCCGGATTGCGCCACGATATCATGAAGACGGTATGCCCCTGTTCGACCAGCCATTTGACCAGCGAATTGGCAGGCGACAGGTCGAGGATGTAATATTTCATGATCCAGGCAGGCACGATCAGCACGGGTTCCACGTGCACCGTGTCCGTGGTTGGCGCATATTGGATCAGCTCGATCAGCTCGTTGCGGAACACCACCTGCCCCGGGGTCACCGCCACCTGCTCGCCGGGCACGAACGCCTCGGCTCCGACCGGCGGGCTATGCCGCAGTGCCCGCTCCAGATCTTCGCGCAGCAGTCGGGCGCCCTCGACGAGGCAGGCGCCGCCGGTCTCGATGATACGTCGCTGCAGCACCGGGTTGGTCAGCGGCGAATTGGACGGCGCGACCATGTCGAGCAGCTGGCGCCCGACGAAATTGACCACCCGCTCATGATGCGGCGTCATGCCCGGCACGTCGCGGGTCGCGGCATCCCACCATTGCTGGGCAAGCAGAAAAGTCTGTTGCCAGTAGGCATAGGGCAGGTCGCGCCAGGCGGGATCGTCCCAGCGATGGTCCTGCGGCAGCGGCGCGATGACCGGCGCGACCGGTGCGCCGGGCGGGTTGCCCGCGGCGAAATGCGCCAACCGCATTTCCTTGCGCCCCGCCTTGAGCGCAAGATGCGCGAGCTTGCCCGGCGCGAGCGCGAGATGGCTCATCCAGTCGAAATAGGCCGAGGCCAGCGCTGCCGGCGATATCCCGCGCGTCCATTGCGCCACCATCGAGACGGTCAGGCGATTGGCCAGCGCGGCGACTTCCGCGAAGGGATCGGGGGTTTCGGAGGCCACCGAGGCCGGTGCGGTCACCGACGGATTACCCGGTGCAGCGCCGGTGTCCTTGCGAAGCGGTGCGGCTTTGCCCGGCATATCGTTCGGCGCCTTCGATCGTTGGGATGTCGCGGCCTAACAAGCCGCTCCATGCCCGGGAATACGTGTTGCTCCGAAGGTACGCAGGCCCAGACTCTCCTCCGCTACACAAGCCCACTCACCGTGGGCGTACCCTTGCTGTCGGGGAACAGCTTCGCCATCGCGCGCGCCGGATCGAGGCCGAAATGCGCCGCCGTGGCGCCGCCGATGAACGCGTCGAGCTGCGTCGTCGGCTTGAGATCGCGCCCTTCGAACAGCGCGGCCTGGCCGAGGCCCGGCCAGTCGGCCAGCACGCGCCCTCCGCGCACCCCTCCACCAAGCAACATCGTCGCGCTGCCCGTGCCGTGATCCGTCCCCCCAGTACCGTTGACCGCCACCGTGCGGCCGAACTCGGTCGCGACCAGCACCATCGTGTCGCTCCACAGCGGCCCAAGCCCGGCCTTGAGCGCGCCGACCAGCGTATCGAGGTTGCGCAGCTGCGCGGCGAGCCGCCCACGCTGGCCGGCATGGGTATCCCAGCCGCCGGTCTCGATCATCGCGATACGCGCGCCGTCCGCCGGCACGAGCAGCTTCGCCGCCAGCGCGCCGGTCGCGGCGGCATTCTGCTGGTTGCCCGCCGCCATGTCGCTCGCCAGCGCCTTGGTGCCCAGCGCCTCGCTCCACAGCGCATGCAACTGGCTGTCGCCCTGATAGAGCATGGTGACGCGCTGGAGCAGGTCGTCGGTCGCCTGCGGCAGCGATGATGGCGCATAGGACGACACCTCGGCCGGCCCGCGCAGCGCCATCGGCACGGTGGCCGACACGGCGATCGCCTTCGCCTTGCTCGGCGGCAACAAGCTGAGCATCCGGTTCAGCCAGCCATCCTTGACCTGATAGGCGCCGAGCCCGCCGGTCTCGAGCACATTCTGCCCGTCGAAATGCGAACGATCACGATAGGGTGACGCTACCGCATGCGCGAACAGCGCCTGTCGGTCGCGATACAGCCCGCCGATAGTCGCGAGCGCCGGATGGATTGCGAACATCGAGTCGAGCCTCGTCGCGCTGGCGAAGTCGGCGGCTAGGTCGCCGCGCTGCCCGACGAAAGCAGGATCGCCGACCGGAGCGATCGTCCCGAGGCCATCGGCCGCACCGCGCTGGATGATGAACACGAAACGTTTGTCGGTCTCGGCCTTGGCGAAGGCGATACCGGGGGCGAGCAGAGCGGCAAGACCGCCGATGCTGGCGGCGCCGACGAAGTGGCGACGATCGAGAACCATGGTCTATCTCCGCATGAATTCGGGGGCGACGAGCAGCAGCGCAAGACCCTGGCCGGGACTCTCGGCATTGGCCAGTGCCTGGCTGGTGGCGGACGACAGCGCCGCGGGGAATAGCTTGGGCGCCAGCACACGCGCGTCGATAATACCATTGGCGCGGCTCGCGAAGCGTTCCGATGCCTCGACCCGGCGCATGATCGCGTCGGGCCCGGCCCAGCTCGCTGCGATGTCGTCATAGCCGGCGGGCGAGCCGGGCTTCCAGGTCGGCTGTCCGAGCTGGTTGAGCAACCCGGTCACGACCAAAGGCTGGACCGTCTTCACGCCCAACGCGCGCATCGACGACACCGTCCATTCCCAGGGCGTCTTGAACTTGGCGGGTTGCGGCGCCCATGCCTCGGGCGCTTCGACCAGCACGCGGTACAGGCTCGGCAGGTCGCCGCCCGTCTTGAGAAAGCTCGCCTGCAGCCGCTCGACCAGCGCCGGCGGCGGCGTGTCGCCGGCGAAGTGGCGGGCGAGCTTCGTCGCGATATGCGCCGCCGTGGCGGGGTGGCGCGCGAGGTCGTCGAGCACGGCCTGCGCCTGCCGGACGCCCGGCTGATCATAGCGCTTGCCCATGATCGAGCGCGCGCCGGGCTCGTGCAAGGGCCCGGCAAAGACGAACGCACCCGCCGGGCCATCTGTGCCGGTAAAGCGCGCTCCCGGCGCGCGGCCGAGACCCGACACCGTCCAGCCGGTCATTGCGCGGGCGAATTCGGTGACGTCGGCCTGGCTGTAGCCGGTGCGCACGCCGAGCGTGTGCAACTCCATGATCTCGCGGGCCAAATTCTCGTTGAGACCGACCTTGCGCTTGCCGCGCGCAGCGACGCGTGTGCCGATCATGCTGTTGGGCCCGACCGATTGCGCCTGGTCGAGATAGAGCAGCATCGCCGGGTGGCGCTCGACCGCGCCAAGCATGTCGCCGAAGGTGCCGAGCACATGCGGCCGGATCGCCTCGAATTCCAGCGTGCCCGACAGGCCGACGACGGTCAGCTTGTCGGCCGACACCGCGAAGTGATTGGCCCAGAAATGCACCAGTCGCTCGACGAATGGTGCCGGCGTAACAAGTGCCGTGCTCATCCGCGCGCCGACCGCGGCGGCATAATCGTCTCGCCCCTGACGGCGGGCGAATTGCCGCGCCTGCGCGATGGGATCGTCCCTGCGCGCCGGCATCTCCGGTGCCGGGGTTGCCGTCATGCCTTGCGTCATCTGCTGCGACGCCGGCGACTCAGTCATCGCGGGCCCGGGCGCAGCCTTCCGTGCCGGGCCAAATTGCTGGCGCAGCTGACGCTGTTCCTCGAGATATTGTGCCAGTTCCTGCGACACCGCGCGGCTGTCGGGGGCCGCGGCGATCGCCGTCGGTCGCGGGTCGAAGCGCGCGAACTGATCGAGCAACCACGCCGACGGGTTGTCGGGCGCTGGCTCGTCGGGCCGGGCGCCGAGCCCGAAGCGGTTCATCGCGATGCTGGTCTGCGCCATCATGCTCTCCGGATAAATTTCATGGCGGCCACTCTCCACCCCAAGTGTCGCTAGATTATGCCGGTCCAACGCTTGGGCGTTCGTTTCGTGCAACTGGTCGCGCAATCTTTACGCTTGGGACTTTGCTGCACTGCAATATGTTCGGCGACGGCGAGGATGCTGGATCTGGCTTTCGACACACGAAAGGAAAGATCATGAACAAGACCCTCTTCGCGACCGCTGCGCTGCTCCTCGTCACCGCCGCGCCCGCTTTCGCCGACGAAAAGCCCGCCGAAATGAGCTTTCAGCGCGATGGCGACACTTATGTCTACACCAGGGCGGAACTGCCCGGCCGCGTCGTGCTCGCCGGCCGTCGCCTGCCGGCGGGCGACAGCTTCGAACTGACAGTGCGTGGCGCCCAGGTGACCGGCACCGTCGGCGACCGGTCGGTCTCGTTCAAGATGCCGCGCGCGCGGACCAGGGCCGGCTCGACCACGGTCGTCGCCGCGCGCTGATTCTGCCGCAGAACACCGCCCGCGCCCTCGGTCGGGCGGTGTTCCGGCACCCCCCGTACCCCTGACAAAAGTCCGCCCGTTCAGAAGCCCTCGGGCAGGTCGATCGGACCGACGGTTTCGCGGTAACGCGCGATCGCGTAGCGATCGGTCATCCCGGCGATGAAATCAGCGATGTGGCGGCTGTGTGCCGGCTCGCCCGTCGGCAGTCGCTCCGACCAGGTGCCGGGCATGGCCGCGGGGTCGGCGCGATAGGCCGCGAAAAGCCCCGACACCACGGTCGACGCCGAATCCGCCGCTGCGAGCTGGCGCGGATGGTGATAGAGATTGGCGTACATGAAGCGCTTCAGCGCGCGCTCGGCGTCGCGCATCGCGGGCGAGAAACCGACAAGGCAGCGCCCGGCGGCGCGCACGTCATCGGCCGTCTCGACGCCGGCCGCGGCAATGCGCGTCCGCGTCTCGGCGATGAGATCATTGACCATCGCGCCGATCTGGCCACGGATCAGTTCGCCGATCAGCCGGTCCGGGGCGACATCAGGAAAGCGGCGCTGCGCCGTCGCCCAACCCTCGGCGACGACCGGTACCGCGAGGATCTGATCAAGCGTCAGCAGGCCGGCACGGAGCCCATCGTCGATATCGTGATTGTCATAGGCGATGTCGTCGGCAAGCGCCGCGACCTGCGCCTCGAGGCTCGGCCACTGGCCCAGCTCGAGCGCGAAGGCTGCATCGGCCTCGGCCAGCGCCCAGGCGGGATCGTGGATCGGCCCATTATGCTTGGCCAGCCCTTCCAGCGTCTCCCAGCTCAGGTTGAGCCCCGACCAGCGCGGATAGGGGCTGTCGATCACCATCAGCGCGCGCAGCGTATTGCCATTGTGATCGAACCCGCCCTGCCCGGCCAACGCCGCCTGCAGCGCATCCTCGCCGGCATGGCCGAAGGGCGGATGGCCGATATCGTGCGCCAGCGCGAGCGCCTCGGTCAGGTCTTCGTTGAGACCGAGCGCACGGGCGATCGTCCTTGCGATCTGCGCCACCTCGAGGCTGTGCGTCAGCCGGACGCGAAAATGGTCGCCGTCGGGCGCGACGAAGACCTGCGTCTTGTGGCGCAGCCGTCGAAAGCTGATCGAATGGATGATGCGGTCGCGGTCGCGCTGGAACGCGTCGCGCGGGCCGCGCGCGGCGCCCCCTTCCTCGGCATGGAGCCGCCCACGGCTGGCGTCGGGATGCGCGGCCCAAGGGGCGAGCGCGGTCATTTGGTCGGCAGCTTGGTGATCTTCTGCCCCGCTTCGCTGGTAAAGGCGAAGGCTTGCACCCCGGATTTGGCGAGAAGATTGACGAAGGCGCGTGCCTCGTCATCGGTCTTGAAGGGCCCGGCAAGTACACGGTGCGTCGCGCGGAGCGGCGTCGTCCAGCCCTGCTTGCCCTTGAACGCCGCGGGGGCGCGGCCCTTCATCGTGTTCCATGCGAGCACCAACGCCGCGTCGTTCGCGCCGCCCGCGACCTGCACCCAGATCCGCGCCGGCTCCAGCAGCTTGGGGTCGTTGCGCTTCTTCTCGTCGGCAGCCTTCTTTGCCGCTGCAGCCGCTTTCTTTGCAGCCTCGGCGGCCTTCGTACCCGGCTTGACGGCCGGGGCGACGACGGCGCCCGGCTTTTCGGGTGGCGTGGCAACCGGGCGCGCGGGCTTCGCCGCAGGTACCGGCACCGGCGCCGGCGTGCGCTCGCTGTCCGGGACCTTGATCCCCGAGATGATCGCGGCAAGGATCGAATCCTCGCTGCGCACCGGCGCCGGCTTAGGCGCGGGTCGTGCAACGACGGGCTCCGGCGTCGTTGGCACCGACTGCACCGTCGCAACGGGGGCGGGCACCGGCGATGGGGGTTCGGGCGCCACAGCCGGCGTCGATGGCGGCACCGGCCGCGTTGTCACCGGCTGCGTCGTCACCGGTGGCGCGGGTACAATCGCCGCACTCGCCACCGCGGGCCGGCCGGGCACCACGGGGAGTTCGTCGTCGCCCGACGAATTCTGCGCCACCACGACCGGCGACGATGGCGCCGCCTTCGTTGTGGGAACGCGCGTATCGTTCTCGGCGGGAACGGTCGCGGGCGGGCCAGCGATCGATGGAAGAACCGAAGTGGGCGGCGTCGACACGGTCGGCTTTGCGGGTGTCGGGGCCGCCGCCGGTGGGCGGGCGACGCTGGCGGCACTGAACGACACCGGCGGACGCGGCGGTGGGTTGGACGCGACCGATGTCGTCGGCAGTGGCTGGACGATCGCACGGCCAAAGCCCGGCTGCGGCGGCAAGGTCGATGCCGCTGGTGCAAGCGGCTCATCATCGAGGGCGCTGGACGCGACATAGGCCGGTGGTGGCGGCAGCGGCGGCGGCGTAGGTGCTGCGGCGACCTGGACCGGCGCGTCCTTGCGCTTGCGCGACTTGCGGCGTTCGTCGCGGTTGTTCACCGGCGACGCGGGTGGGGAAACAACAGCTGCGACGGCGCGCGGCGCATAAGGATCGGGGCCGAGCGCAGCGAGCGGCGGGATCAGGCGCACATCCGCCACGCGCTCGCGCGTCGGGCGGATCTCGCCGAAATGCACCGCAAAGGCGCGGTCGGCCGCCGGCAACGATGGCAAGCGATCGAAGAAGGGCTGCAGGCCCTGCGCCATGCCGGGCGGCAACATGCTGGTCGCGATCTGGGTCGCGCCGGTCTGGTCGCCGCTCATTGCGAGGATAAACGCGCGCGAACGCCATGCGCCGCGGTCGCTGCGGCGGAGCAGCGGTTCGAGCACCGCAAAGGCCTCGTCGCGCTTTCCGGAAATGCCGAGCGACAGCGCGTAGCGACGGACGGTCTCGTCGGAGGATGCCGCGCGCAATGCGGCGCGATATTCGCGCTGCGCACGGTCCTGCTCGCCGATCAGATCATAGGCGAGACCACGATCGGCGGCGAAGGCACGTCCATCGGCGCCGAGCGCCTCGGCTTCGGCGAAGCGACGCAGCGCCTCGCCCGGTCGCTCCTCGCCGACCAGAAGGCTGCCCAGCCCCGCCTTGATCCGCGCGTTGCGCGGGTCGATCCGTTCGGCGCGCGCGAAGAAACCGGCGGCGGCGCTATTGTCTTCGAGGCGCAGCGCAAGCTCACCGGCGCGGATCAACGCGGCAAGGTTCTGCGGATCGGCGGCAAGCTGACGCATCTGGGCGGCCAGCTCGTCGGCGTCGCCCGGCGGCGCCGGCACCATCATCGTCTGCGCGAAAACAGGCAATGGCGCGTGAAGCAGCGCGGTGCCGGCCAGCAGCAGGGCCGAAAGGCGAAGACCACGCATCATTTCGCCCCTAGACCCCAGCCACGCCCGACGGGCAATGGCCGCCGTGCCACAAGCGCGATGGAACGACATCGCCCGGCGACGAAACGGCGCACCACGTCGTGATTATATCCCGGCCGGCGCCGGTCAGCATCGCCGTCGATTACTGATTATTCTGCCGATGAAGGAAACGCGGAATATCGAGCGGGTCCTTGTCGCTCGGCTCCTCTTCCTTGGCAGCGCCGCGCGTCACGCTCGACATGCGCTCGAACAGCGTGCCGCCCAGCTTGACGCGTGGGGCAGGTTCCGCGGCCGGTTCGGTGGCAGCGGGCACGGCCGGGGCGACCGGCGCGGTGGCTTCCGCGGGCGTTCCGGGGCTCAGCCAACGACGCCGCTGGGGCACTTCGGGGACATGCTCGTCTGCCGTTTCGGTCTCGTCGCCGAACACGCGCGGCGCCACCGGCGCCTCTGCATCCGGGGTCGGATCGGTGACTTCGGCGCTGGTGTCGAGCACCAGCTCGTCATCGGCGCCGTGCGACGGATCGGCATCGACCGGCGGGGACGCTTCAGCAACCGGCTCCGGCGCTGCTTCGGGCTCAGGCGCAACAAAAGTCGCGACCGGCGCTGGCTCCTCGGTCTTGCGCGGCGCAGAGAAGCTGAAGGCGCGGGTCGCGGCCGGCGCCGGGGCGGACGCGCCGCGCGCATCGGCCTCTATGCCGGTGGCGACCACCGACACGCGGATCTTGCCTTCGAGATCGGGGTTGAACGCCGAACCCCAGATGATGTTGGCGTCCTCGTCGACCAATTCGCGGATATGGTTCGCGGCCTCGTCGACCTCGAGCAGGCGCATGTCGTCGCCGCCGGTGATCGACACGATCACGCCCTTGGCACCCTTCATGCTGACGCCGTCGAGCAGCGGGTTGGCGATCGCCTTCGACGCCGCCTCGATCGCGCGATTGTCGCCCGACGCTTCGCCGGTGCCCATCATTGCCTTGCCCATTTCCTGCATCACCGAGCGGACGTCGGCGAAGTCGAGGTTGATCAGGCCAGGCATGACCATCAGGTCGGTGATGCCGCGCACGCCCTGCTGCAGCACCTCGTCCGCCATCAGGAACGCTTCCTTGAAGGTGGTGTTGGCATTGGCGACGAGGAACAGGTTCTGGTTCGGAATGACGATCAGCGTGTCGACATATTTCTGCAGTTCCTCGATGCCCGCGTCGGCCGCCTTGGCGCGACGATTGCCCTCGAAGGCGAACGGCTTGGTCACGACGCCGACGGTCAGGATACCCATGTCACGCGCCGCCTTGGCGATGACCGGGGCAGCGCCGGTGCCCGTGCCGCCACCCATGCCGGCGGCGATGAAGCACATATGCGCGCCTTCGAGCATCTTGGTGACCGACTCGATGGTCTCCTCGGCGGCAGCACGCCCGATCTCGGGTCGCGACCCCGCGCCGAGCCCCTGCGTGATCTTCACGCCGAGCTGGATGCGATGTTGCGCGGTCGACTGCTTGAGCGCCTGCGAGTCCGTATTGGCGACGAGAAAATCGACGCCCGCCACTTCGGCGCGCATCATGTTCGCGATCGCGTTGCCGCCTGCACCGCCGACGCCGATCACCGCGATACGCGGGGTCAACTCGTCAACTTCGGGAGCAAGAAATTCTACCATCGCCCAGTCTCCGTCGCGTCCCGAACCGCAGGACGCTTAATGATGTGTTGCCGTTCTGCACTATCGCCAGCAGCGACTCCAGCGCGAACCGCCAAATCTTGTCTCATTTCTTCAATAATTCGCCCGCGCCGCCGCCAGCAGGCGCCGGAAAATCGCAAAACCGCGCGGCCGATGGACGACTTGACCCACCGATGGGAGCGCGCGGAGGTCGATCGGATCGGCGGCCGCGTAGAAAGCGAGCCCCGCGAGCGTCGCAAAACCAGGGCCGGAATGCGCTTCGGGCAATCCGGTCAGCCCGCGCGGGCGGCCGATCCGCACCGAGCGTCCGAGCGCCTGCTGCATATAGTCCGCGATCCCCTTCAGCTCGGCGCCGCCCCCGGTCAGCACCACCTGGCGCCCGACCGGCCCTTCGAACTTAAGTTCGACCAGCGCCTTCTGCACTTCGCCCATGAGGTGCTCGAGCCGCTGGCGGATCACCGCGATCAGCTGCGCCTTGGTGATGCGCGTGCCTTCGCTGGCATCATCCTCGGCCGAGATCGGCGCGACGTCGATCATCTCGTGATTGTCGCGTGGGGAAGCATTGGCCGAGCCATGGAAGCACTTCATGCGCTCGGCCTGCGCGCGGCGCGTACCGAAGGCCGAGGCGATGTCGTCGGTGATGTCGGCCGAGCCGAACGGGATCGAGGTCAGCCCGACGAGCATGCCGCCGGCGAACAGCGAGACATTGGTGATCCCCGCGCCGAGTTCGACCAGCGCAACGCCGAGTTCGCGCTCCTCCTCCGACAGGCAGGCCATGCCGGTCGCGACCGGCGAGGCGATGATCGCCTTCACCTCGAGATGGGCATTGGCCACGCACAGGCCGAGATTGCGCACCGGCGAGCCGTCGGCGGCGACGACATGGATGTGTACGCCGAGCCGGTCGGCATGCAGCCCGAGCGGCTTCTTGACCCCGGTCAGGCCGTCGAGCGTGTAGAGCGCGGGCTGGGCGTGCAGCACCATGCGCCCGGCGGGATCGATCGACTCTCGACCGGCCTGGAGCAACGCATCGATATCGCCCTGCTCGACGCGGTGGCCGCCGAGCTCGAACTCGACCTCGGCAACGTCGGAGACGAGGCCGCCGGCCGAAAAGCTGACCCAGACATTCTCGATATTGGTGCCCGCAATGCGCTCGGCCTGCTCGACCGCCTCGCGCACCGCCGCCTCGGTGGCGTCGGCGTCGGCGATATAGCCGCGCTTGACGCCGCGACTTTCGCGCTGGCCGGTGCCGAGCACGATCAGTTCGCCGCCATCACCCTTTTGCGCGATCATCGCCGAGACCTTCGACGACCCGATATCGAGTGCCGTGATCAGACCTTCCGGTGCCTGCTTCGCCATACGCTTTACCCTTGCCCTGTCGTGCCGCTTGGTTTCGTCTGATTGTCCGATTCCGGCGCGTGGCCGGTATCGGGGATGCTGATGTTGCGATCGGCGATCTCGCCGGGTTTGCGCGCGACGAACTTGTCCGGGTCGCGCATGTCGAAACGAACGAAACCCTTGCCGAGCAGCGGATGCGTGCCGTCGGCCTGCGCGAACTTGACCAAAGCCGCCGCGGCATCCTGCGCGCCCTCGGGCAGCAGCAAGGTCTCGCCGCTGTCGAAGGTGAGGTTCCAGCGGCGATTGCCGACCCAGGTCGCCGCCTTGATCTGCGGTTTCAATGCCGGCGCGACATCGAGCAGGCGCAGATAGGCGGCCTCCTGCATGTTGGCGCCCGGGCCGATCAGCAACGGCAGGTCGGGCATCGCATCGGCCGAAATCGGCTCGAGCGTCACGCCATTGTCGGCAATCAGCGCGAGTTTGTTGTTCATCTGCCAGATCGCGCTCGGCTTGCGCTCGACGATGTGGATCAGCAGCGTGTCGGGCAAGCGCCGCGAAACGTGCGCGTCCTGGATCCAGCCCTGCCGCGCGAGCAGTTTCTCGCGCACCTTTTCGAGATCGATCAGCGGCATCGCACGCGAGCGCTGGTCGAGCGCATCGGCATAGACCATCATCGCATCGGTACGGCTGACGCCGGTAATCTGGATCTGCTCGACGCGGAAACCCGCGCGGCCGATGCCCTCGGCAATTGCGGTGCCGACCGCACCAGGGATGCCGACGAGACTGGCGCCCACCAGTGCCGCGACCAGAATCACCGCGAAGATCGACCAGGTGACGATGCGGTGCAGCGCCTGCTCGCTGATCGGCAGCACCGCGACCAGCCGGTCGGCGAACGACACGGTCGGTGGCTTGCGGCGCGGTGGCACCGGGCGGCGCGCCGGCGCGCGCTTGATCGTGCGGCTCATCGTCCCTCCCCTTCCGCCATTGCTGCATCGACGATCGCCTGCACCAAAGCAGGATAGCTCATCCCGAGATGCCGTGCCTGTTCGGGCACCAGGCTGAGCGGGGTCATGCCCGGTTGCGTGTTGACCTCGAGCAGGAACAGGCCATCGACGCCGCGCTCGTCATCCCAGCGGAAGTCGGCGCGCGACGCGCCCTTGCAGCCGAGCAGCAGGTGCGCCTCGAGCGCGATCGCGGTGCACGCCGCGGCGATCTCGTCGGGGACCTCGGCCGGGAAAATATGCTCGGTCAGGCCGTCGGTATATTTGGCGTCGTAATCGTAGAAGCCGCTTTTGGGTTTCAACTCGGTCACGCCGAGCGCACGGTCGCCGAGCACGGCGGTGGTCAGTTCGCGCCCGCGGATGAACGGCTCGGCGAGCAACTCGTCGAACTCCTGCCACGGGCCCGCCACGTCGCGCCCGATCGGGTTGCCGTAATTGCCGTCAGCGGTGACGATCGCCACGCCGACCGACGAACCCTCGTTGACCGGCTTGAGGACATAGGGGCGCTGGAGCGGATCGGCCGCAAAGATATCGGCGGTCTTGACGATACGGCCGCCGGGCATGGGGATGCCGTGCGGCACCAGCGCCTGCTTGGTCAGCACCTTGTCGATCGCGATGACCGAGGTGACCATGCCGCTATGCGTGTAGCGCAGGCCCATCAAGTCGAGCATGCCCTGCACCGAACCGTCCTCGCCGGGCGTGCCGTGCAGCGCGTTGAACACCAGATCGGGCTTCACCGCCGCAAGCCGCACCGCAATGTCGCGATCCATGTCGAGACGCGTCACGTGGTGCCCGAGCGATTCCAAAGCGTCGGCGATGCCGGCGCCCGACATCAGCGAGACCTCGCGCTCGGCCGACCAGCCGCCCATCAGGACGACGATGTGAAGGGGTTCGCTCATATCTCGCCCACCCGCTGGATTTCCCATTCCAGCGTCACGCCCGAATGCGCCAGAACCTTGGCCCGCACTTCCTCGCCCAGCGCCTCGATCTCCGCGCTCGTCGCGCTGCCGAGGTTGAGCAGGAAATTGCAGTGTTTCTCGCTGACCTGCGCGTCGCCGTTGCGCAGTCCGCGGCAGCCGGCGGCATCGATCAACGCCCAGGCCTTGTGCCCCGGCGGATTCTTGAAGGTCGATCCGCCGGTGCGCGAGCGCAGCGGCTGCGACGCCTCGCGCTCGGCGGCGATGCGGTCCATCTCTGCCTGGATTCCATCGGGAGCTTCGGGATGGCCGCGAAAGGTCGCGCTGACGACGATCGCGCCTTCCGGCAGATTGCTGTGCCGATAGGTATAGCCCAGGGCATCGAGTGGCAGGGTTTTCCGCTCGCCGGAGCGCAAGACCACGTCGCACTCGATCAGGATATCCTTGGTTTCGCGACCATAGGCGCCGCCGTTCATGCGCACGAAGCCGCCGACGGTGCCGGGGATCGAACGAAGAAAGGCCACCCCGCCGATCCCGGCATCGCGCGCCTTTGACGAAACGAGGATGCCTGAGGCACCGCCGCCGCAACGCAGCGTCGTCGCGTCGAGCTGCTCGACGGTCGCAAAGGCCTTGCCCAGCCGGATGACGACACCGGGAAAGCCGCCGTCACGGACGATCATGTTCGAGCCGAGACCCAGCCCCATCACCGGAATCGCCGGATCGAGATCGGCCAGGAAATCGCTTAGATCGGCGGCATCGGCGGGCTCGAACAACCATTCAGCCGCCCCGCCGCTCTTGAACCATACCAGCGGCGACAGCGGGGCAGCCGCCGTCAGCCGCCCGCGCACGGCCGGCGTCTGTGGCGTCAAGGCGGCATTAACCATCATTGCACCGCCTCGATCGCATCCGCGAGGCCGGCTGCCCATTTGGTAATGTCCCCGGCGCCGAGGCAAACGACCATGTCGCCGGGCTGGATCGTGCCGGCGAGCACGGTCGCAAGCGCGGCCGCATCGGCGACGGTCGCGGCGGAGCGATGGCCACGCCGCTTGAGCCCCTCGACCAGCGCTGCCGCGTCAACGCCTTCGACGGGTGCTTCGCCGGCGGCATAGACCGGTGTCACGAACACCATATCGGCGTCGTTGAACGCGGCCTGGAAGTCTTCCATCAGATTGCCGAGCCGCGAATAGCGATGTGGCTGGACCACCGCGATGACGCGGTGCTCGACGCCCTCGCGCGCCGCCGCGAGCACGGCGCGGATCTCGACCGGGTGGTGGCCGTAATCGTCGATGATCGTCACGCCGCGCGTCTCGCCGACCTTGGTGAAGCGCCGCTTGACCCCGCCGAACTTGGCGAAGCCCTGCTGGATCGTCGCGTCGTCGATGCCGAGTTCGAGCGCGACGCCGATTGCGGCGAGCGCGTTCTGGACATTGTGCCGGCCGGGCATCGGCATTTCGATGCCCTCGATCGAGCGGGTCGAGCCGTCGCGGCTGCGCACGATCGTCTCGAAGCGATTGCCGCCGGGAAAGGGCGTGACGTTGACACCGCGCACATCGGCCTGTGCCGAGAAGCCATAGGTCACGACGCGTCGGTCGCGGACGCGCGGGATGATGCCCTGCACCTCGGGATGGTCGAGGCACAGCAGCGCCGCGCCGTAAAAGGGCACGTTCTCGACGAACTCGACGAACGCATCCTTGACCGCGTCGAACGAGCCATAATGGTCGAGATGCTCGGGATCGATATTGGTGACGACGGCGATCGTGCCGTCGAGCCGCAGAAAGCTGCCGTCGCTCTCATCGGCCTCGACCACCATCCAGTCGCTCGCGCCGAGCCGTGCGTTGGAGCCGTAGCTGTTGATGATGCCGCCATTGATCACCGTCGGGTCGACCCCGCCGGCATCGAGCAGCGCCGCGATCATCGAGGTGGTGGTGGTCTTGCCGTGCGTGCCGGCGACGGCGACGGTCGATTTCAGCCGCATCAGCTCGGCGAGCATCTCGGCGCGACGCACCACCGGGATGCGGCGCTCGAGCGCGGCATCGACCTCGGGGTTGCTGCGCTTGATCGCGGTCGAGGTGACGACCACCGCGGCGTCGCCGAGATTGGCGGCGTCATGGCCGATATGCACGGCGATGCCCTTGGCGCGCAGGCCCTGGATGACATAACCCTCGGCGACGTCGGAGCCCTGCACCTTGTAGCCGAGATTGTGCATCACCTCGGCAATGCCCGACATGCCGATTCCGCCGATGCCGACGAAATGGATCGTGCCGATATCGGTTGCGACGCCCCTCATGCGAAAGCCAATCCATCCTTGGGTTTGGTGGGTTGGGCGAGCCCGATCGGCATATCGCCGCCAGTTTCGGCCAGGCTCTCGACCAGATCGGCAAGGTCGCGCGCCGCATCGGGCCGGCCGCAGCTGCGCGCGCGGGCGGCCGCATTCTGCAGCGCCGAGGGATCGAGGCCGAGGCGCTGCATCTGCTTGGCCAGCTCGACCGGCGTGAAATTGGGCTGGTCGATCGTGCGCGCGCCGCCCGCCGCGGTCATCTCGCGGGCATTGACGGTCTGATGGTCGTCGGTCGCGCTGGGCAGCGGCACGAGGATGGCGGGGCGGCCGGCGCAGGTCAGTTCGGCCAGCGTCGAGGCGCCGGCACGGGCGATGACGAGATGCGCCCAGCCGAGATGCTCGGGCAGGTCGGGCAGATAGGTGGCGAGATCGGCCGCGATCGACAGCTCGGCATATTTGGCGCGGGCGGCGTCGATATCCTCGATCCGCGCCTGGTGCGTCACCTGCAGCCGGCGGCGGAAATTGACCGGCAACAGCGACAGGCCGTCGGGCACGACCTGGCTCAGCACGCTCGCGCCCTGGCTGCCGCCGGTGACGAGCACGCGGAAGATGCCGTCTTCCTCGAGCAGCGGATAGGGCTTGTCGCGCAGCGCGATGATCGAATCGCGCACCGGATTGCCGACCAGATGGGTCTTGCCGCGATAGCTGTCCTTGAGGCGCTCGACCTCGGCATAGGAGGTGGCGATCGCGCTGACGCGCCCGGCGACCAGCCGGTTGACGCGACCGAGCACGGCGTTCTGCTCATGGATCGCGGTGGGGATCTTGTGGTGAAAGGCGGCAAGCAAGGTCGGCAGCGCGGGATAGCCGCCAAAGCCGACCACCGCAGCGGGACGGAAATGCTGCAACAGCTCGATCGCCATCGCGCGGCCACGCAGCATCGCCCGCGCCGCCCTGACCCAGCCGACCGGACCGCCGGCAAGGCGGCCGGCGGGGAGGATGTGAGTCTGCACGCCGTCGAACAAGCCGGGGAAGCGCACGCCGCGTTCGTCGCTGACCAGCGCGACGCGGTGGCCGCGGCGCGAAAGTTCGGCGGCCAGTGCGGCGGCCGGGACCATATGGCCGCCGGTGCCGCCGGCCGCGAGTACGAAATGGTGAATCTTGCTCATTCGCCGCTCCAACGCGCAATATAAGGGCTGCGCGTAACGAACGGATTGCGCCGCGTGAAGGCCAGCAGCAACCCCATCCCAATCGACAGCGCGATCATCGACGACCCGCCATAGCTGATGAAGGGCAGGGTCATGCCCTTGGATGGCGCGAGGCCGGTATTGACCGACATGCTGATCAACGACTGCACGCCGAACTGGGTGGCGAGCCCGGCGGCGGCGAACAGGCGAAATTCGTCGCGCTCGTCGAGCAGCTTGACGAACACGCGCACGACAATGGCGAGAAACAGCATGGCGATGATCATGCAGGCGACCAGGCCGAATTCCTCGCCGATCACCGAGAAGATATAGTCGGTATGCCCTTCCGGAAGGCGAAATTTCATCGTTCCGCCGCCGGGGCCGGTGCCGCGCCACCCGCCGGCGGTGATCGTGTCGTGCGCCGCGTTGGTCTGGAAATGATCCGAGCCGCCCTCGCCTTCGGCCGAAGGAAACAGAAAGGCGTCGATCCGCGCGCGGGCGGTGCCATAGAAGAAATAGGCGGCAAGGATACCCGCAGGGGCGAGCGCGATCAGCCCGGCCATGACCTTGGGTGGGGTGCCGGCAATCATCAGCAGCGCAAACCACACAGCGGCGAACACGATTGTCTGGCCGAAATCGGGCTGCATCATCAGCAACAGCCCGACCAGCGCGGTCATCGCGCCGGTGATCACGGTGACCGGCAATGCCTCGTCGCGCACCTTCATCGACAGCAGCCACGCGCAGGTGACGATGAAGCAGGGTTTGAGGAATTCGGACGGCTGGACCAGCGACACGCCGAAATTGAGCCAGCGCGTCGCGCCGTTCTTCTCGACGCCGAGGAACGGCACGGCGATCAGCATCGCGAGACAGATGACGGTGCCGATGATCGCCATGCGGCGCGCGGCGACGACCGACAGCATTGAAACGACCAGCATCACCGGCAACGACACGCAGACCCACAGGATCTGCCACTGCAGGTAGAAAAGCGGCGGAATGTGGCGATGCTCGTCGGAATAGCGCGCGGCCGCCGAGGGCGAGGCCGAGCCGACCGCAACCAGCCCAACCCCCATCAGCAGCAAGGTCAGCAACAGCACGACACGGTCGATATCCCAGAACCACATGCCGAGCGGTGAGCGATCGGTCCGACCGCCCTGGCGCATGCGTTTCCACAGCGTCAGCTCGGAACCGGCGTCGCTCATGTCAGCGCCTCGGCCAGCGCGCGAAACTGGTTGCCGCGATCCTCATAGTCGCGGAACTGGTCGAACGAGGCGCAGGCCGGCGAGAGCAGGACGGTGTCGCCCGCCACCGCCTGGGCGGCGGCGCTGCGCAAGGCATGCGCCAGATCGCCGCTCTGCTCGACCGGCATGTGCGGGGCGAGCAAGGCGGCGAAGCGCGCGCCGGCCTCGCCGATCGTATAGGCACGCGCGACGCGGCCGAAATGCGGTGCGCAGGCGTCGAGATCGTCGGTTTTGGCCTGGCCGCCGACAATCCAGTGGATGCGGGCAAAGGCGGCGAGCGCCGGCGCGGTCGATTCGGGATTGGTCGCCTTGGAATCGTCGACATAGGCCACGCCGCGCAGCGCGCGGACCCGCTCCATGCGGTGCGGCAGCCCGCGAAAACTGGCTAGCCCGCGATCGATCTCCGCTTCCGATACGCCCAGCACCTGGCACGCGGCAATCGCCGCCAGCGCATTCTGGGCATTGTGCGGGCCCTGCAGCGACGGCCAGCGCGACTGGTCCATGCACACGCCCGGCGCGATCTTGGTAAGGTGCTCGCCGCGCGCCGACAGGCCGCGCGCGATCGCCGCCGAGGCCGCGTCGCCGATGCCGATGATCGCTTCATGCCCGGCCGACTGCATCGCGAACAGCCGTGCCTTGGACGCGGCGTAACCGGCGAAATCATCATAGCGATCGAGATGGTCAGGGGTGATGTTGAGCAGCACCGCGACATCGCAATCGAGGCTGAAGGTCAGGTCGATTTGATAGCTCGACAGTTCGAGCACATAGACGCCCCCGGCCGGCAGCGGATCCTGGCCGAGGATCGGCAGGCCGATATTGCCGCCCATCCGTGCCGGCACCCCGGCAGTTTCGAGGATGTGATGGATCAGCGCGGTGGTGGTCGACTTGCCATTGGTGCCGGTGATGCCGACGACCTTGTGCGCCGGCAGCGCGGCACGGGCCTGGGCGAAGAGTTCGATGTCCCCGATGATCGGGACGCCCGCTGCACGGGCTTTCGCTGCCACCGGGTGGCGGTTGAGCGGCACGCCGGGGGAAACGACGAGGCCGTCGAAGCCGGCGAGGTCGATCGTTTCGGGATCGGCAAAAACGAGTTCCTCCCCGGCACGGGGAGGAACTGGGCGCGCTTCGCCTCATCGCTATCCCACGCAACAACCTCCGCCCCACCGGCGAGCAGCGCACGCACGGAGGCGGCGCCGGAACGTGCAAGCCCCAACACCGCGTAGCGTTTGCCGCGCCAGAGGGGCGAGACGATCACCGCAGCTTCAGCGTCGACAGGCCGGCCAGCGCGAGCACCAGAGCGATGATCCAGAAACGGATCACGACGGTCGGTTCGCTCCAGCCGATCTGCTCGAAATGATGGTGGATCGGCGCCATGCGGAACACGCGCTTGCCGGTGCGCTTGTAGAAGAACACTTGGATGATCACCGACAGCGCCTCGATCACGAACAGCCCGCCGATGATGCCGAGCACGATCTCATGGTGCGCGGTGACGGCGATCGCGCCGAGCGCGCCGCCGAGCGCGAGGCTGCCGGTATCGCCCATGAAAACCGCCGCCGGCGGCGCGTTGAACCACAGAAAGGCAAGTCCCGCCCCGATCATCGCGCCGCAAAAAATCGCCAGCTCGCCCGCGCCGGGGACGTGCGGGATGCCGAGATAGGACGCGAACTTGGCGTTGCCGACGAGATAGACGATGATCATGAACGCCACCGAGGCGATGATCACCGGCATCGTCGCGAGACCGTCGAGCCCGTCGGTCAGGTTCACGGCATTGCCGAACGCGACGATCGTGAACGCCGCGAAGACGATGTAGAAATAGCCAATGTCGAAATAATAACCGCTGACGAACGGCAGATAAAGATGCGTGCCGTTCTCGCTGCTGATGATCCACGCCGCGATGCCGGCGATGAGGAATTCGCCGATCAGCCGCAGCCGACCCGACACGCCCTTGGTGCTGGCCTTTTTCACCTTGTCATAGTCGTCGAGAAAACCGATCGCGCCGAAGCCGAAGGTGACGAACATGCACGCCCAGACATAGGGATTGTCGAGGTTCATCCACAGCAGCACCGCCAGCGCCAGGCTGGTCAGGATCATCAGCCCGCCCATCGTCGGCGTGCCGCGCTTGGCGAGGTGCGATTGCGGGCCGTCGGCGCGGATCGGCTGGCCCTTGCCCTGGCGGACGCGCAACCAGCCGATGAAGCGCGGGCCGATGATCAGGCCGATGAACAGCGCCGTGGCGATCGCGCCGCCGATGCGAAACGACTGGTAGCGAAACAGGTTGAGCAGGCCGTGAAAGCCGAGCAGCTGAGCGATGAAATACAGCATTAAGCTTTCCCGCCTTGCAGACCCGCGACCACCGCCGCGAGCCCGACTCCGTTTGAACCCTTGATGAGGACCGCGTCCCCCGGCGCGAGCGTCGCGCGCAGCGACGCGAGCGCACTCGCGGCATCGGGCACATGGACGAATTCGAGGGCGCCCTCAAGCGCGCTGGCGAGCGGCGCCATCGCTTCACCGACGAGAATGACCCGTTCGACGCCCGAGGCCAGAATCGGTTCGGCCAGCGCGGCATGATAAGCCGGCCCGGCCGCGCCGAGCTCGCGCATTTCGCCGAGCACGGCGAGCTTGCGCGAGGCCTTTTCGGCGGCGAGCACCGCGAGCGTCGCGCGCATCGACGATGGGTTGGCGTTATAGCTCTCGTCGATCACCAGCGCCTCGCCGTCGCCGAGCGGCACCGCGAAGCGCGCGCCACGACCGGCCAACCCGCCCAGTTCGGCCAGCGCCAGCCCGGCCAGCGCGAGATCGCCGCCGACGGCATCGACCGCCGCCAGCACCGCCAGCGCGTTGGAGACCCAGTGCGCGCCGGGATGGCTGATCGTGAAGCTCAGTTCCCGTGCACCGACCCGCGCGGTGACGAAGGTGCCGCCACTCGGCTGGCGCATCGTCTCGATCGCACGGACATCGGCGTCAGCGCCCGAGCCGAAGGTAACGATGCGCGCGGCGTAAGGCGTCGCGGCGGCGATCAGCCGGTCGCGGTGCGGGCTGTCGAACGGCACGATCGCGGTGCCGCCCGGCTCGAGCCCGGCGAAGATCTCGCCCTTGGCATCGGCAATCGCGCTCTCGTCGCGGAAGAAGGCGGTGTGCGCCGGGGCGATGGCGGTGACGATCGCGACGTGCGGCCGGACCAGCGCGGTGAGTTGCGTCAACTCGCCGGCATGGTTCATGCCCATTTCGAGCACGGCGAAGCGGCTATCCGCCGGCATGCGCGCCAGGCTGAGCGGTACGCCGGTATGGTTGTTGTAGCTCTTGACCGAGCGATGCGTGGCGCCCGGCGCGCTGCGATCGAGCGCGGCGAACAGCGCCTCCTTGGTCCCGGTCTTGCCGACCGACCCGGTGACGCCGACGATCCGCGCCGCGGTGCGTGCACGGGCGGCGCGGGCAAGATCCTCCAGCGCCACTATCGTGTCGGGGACGAGGACATGCGGATGCGGCGTCGCGCTGCTGACGATCGCCCCGGCCGCGCCGCGATCGAATGCGCCGTCGAGGAAGCGGTGGCCATCGGTCGCCTCGCCCTTGAGCGCGACGAACAGGTCGCCGGGACCGACCTCACGCGAGTCGAAGGTGACGCCCTCGACCGTGAAGTCGGCGGACGCACGGCCGCCGGTGGCGGCGGCGATGTCGGCGGCAGTCCAGAGGCTCACTTTTCCCCTCCCGACTGCGGGAGGGGTTGGGGGCGGGCGTGAGCGTGAAGCAGGCCGAGCCTGGGGCGACGCCCCTCCCCTGGCCCCTCCCGCAAGTGGGAGGGGGACTGGTTCATCGCCTCGCTCACGCCGCCATCTCGCGCGCGACGCTAACGTCATCGAACGGCAGCACGAGATCGCCGACGATCTGCCCCTGCTCATGGCCCTTGCCGGCGACCAGCACGATATCGTCGGCGCCTGCCGCAGCGATGGCGTGGCCGATCGCGGCGCGTCGATCGCCGATTTCGGTGGCACCGGGGGCGCCTTCGAGGATCATGGCGCGGATCGTGGCGGGATCTTCGCTGCGCGGATTGTCATCGGTGACAATCGCGACATCGGCGCGCGCGGCGGCGATCTTGCCCATTTCGGCGCGCTTGCCCTGGTCGCGGTCGCCGCCCGCGCCGAACACGACGATCAGACGGCCACCGGCATGTGGCTTGAGCGCGGCGATCGCCGCCTCGAGCGCGTCGGGTGTGTGAGCGTAGTCGACATAGACCGGCGCGCCGCTGCGCGCGATCACCGCCCGTTCGAGCCGGCCGCGCACCGGCTGGAGGCGCGCCAGCGCGGCGAGCGTTGCGGCGACGTCGCCGCCGGTCGCGATCACCAGCCCGGCGGCGGTCAGCGCATTGGCGACCTGATAGGCGCCGATCAGCGGCAGGTTGACCTTGTGCGTCGTGCCGGCAGCTTCGATCACCAGACCCTGGCCGAGCAAGGTTGGATCGCGCGACACCAGCCGCAGCGTGTCGCCATGCTCGCCGACGGTGATAAGCCGGTTGCCGCGCTCGCGCGCCAGATCCACGACGCGCGCCGACACCTCGTCATCGGCCCACACCACCGCCGTGCCGTCGGGCGCCAGCACCTCGGAGAACAGCCGCAGCTTGGCGGTGAAATAGGCAGCCATATCGCCGTGATAATCGAGATGATCGCGGCTGAGATTGGTGAAGGCGGCGGCGGAAACGCGCAGCCCCTCGGTGCGATATTGCGACAGGCCGTGGCTCGACGCCTCGAACGCGACGTGCGTCACGCCCTCGCGCGCCAGCCCGGCGACGTTGGAGAGGAAGGTCACGACATCGGGCGTGGTCAGCCCGGTGGTGACGCGGTCGTCGCCGGTGGTCACGCCGAGCGTGCCGATCGAGGCGGCGTGATAGCCGGCCATGCGCCACAATTGCCGCGTCATCTCGACGGTCGAGGTCTTGCCGTTGGTGCCGGTCACCGCGACCGCGACCGCCGGGAAGGGTGCGAAGAACGACGCCGCGAGCCGCGCGAAACGCTCACGCGGGTGAGCGTCGGCGATATGCACCGCGCCGACCACCTGCGCCTGCGGCCGCGCGACGACGGCGATCGCGCCGGCCGCGATCGCTGCGGGAATGAAATCCTCGCCGTTGACGCGCGTGCCCTCAAAGGCGCCGAACACCGTGCCCGGCGCCACCTTGCGGTGGTCGATCGCGAAGCCGGTGATGGTCGCGTGCTCGGACCCGCCGGTCAACGCGGAGAGCTTCATTCCTTGCTCGCCATATTCTTGTCTTTCGCGACGCCCGGCGCCTGCCACAGCATCGGCAGCAACTCGGACACGTCCACGTCGCGCTTGTCGTCGGGCAACACCCCAAGCATCGCGCCGGTCCGCGCGATGACGCGGTTGACGACCGGCGCCGCGGTCCATGCGGCCGTCGTCAGGCCAAAGGATTCGGCATTGCCGATCGGCGAATCGAGCATCGCGACGACAACGTAGCGCGGATGATCCATCGGGAAAGCCCCGGCGAAGGTCGAGACATTGGCTTTCTTCGAATAGCCGCCGACCCCGGCAACCTCTGCCGTGCCGGTCTTGCCGCCGACGCGGTAGCCCGGCACATCGGCCTTGCGCCCGGTGCCCTTAAGCACGACGAGACGCAACAGCTGGCGTATCCGCGCGCTGGTCGCCTCGGTGATCACGCGCCGCCCGGCCGGGGCCGCGCCTGGCGCGACCTTGAGCAGGGTCGTCGGACGCCAGACGCCGCCATTGACCAAAGTCGCATAGGCATTGGCGAGCTGCAGCGGCGTCACGGCGATGCCATGGCCATAGGCGGTCGTCATCACCGTGGTGCGCGCCCAGAAGCTTGGCCAAAGCGGCCGCGCCTTTTCCTTGAGTTCGATCTCCGGCTTGGTATCGAAGCCAAGCGCCCGGAACATGCCGGACAGCCGCGCCTGACCGAGCTCGTCGGCGATCCGCGCGGTGGCGATGTTGGATGAATAGACCAGCGTTTCCGGGATATTGAGCCAGCGGCGCTGCTCGTCGCCGCGATCGTCATGTATGGTGAAGCGGCCGATCTGTAACGGCACCGTCGCGTCGAAGCGGCGCGCCATCGAGGTCACGACGCCATCGTTGATCGCCGCCGCCATGGTGATCGGCTTGAAAGTCGAACCCAGTTCATAGACCGATTGCGTGACGTTGTTGCGCAGCGCCTCCGAACTGGTGCCCTTCAGCTTGTTGGGATTGTAGACCGGCAACGAGACCATCGCGATGACCTCGCCGGTATCGACATCCAGCACGACACCCGTCGCCGCCTTGGCCTTGAAGTCGACCATCGCGCGGCCGAGTTCGCTCTCGACCGCTGCCTGCACGCGGCTGTCGACCGACAGCGCCAGCGCGGCACCGCGCACGGGATGGCTCAATTCCTTCTCGAACGCGCGCTCCATGCCGGCGCGTCCGATGACATTAGGATCGCTGTCGGTCGGCGCGACGTAACCGAGCACATGCGCCGCCAGCGTCGACTGGGGATAGAGCCGCTCGGCCTCCTGCGCAAAGACGATCGCCGGCTCGCCGATGACATGGACACGGTTGACCGTCGCCGGCGAGGCATGGCGATCGAGATAGGTAAACGGCACGTCGCGCGTCAGCTGGGCGTAATAATAATCCTCGCTCTGCCCCGGCATCGCTTCGGCGAGCTGGCGCGCGATCTCGTGACGGTCGCCGATCACCTCGTGCGGATGGATGCCGATCGTCCAGGCCGCGATCGTGCGCGCGAGTGGCGACCCGTTGCGATCGACGATGTCGCCACGCTGCATCAGCCCGCCGGACAAGGTCGCGGCGTTGGCCGGCGTGCCGAGCAGACCGAGCATCGCGATTCGCGCCGTCACCAGCAGGAAGCCGGCGCCGATCAGCAGCATCAGCATCATCAACCGCACATGCGCGACGGCGACCAGCGCCTGGCGCTGGCCGCCCATGCGGCGTTGCGGCTGGGGCAGCGCGATCATCGCGGTCACCGGGCGGCGCCTCCGGTCTCGGTGCGGGCGCTGCTCATCAGGTCGCCGATGGTCGAGTCGCTGAGCAACTTGCGATCGAGCAGCGCCACCGCCTGCGCCTTGCTCCGCTGGACCGCGGCGGTGCGCACCTCGCCGACCGGTCCGGCGAGGATCGGTTCAGGTGTTGCGGCGCGCGGCAGGATCCGCACCGTCGGCGTCACCGCCTGGACGGTGGCGAGCCCGGTCGGCCGCGACGGCACGACCAGCGACGCCATCTGCGTCGTCGGCTGACCGGCGCCGGCCGGGAGCGGCTGCTGCTGGCGCAGGTCGAGGCTGGCGAGTGCCGCCTCGTCGCTGACATACTGGCCCGAAACCGGCGCGGTGAGGCGCAGCGTGTCGCCGTTCCACTGCTCGAGCTGGGCCAGGTTGGCGCGGGTGTCGAACTCGGTTTCCAGCGCGCGGATGTCGCGGTGCGCGGCGGCAATCAGCGCCGTCGTCTTGTCGAGTTTCTTGCGCTCGGCCGCGACCTGCAACGGCACCAGCAGGAAACCGAGCGCGACCGCGACACTCGCGGCGAACCAGCCAAGACTCTTCCACGCATAAGCAAGCATCACATCGCTCCCTCAAAAACCCATGCCGGCGCCGCGGTGCGCCGCGCCGTCCGCAACGTCGCCGACCGCGCCCGCGGGTTGCGCGCGACCTCGGCGTCGCCGGCGCGCACCGCCTTGCCCACCTGTTCGAAACTCGGCGCGGCGAGCGCCACGACATCGGGCAGATGCCGCGAGCCCGCCGGCGTCCCGCCACTGCGCTCGCGCAGGAAGCGCTTGACCATCCGGTCTTCCAGTGAGTGGAAGGTCACAATGGCAAGGCGACCACCCGGCGCGAGAATGCGCTCGGCGGCGGCGAGACCATCGGCCAGTTCGCCAAGCTCGCGGTTCACATGAATGCGGATTGCCTGGAAGGCGCGCGTTGCCGGGTCCTTCTTGTCGTGCGGCTTGTAGCCCAGCGCCTTGCGGATGACGCGCGCCAGCTCGCCGGTCCGCGTGATCGGCCGCGCCGCGACGATCGCCCGCGCGACGCGGCGCGAACGATGCTCCTCGCCATATTCGTACAGCACGTCGGCGATCACGCTTTCATCGGCGTGATTGACGAAGTCCGCGGCGCTCTCGCCCTCCTGGCTCATGCGCATGTCGAGCGGACCGTCCGACTGGAACGAAAAGCCGCGCTCGGCCTGGTCGAGCTGCATCGACGACACGCCGATATCCATCGTCACGCCATCGACCGGCAGCGCGTCGCGCGCGGCGAGCTCGCTCTCCATTGCCGAGAAGGGCGTCGGCACCAGCGTCAGCGCGCCATCGCTTTCCGCAACCAACGCCTGGCCGGCAGCGATCGCGTCGGGGTCGCGATCGAAAGCGAATACGCAGGCGCCAAGGGAGAGCAGCGCCCGCGTATAGCCCCCGGCGCCGAAGGTCGCATCGACATGGCGCTCGCCGGGGCAGATGGCGAGCGCATCGACGACTTCATCGAGCAAAACGGGGATATGCGGTTGGGTGACGGGATCGGTCACAGCACGATCCCCTTTTCTTCGAGCAGATATTCGAGGTTGTCGCGCATCGTGCCCGACGGCTGGGCGGCAAGCAGCGTTGCGGGGTCCCAGATCTCGAAATGGTCCCACTGGCCATAGAAATAGGCGTATTTGCCGATCCCGGCCTTCTTCTTGTGGAAGCCGTGCATGATGAAACGACCACTGGGGTCGAACGGCAGGTCCTCGCCATTGGCGACGCGGCGCTTGTAGCCGTAATCGATCTCGCCATTGGTGTCGGCATGCGCGGCGTCCCGGGCATTGGCCCGCGCGTTGAGCTCGATTCCCCAGGGGAGGTCATAGCCGACCAGGCAGTCGCCCTGCGGGTGCACCGCGATGGTGACGCGCATGTCGCCCTCGGGCGAATTGGCGATGATGGTGTTGCGGAGCGAGGCAGGGATGGCAACGCGGAGCTTGTCATCGACAAGCTGCAACGCCGCTCCCTTGTAAATGCCCCTTGTCACTGCGCCGATCCCAATGGTCGCGGACACAACGAACCTGCCCCGAAAAGCGACCATCGCCGCCTTCGAGCGCTGCTTTCACGCAGGCACGTTGAGTCTGCCCCTCAATATTGATGGGCGTAGCGCGGGAGGGTCAGGGACACAAGGGGATTAGCGGGGATTTTAGGGGTTAGTTTACTATTAGCCTCTATTTCGGGCGGTTTTTGGGATCAGTATTTATACGTGTTCCCAGTCTGTTCGGCTTGTTGAAGGGCGAATCCCGCGCAAACCCGGGCGAATCCACGATCGTCCCGTGATTTCCCCAAGAATCCCCATGTTCGATTCTCTATGCTCGCGCGCGGATCAGCGCGGCGGGTGCGGTGGCCGTCCGGCGCTGCCATTGTCGATTGGCGCGCTCGGCGCGACGCCCATATCGGCCAGCGGCTCGCTGGTCGCGGCGGCACCCGGCGCCGCCTGGTTGCCCGCGACGAGATTGGCGACGACATCGGGGCGCACTCCGCCGGCGACCGCAACCGGCCGATCGCGGTTCGCGGTGCTGTACACCGCGGCGGCGAATAAGATGAGCAGCAACACCGCAGCGAGGCCGATCATACCGACCTTGACGCGTTGCGACGTCTGGCCCTGGTCCTGTTCGATTATCATCGTCACTGTGGCAGAAATGTAACGCATACCGATCGTCTTGTCGATGGCACGTCTCGGCGCGTGCTAATCACGCATGAGCCATGGTGGGACGGTAAGGTTTTTTTGCTCAAGCCATGCCCGATTGTACAGCGTCGACAGGTAACGAAAGCCGGTATCGCACAGGATCGTCGCGACGCGCGCGCCGGGGCCGATCTGCCGCGCGAGGCGGATCGCACCGGCAACGTTGATGCCCGACGAGAGCCCGAGGCACAGTCCTTCTTCCGCAAGAAGTCGGCGGACCCATTCGAGCCCCTCTTCGTCGGAGATGCGGAACTGCGTATCGATCGGCGCGCCCTCGAGATTGGCGGTGATGCGCCCTTGCCCGATCCCTTCCGCAACAGAACTGCCCTCCGCCTTGAGCTCGCCACAAGCATAATAGGCATAAAGTGCTGCGCCGTGCGGATCGCTGAGCGCAATCGTGATCTTCTCGTCTTTGGCCTTGAGCCCGAGACCGACGCCCGCCAGCGTCCCGCCGGTGCCGACCGCGCAGGTGAAACCGTCGACCCGGCCATCGAGCTGGGTCCAGATTTCCTCCGCGGTACCGACGATATGGGCGCGGCGATTGGCGATATTATCGAACTGGTTGGCCCAGATCGCGCCCGGGGTTTCCTCGGCGATACGGCGCGAGGTGTGGACGAAATGCGCCGGGTTCGAATAGGGCGCCGCCGGCACCAGCACGAGCTCGGCACCGAGCGCGCGTAACGTGTCCATCTTCTCGCGGCTCTGCGTCTCGGGCATGACGATGATCGTCTTGTAGCCCTTGGCATTGCCGACCAGCGCGAGGCCGATGCCGGTATTGCCCGCCGTCCCCTCGACGATCGTGCCGCCGGGCGCGAGCTGGCCGCGCGCCTCGGCATCCTCGACGATGAACAGGGCGGCGCGGTCCTTGACCGAGGCGCCGGGGTTGGCGAACTCGCACTTGCCGTAGATCTCGGCGCCGGCCGCCTCGCTTGGCCCCTTGAGCAGCACCAGCGGCGTGTTGCCAATCAATCCGAGACTGTTGTGAATCGTCGTCATCGCGGTGACATGGCCCGCAGCACCCGCCGGAGCAAGCAACCGCTGCTGCACCTCGCCCAAGCAGGCATTGCCACGCGATCAGTCCTGCGTGGTGATATTGGACACCATGTTGGAAAGGTCGCTGGGCGCGGCGCCGTTTTCCGGCCCGGTGGCAGCCGTTTCGTTGGCGACAGGCGTCGGTGTCTGATTCGGCATCGCCGCGACGATATTGGCGATCGCGGTGGTACGAATCGTTTCCTCGCTGTTGGCGCTCGCCGTCTGCTGGCTCGAACAACCGGTTGCCGCGAGCACGATTCCCAGACCCATCACCAAGCGCTTCATTCTCATTCTCCCCACCATCCCGCTCGTGCGGGTCGCGCGCCGCCATCGCGCCAAGCGAGCGATAAACGACGGCGAAAGGATGCGATAGCCGCAAAGCCGCGCCGCGCGTCGATCCGCACCGTCTGCTGATCGCGGCTGGAAAGCGCCAGGCGCGCCCCGGCCACGCTCATCGCCACAGCGGATTCTCGACCCATGCCGGCGAATACATATTGGCATATTGCGCCATGCGCGGCCGGTCGGCGCGGTTGGCGCTGGCACCGTGCGGCAGATCGTAGCGCCAGATGACAAGGTCGCCCGCCCCCGCCGGCACCGTGATCGCCTCCGCGCTCAGATCGACCATGCGCGGATCGGCATCGCCGAGCGCGTCGAGCCACGCCGCGATGCGGCGATGGAAACCCGGCACGAGTTGCAGCGCGCCCTGATCAGCCGCAGTGTCGGTCATGTAGAGAATGCCCTGCGTGCCGAACGGAATCGGCTGCACGACACTGACATCCCAGTGCAGATGCGGACCCGGGAACCGCTTGCCCGGAATCTCGGGCGGGTTGAAGCTCAGACGGTCGGTGCTCGACCACAGGTCGCTGCTGCCCCATAATTGCGCGAACGCCTTGTGCACCCGCGCCGAGCGCCGCACCACCTCCTGCGCGGGGTGCTGGAAATGCTGGATCATGATGCCGTTGGTGCGCGGCCCGTACCAGGTCGCGGGATCGTCGGGCCGCGCATCGATCGTCCGCCACAGCAATGCCTCGAGATCGGCCGCCTGATCGCGGGTCAGCGCGCTGCGCAGCACGACATAGCCATGCTCGTCCCAATGCGCGAGATCGCGCGCATCGAGCACCGGCGCCATCGCGTCGATCGCCGCAAGCCGGTGGCGCGTCGCCTCGGGGACCGGCGCGCCGTCGAACCAGGCATTGTAGCGATCGATCAGATCGCCATCGGGTTCGCCGACCGTCTCGAAAACCCAGGCCTCGAACGCCGGATAGTCCGGCCGCGCCGCCATCAGATAGGTGCAGGTCTGTTCGATCCCGAGACCCAGCGCATCGAGCAGCATCCGGTCGGCCATCGCGCTTGGCGGCTTGTGCTGCGCCCGCCCGGTCCGCCGCGCCCAATAATCCTCGATACCGCGAACATGCGCGAGCGACGAACGTGACGGGTGCGGAGCAAGGCTGGCCATGCGCCCTTTTCGAACGGAAGGCGGCCGCTCGTCAACCGCCTAGACCATCGCGTTGTTCGTGTTATGTTCTAACAATGTGCGACTCGCCGCCCCTGCCGCCTCGGCCGCTGCGCTGGCTATTCCTCGATCTCAACAGCTATTTCGCCAGCGTCGAACAGCAGCTCGACCCGGCACTGCGCGGCAGGCCGGTGGTCGTCGCACCGGTCGACAGCGACACCACGGTGGCGATCGCCGCCTCTGTCGAGGCGAAGCGCTACGGCATCGGCACCGGCACGCCCGTTTGGGAGGCGCGCCGCCGGTGCCGCGACCTGATCGTAACCCCCGCGCGGCATGAGCGTTATGTCGAATTCCACGATGCGATCGTCGCCGAGATCTGGACGCACATCCCGGTAACGCGGGTTTGCTCGATCGACGAGGTGGCGTGCCGGCTGCTCGACAACGAGAATGGTCGCGATGCGGCAATCGCGCTCGCGCGCCGCATCAAGGCCGGGATTCGCGCCCATGTCGGCGACTGCCTCACCTCATCGGTCGGCATCGCGCCCAACCGGCTGCTCGCCAAGCTTGCCTCCGACATGCAGAAACCGGACGGGCTGCTCGTGCTCGATGCCGAGCAGCTGCCGCAACGGCTGTACGACCTCAACTTGCGCGACATTGCCGGGATCGGCGCGAAGATGGAGCGGCGGCTGGCACGCGACGGGGTCAACGACATCCGCCAGCTGTGCGAACGCCGACCGCGCGACGCCGGCACCGCCTGGGGCGGCACCGATGGCGATCGGCTGTGGTATCTGCTCCACGGCGTCGATCTGCCCGAAAAGCCGACGCAGAGTCGTACGATCGGGCACAGCCATGTCCTCTCGCCCGGCAAGCGCGGCGTCGAGGCGGTGCGGCTGACCGCACGTCGCCTCGCCTTCAAGGCGGCGAGCCGGTTGCGACGCAAGGCCTATCGCTGCCGCCTGCTGATCCTCCATGCCCGCTTCGAGGACGACAAGTCGGGCTGGCGCGCCGCGCTGCGGCTGCCCGTCATGCAGGACAGCTTCGCCATCCTCGCCGCGCTCGACCGCCTGTTCCCGCGCCTCGTAGCGGCGGGTCGCGCGCGGCCGGGCGATTTCCAGATCCGCATGATCGGGGTGACGCTGGCCGAGATCGAGCCCGTCGCCGCCGAACAGCAATCGCTGTTCGCGCTGCTCGATCCCGACGACCCGCTGGCGCGCGAAACGCGCACGCTGGCGCTCAGTCGCGCGATGGATCGCATCAACCGGCGCTTCGGCCGCCACGCCGTCAGCCTCGGCCCGCTCCATGGCGGGCGAATCGATCGTGTCGGCACGAAGATTGCGTTCGGGCGCATCCCCGAGCTCGATGAATTTCACGAATGAGGGCAGCAGCATGAAGTTTCTGCTGCATCGCAGCGCTATGCGATGGTATGTGGAGACTACGGTCTTGACGGACGATGCTGCGTGCGCGAAGCAAATCGAACCATGAAGAACCGTCTCCTCCCCGCCGCCGCCGTCGCGCTGCTCGCGCTGTCGGCCTGTAAGCAAAAAACCGAAGTCGTGTCTGCGACCGCGCCGGATCCGCAAGCCGAAGCACTGGCCAATCGGCCCAAGGTCGAACTGCCGCCGGCGATCACCGCGACGCGGACCTTCCGTTGCAAGGACCAGAGCCTCGCCACGGTCGATTTCTATGCCGGCAACAAGCAGGTCACGGTCAAGGTCGGCGATGCCACCATCCCGGTCAAGCTGACCGCCGAGAGCGATGGCGCGCCGTTCAAGGCCGATGGCTTCGTGCTCACCGGCACCCCGGCCGCGATCACGCTGACCTCGCCGGGCAAGCCCGAGCAAGCCTGCAAGGCCTGATCCCGCTTCCCCGTCATTGCCCGGGCAATGGCGACCACCCCAATACACGGGCCGGCGGCGCAATCCGCCGGCCCTTTTCGCGTCTGCGCGCTTGCCTCGCCCGCGCCGCTTGGGCACGATGCGCCGACCTGCTAGCGGAGCCGCGTCCTTGTCGACCATCGCGATCTACAGCCTCAAGGGCGGCGTCGGCAAAACCACGCTGACCGTCAATCTCGCCTGGGCCTCGGCGACGCTGTCGGCGCGGCGCACGTTGCTGTGGGATCTCGATCCGCAGGCCGCGAGCACCTTCATGCTGTCCGACGGCCGCGCGCGCGAGCCGGCACAGGCGATCTTCTCCAAGGATGTCGAGCCGACCAAGCTGATCCGCCCGACCGCGATCGACCGGCTCGACCTGATCGGCGCCGACATGTCGCTGCGCGGGCTCGACCTGCTGTTTCACGAGCTCGACAAGAAGAAGCGACTGCAGAAACTGATCGAGACGATCCACAAGGGCTATGACCGCGTCCTGCTCGATTGCCCGCCCGGGCTGACCGAGACCAGCGACCAGGTGATGCGCGCCGCCGATCTCGTCGTGGTGCCGGTCATCCCTTCCCCGCTCAGCGAACGCGCCTTTGCCGAGGTCGCCAAGCATCTCGGCAAGAAGCAGTTGCTGCCGGTCCATTCGATGGTCGATCGCCGCCGCAAGCTCCACGCCGAGGCCTTGGCGCGTCACCCCGATTGGCCGGTCATCCCGATGGCCAGCGTGGTCGAGACGATGGCGGCACGCCGCGCGCCGGTCGGCGCCTTCGCCGCTAAATCGGTCGGCGCGAGGGCCTTTGCCGATTTGTGGCAGGTGATCGAGAAACGCCTGGCGCAATGACCGACGCTACGGCTTGTCGTCGCATCGTGGACAGCTGAAATCCGGTGGCCAGAGTTCGGCACGACATCCTCGATCCGCAACTCCTGCTCGGCGCCTATGCCGTCGGGGTGTTCCCGATGGCCGATGGGCGCGATGCCGACAGCGTCTATTGGGTCGAACCCAAGACGCGCGCGATCCTGCCGCTCGACGGCTTCCATCTGTCGCATTCGCTGCGCAAGACGATTGCCGCCGATCGCTTCCGCGTGACCGCCGACACCGCGTTCGAGCGCATCATCGCGCTGTGCGCCGAGGCGGTCGAGGGCCGCCCCGACACCTGGATCAATCCGCAAATCGAACAGGCCTTTGTCACCCTGCACCGCCGCGGCTTCGCGCATTCGGTCGAGATATGGGACGGTGATCGGCTCGCCGGCGGACTTTACGGCCTCGCGCTGGGCCGGGCCTTCTTCGGTGAGAGCATGGTCAGCCGCGCGCGCGACGCATCGAAGGTCGCGATCGCCTGGCTCGTCGCGCGCCTGCGCGTCGGCGGATTCACCCTGCTCGACTGCCAGTTCATGACCGGGCATCTCGCCTCGCTCGGCGCGGTCGAAATTCCGCGTGCGACCTATCTCGGGCTGCTCGGCGGCGCGCTCGACGGCGTCGTCGGCACCGCGGCGGGCGTGACGTCGGGGGGCGCGAGCTCGGGAGACTTCTTCGCGCTCGACCGACTCGGCGTCGCGGCGCCCGATCCGGAAAGACCATTGGCGCTGACCGAGCCCGGCCCGCCTTCGGGGAAGGTCATCGCGCAGCTCTTGACCCACACATCGTAGATCGGGTGCTGGACGACGTTGAGCGTTGGCCGCTCCTTGTAGAGCCAGCCCGAGAAGAAGCGGCGCCAGCTCTTGTCGAATTGCTGCACGTCGACCTGGACGAAGGCGCCGGTATAATGCTCCTGCTCCCATGGCGCAGTCTGTTCGCATGCCGCGAGCCGGACGATCACATCGCCGACCCGCGCCGCATTGCCCGGCTTCAGCGTGATCTCGCGCGCCACGCCGTTGCGCTTGTTGAGCAGGCCCAGCACCGCGACCCGCTGCGCCATCGGCGTCGCGCCATAAGAGGGATCGGCGCCGCTCGGCAGGTCGACCGTCGTCACGTCCGACGGCGCGCTGTCCTCGTCGAGCGCGGTACGCTGCGTCGGCTTGGCATTGGGGTCGGTCGCCGGCTTCTTCTCGCCGCAGCCCGCCGTGGCGAGCAGCGCGAGCGCCGCCACCGCCAGCGTCCAGCGGCGCGAATCACTCACGCGTCGGGCGTCCACGCTTCATAATCGCCGGTCGCGGCGGCGCGGTGGCCGCCCTTTTCCATCGCGCCGGGCGGGCGATAGGCGAGCGCGGTGCCGGTCAGATTGGGGATGGCCGGCTTCTGCCAGGTGCGCGGCGCGGGCAAGGCGCGGTCGGGCAGGTCGTCGACCTGATGGTGCAGCCAGCTGAACCATTCCGGCGCGACCCGGCTCGCATCGTTGGCGCCGTTGTAGATCACCCAGCGACGCGGGTTGCCATTGGTATCGCGCCCGCCCTGATAATAGACATTGCCGAGCGAATCCTCGCCGACCCGGCGCTTGCCGCGCAGCCCGACCATGGTTCCCCAGCTGGCGCCGTTCCACCAGGTGAACGGATTGAGATTGATACCCATGCCGCGCGCTTAAGACCTGTCCCGACGAACCGCAATGGCCGTTGCAACAGTGAGGCCGGCACACCGCTCTACCAGTACCCTCGGCACCGACGCGATCATTGCGCCGCCGACCCGCCGGCACAGGCCGTAAGTGCCGCCGCCTCGGCCGATGCCACCCGCGTCGTGCCGGCCGCGATCTGGTATAATTGCGGCCAGCGTTTGCCCGTCACGAACAGCCGGTGCTGCCCCGCATCCCAGGCGATGCCGTTCGCCACGTCGTCGTTGCCGCGCTCCTTCGGCCCGAGACTGCTCAGGTCGAGAAAACTCAGCACCGCCCCGCTCTTGGGGTCGATCCGGGCAATGAGGTTGGTCTGCCAGATATTGGCGTAGATCTGCCCATCGACCCATTCGAGTTCGTTGAGTTTGGCCACGGGGCAGCCATGCGCGGTCACCTTCAAGGTCGACACCGTCGCCAGCGAATCGGGATCGAGGAACCGCAACACCGCGCTGCCGTCGCTCATGATGATGAAGCGATCATTGTGCGTCGCGCCCCAGCCCTCACCGGTGTAGCTGAAATCGCCGATCGGCGAGAAATCGCCGCGCCCGTAGATGAACCCCTTCTGGTCCTTCCACGTCAGTTCGTAGATCTTGTCCTTCCACGGCACGATGCCCTCGCCGAAATAGGGGGCGGGCAAATCCATGCTCCTGGTTACGCGACCGGTCTTGAGCTCGACCTGCCGCAGGCCGGACTGGCCAACCTCACCGGTGCTCTCGTAAAGCGCGCCATCCTGAAAGAACAAACCTTCGGTGAAGGCCGACTGGTCGTGCGGATAGGTCGCCGCGATCGCCACGCCATAGACCGGCAGCTTCCCGTCGTCGGACGGCTTCCACAACATCCACCCGGCCACGGCGAGCAGGGCCAGTAGCGCGAGCGCGGCAATCACCTTCTTCATGCGCGTCAGTTCCTCAGCCGTGCGCCGGACCGATCCCGACGTCGCCCGGGCACCCATGCAATGCGCCGCGCGTCACCGCAATCGTCGTCAGTCGGCAGTCGTCAGTCGTCCGCCTCGACCGCCACGGCGAGCGGGCCCTTGCGACCTTCGACGATCCGCGCCTGCAGCGGCTGGTCGGGTTCGACCTCGCCAAGGCCGGCACGGCGCAGCGTTTCCATATGGACGAAGACGTCCGCCGAGTCGGCATCGCGGACCAGAAAACCATAACCCTTGAGGCGGTTGAACCACTTCACCGTCACCGGTTCGAACGGCCCGGCCGAATCGACCAGCGCGGCGGGGTCGATCCGGTCGCCGGCGCGCGCGCGCACCGGCTGCTCGACGACATTGCCGAGATCGATCGACAGTATCTCGCTCGCCTGCAGGCCGCGATCGCGCCGCACCGCGCGACATTCGATGCGCGCGCCCTCGGGCAGGCTGCGCCGGCCATGTGCCTGAAGCACCGAGAAATGAACGAGCACGTCACCCAGGCCGGGCTGATCGGCGACGAGGAAACCGAAGCCGCGCGTCACGTCGAACCATTTGAGCGAACCCGACAGCAACAGGCCGGCCTCATCGACCGGCGCATCGCGCTCGTCCTCACTCCACTGCGGCCCTGCCCGTGGCGCGGCCTGCGGTTCGTTACGCATATGACATGCCCCCGGGGCGGGCGTGTAACACGGATCGCGACGCGCGCAAAAGCCACTCGCGTCACGTTTCGAGCAAAGATTCCACCGCGTCGCCCGGCGCCATCGCAACGATCTTGCGCGCCAGCGCGAAATCATGCCCGGCGCGCACCATCGCGCCGAGCTGCTTCTCGCGCAGCGGGCGATCGGCCGGGGACGTGGCGAACGGGCCGATGCGCTTGCGCCGCGCGAACGTCAGCGCGGCGTCGCTCGCCTGCTCGGCGATGGCCGGCGCGAGCGCCTCGGCATCGGCCTCGTCGAGCCCCGCCTGGCGCAGCGCGCCATCGACGCGCCGACGCCCCAGCCCGCGCCGCGCCATGGCGCGCGCCCGTGCCTCGCCAAAGGCACGGTCGTCGATATAGCCGAGCTCGGCCAATCGCGTCGCTATCGCTGCCGGGTCGGCGGCAGGCCCGTCCCAGCCGCGCTCGCGGATTTTGCGGCGCAAATAGTCGCCGAGCCGCACCCGCGTGGTCGAAAATCGCTCGACATAATGAAGCGCCAATCGCTCAAGCGCAGCCTGATCCAGCGGCACCACTGGCCGCCTGGCGCGTTCAGCGCGGCGAGAAGGCACTTCGTCCTGCGACATTGCGCCATCATTGTGCCACAGTCGGAACGGATTTTGAACGCTTGGCGGCTTCAGGGGTGCACGCTTCACAAAAAGCGGCCCCCGCGGGGAGCCGCGGGCAAGGGCGCTACTATATTATGGCAATCGACGTTGCGCATTCCGGAGAAATACTGGCCGAGCGGCCCGTTCTTCTCCCGACGCCGACCGAAGATGCGTTGCCGCGCCGTCTGGCGGACTTCGCGACGCTCGGCGAGGCACTCGATTATGCCGCGCAGGGCGAGCGCGGGCTGAACTTCCACGATCCGCGCGGCGCGCTGGCGCGACCCTATCCCTATCGCGAGCTGCGTGAGGACGCGCTGGCGATGGCGCGGCGACTGATCGCGGCCGGGGTCAAGCCCGAGGATCGCATCGCGCTGATCGCGGAGACCAGCCCCGATTTCGCCGCGCTGTTCTTCGGCGTTATCTATGCCGGCGGCTGGCCGGTCCCGCTGCCGCTGCCGACCTCGTTCGGCGGCCGCGATTCCTATATCGAGCAATTGCGCGTCCAGCTTGCCAGCTGCGACCCGACCATGCTGATCTACCCGCCCGAGCTGGCGCAGATGGCCGGCGACGCCGCGCATCTCGTCGGTATCGAGGGCATCGACTGGTCCGAATTCGCCGAGCGCGCCGCGCCCGAGGCGAGCTTGCCCACGGCGGATGGTTCGGCAATCGCCTATCTGCAATATTCGAGCGGCTCGACGCGCTTCCCGCACGGCGTCGCGATCACCCATCATGCGCTGCTCAACAATCTCGCCTCGCACAGCCACAATATGGAAGTGTGCGGCACTGATCGCTGCGTGTCGTGGCTCCCCTGGTATCACGACATGGGGCTGGTCGGCTGCTTCCTGTCGCCCGTCGCCAATCAGGTGTCGGCCGATTACCTCAAGACCGAGGATTTTGCGCGGCGCCCGCTCGCCTGGCTCGATCTGATCAGCCGCAACAAGGGCACGACGCTCTCCTACTCGCCGACCTTCGGCTACGACATCTGCTCGCGTCGCATCGGCACGCTGAGCCATGTTGCCGATCGCTTTGACCTGTCGCGCTGGCGCGTCGCAGGCAATGGCGCCGACATGATCCGCCCCGACGTGATGCAGCATTTCGTCGATGCCTTTGCCGATGCCGGGTTCAAGGCATCGGCGTTCCTGCCCAGCTACGGCCTGGCCGAGGCGACGCTGGCGGTGTCGATCATGCCGCCGGGCGAGGGCATCCGCGTCGAACTGGTCGAGGAAACCCAGCTGTCGGGCGTCGCGCACGGTCAGGATCGGCCGCAGCGCTATCGCGCGATCGTCAATTGCGGCAAGCCGGCGCGCGACATGCGCGTCGAAATCCGCGAGGAAGACGGCACGCCGCTGCCCGAACGCGCGATCGGCAAGGTGTGGTGCACCGGCCCGTCGCTGATGGTCGGCTATTTCCGCGACCCCGAAGCGACCGCGGCGTGCATGAAGGACGGCTGGCTCGACACCGGCGACATGGGTTATCTCAGCGATGGCTATGTCTATATCGTCGGCCGCGCCAAGGACATGATCATCATCAACGGCCGCAATCACTGGCCGCAGGACATCGAATGGGCGGTCGAGCAGCTACCCGGCTTCAAGGCCGGCGACATCGCCGCCTTCGCCATCACCACCCCCGGCGGCGAGGAAACCCCTGCGGTGCTGGTGCAATGCCGCAGTTCGGACGAGGCCGAGCGCGTCCGCCTGCGCGACGAGATCCGCGAACGCGTGCGCTCGGTGACCGGCATGAACTGCGTCGTCGAACTGATCCCGCCGCGCACGCTGCCGCGCACCAGCTCGGGCAAACTGAGCCGCGCCAAGGCCCGCAACCTCTATCTCAGCGGTGATATCAAGCCCTACGATCTGGCGGCCTGAACGGCTTTCGCTTTTCTTCGCGACCCCATTCTCCTTCCCCGGCGAAGGCCGGGGCCCAGTTGGGGGACGCTGCTTGGGAAGGCCCACCTGTCATTATTTCGGGGACACAATACTAAATTCAGGCGAGCGCTAGCGTGCCGCGGCCGATCGCGAAGAATTTAATATTGTGTCCCCGAAATGGTGAGCGCGGCACCACCATTGCTCGGTGCACGGCCGCCGATTGGCCTTCGCGGCGACGGAGGGTTGGCGCGAACCTCGATGCATAACCCCTTTGCGCCCTCCCCTCGCCCCCCCTATAGCCCGCCGCCATGGAGCGGCTTGACGGCGGCTCGGCGCTGCCCCCGCACCTTGCCGGTGGTATCGTCGCGCTGGGCAATTTCGATGGATTCCACCTCGGACACCAGGCGGTGGTCGGCCGCGCCATCGCGGCCGCGCGCGCCGCCGGACGACCGGCGATCGTCGCGACCTTCGATCCGCATCCGATGCGCCTGTTCCGCCCCGACGCCCCGCCCTTCCGTCTCACCACGCTCGACCAGCGCGAACGACTGTTCGGCGCGGCCGGCGCCGACGCCATGCTGGTGTTCCATTTCGACGCCGCGCTCGCCGCGCTGACCGCCGAGCAATTCGTCGACCAGCGGCTGGTCGCCACGGCGCGCATCGGCGGCGTCGTCACCGGCGAGGATTTCACCTTCGGCAAGGCCAAGGGCGGCAATGTCGCGCTGCTCGCCGAGCTCGGTCGCCGGCACGGCTTTGGCGTCGAGACCGTTGGCCCGGTGTCGCTCGACGGCCGCACCGTGTCGTCGAGCCGGATCCGCGACATGCTCGTCGCCGGCCAGCCGCGCGACGCCGCGCGGCTGCTCACCCGCCCCTGGGCGATCGAGGGTGTGGTGACACACGGCGCCAAGCTCGGCCGCACGATCGGCTACCCGACCGCCAATATCGATCTCGGCAGTTATCTGCGGCCGGCCTACGGCATCTACGCTGTGCGGGGTCGGTTGCCCGACGGGCGCGTGCTCGACGGTGCTGCCAATCTCGGCATCCGCCCGAGCTTCGAACCGCCCAAGGAACTGCTCGAGCCCTATTTCTTCGACTTTTCGGGCGACCTTTATGGCCAGCGCATCGAGGTCGAACTGATCGACTATCTCCGCCCCGAGGCGAAGTTCGACACGCTCGCCGCGCTGACCGCGCAAATGGAAGCAGATTGCGCGCGGGCGCGGGCGTTGCTCGCTCGCGCCTGATCGCGCGCGTCCGATCGACGGACCCCGAACGCAAAATGGGGGCCGGCATTGCTGCCGACCCCCTGTCGCCGGACTTCGACCCGCTCATCCGTCTTCCGAAGAAGACGAACCGCGCCGTCTGGTTTCGGCGGCCCGCTCCACCTCGTGCCGCGAACGGCGACGAAGCTTCGCGTTTCGGTCACCGGGGCCGGGCGCGATACCCTTGCGGGCCTCAGCGCCACAGCCTCGGCGGCCAGCTTGGCGTTCCGGACCGAAGTCCTTTCCGCCTCGCCTTGGCCCTTACCTGTCGAACCGCCTTCCGCCCGGTGATGAGCGATGCGCATCCGGCCCTCATGGCCAACGCCCTTCCTCGATCGCGGGGACGTGGAGGGACGTTTCGGTCCGCCGCTCCTGCCGCCGCGACGCCGACGCTTGCGCGTCCGCACATCCCGGCCATCAGTTACCTGCGGGCCTCCCGAAAAAGCGCGCCGAACCTTGCGATCCTCGTCTCTTCTTCGGCATAAGCTTTTGATCTCTCTTCGGTTTCCCGCTTCGTCGTCATCCGCTTACAGTCATGATGGTGTCATCGAATCCGAGTCGCGCCAATACGAAACCACCTCACAGAGCCTGTGGATAATGTGGATATCGTGGAGCGATTGGTGCGCTGCGGCGCGCGCAGAGACGTGACATGAACGCAACGTTTTTTGAGGTTCATGCAACAATTGCTAAACCTCCCGCGTTCGGCACTTCACTGAATTAGAGGCAAGGGAGACTATCTATGCGTAAGCTCATCATGGCGCTCAGCGCCGTATCGCTGGTCATTCCGGCAATGGCGATCCCGACCGCAGCCGAGGCCAAGCGGCACTATTATAATGGCCATACCTACAAGCGCACCAAGGTTTGCCGTCACTCGAGCGGCACGACGGGTCTCGTCGCCGGCGGCGTCGGCGGCGCGCTGGTCGGCAACTCGGTCTTCGGCCATGGCGCGCTCGGCACGATCGCCGGCGGTGTCGGCGGCGCCTTTGCCGGTCGCGCGATCGATCGCACGATCACCGCCAAGAAGCGTTGCTATTATCGCTGAGCCGATCGGTACGCGAAGCAGACAGGAAGGGCGCGGCTCACCCCGCGCCCTTTTGCCATGAAAGGGACAATCGACATGACGACACGCAGCGGCTCAGCCCGTTATGACGGGTTTGGCAAGGACGGCCAGGGCCAGGTCTCGACCCAGTCGGGCGTCCTGACTAACCAGCGCTACGGCTTCGGCAGCCGCTTCGAGGACGGCCCGGGCACCAACCCGGAAGAACTTATCGCCGCCGCGCACGCCAGTTGCTTCACCATGGCGCTGAGCTTTGCGCTCGCCAGGGCAGGATTCAGCGATGGCGTGCTGGAAACGACCGCCAGGGTCACACTCGACAAGGATGGCGACGGCTTCACCATCACCCGCTCGGATCTCGATCTAAGCGCGACGGTCGCCGGAATCGATCCGGCCGAGTTCGAGCGGATCGCGGCGGATGCCAAGGCCTATTGCCCGGTATCGAAATTGCTCAAGGCGGAGATCACGCTGACGCACCGCCTCAACGGCTAGGCACGGCCGGCCGGTCGATCAGATCAGGCCGTGGCCGATGATCAGCCTGATCGTGCAGAACACGACCAGCAGCAGATTGAGGTTGCGGCCCGATTTGTGCGACGAGATTGCACCGATCGCCGCACCGATGAGCGCCATCGGGATCAGCAGCCAGTTGAGCGCGCCCAGCAACGGGATGAACCCGATCAGCGCGAAGACCAGGACGATGACACCGAGCAGGAGCGAGATGATGTTCATGCTTAACAAGATGGCGTGCATCGGACGCCCGCGCAAGGTGTTTTAGCTATATACCACACAACCAAAGCTTCTTTAACCGGATCGGGTGCATGGGTATCCGTCGTATCTGGAGCGTTTGAATGGTTCGCACTCGGTTTCCGGGCCTCATGGTCCTCGCTTTGCCGCTGGCGCTGTTCGCCTGCGGTCCGCGCGACAAGGACAGCCGCAACCTTGATTCGCTCGACAACGAGCTGATCGAGGCGGGCAACGCCAACAGCCATGACCCCGCGATGATGAGCGCGCTGCAGGACCAGATCATGGTCGACCCGTCGCTCGCCCATAAGGCCAATGACGACGCCGTGCGTCCGCCGGCCCAGCCGCTGTCGGGTGCGGTGCCGCCGGAGAACATTGCTGCCACGCCGTCAGGGACCGCGGCCACGACCGGCCAGGCGACCAGCGTCGCGGTCAAACCGACCCCCGCGCCCAAGGGCGCCAGCTGCCCGCAATGCGACGCCGCCAAGGCGTCGCTGACGCTCGGCGCGCTCGCCTCGCGGCAGCACGACCGCCGCACCGCCGCCTGCGCCGGCGCGCTGCGCTATTCCGCCGGCTGGGCCGACCGCCTGCCCGCCGACCTGCCGCTCTACCCCGATGCCCGCGTTGCCGAGGCCGCCGGTGCGGACGGCAAGGCCTGCGCGTTGCGCGCGGTGAGCTTCTCGACCGGCGCGTCGCTGCAACAGGTGATGGACTGGTATTATACCCGCGCCAGCGATGCCGGCTTCTCGGCCGAGCAACAGACCGACGGCAGCCAGCATGTGCTCGGCGGCACCCGCGACCGCGACGGCGGCGCCTTCGCGCTGTTCCTGACCAGCCGCCGCGACGGCGGCACCGATGTCGATCTCATCGCCAATAATGGGCGCTAGATAGAGCATTCCGTACGTAACCTGAGCCATATCGCCGCACCTCCCCCCTTCCCCGGCGAAGGCCGGGGCCCAGCTGGGATAGCGGATATGATGGGCGGCAACGCCCGTCGCTGCGTTCCCCGACTGGACCCCGGCCTTCGCCGGGCAAGGCAGGATGATAGTGCAGCTACGCGTATCGCGGTCGGATCTCACCCACACCGTTCTAACGCTCCGGCTCCCGACCATGTTTGATCGCCATATGGCGGTCCCACCGCACGCGCAGTTCGCCGGGTCGACAACCATGGCGCTCGTCGAGAAATTCGGCGTCCGCCACGCGATCGGTGCGGAAGTGGCGAAAGTCCTGTCGTAGCTCGCACCACGCCGCGAGCATGCGCACCGTGTCGAAATAACCGACCACGACGGGCCAGATCGTCCGCGCACTCACCGCGCCGCGCTCGTCGCGATAGCCGATGCGGATCTTGCGCCCGGTGTGAATCCACGACCGCGTCCGCGCGATATCGATACCGTCCGCCGCGACGCTACCCGGCCGCGTCCCGATCGCCGGTTGGGCGAAATATGGCCGAAGATGCTGGGGCACCACGTTGGTGATCTTGGCAATGAGATCGCGCGCCGCGCTCGCCAGCACGGGGTCACCGCGACCGGCGACCCATTGCGCCCCGAGCACCGCCGCCTCGATCTCGTCGGCGGTCAGCATCAGCGGCGGCATGTCGAAATGGCCGTCCAGCACATAACCCAAGCCCGCCTCGCCGCGGATCGGCACGCGCTGACCGATCAGGTCGGCAATATCGCGATACACCGTGCGCTTCGAAACCTCGAGTTCGCGCGCCACCACATCCGCCGTGATCGGTCGCGACGAGCGCCGCAGTATCTGGATGATCTGAAAGAGTCGGTCGGCCCGGCGCATCATGTCCTCGCTGCTGACATCATGCTGTCAGCAGGCCCTCCCTACAAGCGCTCATGTCGCGCGGCACCAATCGGGTTGCCGGCGCCGTCGCAGGAGATTCCGAATGATTACATTGTACCATGCGCCCCAGTCGCGTTCCTCGCGGATAATCTGGCTGCTCGAGGAACTCGGCGCGCCCTACCGCATCGAACAGGTATCGATCTTCAGGCCGATGACCGGTGCCGGTGCGCCCGACCCCTCCAATCCCCACCCCGACAAGCAGGTACCGGCGATCATGCAGGGCGACGAGGTCGTCGCCGAATCCGTCGCTATCCTTCTTTACCTGACCGACGCGTTTCCCGCGGCCGGTCTCGGCCCGATCGCCGTCGAGCCCGGCCGCGGCGCCTATCTCACCTGGATCGCCTGGTACGCCGCGAGCATGGAGCCGGCGATGTTCGCCGCCATGGGCAACGAGCTGGGCGCCGCGCCGCTCAAGCAACGTAGCTACGACGCCGTCGTCCGCCGCCTCGAAAGCGCCCTCGCCCACGGTCCCTATATGATGGGCGACACATTCTCAGGGGTCGACCTGCTGGTCGCCAGTGCGATCAATTTCGCGCGGCGCGCCTTCCCCGAGAGTGCGACGCTCGACGCCTATGTCGCACGCTGTACGAACCGCCCGGCGGCGGTGCGCGCCGCCGCCCTCGACGATGCGACCGGACTGCAGCGCGCTGCCTGATCCCCGGTGGATTCCCCCTTCCCCGGCGACCGACCGGGGAAGGGAATCCGCCGTGGGGTGACGGGAGAGGCCATCCGCGCTAACGGGGGCCATGTTTTCCCTGTTTCTCGTGATGCTCGGCGGCGCCCTCGGCTCCGGCGCGCGATATCTTACCGGCGTCGCCATGCTGCGGCTGTGCGGCCCGAACTTTCCCTTCGGCACGCTGACGGTCAATCTCGTCGGCGGGCTGGCCATGGGTCTGCTCGTCGGCACCCTCGCCCGCCTGTCGGTGCCGGGCGAGAACTGGCGCTTGCTGCTCGCGGTCGGCGTGCTTGGCGGCTACACGACCTTTTCGAGCTTCTCGCTCGACGTGGCCAACATGCTCCAGCGCGGTGACCTGGCGACGGCACTGGGTTATGTGCTCTTGTCGGTAGTTGGCGCGATCGGCGCGCTGTTCCTCGGCCTCCTACTGACACGGGTGGCGGCATGAGCGACAAGATGAGCGAGACCGACGTCCGCCAGTTCAACGTCGGTTATGACGATGAGGGCATCCGGCTCGACCGCTGGTTCAAGCGGCATTTGCCCGACACCAGTTTCACCACTGTCGCCAAATGGGCGCGTACCGGCCAGCTGCGCGTCGATGGCGCGCGCGCGACGCCAGGCGACCGCATCGCCGCCGGTCAGATCATCCGCGTGCCGCCGGCCGAGCCGGTGCGCGTCGATGCCGTGACCGGCGCGCCGACGGGCCCGAAGAAGCGCGAGCGCGAACCGCTCAGCGGCGAGCAGACCGATTTCATCCGCGATCTCGTCATCCACCGCGACAAGCAGGCGATCGTCATCAACAAGCCGCCGGGTCTCGCGACGCAGGGCGGCACCAAGACCACCGAGCATGTCGACGGACTGCTCGACGGTCTGACCTTCGACGGCGAGAGCCGCCCCAAGCTGGTCCACCGGCTCGACAAGGATACCTCGGGCGTGCTGCTCGTCGCGCGCACCGCGCGCGCCGCCGGTTATTTCGCCAAGGCCTTTTCGTCGCGCAGCGCCGAGAAGATCTATTGGGCGCTGATCGTCGGCGTGCCGTCGATCGAGGACGGCATGGTCGAACTGCCGATTTCCAAGCAGCCGGGCAGCGGCGGCGAGAAGATGCATGTCGACGAGAAGGAAGGGCAAACCGCACGCACGCGCTACCGCGTGATTGAGCGCGCCGGCAACCAGACCGCCTGGGTCGAGCTCCGCCCCTTCACCGGCCGCACCCATCAGCTGCGCGTGCACATGGCGGCGATCGGCCATCCGATCGTCGGCGACGGCAAATATGGCGGTCAGGCAGCGTTCCTGACCGGCGGGATCAGCCGCAAGATGCACCTCCACGCCCGCCGACTGCGCATCGACCATCCCGACGACGCGCCGATCGACATCACCGCCGAACTGCCGACGCATTTCGCCGACAGCCTCAAGCAGCTCGGCTTCGACGAGATGCTCGGCAACACCATGCCGCTCGACAAGCCGCCGCCGCCGAGCCGCGCGGTCCTGAAGCAGCAGGCGAAGCATCACGCCAAGGGTGTCCGCAAGGCACGCCGCGGCGAACGGCGCGGACGCGGCGAGCGCGAGGCCGCGCCGAAGCCGCGCCGCTAGGACCGACCGGTGCACCCCAACCGCGCCTTCCGCTTCGACAGCGACGCCGCGATCCTCGACTGGGCGGTCGGACGCGGCTTTGCGCACATCTTCGCGACCACGCCCGAGGGCCCGATGGTCGTGCACGCACCGATCATCGCCGCCGGGCCGGGAGCGTTGCGCTTCCACGTCTCGCGCGCCAACCGCATGATGCCACATCTCGACGGTGCGCGACTGCTGCTGAGCGTATCGGGGCCCGACGGCTACATTACGCCCGGCTGGTATGTCGACGGCGCACAGAGCGTGCCGACCTGGAATTATGTCAGTGCCGAGATCGAGGGCACCGCCACCACGATCGACGAAGAAAGCCTTGTCGCCCAACTGGATACGCTGGCCGCCGGGCACGAGCCGCGCGTCGCGCCCGAACGCCCCTGGACCCGTGACAAAATGGACGAGGCCCGCTTCCGCGCGATGCTCAAGGCGATCATCGGTTTCGAGCTGAGCGTCGAAGCGGTGCGCGGCACGATCAAGCTCGGCCAGAACAAGAATGACGCCGACATCGCTGGCGTGATCGCCGGACTGCGCGGCAGCGGCAACCCCGATCTCGCCGCGGCGACCGAGGCGGCGCGATGAACCGCCTCGCACTGTTCGACTGCGACGGCACGCTGGTCGACAGCCAGGCCAATATCTGCGTCGCGATGGAAACCGCCTTTGCCGAGGCGGCGATCCCCGCGCCGCCGCGCGAGGCGATCCGGCGGATCGTCGGGCTCAGCCTGGTCGAAGCGGTCGGCGCGCTGCTGCCCGAGGCCGACGACGCGCTCCACCGCCGCCTCGCCGCCGACTACAAGGCCGCGTTCTTCCGGCTCCGCGGCTCGGGCGCGATGGCTGACGAACCGCTGTTCGAGGGCATGATCGAAACGCTCGATGCCCTGACCGAAGCCGGCTGGGTGCTCGGCGTCGCGACCGGCAAGTCCGATCGCGGCCTGGCGCATGTGCTCAGCCATCACGGCATCATCACGCGCTTCGTCACGCTGCAGACCGCCGACCGCCACCCCTCCAAGCCCGACCCGGCGATGATCATGGCGGCGATGGCCGAGGCCGGCGCCGCGCCCGAGACGACGGTGATGATCGGCGACACCAGCTACGACATGCTGATGGCACGCGCCGCCGGCACGAGCGCGCTCGGCGTCGCCTGGGGCTATCACCCGGTCGAGGAACTCACCGCCGCCGGCGCGCATGCCGTCGCCCCGACCGTCGCCGAGCTTCCCCGGCACATGGAGAATTTGTGAGCAGCCCCGACTCGACCGCCCGCAACCGCTATCTGCTCATCGCGGGAAGCCGTATCATCGGGTCGCTCGGTGCGATCCTCGGCATCATCCTGCTCGCCCGCGCGCAGGACTGGCCGACCAAGGGGCTCGGCGTCGCGATCGTGCTCGCCGCGCTCTACATGGTCGCGACCGTGCCGGCCGCGCTCGCGCATCGCTGGCGGACGCCGCCGCAGCCGTGAAGCGCTTCTGGAAAGAGGTCACGATCGATGCCGGGCGCGGCATCGCGCTCGACGGTCGCCCGGTGCGCACGCCGGGCAAGGTCGCGCTCGCCCTGCCCACGCCTGCGCTGGCCGAAGCGGTCGCTGACGAATGGCGCGCGGTCGAGGGCAAGATCGATCCGCGCGCGATGCCGCTGACCGGCCTCGCCAACGCCGCGATCGACCGCATCGCGCCCGACCCGGCGACCTTCGCCACCGGCCTTGCTGGCTGGGGCGAGAGCGACCTGCTTTGTTACCGCGCCGAATCGCCAGAGCCGCTGATCGAGCGCCAGGCCGCCGCCTGGGACCCGCTGCTCGACTGGGCACGCAAGCGCTACGACGTGCATTTCGTCGTCACCGCCGGGATCATGCACAAGCATCAACCGCCCGCGACGCTCGCCCGCCTCGCCGAGGCAGTGGCCGCGCGATCGGCGTTTGAGCTCGCGCCGCTGTCGACGATCGTCACCATCTCCGGCACTTTGGTCGGCGCACTGGCGCTGCTCGAAGGCGCGACCGACGCCGCCACTTTATGGGCGGCGGCGCATGTCGACGAGGACTGGCAGGCGGAGCTATGGGGCCGCGATCCGCTGGCGCTGGCCGCCTATGAGGAACGCGAGCGCGACTATGCCGCGGCGGTGAGATTTCTGGCGTTGCTGTAACGCCACCCATTGATGCTGCTGCTTAGCGCAGCAACTTGCGGATGAAACCGATGATCCCGGTCTGGCGCGAGCGCTTCAGGCGCTCGGCCGCGAGAATGATCTTCACATGCTGAAAGCATTGCTCGACATCGTCGTTGACCAGCACATAGTCATAGCCGTCCCAGTGGCTGACCTCGTTCGCCGCGCGATCCATCCGCGCGTTGATGACGTCCATCGTATCGGTCGCGCGTCGTTCGAGGCGAATGCGCAACTCGGGCATCGACGGCGGCAGGATGAAGACACGCACGACGTCGCCGCCGGCCAGCTGGTGAAGCTGCTGCGCACCCTGCCAGTCGATATCGAACAGGATGTCGCGCCCCTCGCCGAGCGTGTGAAACACATCGGCCTTGGGCGTGCCGTAGCGATGCCCGAAGACATGGGCCCATTCGAGGAACTCGTGATTCGCCACCATCGTGCGGAAAGTTTCGAGGTCGACGAAATGATAATCGACACCGTCGGTTTCGCCCGGGCGGATCGGCCGCGTCGTGTAAGACACTGACATCCCAAGCTCTGCCTCGTCGGCGAGCAGCTTGCGCGCGATCGTCGACTTGCCCGCGCCGGACGGCGAGGACAGCACGAACAGTACGCCCCGGCGCTTGAATCCATGCGGGTCTTCGGGGGTGCTGGCGTCCATGCGCGCTAGTGGCGCGGGAGAGCGCCGGGCGTCAAGCTTTGCCGGCGCGCGGCGGCGCGAAAAGCCCGTCGCTGGGGGCTGCCGGGGGCGATTACCTCGACGTCTTCGCCGACCCGAACGCGCGTTCCTTCAGTTCGACCGCACCGCGCAGCACCGCCCAGCCGACCGCATAGGTCACCGCGAGCGGCAGCACGATCTTGAGCACATTCGCGCTGATCGCACCGATCACAGCGCCATCGGCGGCGCTGTCGTCGCCGCTCATCGCATCGATCGCGCCACCGATCATCGCGCCCACCGTCGTTGCACTCATGAAATCATCTCCTCGTTCGCCCGGTGAAGCGCGCGAGGCGGGAAACGGTTCCGGCGCTATTTGCCGACCATCGTTTCAGGGCGCACCAGCCGATCGAAGGTTGCGGCATCGACCAGCCCGAGCGCCAGCCCGGCTTCGCGCAGCGTCAGCCCTTCGGCATGGGCGTGCTTGGCGATCTTCGCGGCATTGTCGTACCCGATCTCAGGAGCCAGCGCGGTGACCAGCATCAGCGAACGTTCGACCAACTCCTCGATCCGCGCGCGATTGGGTTCGATCCCGTCGACGCACCGCGTCGCAAAGCCCTCCATCGCCACCGCCAGCAGGTCGATCGAACGCAGCACAGCGGCGCCGATCAGCGGCTTGAAGACGTTGAGTTCAAGATGCCCCTGCATCCCGCCGACCGTGACGGCGGCGTGGTTGCCGATCACCTGCCCGGCGACCATCGTCAGCATCTCGCACTGCGTCGGGTTGACCTTGCCCGGCATGATCGAGCTGCCCGGCTCGTTGGCCGGCAGGTCGAGCTCGCCCAGCCCCGAGCGCGGCCCGCTGCCGAGCAGGCGGATGTCGTTAGCGATCTTGGTCAGCGCCACCGCCAGCGTGTTGAGCGTGCCCGACAGATGGACCAGAGGGTCGTTCGAGGCGAGCGCCTCGAAGCTGTTCTCGGCCGGAATGAAGGGCATGGCGGTTATCTCGCGCAGCGCCGCGCAAAAATCTTCGGCAAAGCCGTGCGGCGCATTGAGCCCGGTGCCGACCGCCGTGCCACCCTGCGCCAGGCGATTGGTGCCATGCTCGACCGCCGGCTCGATCCGCCGCCGGCAGCGATAAAGCTGGTTGGCATAGCCGGAGAATTCCTGGCCCAGCGTCAGCGGCGTCGCGTCCTGCAGATGCGTGCGGCCGATCTTGACGATGTCGCCCCATGCCTTCGCCTTGACGTCGAGCGCGGCGTGCAGCCGGTCGAGCGCCGGGAACAGCCGCCGCGTCACCGCGATCGACGCGGCGATGTGGATCGCGGTCGGGAAGCTGTCGTTCGACGACTGGCTCATATTGACATGGTCGTTGGGGTGCACCGGCACCTTGCCGCCGCGCGTGCCCGTCAGCACCTCATTGGCGCGGCCGGCGATCACCTCGTTGACGTTCATGTTCGACTGGGTGCCGCTGCCGGTCTGCCAGATGACCAGCGGAAACTGGTCGTCGAGCGTGCCCGCCACCACCTCGGCTGCGGCCGCTTCGATCGCGTCGGCGATGGCGGTGTCGAGCCCGTGTTCGCGGTTCACCCGCGCCGCCGCCTGCTTCACCAGCGCCAGCGCGTGGATGATCGCCAGCGGCATGCGCTCGCTTGCCGGGAAGGGGAAATTCTCGATCGAGCGCTGCGTCTGCGCGCCCCAATAGGCGCTGGCCGGGACGGCGACGGGGCCGAGCGAATCGGTTTCGGTGCGGGTTTCGGTCACTCGGTTACTCCGTCGTCCCCACCACCCGTCATCCCAGCGAAAGCTGGGATCTCATGCCGCGAGCGCGCGCTCGTTGCGCGAGACCCCAGCTTTCGCTGGGGTGACGAGACTATTTCTTCCGCTTGAAATCCACCGAGACGACGTTCGATCCGTCCTCGACCGGGGTGATCGTCGGTCCGTCATTTTCGGCCGATTCGTGCGGCTCGGGGCCGTCGGGGCCATCCTGTGCCTGGAAGCGCAGTTCGAAATGCACCGCGGGATCCTGGAAGCCGGTGATCGCCGAATAGGGAATGGTCAGCTTCGACGGCACCTGGTTGAAGCTCAGCCCGATCGAGAATTTCTCGTTGTCGACCACCAGATCCCAGAAACGGTTCTGCATGACGATCGTCATCTCGTCCGGAAAGCGTTCCAGCAGGCGCTTGGGGATGTCGACGCCGGGCGCCTGGGTCTTGAAGGTGATGTAGAAATGATGCTCGCCGGGGAGGCCGCCATTCTCGGCGACCGAGCCCAGCACCCGCCCGACCACGGCGCGCAACGCCTCCTGGACGATCTCGTCATAGGGAATCAGGCTGTCGGGCGCGTTGTCGGTCATCACGCATCGGTAGCGCGGTCTGGCGGCGGGTCAAGATTGCGCGTCGCGCAACAGGCGCTATGGGAGCCAGCATGCGCAGCGCCACCATCAGCCGCAAGACGAGCGAGACCTCGATCGACGTCACCGTCAACCTCGACGGCACGGGTGCCTATACCGTGTCGACCGGCATCGGCTTCTTCGACCATATGCTCGAACAGCTGTCGCGCCACGGGCTGATCGACCTCGACGTGAAGACGATCGGCGACCTGCATATCGACCAGCATCACACCGTCGAGGACACCGGCATCGCGATCGGCGAGGCGGTCAAGCAGGCGCTGGGCGAGAAGCGCGGCATCCGGCGCTATGCCGAGGCGCTGTCGCCGATGGACGAGACGCTGACGCGCGTCGCGCTCGACATTTCCGGCCGCCCCTTCCTGGTGTGGAAAACCGAATTCTCGCAGAAGCGGCTCGGCGAGATGGACACCGAGATGTTCGAGCATTTCTTCCACAGTTTCGCCCAGGCCGCCGGCATCACGCTGCACGTCGAGACGCTGTACGGCCAGAACAACCATCACATCGCCGAAAGCGCCTTCAAGGGGCTCGCCCGCGCGTTGCGCATCGCGGTCGAGATCGACCCGCGCAAGGCCGATGCGATCCCCTCGACCAAGGGCACGCTGTGAGCGGCGGCAAATTCCGCGCGCACGGCGCGCTGTGCCTGATCCTGCTCGATTATGTGAAGCCGCTCGACCAGGTCGATGCCCAGATGGCAGAACATGTCGCCTGGCTCGAGGCGGGGTTCGCGCATGGCGTGCTGATCATCGCCGGCCGGCAGGACCCGCGCGTCGGCGGGGTCATCATCGCGCGCGGCAACAAAAGCGAGAGCGAGGCACTGGCGGCGACCGACCCGTTCGTCACCAGCGGCGTCGCCACGGCGCGCGTGATCGCCTTCCATGCCAGTTTCGCGGCGGACAATATCGCCGCCCTGCTGGCATGACGATCGCCCTCATCGATTATGGCGCCGGCAACCTGCATTCGGTGCACAATGCGCTGAAGGCGGCCGGGTCGACCGACGTGGTCGTCACTGCCGATCCCGCTGTCGTGCTGCGCGCCGACCGCGTCGTGTTGCCGGGCGTCGGCGCCTTCGGTGCCTGCGCCTCGGCGCTGCGCGCGGTCGAGGGCATGGTCGACGCGCTCGACCGCCGCGTGCGCGGAGATGGCGTGCCGTTCCTCGGCATCTGCGTCGGCATGCAGTTGATGGCGACCCGCGGTGAGGAGCTCGGCACGCATGCCGGGCTCGGCTGGATCCCCGGCGCCGTGCGCGCGCTGGTGGCGGACCGGCCCGAGACCAAGATCCCGCATATGGGCTGGAACGACGTCGTCCCCGCGGCGGAGCACGCGCTGATCGTGCCCGGCGAGGCCTATTTCCTGCACAGCTTCGCCTTCGACGGCGAGGCGGTGATCGCCACCACCGACCATGGCGGCGCGGTGACTGCGGCAATCGGCCGCGACAACCTGATCGGCGTGCAGTTTCACCCCGAAAAGAGCCAGCGTTACGGGCTGCAATTGCTGGAGAGGTTCCTGACATGGCGACCTTAGACGAATTCCTCCCCGGCACGGGGAGGGGGACCGCCGACCGCAGGTCGGTGGTGGAGGGGCTTGGAGCGCGATGCGCCAGCAGCCCGCTCCAAGCCCCTCCACCACTTCGTGGTCCCCAGCGCCGGGTCGATCTTGCTCCCAGCAAGATCTTGGATTGCCGGGGGCAATCCAACCCGGCGCTCCGTTCCGGGGAGGAATTGAGAGAGATATGACCCTCATCGTTTTCCCCGCGATCGACCTCAAGGGCGGGCAGGTCGTGCGTCTTGCCGAGGGCGATATGGCGCGCGCCACGGTCTATGGTGACGATCCCCCCGCCCAGGCGATGCTGTTCGCGCGCGCCGGCGCGGAATATCTCCATGTCGTCGATCTCGACGGTGCCTTTGCCGGCAGCTCGGTCAATGGCGAGGCGGTCGCGGCGATCGTCGAACAGTTCCCCGGCCACGTCCAGCTCGGCGGCGGCATCCGCAATCGCGAATCGGTCGAGCGCTGGTTCGATCTCGGCGTGTCGCGCGTCGTGATCGGCACCGCCGCGCTGGAGAACCCCGATTTCGTCCGCGAGGTCGCGCGCGACTTCCCCGGCGGCATCGTCGTCGCGGTCGATGCGCGCGACGGCATGGTCGCGACGCGCGGCTGGGCCGACATCTCCGACGTAACGGTGGTCGATCTCGCGCGCCGCTTCGAGGATGCCGGCGTCGCGTCGTTGCTGTTCACCGATGTCGGGCGCGATGGCATGCTCAAGGGCTGCAACATCGACGCGACGGTCGATCTCGCCCGCGCGGTCGACATTCCGGTAATCGCCTCGGGCGGCGTCGCCGGGATCGGCGAGATCCATATCCTCGCGATCCACGCCAGCAACGGCATCGAAGGCGTGATCACCGGGCGCGCCTTGTATGACGGCCGGCTCGACCTCGCCACCGCGCTTGCCGTCGCCGCCGCGGCATGACCGTCCGCGCCCGCGTCATCCCCTGCCTCGACGTCGCCAATGGCCGCGTCGTCAAGGGCGTCAACTTCGTCGATTTGAAGGACGCGGGCGACCCGGTCGAACAGGCGCGCGCTTATGACGCGGCGGGTGCCGACGAACTTTGCTTCCTCGACATCACCGCCAGCCATGAGGCACGCGGCACGCTGCTCGACGTCGTGCGGCGCACGGCCGAGGTGTGCTTCATGCCGCTGACCGTCGGCGGCGGGGTGCGCTCGGTCGAGGATGCCCGCGCGCTGCTGCTGGCCGGTGCCGACAAGGTCGCCATCAACTCCGCCGCCGTCGCCCGACCCGAGCTGGTCGCCGAACTGGCCGATCGTTTCGGCAGCCAGTGCGTCGTCGCCTCGATCGACGCGCGCCGGTCCGACGACGGCTGGGAGGTCTTCACCCATGGCGGCCGCCGCGCCACCGGCATCGATGCGGTCGAGCATGCGCGGCGCCTCGCCGAACTCGGTGCGGGCGAACTGCTCGTCACCTCGATGGACCGCGACGGCACGCGCGACGGCTATGATCTCGTCCTGACGCGCACAATCGCCGACATGGTCGCCGTGCCGGTGGTCGCCTCGGGCGGGGTCGGCGGACTGGCCGATCTCGTCGCCGGTATCACCCAGGGCCATGCCAGCGCCGTGCTCGCTGCCTCGATCTTTCATTTCGGCGAAGCGAGCATCGCCGACGCGCACGCCGCGCTCGCCGCCGCCGGGGTGCCGGTGCGCCGGCCGGTCGCTTAGGGCGTCTTCGGCTCGGGAGCATTTGCCGGCGCTAAGGGAAAGGTTGCCGCCATCGATCAACACGTTACGCTCATGATCGGGAGCGAACGATGAATGATCAACTCATTGCCGTCAGGGCGAATGTCCGACTGTTGCCTACCGCACATAGCGGTCGCGCCACCCCTATCAAGGGGAGTTACCGCCCGAATCACAACTTTTTCGGCGCGGATGATCGCGACATGACTGTCGGCTTCATCGAACTACCGGACGGCATGGAGCTTCATCCTGGCGAAAGCATTGACGTGCCCATTACGTTCGGGCGTTGGCCCGGCCTTGAGGGTCAAATCTATCCGGGCCGCGAATGGCGTATTCAGGAGGGCGGCACGCTCGTCGGGATCGGCACGATTCTTGAGGTTTTGCCGACACGCTAGCGGGATCGGAACCCGGTCCTTTAACAGGACGGACCTCGCTTAAGGCTTCAATTGCGCCACGCTCCATCACCTCGCGCTTCCCGACTGGGCCCCGGCCTTCGCCGGGGTGGATTTGAGGAAACGTTAGCGACTTTCCGCTACACGATAGCCATGCGTTTCCTCCCCCTCGCCCTGCTGCTCGCCACCCCGGCGCTCGCCGTGACACCGGCGCATACCGGCGTGGCGAAGATCCGCACCGGACCCGAACTGTCCGACATCGCGCTGTTCGTGATGGCGGCGCTGGGCGTGTGGCTGGTGCGCCGCGCGATGCGCGCGCGCTTCGCCAGGCGCGCCGCGGACGACAACGCGAAGGATTGACCTTCGGCGCGGTCTGGGCCAGCCGCAACCCATGGCCGCAGACACACTCGACCGCCTCGAGGCGACAATCCGCGCACGCCGCGCCGCCGACCCGTCATCCTCCTATGTCGCGAAGCTGACCGCGAAGGGCCGCGCCAAGATCGCGCAGAAGCTCGGCGAGGAAGCAGTCGAGACGGTGATCGCCGCGACCAGCGGCGACGACGCATCGATCGTGCCCGAGGCCGCCGACCTGATCTTCCACCTGCTCGTCCTGCTCGCCGATGCCGGGCTGGGCCTCGACGATGTCCGCGCCGAGCTGGCGCGGCGCGAAGGCCTGTCGGGAATCGACGAAAAGGCCGCCAGAGGAGCCGACTGATGCCGATCGACGCCACCCTGCCCTATGACGACCAGAACATCTTCGCCAAGATCCTGCGCGACGAGATCCCGTCGCGCCGGGTCTATGAGGACGACTGGGCGATCGCCTTTCACGACATCAACCCGCAGGCGCCGACGCACATCCTCGTCATCCCGCGCGGCGCCTATGTCAGCTGGGACGATTTCAGCGCGCGGGCGCCCGACGCCGAGATCGCCGGCTTCGTCCGTGCCGTCGGCACTGTCGCGCGCGCGGCCGGGCTGGTGGCGCCGGGCTATCGCCTGCTCGCCAATACCGGGCTCGACGCGCACCAGGAGGTGCCGCACCTCCATGTCCATCTCTTCGCCGGCAAGCCGCTGGGCCCGATGCTGGCGCGCTGAGCGAAACCGCCAAAGCGGCGCGGCGCAATAAGGGATTGCGCGTACCGGTTTAGCGACTAGGCTCGCGCACAATCCAAACCTGCGGCGCCAACGAGCCCGCCTGTATCCCCGGGGGGACCGATCTGCATGATATTTGATCGCGTAAAATCACTCGACGCCATTCTCGCCACGGCGGAGAAGAAGGGCCTGCACCGTTCGCTCGGCGCCTTCCAGCTGACCATGCTGGGTGTCGGCGCGGTGATCGGCACCGGTATTTTCGTGCTGACGTCCGAGGCCGCGCAAAAAGCCGGCCCGGGCATGCTGGTCAGCTTCATCATTGCCGGTTTCGTCTGCGGCGTTGCCGCCTTGTGCTATTCAGAACTCGCCTCGATGGTGCCGGTTTCGGGCTCGGCCTATACCTATACCTATGCGGTGACCGGCGAACTGCTCGCCTGGATGGTCGGCTGGGCGCTGATCCTCGAATATGCCGTCGGTGCCAGCGCCGTTGCCGTGGGCTGGTCGAACCACGCGGTCGGGCTGCTCAACGGGCTCGGCTTTCACATACCCGCCGCGCTCAGTAACGGCGACGCACTGATCGCCAAGGTGCAAATGGCGTTCGGCGCGGCCGCGACGCCCGATCTCATCACGGCCAGCCAGGTCGGCGGTTATTTCAACCTCCCCGCGGTGATCATCTCCGGGCTGGTCACGATGCTGCTGATCCTCGGCACGACCGAGAGCGCACGCGTCAACGCCGTGCTCGTCGCGATCAAGATCGCCGCACTGACCGCCTTCATCTTCCTCACCCTGCCGGTACTCAAGGCGACCAATTTCACGCCCTTCGCGCCGACCGGCGCCAGCGGCATGCTCGGCGCCGCCGCCTCGATCTTCTTCGCCTATGTCGGCTTCGACGCGGTTTCGACCGCCGCCGAGGAAACCAAGAACCCGCAGCGCAACGTGCCGATCGGCCTGATCGCCAGCCTCGGCATCTGCACTGTCTTCTACCTGCTCGTCGCCAGCGGCGCGATCGGCGCGATCGGCGCACAGCCGGTGACCTCGCTTGCCGGCGGCGTACTCTCGCCGGGTTCGGCCGAAATGGCCGGCCGCTGCGCCTCGATCCTCGGCAGCGGCGCACTCGAGCCGCTGGTCTGCTCGAAGGAAGCGCTGGTCCATGTGCTCGATTCGATCGGCTGGCCCGCCATCGGTCGCCTCGTCGGCCTCGCCGCCGTGCTGGCGCTGCCGTCGGTCGTGCTGATGATGATGTTCGGCCAGACCCGCATGTTCTTCGTCATGGCGCGCGACGGGCTGCTGCCGGCGAAGCTGGCCAGCGTCCACCCGCGCTTCAAGACCCCGCACGTGGTGACCGCGGTCACCGGCGTCGTCGTCACCATCGCCGCGGCGGTGCTGCCGGTCGGCAAGCTCGCCGATTATTCCAACTCGGGCACGCTGTTCGCCTTCATGATGGTGGCGATCTCGGTGATGGTGCTGCGCATGAAGGACCCGTCGCGCAAGCGCCCGTTCCGCACCCCGGCGGTTTGGGTCATCGCGCCGCTGGCGATCGTCGGCTGCCTCGGCCTGTACTTCTCGCTGCCGCTGATCGCGATCCTCGTCCTGCCGATCTGGGGCGCGATCGGGCTGGTCGTCTACTTCACCTACAGCCGCTCACGCAGCCATGTCGGACTGGGCCATGACGACGAAACGCATGAGATGGACGACGACGTGCCGCCAATGCCGGTGCCGCCGCTGCCCGGTGCGCCGACGCCGGGCCGCAATCAGGCCTGACCTCTCACCGAGACCAGACAAAAAAGGGGCCGCGACATCATCGTCGCGGCCCCTTTTGCTTGTCCGGATGAAAGGCGCGTCAGCCGAGCCTTTCGGCCACCAGCGCCTGCATGTCGCACATCGGCCGCGCGCCATAATGCGAGATGATCTCCGCCGCGCAGATCGCGCCGAGCCGGAGCGATTCCTCGAGGCTCTTGCCCTGCGCCTGACCGCGCAGGAAACCGGCGGCGAACAAATCGCCCGCGCCGGTGGTGTCAACGACCTTGTCGATCGGCTCGGCCGCGACACTGACCGTGCGCCCACCCGACACCGCGATCGCGCCATGCTCGCTGCGCGTGCACACCAGCAGCGGCACCTGCGCCGCGGCGGCGGCGACGGCGGCGTCGAAGCTGTCCACCTCCATCAGCGCGAGGATCTCATTCTCGTTGGCGAACATGATGTCGATCAGCCCGTCGGCCATCAGCGCGCGGAAATCGGCGCCGTGGCGCGAGATGCAGAACACGTCGCTGAGCGTGAAGGCGACCTTGCGGCCGGCAGCACGCGCAATGTCGATCGCCTCGCGCATCGCCGCGCGCGGCTCCTCCGGATCCCACAGATACCCCTCGAGATAAAGGATCGCACCGGCCTCGATCATCGCCCGGTCGAGCGCGCTCGCCGGCAGGAACTGCGACGCGCCGAGAAAGGTGTTCATCGTCCGCTGACCGTCGGGCGTGACGAAGATCAGGCAGCGCGCCGTGGTCGGCTCGCCGTCGCGCGCCGCGGTGGTGAAGCTGACGCCGGCGGCGCGGATGTCGTGCGCGAAGACGTCGCCGAGCTGGTCGTCGGCGACCTGGCCGATGAAACCGCAGCTACCGCCCAGCGCGGCGATGCCCGCGACGGTGTTTGCGGCCGAACCACCGCTCGCCTCGATCCCCGGGCCCATCTTGGCGTACAGCTCGTCGGCCTCGGCCGGCGAGAACATCAGCTGCATCGACCCCTTGGCCATGCCTTGGGCGATGATGAAGTCGTCGTCGGTCTGCGACAGGACATCGACGATCGCATTGCCGATCGCGACGACATCATAGGTTGCTGCACTCAAGCTGGGTCTCCAAAAAATAGACCGTTCGCCCCGAGCGTGTCGAAGGGCCGTTCTTCTTCGCGGTAAAGAAGTGCGGGGCTTCGACGAGCTCAGCCCGAACGGAGTTTATGCAGGATCGCCTAATGGGCGAGTCGCCGCCGCGCAACCGGGCGTTGACGGAGCCTGCGCTTGTCCGCACGCTGCGCCGATGATCCGTTCGCTGTTTCTCTCGCTCGGCCAGCTCGGCGACCCCCGTGTTGCCGCGGTCTTTCTCAAGTCGCTCGCGCTCACCGTGCTGATCCTGTTCGGCCTTGGTACCGGGCTGTGGTTCGGCGCGGAAAGCCTTGCCGCGCGCTATGTCGATGAGACCGGAACCACGCTCGCCGGCGCGGTTGCGGTGCTGGCGGCGCTGGCGCTCGGCTGGCTGCTGTTTCGCACCGTGGCGATCGCGGTGATGGACATCTTCGCCGACGAGATCGTCGTTGCGGTCGAGCGCAAACATTATCCCGCCGCGCTCGACACCGCCCGTGGCATTCCCCTGATGCGATCGCTGACCATGGGGCTCGGCGCCGCCGGGCGGGCGATCCTGGTCAATCTACTGCTGGCGCCGCTCTACATCGTGCTGATCGTCACCGGCATCGGCACGCCGATCGCCTTCATCCTCGTCAATGGCTGGCTGCTCGGGCGTGATCTCGGCGACATGGTCGCGGCGCGCCACATGCCGCGCGAGGCGATGCGTGGCTGGCGCGCGACGACCCGCGTCCCGCGCTTCGTGCTGGGGGTTGCCGTTGCGGGGCTGTTCGTGGTTCCGATCCTCAATCTGCTCGCACCGGTGCTCGGCGCGGCGATGGCGACGCACCTGTTTCACGCGAAAGGCCGGTCATGATCCGCGCGACCCTCATCCTGCTGCCCGCGCTCGCACTCGGCGCCTGTGCCGGCGACGGCACCGCGCCGCGCACACAGCATGTGCCGGCAGCCTATGTCCCGATTCCCGGCGGCGTCGCGGCGGGCATGGACCGCGTGCTCGGCCAGCCGGCCGGCGCGCTGGTCGGGCTGTTCGGCCAGCCGCTCGCCGATGTGCGCGAGGGCAATGCGCGCAAGCTGCAATTCGGCAACGCGACGTGCGTGCTCGACGCCTATCTCTATCCCAAGGGCTCGGGCGAGCCGCTCGTCACCTATCTCGACGCGCGCCAGACCGACGGCAGCCCGATCGACCGGGCGAGCTGCGTCGGCGCGTTGCAGGTCGGGCGCGGCGGGCGGCGGTGATCGTTCTGCTCCCCTCCCGCTTGCGGGAGGGGAAAATGCGTTTGAACCGCTAAGCGATCCTTCCTTCCAACCGCCCCAACGCCCACCGCGCCGCCTCCGCCACCACAGGATCGGCATCGTCGAGCAACGCCGCCACCGGCGCGACCAGCGCCCCCTCGCCACTATTCCCCGCCGCGATCAGCGCATTGCGCACCATGCGGTTGCGGCCGATGCGCTTGATCGGCGAGCCCGAGAACACCGTGCGAAACGCCGCATCGTCCAGCGCCAGCAGGTCGGCCAGCGACGGCGCCGCCAGCTCGGCGCGCGGCGCGAAGGCAAGGTTGGCGTGCGCCGCGTCGGCGAACTTGTTCCATGGGCACACCGCGAGGCAATCGTCGCAGCCATAGATGCGATTGCCGATCGCGGCGCGGAATTCGTGCGGGATCGGCCCGGCATGCTCGATCGTCAGGTACGAGATGCAGCGCCGCGCATCGAGCCGGTAGGGCGCGGGAAAGGCATCGGTCGGGCACGCCCGCTGGCAAGCGTCGCACGAGCCGCACGCGTCCCGCCCCGGCGCGTCGGGCGCCAGGTCGAGCGTGGTGTAGATCGCGCCGAGAAACAGCCAGCTGCCATGCGCGCGGCTGACGAGGTTGCTGTGCTTGCCCTGCCAGCCCAGCCCCGCCGCCTCGGCCAGCGGCTTTTCCATCACCGGCGCGGTGTCGACGAACACCTTGAGGTCGCCGCCCGCGCTCGCCACCAGCCAGCGTGCCAGCGCCTTGAGCGCGCGCTTGACCACATCGTGATAATCCTGCCCCTGGGCATAGACCGAGATGCGGCCGCGATCGGGCACCGCGGCCAGCGCCAGCGGGTCGGTCGCCGGGGCGTAGCTCATGCCCAGCGCGATCACGCTCTTCACCTCGCCCCAAAGCCCGGTGGGGCTGGCGCGCTGCCCGGCGCGTTCCTCCATCCAGATCATGTCGCCATGCATGCCCGCATCGAGCCATTCGCGCAGCCGCTTGCCCGCCAGCGGCGCGGCGTCGGCGCGCGCCACGCCACACGCGGCAAAGCCGAGTTCGGCCGCTTTCATGGCTAATCGCTGCGCGAGTGACTTGTCTTGCTCCACCACCTCCCGCTACCACGCGACGGGCTTTCCGCCTGAGGAATTTTCGTTGCACGACCAACTCGCGATCAGCGCCACGGGCCTGATCAAGAATTTCAGCGGGCGACGCGTCGTCGACGGCGTCGACATCGCGGTGCCGACCGGCATGATCTACGGCGTGCTCGGCCCCAACGGGGCGGGCAAGACGACGACGCTGCGCATGCTGCTCGGCATCATCGAGCCCGATGGCGGCGAGCGCACGTTGCTCGGCACCGATCGCCCGCGCGAGGTCAGCGACCGCGTCGGTTACCTGCCCGAGGAGCGCGGGCTCTATCCGGCGATGAAGGCGAAGGAGGCGATCGCCTTCATGGGCGCGCTGCGCGGCCTGCCGATGCGCGCCGGGCGCAAGCGCGCGGTCGAGCTGCTCGACGCCGCCGGGCTCGGCCATGCCGCCGACGACAAGATCCGCAAGCTCTCCAAGGGCATGGCACAGCTCGTCCAGCTGCTCGGCTCGATCGTCCATCAACCCGAACTGCTCGTGCTCGACGAACCCTTTTCGGGGCTCGATCCGGTCAACCAGGAACGGCTCGAGGCGCTGATCCTCGCCGAGCGCGACCGCGGCGCGACGATCGTGCTGTCGACGCATGTCATGGCGCATGCCGAGCGGCTGTGCGACCGGCTGGCGATCATCGCCAAGGGCCGGCGCCGCTTCGAGGGCACCGTCGCCGAGGCGCGCGGCCTGCTGCCGATGCAGGCGACCTACACCCCGCGCAACGACGACGCGCATATCGCCGACTATCTGCCCGCCGGCGCGCAGCACCAGGGCGATGGCTGGCGCTTCACCGTCCCCGACGAAGGAACCGAACAGGTGCTGAGCAAGCTCATCGGCGCGGGCTACGGCATTTCCGGCCTGTCGATCGAGCGACCGAGCCTGCACGATGCCTTCGTCAAGATCGTCGGCCGCGCCGCGCTGGAGGACCAGGCATGAGCCGCTTCACCACCCTCGTCCGCCAGACGCTGACCATCGCAAGGCGCGATTTCGTCGCCACGGTGTTCACCCCGACCTTCCTGATCTTCCTGTTCGCGCCCGTCGTGATGGGCTCGTTCGGCGCGATCGGCGGCCTCGGTGCCAGCGCGGCCACCTCGGGCTCGGGCGACAAGACGCGGATCGTCGCGCTGGTCGCCGGCAACGACGCGCAAGTGATGATGGTCAACGATACGCAGCTGCGCCGCGTCTTCCGCGACGCCGGCGAGGCGCCGCCGTTGTTGCGGACCGACGCGCCAAGCGCCGACCCCGCCGTCCAGGCCCATGCGCTGATCGAGGATCGCGGCATCGATGTTGCGGCGGTGCTTTACGGGCCGCTCGACCATCCGCAGGTCGTATACACACCCAACAAGACGCGATCGGCGGCCTATCTCGCCCAGCTCGCCGAGCAGACGCTGCGCACCGCGCGCAGCGGCGGCGCGACCGCGCTGAGCAACGCGACGCTGACCGAGATCAAGCGCAATGCCCCGCGCATGCGCAGCGCCAAGGAATCGGGCTTCTTCGCGGTGTTCGCGATCTTCTTCCTCACGCTGCTGCTCGCCGGCCAGGTCGTCAGCGGCGTGGCCGAGGAACGCGGCAACAAGGTGATCGAGATCCTCGCCGCCGCCGTGCCGCTCGAATCGGTGTTCTTCGGCAAGCTGCTCGGCACCTTTGGTGTCGCGGTGCTGTTCCTCACCTTCTGGGGCACGCTGATCACGCAGATCACCACGCTGATGCCCGCCGGCATGGCAGCCGGGTTCGCCGCGCTCACCCCGGCGATGGGCATGCCGCTCTTCACCCTGCTGTTCCTCGCCTATTTCACGATGGCCTATATGCTGCTCGGCGCGGTGTTCCTCGGCGTCGGCGCACAGGCGTCGAGCGTGCGCGAGATCCAGCTGCTGTCGCTGCCGATCACGCTGGTGCAGGTGTCGATGTTCGGCCTCGGCGCGGTCGCCATTTCGAAGCCCAACAGCTGGATGGCCACCTTTGCCGAGGTTTTCCCGCTCAGCTCGCCTTATTACATGGCCGGCCGCGCGGCGCAGTCGGCAGTGCTGTGGCCGCATTTCGCGGCGCTGGCATGGCAGGCGCTGTGGGTCGCTATCTTCGTCGCGGTCGGCGTTCGCGCCTTTCGCCGCGGCGTGCTGCAATCGGGCAGCGGCAAGTTCCGCTGGAAGGCGCTGTTCGGTCGCAGCTGATATTCGCTTCGGCGAGGTGCCACATATCCGTTGCGAAACGCTATTGACATAAATGTCAGTTAAGGCTTTTCTACGGCAAAAGGAGAGTGGACATGGCGACTCTGGCGCAGGAAGTGACGCACGATCAGGCGGTCGATCCGTTCGATGTGAGCCGACCCGAGCTTTACACCGAAGACCGCTGGCAGGAGCCGTTCCGCCAGCTGCGCGAGACCTCGCCGGTGCATTATGTGCCCGAGTCGGGCTTCGGCCCCTATTGGTCGGTGTCGAACTACAAGCAGATCGTCGAGGTCGAATCGCTGCCCGACATCTATTCGTCGCAGGCCGGCGGCATCACGATTGCCGACTTCATCGAGAATTCCACCTCTGACGTACGCATGCCGATGTTCATCGCGATGGACCGGCCCAAGCATACCGGCCAGCGCCGCACCGTCGCCCCCGCCTTCACCCCCAGCGAAATGGTGCGGATGAGCGGCGATATCCGCCGCCGCACCGCCGAGATTCTCGACACGCTCGAATGGAACACCGAATTCGACTGGGTCGACAAGGTCTCGATCGAACTGACCACGCAGATGCTCGCCATCCTGTTCGACTTTCCGTGGGAGGACCGCCGCAAGCTGACCTTCTGGTCCGACTGGGCCGGCGATATCGAACTGGTCAAGACCGAGGAACTGCGGCTCGAGCGCCTCAAGCACATGTATGAGTGCGGTGGCTATTTCCAGGGACTGTGGAACGCCAAGCTCGGTAAGCCGCCGACGCCCGACCTCATCTCGATGATGATGCACAGCGAAGCCATGGCCGAGATGGATCAGATGGAGTTTCTCGGCAACCTCATCCTGCTGATCGTCGGCGGCAACGACACGACGCGCAATTCGATGACCGCGGCGGTTTACGGCCTCGACAAATTCCCCGACCAGCGCGCCAAGCTCGAGGGCGACGCGTCGCTGATCGGCAACGCCGTGCAGGACATCATCCGCTGGCAGACCCCGCTCGCCCATATGCGCCGCACCGCGACGCAGGACACCGTCCTCGAGGGCCAGCAGATCAAGGCCGGCGACAAGCTTGCTTTGTGGTACATCTCGGCCAATCGCGACGCGAGCGTCTTCGGCGACAATGCCGACAAGATCGTCGTCGATCGGCCCAATGCGCGCAGGCACCTCGCCTTCGGCCACGGCATCCATCGCTGCGTCGGCGCGCGGCTGGCCGAGTTGCAGATTGCGACGCTGCTCGAGGAAATGGGCAAGCGGCGCATGCGCGTCAACGTGCTGCGCGAGCCCGATCGCGTCGCCGGCTGCTTCGTCCACGGCTATCGCAAGCTGCCGGTCGAAATCACCAAATACTGACGCTGCTCACAAGCGAGGCATAGCGATGCCACCCGGGGGCTCGCCCCCGGGCTACACCGTATCGCCTGCGAGACACCGCCGCACTGGCGCGAGCCGGACGGATCTGCTGGCGGAGGCTCCCTTGGCCGCCGTCGCGACGACTCGCGCGCTCACCGTTCGAACAAGCGGTACGACAACGCACGGGACATTAGGGCGAAATCGGCCCTAAATTGCTGTTTTTCGCGTAAAAAGTATGAAAAATGCCGCCCTGTTGCCTTGCCGCAACAGCTCGATGGCGGGTTTCACTCGACCGTCACCAAAGCGTCACCGTCGCGCGGTCACAGCGTGCGCCCCCGGCCCTTACTCCCCCGAAGCGCGCCGGAAAAAATGGAGAGATGCATGAATTTCCGTGGCAAGCCGCGTCTCGCGGTGTCCGTTCCCGCGCTGGCGTTCGCGCTCCAGGCGATGCCGGTCATGGCCCAGGCCGCCGCCGCCGCGCCGGCACAGCCGGCCGCCCAGCCCGCACCAGAGACCGCGCCGGACAACGCCCCCGACATCATCGTCACCGCGCGCAAGCGCAGCGAGAACCTCCAGAACGTGCCGATCGTCGTCACCACCGTGACGCGCCAGCTGCTGCAGGATACCGGCGTCCACGACATCAAGGACCTCGCAATCCTCGCACCCGGCCTGCTCGTCACCTCGACGACCAGCGAATCCTCGACCACCGCGCGCATTCGCGGCATCGGCACCGTCGGCGACAATCCCGGGCTCGAATCCTCGGTCGGCATCGTCATCGACGGGGTCTATCGCTCGCGCAACGGCGTCGGTTTCGGCGATCTCGGCGACATTCAGCGCATCGAGGTGCTGAAAGGGCCGCAGGGCACATTGTTCGGCAAGTCGGCGACCGCCGGCGTCATCAACATCCTCACCGCCAGCCCCTCGCTGACCAAACCGAGCCTCGAAGGCGAGTTCACCGTCGGCAACTACGGCGCGGTGGGCGGCTCGATTTCGGCCAGCGCGCCGCTGGTCGAGGACAAGCTTGCCGCCAGCATCTTCTTCGCCGACCGTTATCGCGACGGCTTCTACACCGTGAACACCGGCCCCGGCCCGCGCACCGAGACGCGCGACAACAACCAGAAATATTATACGCTGCGCGGCCAGTTGCTCGCCAAGCCGACCGACACGCTGACGCTGCGGCTGATCGGCGACGTGTCCTATCGCGACGAGCATTGCTGCATGGCGGTCATCACCCGCGCCAGCGCCGGCAATTTCGCCAACAACCTCGTTGCCGCGCTCGGCGGCAATGACGGCAACCCCGCCACCCCCTATGCGCGCAACGGCTATGCCAACCGCCCGGACCTCCAGCGGGTCAACGACAAGGGCGTGTCGCTGCAGGCCGACTGGCAGGTCGGGCCGGGCACGCTGACCTCGATCACGGCCTATCGCGACTGGAAGACCTTGGGCGGCTTCGACGCCGATTTCTCGACCGCCGACATCGACTATCTGCCCTCCGACGATCGCAATTCGTCGCGCTTCCGCACCTTCAGCCAGGAGCTGCGCTACGCCGGCACCGCCGGCAAGCTCGACTATCTGGTCGGCGGTTTCTTCTCGAACGAGAAGCTGCGCCAGAATAGCAGCGTCCTCGTCGGCAGCCAGTTCACGCCCTATCTCAGCCTGCTCTTCTCGTCGCTGGTCGAGGGTCATCCCGATCCGACCTTCCTGCAGACCGGCCTGACCTTCCCTTTTGTCGGCGGCGTCAACTATGCCGCCGACAGCGGCTCGGTCGACCAGTATCGCCAGACCGACCGCACCTATGCACTGTTCACCGACAACACCTTCCACATCACCGACAAGCTCGCGCTGCAGGGTGGGCTGCGCTACAATATCGATGAGAAGGCGCTCAACCAGACGAGCACAAACATCGGTGGCGGCGCCGGCTGTGGCGCGGCCAATGCCGCCTTCGCCATCCTCAACGGGCTGAACCCGGCGGCGGCGGCGCAGCTCGCTGCGGTCAACGGCACGATGTGCCTGCCCTTCCTCAGCCCCGGCTACAACAATTTCACCAACCATCAGGCGGAGCGCGAGAATGTCTTCTCGGGCACCGCGAAGCTGTCCTACCGGGTCAATCCGACGCTGCTCGTCTACGCTTCCTATGCGCGCGGCTACAAGGCCGGTGGCTTCAACCTCGACCGCGTCGAATGCACGATCGGCGAGGCCGGTTGCGCGCCGGGCAGCACTGCCGCGGTCACGCCGATCCGCGACACGCGGTTCGCCGCCGAGTATAACAATTCGTTCGAGCTCGGTGAGAAGGCGACGTTGTTCAACCGCAAGCTGCTGCTCAATGCGACGTTGTTCTACCAGAAATATTCCAACTTCCAGCTCAACACCTTCAACGGGCTGGTGTTCGTGGTCGAGTCGATCCCGAGCGTCGTCAGCAAGGGGATCGATACCGACTTCCTGTGGCGCGCGAGCCCCAGGCTGAGCCTACAGGGCGGCGTCACGATCGCCGACACGCGCTACGATCTGACGGCGGCGCAGCTTGCGACGCTGGTCGCGCGGACCGAGTTCCAGGGCGGCCCTCATGCCCGCATGTCGCTCGCCCCGCTCGTCTCGGCGTCGCTGTCGGGCACCTACACCCAGCCTATCGGGCAGGACTACAAGGCGCGGTTCAACCTCGGCGGGAAATATTCCTCGGCCTATAACACGGGGTCGGATCTCGATCCCGGCAAGAACCAGAAGGGTTATGTGCTGGCCAATGCCCGCATCGGCTTCGGACCGAGCAACGATCGCTGGAGCATCGAGGCGTGGACCGAGAACCTGCTCGACACGCATTACAAGCAGGTCGCGTTCGACTCCGGCTTCCAGAATGTGCCGACCAACGCCACCGGCGTGCTCGACGCCTTTCTCGGCGCGCCGCGCACCTTTGGCGGCACTTTCCGCTTCAAATATTGACGGCTTGGCCCTCTCCCGCGTGCGGGAGAGGGCTCAGTTGGGCTTCTCGATCGTCTCGACCTTGAGCGGTTCGCCGGCACCAGAGCAATCGCTCTGCTCGCGCGCCGTCACCGCGGCGGGTTTCTTGCGCCCCATCGTCCAGTTGGTCTGCAACCGCACGCGCGGATTGGGCGCGCACCAGATCTCGCCTGTGTCGTTGATCGCCGTGACCCAGATCAGGTTGTGCTCCTGACCATAGTCGATCACCGCGAAGGCGAAGCCGGCGCCCTTGTCGAGCACATGGACCGGAATGGGTGGTTCAAGCTGTTGAAACATTCGGCATGAATTCGCGAGACCCGACACGGTTCCCGGAGCTTTTCACCGGAGATCGCATCCTCGCGCTGTAACCGATCGTACCTATATGCCGAACAGGCTCAAAAGGACCGATTGATGACCCCCGACCGCCGCAGCTTCCTGACCTTCGCCGCCACCGGCACCGTCGCCTTCGCGTTGTTCGGCTGCCGCGATGCCAGCGCCCGCGCGCCCGAACATTTCGCGGTGACGCTGACCGACGCGCAGTGGAAGAAGAAGCTGTCGCCCGCCGCCTATGAGGTGCTGCGCCACGAGGACACCGAGCGACCCGGGTCGAGTCCGCTGCTCAATGAGCATCGCGCGGGCACCTTTGCCTGCGCCGGCTGCGCGCTGCCGAATTTCTCGTCGCGCACCAAGTTCGAGAGCGGCACCGGCTGGCCGAGCTTCTACGCGCCGCTGAAGGGTGCGGTCGCCACGCGCAAGGACGGCTCGCTCGGCTTCACGCGGACCGAGGTGCATTGCTCGCGCTGTGGTGGGCATCTCGGCCATGTCTTCGACGATGGCCCGCAGCCGACCGGGCTGCGTTATTGCATGAACGGCGTCGCGCTGACCTTCAAACCGGGCGCGGCCTGAGGCACTTTCGTGCTCCTGCGAAAGCAGGAGCCCAGGATTACGGGCGCTGAGCTTGCGGCTCTGTGATCCTGCGTTCGCAGGAGCACGGGCAAGCGGTAATCAGAAAGCGGCGCTGTCGCCGTTCGAGGTGTCGGCGCTGGCCAGCGTCATCGGGGCGAGCGGCGCCTGATCGTCATTGTTGCGATCGGCATAGATGAAGCCGTTGGCGGCATAGGCGCTGGTGCCGAGGCCGCCGACCGGGCCGTACCACACCTTGACGCGGCTCCAGTCGCCGGCTTCCGACACATCGACCGCGCGGACATTGGTTTCGACGCCACCGCGGCGCGACCAGTTGGCATGCGTCAACAGCACTTCGCGATCGCTCACCACTTCGCTGACCATCGCGACATGGCCGAGCGGCATGCGACCGCTGGCGGCAAAGGCGAGGACGGCGCCGACGCGCGGCGTGTGGCCACGGCCATAATGGCCGGCGGCCTGGCTCCACCAGGTGTTGGCATTGCCGTGAATCTCGATACCCGAAATCTGCCGCGCATAAGGCGCACACTGCCAGAACTGCGCCATCGCAGGGGTTGCCGTCATCAGGGCGCAGGAAACCAGCAGCGCGAATCGCGCTGTGACAGACTTGAAATTCATGTGACCCCCAAGGCCCCCGAACGATTGCTGATATGGTGGTTATAGACGGGTGCGCCGCCTGCAAACCCCGCCAACCGTTCGTCGGGAACCTTTCGGGACGAACCGTGTTTACACACCGACCAACCGACGAAACCCGCCGGTCGTTGTCTGCTGCGCCGCAGCAAGAACTAGGGAATCGCCCCTTCCATCGCCTCATCGATCCGCGTCGCAGCATGTGCCAGCCGCGCCTCATGCTCTGCCCGGCCGAACGGGAAGAAGGCGTAGAACAGCGCCGCGCCACCATAGAAGATCAGCATCGTGACGATGAAGCAGATCGTCATGCGGTCGATCGTGCCGACCGACACCGTCCCCGGCGCCGCCGATTGCGGGAAGGAAGCAAGGCTGAGAATCTGACCGGCGAACAGGATGCCGAGCCCGCCACACAGCTTCTGGACGAAGAACCCACCGGCATAGAACACACCCTCGGAACGCCGCCCGGTGCGCATCTCCGATTCCTCGACGACATCGGCGAGCATCGCAGCCCCGAGAATGAACGCGGCGACGCCGACCGCGGTCTGGAGCGACCAGATCGTCAGCAGGATCGGTAGCGTCATCGGCATACGCGGCTCGGGGAACCAGCCGAGCAGGCGCAGGACATAGGGCGAGATCAGCAGCACGACATTGACCGCCGACAGCCATGCCCCGGCGCGCGCCTTGTTGCCGCCACGCGTCAGCGCCGGCGCGATGAAGAAGGCGATTCCCGCGCCGACCATCAAGGCGAGCGGCAGCAACACATAGTCACCCCCGGCGAGCTGCCAAACGAACTGGTAATTATAGTTCGACAGCGCGAAGGAAATGCCCTGCGCGGTATAGGCGCACAGCCCCGCCGCCATCAGGATGAGGAAGCCCTTGTTGGCGATCGTCCGGCCGAACATGCCGAAATGGTCGCGCAGACTGCCGCCGCGTGGCGGCGCGGGCGGCAATCGCCCGATCTCATGGTGCAACCCGATCGACGACGTGACGATCGACACCGCCATCAGCACCGCCGCCAACCCCGCCATGGCGCGATAACCGTCGCCATTGGTCAGCCCGTTGGGATGCGCCGCATCCGGCCGCAGGAACACCGTATAGGCGAGGAACAGCATCACCAGCCCGCCGCCCCAGCCGAACAGATAGCGGTACGAGAACAACCGCGTCCGCTCGTCATAGTCGGAGGTCAGCTCAGGCCCGAGCGCCGATGACGGAATCTCGAAGGTCGACAGCGCAATCCGCACCATCAGCGCGGTAGCGAAGACATAGAGCAGCAACCGCCCCTGTTCCCAATGCGGCGGGTTCCACAGCAGCCACCAACCGAGCGCGACCGGAATGGCGGAGGCGTACATCCACGGATGACGCCGTCCCCATTTCCCGCGCGTATGATCCGACAGATAACCGACCAGCGGATCGACGAACGCCTCGACGATCAGCGCCGCGCCGACCGCCAGCCCGACCGCCGCCGAAGGCAGCCCGATCACCTGATTGTAGAACAGCAGCAGGAAGGTCGCGAAGCCGCTGTCCTTGATGCCATAGGCGATCGACCCGACCCCGAACGACCAGCGGCTGCGCGCGCCCAACTGGCGCGCCGGCGGCACGGCGAGCGGCGCCACGCTCATCCGGCGATGCCGTCGAGCATCGCGAACAAGCTCGGCTGCGTGTCGTCCCAGCTAGCGCGCGTACCGATCAGCATGCCGCCATCGACGAGGATATGCGTGCCCGTGATGAACCCGGCATCCTCGCTGGCGAGGAACGCCACCGCCGCCGCGATATCCTCGGGCCGTCCGGCGCGCTGCACGGGCTGAGCGTTCGCCGCGACGCCGGCGATGGCGGCGTCCGCCATCGCCTGCTTCTCGGCATCGAGATCGAACGACGCGGTGAAGATGCCCGTCGTGATGAAGCCGGGGACCACCGCGTTGACGCGGATGCGATGTTTGGCGAGGTCGGCCGCCGCAACCTTGGTCAGGTGCAGCACGCCGGCCTTGGCGACCGAATAGGCGGTCGGCGCATAGCCGCTGCCCAGCGCCGAGACGCTCGATGTGTTGACGATCGCGCCGCCGCCGCGCTTCGCCATCAGCGGCGCGGCGTAGCGGATGCCGAGCGCGACCGAGCGCAGCAGCAGCGCCTGGGTGCGATCCCAATCCTCGGGCGAGATCGCATCGATCCGCTCGCGCGACCCGCCCGCCCCGGCATTGTTGAACAGGATATCGAGCCCGCCGGCGGCATCGGCCGCCTCGATCAGCGCGGCGATGTCGCCCGCCTCGCACACATCGGTGCGCCGGAAATGCACCCGTCCGTTCGAGGTCTCGGCGATCGCCTGGCCGCCAGCGGCGTCGATGTCGCCGATCCATACCTCGGCGCCCTCATCGACCAGCCGCTGTACCGTTGCCCGGCCGATTCCCGAGGCGCCGCCGGTCACCACGGCACGCTTGCCCGCAAAACGCATCACTCTCTCCAATTTCGTTTTGACGACCATAGTATGGGGCCCGGCCCCGTCAATCGCGCGTCTTTCGAATTTTAGGTTTGCAGGCGCTTGCCCGACGCGGCGCCACTGACTAACCGTCGCTGCAACGATAAACCCCGTGCAGGAAAAGCGAGCGGACGCCATGGCACTCGACCCAGAAACCTTCGATGCACTGATCGACACCGTGCGTCGCTTCGTCGCCGAGCGGCTCCGCCCGCTCGAGGCGCAGGTCGAGGCCGACGATGCGATTCCCGCCGAGATCGTCGCCGAGATGCGCGACATGGGGCTGTTCGGCCTGTCGATCGCCGAGGAATATGGCGGCCTCGGCCTCACCATGTACGAGGAGGCGCGGATCGGCATCGAGATGGGCCGCACCACCCCCGCCTTCCGCTCGACCTTCGGCACCAATGTCGGCATCGGCAGCCAGGGGCTGGTGATGGCCGGCACCCCCGAACAGAAGGCGCAATGGCTGCCGCGCATCGCCAGCGGCGAGGTCGTCACCAGCTTCGCCCTGACCGAGCCCGATGCCGGCAGCGATTCGGGCAGCGTGAAGACCCGCGCGGTCAAGGACGGCGACGTCTATCGGCTCACCGGCACCAAGCGTTACATCACCAATGCCGACAAGGCCGACCTGTTTACCGTCATGGCGCGCACCGGTCCGGAAGTCGGGGCGCGCGGCGTCTCGGCCTTCCTCGTGCCACGCGACCTACCCGGCCTGTCGATCGGCGAGCCCGAAAAGAAGATGGGGCAGAAGGGCGCCAAGGTCGCCGACGTCAATTTCGACGACGTCGCGGTTCCTGCCGCCAACCGGCTGGGTGCGGAAGGGGAAGGCTTCAAGATCGCGATGCGCGTGCTCGATCGCGGCCGGCTGCACATCGCCTCGGTATGCGTCGGCGTCGCCGAGCGGCTGATCGCCGATTGCGTCGGCTATGCCACGACGCGCAGCCAGTTCGGCAAGCCGATCGCCGAGCACCAGCTGATCCAGGGCATGATCGCCGACAGCAAGACCGAGGCGCTCGCCGCCCGCGCGCTCGTGCTCGAAACCGCGCACGCCAAGGATGCCGGCAAGGACGTGGTGATGGAATCGGCGGCGGCGAAATATTATGCCAGCGAAATGGTCGGCCGCGTCGCCGATCGCGCGGTGCAAATCTATGGCGGCGCCGGCTACATCGCCGATTACGGCATCGAGCGCCTGTACCGCGACGTCCGCCTGTTCCGCATCTACGAAGGCACCAGCCAGATCCAGCAGATCATCATCGCCCGCGAAACGATCAAAAGGGGCGGCTAACCACCAGCCGTCATGCCAGCGAAAGCTGGCATCTCCTGCGGCGGCGCGACCCCGGTCCCGCTCGTGGCATGAGATCCCGGTTTTCGCCGGGATGACGGTGCTTAGAAGGAAGCACTGACATGGACACCACCAACCTGTTCCGCCTCGACGGTCGCGTCGCCCTCGTCACCGGCGGGAGCCGCGGCATCGGCAAGATGATCGCCGCCGGTTTCATCGCGCAGGGCGCCAAGGTCTATATCTCGTCGCGCAAGGCCGTCGCGTGCGAAGAGACCGCCGCCGAGCTCGGCCCCAATTGCATCGCGCTGCCGCAGGACGTTTCCAGTGTCGCCGGCTGCACCGCGCTGGCCGAGCAATTCGCCCAGCACGAATCGAAGCTCGACATCCTCGTCAACAATGCCGGCGCCGCCTGGGGCGTGCCGTTCGAGGAATTTTCCGAAATCGGCTGGGACAAGGTCATGGACCTCAACGTCAAGTCGCCCTTCTTCCTGACGCAGAAGCTGCACGGCGCGCTCAAGGCCGCCGCCAGCCACCAGCGCCCGGCCAAGGTGATCAACATCACCTCGATCGACGGCCTGCGCCTCAACCCGTGGGAGACCTATAGCTACCACGCCTCGAAATCGGCGCTGATCTACCTGACCAAGCGTATGGCTGCACGGCTGATCAAGGATTCGATCAACGTCACCTCGATCGCGCCGGGCGCCTTCGCCTCGGACATGAACCGCGCCGCGCGCGACCATGGCGATGAAGTGGCGAAAAGCATCCCGTCGCGCCGCATCGGCGACGCCGAGGACATGGCCGGCACCGCGATCTTCCTCGCCAGCCGCGCGGGTGACTATGTCGTCGGCGACACGATCGTCTGCGACGGCGGGTTGGTCAACGCGTCGCTCGGCACCTCGATCGACGCCTGACCTTGCTCCCCTCCCCTTCAGGGGAGGGGCTGGGAGTGGGGCGTTTCCACAGGCTCCGACGCTCGTTGAGAGGCCCCACCCCAACCCAGCTGCGGGTGAACGGCGCCCCGCGCCGTTCAGGTCATGCCGGGGGCATGACCGACCCGCAACTCCTGAAGGAGGGGCTAAAGTTAGCTGCTTCGGAATCCTAAGTCGTCGCGTCCGCGTCCGCCGCAACCCCCACCGGATGATGCGGCACCAGCACCATCGTCTGCCCCTCGACGCGCCACGATTTCAGCCGCGACAGGAAGTTCATCCCGATCACGTCCATGTCGCCGAACGCCGGCGACACCACCACGGGCAAATCGCGCGCGACCACATTGCCGATCCGCACCTCGGGCACCGTCGCGGTCTGCGCGTTGACCGCGCCATTGGCGGTGCGCACGACCATCGGGAACGGCGCGTCGTCGGGGAACAGCCCGGCCTGTTCGGCGGTGTCGCTCGAGATGGCGGTGACCGTCGCGCCGCTGTCGACCAGCATGCGCCGCTCGATCTTGCCGATCCTGACGCGCACCCAGAAATGCCCGTCGCTCGCCATCGGCACGCGTAGTTCCTTGCCGACCGCTTCCTGCTCGCGCTCGCCGATGTGAAAGGTCTGTGCGATCCGCGCAAAGGCGGGGTCGAAACGCGCGCGCTGACCGACCAGCAGCACGACGAACCCGAGCGACGCCACCATGATTGCGAACGACACGAAGCGCCCGACGATCGGCACGCGCTGCAGCATCGCCACCACCAGAACGGCAATCGCCACCAGCAGGATCAACGTCGCATGTGCGCTGAGATAGTCGAGCATGAAGGCAATATTGGCACGCCGATGCTGTATGCAAGCTGACCGATCGAAAACGCGACGCCGCGTCGCGGGTCAGGGTCTCACTACTTGTTTCACGCGGAGGCGCGGAGACGCGGAGTTGTTGCGAGCGCCGCCAATGTACCGCGTAGCAAAACCCTCCACCGGGCAACGCGCACGGCGCGATGGGTTGGCGCCACGCCCCCCGGCGCGCAACACCCTCCGCGCCTCCGCGTCTCCGCGCGAACAAATCTTCTTCCTGATCGGAGGCAGACCGAGCGCAGACGTCCGGAGCGCCTGCGGCACACCCCTCCACCGCTTCGCGGTCCCCCTCCCCGTTCCGGGGAGGGGCTGGCGCTACCGCGCGATCCCGCCTGCCGCCAGCACCGCCAGCGTCACGAGTTCGCCCGCGGTCGAGGTCATCGGCGCGATCTGCACCGGCTTTTCCATGCCGACCAGCATCGGGCCGATCACCGCGTCGCCGCCAAGCTCGCGCAGCAGCTTGGCCGAGATGTTGGCGCTCTGCAGCCCCGGCATGATCAGCACATTGGCCGGCCCGGACAGCCGCGCGAACGGATAGTTGGCGAGCTGCCTGGGGTTGAGCGCGACGTCGGGCGCCATCTCGCCCTCATATTCGAAGCTCACCTTGCGCCGGTCGAGCACGCACACCGCCTCGCGCAGATTCTCCAGCCATTTGCCCTCCGGGTTGCCGAAGGTCGAATAGCTCAGGAACGCGACGCGCGGCTCATGCCCCATGCGCCGCGCCACCGCCGCGGTGCCCTCGGCGATGTCGGCCAGTTCCTCGGCGCTCGGCCGCTCGTTGATCGTCGTGTCGGCCATGAACACCGTATGCGCCTTGCCGACCATCAAATGGATGCCGAACGCCGTGCGCCCGGCCAGCGGGTCGATCACCTTGCGCACCTCGCGCATGGTATGGGCATAGGTCCGCGTGATGCCGGTGATCATCGCATCCGCCTCACCGAGCTGGAGCAGCACCGCGCCGAAGATGTTGCGGTCCTGGTTGATCATCCGCTCGCAGTCGCGCCGCAGGAAGCCACGCCGCTGCAGCCGCTCGTAGAGGAAGTCGACCATCTTCGGCACCAGCGTCGAGGTGCGGCTGTTGTGCAACTCATAGCTTTCGGGGTCGGTCACGCCCAGCGCGCGCAGCCGATCGGGCACGTCGTCGCGCCCGACCAGCACCGGCGTGCCGTAACCGCCGTCGCGGAAGGCGATCGCCGCGCGCAGCACCACCTCTTCCTCGCCCTCGGCAAACAACACGCGCTTGGGATGCGCCCGCGCGCCGTCATAAGCGAGGCTCAGCACCGAGGTCGTCGGATTGAGGCGCGCGCGCAACTCGTGACGATAGGCCGCCATGTCGAGGATCGGTTTGGTCGCCACGCCCGAATCCATCGCCGCCTTGGCGACGGCGGCGGGGATCAGCTCCATCAGCCGCGGGTCGAACGGCGCCGGGATGATGTACTCCGGCCCGAAGGTGTAGCGCACGCCATAAGCCAGCGCGACCTCCTCCGGCACCTGCTCGCGCGCCAGCTCGGCAATGGCGTTGGCGGCGGCAATCTTCATCGCATCGTTGATCCCGGTTGCACGAACGTCGAGCGCACCGCGGAAAATAAAGGGGAATCCGAGAACATTGTTGACCTGGTTGGGATAATCCGACCGCCCCGTCGCGATGATCGCATCGGGCCGCGCCGCCTTGGCCAGCTCGGGCAGGATTTCCGGGGTCGGGTTGGCCATCGCGAAGATGATCGGCGCCTTGGCCATCTTCATCACCATCTCGGGCTTGAGCGCACCCGCCGCCGAGAGGCCGAGGAACACGTCCGCGCCGTCGAGCGCCTCTTCCAACGTGCGCTTGTCGGTCTTCGCGGCATGCGCCGACTTCCACTGGTCCATGCCCTCTTCGCGGCCCTGATAGATCACGCCCTGGCGGTCGCACATGATGACATTCTCGTGGCGCACGCCCATCGCCTTCATCAGCTCGGTGCAGGCGATCGCCGCCGCGCCCGCACCATTGACCGTGACCTTGATCTCGCCCAGCTGGCGACCGGTAAGCAGGCAGGCATTAATGAGTCCGGCGGCGGTAATGATCGCGGTGCCATGCTGGTCGTCATGAAAGACCGGGATGTTCATGCGCTCGCGCAGCGTCTGCTCGATGATGAAGCATTCCGGCGCCTTGATGTCCTCGAGGTTGATGCCGCCGAAACTCGGCTCCATCAGCTCGACCGCATCGATGAAGCGGTCGACATCCTCGGTCTTCAGCTCGATGTCGATCGCGTCGACATCGGCGAAGCGCTTGAACAGCACCGCCTTGCCTTCCATCACCGGTTTGGCGGCAAGCGCGCCGAGATTGCCCATGCCGAGGATCGCGGTGCCGTTGGAGATCACCGCGACGAGATTGCCCTTGGCGGTATAGTCGTACGCCGTGGCGGGGTCGTCGGCGATCGCCTGCACCGGCGCCGCGACGCCCGGCGAATAGGCCAGCGCGAGGTCGCGCTGCGTCGCCATCGGCTTGGAGGCGACGATCTCGATCTTGCCCGGGCGGCCTTCGGAGTGAAACAGCAGGGCTTCGCGATCGAGCTGGGCGTTGGATTCGTCGGACATCAAGGGAACCTCTCGTTTGAGATGCCCTTACGGAATGTGGCGCGGCGCGTCACCCCTTGTGCTGGCGCCACCGGCCGACATTCGCCGATCGTCGCAGGCGGCAACGCGGCCGATCGTCATCCGCCGAAGGTCACCGTGATGCCGACGATTCCCCCACCGACCGCGACACCGTCGCGGTCGGTCGCGGTCAGCCTGATTTGCCCGGCCGTTTGCAACGCGGCACTGGCGAAACCTGAGCCCACGGGTGCCTCCTGAAGTGCCTCGCAGGCGTAGACGCTGCCGTCGGCTTGCACATGGCAGCGGATCGTACCGGTTCCGGTGACACCATTGGCGCGCGCCATCGCGGGATAGGCGCTGGCGATATCGGCCGCGCTCGGCCCCGCCGCGAAATCGGGGTTGGCAATCAGATGGCCATCGCCCCCGGCGGGAATGGCGGAAGACATGTTGCTGGCCGGCGCGTCGGAATAAGGGTCAGCGACCGGCTCGTCGGCATTGGTCATCTGGTCGGCGGGATCGGGCACCATTGCGGGCACATCGACCACATCGTCATAGCTCGGCTTCGGCGCCATCGCTCCCATACCGACCACCAGCCCCATCCAGGCCAACACGGTGATGAAAAACGCCACGCCGATCGCGAGATAGAAACCGATGCCCTTGGCGATCGACCGGCCCGATGTGCGCTCGCCGCTGAGATCGTCGAGTTCGGCCGGCAGGCCGGGCGTCGCCGCTTCGAAAAGGCGATAGGGCTCGGGAAATTGCCGCCGCGCAAAGCTGATGAGATCGACATAGCGCGCCAGCGTCGAGGGAAAGGGGCTGCCGACGCGGGCCAGAAAGGCAAACAGCGACCCCTTGGTCTCTCGCCGCTGCTCCACCAACCCCGCCGGGTTGACCGAATAGCCCAGTTTCCGCCCGACAAGGAGCTTCTGCATCGCTGAAACCGCCGATCCAATATCGCCGGCAATCGCGGCCAGCCCGAGCCGGTCGCCGGTATAGACCATCGCGCGGCTATAGGGGAAAATGAGCAGCGTGAAGATGCCCGAGCGTTCGGCAATGTGCACCATCAGCCCGATGATGCCCGTGTCCTGCTGGACGCGCAGATAGCCGACGAACCGGCCGACGATCCAGCGCACCTCATTGTCGCTGACGCCGGTCTCGAGCACTTCGGAATTGAGAAATATCGCCCGGCGCCTGAACAGCCGGACAAGCCCCGCATTGAAGAATCCATGCTCATAGACGAAGATCGAAATCTGCCGCCGCAACGACAGGGCCTGTCGCGTCTCTTCGGCCAGCTCGTGGATGCGCGGATAGTTGAGCGTCGATACCAGCACCGAGTTGTCGATCATCCGAGCATAGAACACTTCCGTGCCCAGCCACAGCAGAAACATAAACCAGAAAAATAATAAGGTAACGGTGCCAAATACCGTAAGGAAAACCAGAAACGGAAGCAGCAATACCGCGCACAATATGGCAACAAAGAAGCGAAGCGGTAGACGAGGATGTTCGCATTTTCTCACATCGGCGTGGCTAAGCGGCGACATTCATCCCTCCCCCGAAGTGCGAAACTGTCCTATGCTAATGATGATACCAATGATATCATAAAAATGACGATCAACCGATGGAGCAAACATGGCTGATGTATTTATCAGTTACAAGCGCGAAAATCGGGCAGCGGCCGCACTGTTCGCCGGCGCGCTGGCAAAGGAAGGTTTTTCGGTCTGGTGGGATGAACAGATCACCCCGCGCGAGGCGTGGGATTCGGTGATCGAAGGCCAGATTTCGGTCGCGTCCAGCGTGCTCGTCCTGTGGTCGCCCTTGTCGGTCGGTTCGGACTGGGTGCGTACCGAGGCGCATTATGGCCAGCGCGAGCGCAAGCTCGTGCCGGTCAAGATCGAGCCCTGCGAACCGCCCATGGCGTTTTTCCTCACCCAAACGCTCGATCTGTCCGGCTGGGACGGCGCGCCGGCGCATCTGCAATGGCGCAAATTGCTCACCTGGCTGGCCGACCGCAGGATACCGCAACAGGATGTGCCCGCGCCCGGCGCGGCGGCGAACCCGTTCCGCGACACGATCGGGCAGCTCGCATCGGGCGAGCCGATCGTCGACGGCGCCTTCATCAACGAGGCGACGCCAGCCGGGACGCTGTTCCGCGACGCCGTCGGCACGCCCGTGATGCGGGTGCTGCCGCGCGGCCAGTTCGTGATGGGCGGCGCGCCGGGCGACCCCGATCGCACCAGCACCGAACTGCCGCAAAAGGGCGTACATATCGCTTATCCCCTCGCCATCGGGACCTATCCCGTTACCGGCGCGGAATTCTCGCGCCACGGCGCGCGGCCCGAAGCGACCAATGCGCGGCCGCCCGCCCGGGGCTGGTTCAAGAGCAAGCCGCCACCGGCCAGCGCGCCGCTGCAACACGGCGCGCTCGATTGCGCCGCGAATTGCGTGTCGTGGCTCGACGCCCGCGCTTACGTCGCCGCCTTGTCGGCCGCGACGTCGCTGGCCTATCGGCTGCCGTCCGAATCCGAATGGGAATATGCCTGCCGCGCGCGCGCCGCCGGCCGCTACAGCTGGGGCGATTCGATCAGCGAGGCGCACGCCTGTTTCGGTCGCCCCGCCCCATCCGGGCCGATCCCGCCCGGTCGCTTCCCGCCCAATGCCTTCGGCCTCTACGACATGCACGGCAATGTCCGCGAATGGACCGGCGATCTGTGGCATGAGAGCCATGATCACCTGCCACCCGACGGGCGGCCGGCGATCGACGGCCATGGCTCGATGCGCGTCATCCGCGGCGGCGGCTGGTCCGATCCACCCAGCATGCTACGCGCATCGGCGCGCGGCCGCGCGACCGAGACGCTTCGCTCCGAGGTGATCGGATTTCGTGTTGTGCGCGAATTGGCGAAAGGAAATGCGCGATGACGGAAACCCCTGATCTCGAGGCGCGGCTCGCGGCACTCGAAATGCTCGTCTCCTTTCTGTTCGCCTCACAGCACATGCAAACGGCGGACCCGGCGGCGGCGCTCAAGCGCTTGCGCGCCGATCTGATCGAGAATCGCGACACACCGGTCGCGACCCACCCGTCCAGCGCCTTTTCGGCCACGCTCGACCGGGTCGTGGCCGGGATCGTCGAGATTCAGGATATCTTGCCGAAGCGGCTGGTGGACTGACCCGCCGCCACGCCCGCGTCGCCGACGAGGCGGCCAGCCGCGTCGCGCGCGGGGCACGCCTCGCAAGATCCGCGCCGCGAAACACGCGAGCCGCGTAACACCCCACCTTCCCCGGCGAAGGCCGGGGCCCAGTCGGGAAGGCTGAAATGATCAGCGGCAACGCCCATCGCAACGTCCCCCAACTGGGCCCCGGCCTTCGCCGGGGAAGCGAAAACAAGCGCGACGAGATCGACCGAAATTCGACAACGCTTGTTCCTGTCAGAACCGCTTGCCGGCCGTGTTCGTCTCGAAGGGATAGTCATACGCACCGGCCGGGTCGCCGAACCGCTTCTGGCACGCCTGGGACAATGTGGACGCGTCCTCCGCGCCGAAGGTAGGGCCGCTCTTGCCGTAGCGCATCCGGAGCGCCGCGATCCGGCCCCACACATCGCTCTTGACCGCCCCGCCCGATCGCCCGCTGGCCGCGCCCTGCCGCAAGGCCGCACGGTTGAACGCCACCGTGCGACTTGCCTCATCCGGCGGCATCATGGCGGCATCGTAAATCTGGTCGTAGAATTCGTGAAGAGCATGCTCGTTCGCCGCGCATTCCACGCTCGCCCGATAAGCCTCCTCGCCCGCCCGATGGCACCCCGACAAACCAAGCGTCACCACCACGACCGCCACGCTGCGCATCAAGCCAACGACGCCCGCCAAAAAACCCTCCGCGCCTCCGCGCGAACAAATCCTCCTTCTTTCTTCCTTCTTCAGCCCGCTACGCCCTCACCCCCGCCACGTACCGCGAAACCTCCCCCGCCAGCACATCGAGCGGCACATTGCCCCCCTCGACCACCGCCTGGTTGAAATCGCGCAGGTCGAACCGCGCCCCCAACGCCGCCTTGGCCCGCTCACGCTGCGCATTGATCTCAATGTGCCCCAGCTTGTACCCACAAGCCTGCCCCGGCCACGCGCAATAACGATCGACCTCGCTCGCCGCATTGCTCATCGGCAGCCCCGTCGCCGCAACGAACTCCGCCAGCGCCTGTTCGCGCGTCCAGCCCAGCGCGTGGATGCCGGTATCGACCACCAGCCGCACCGCGCGCCACGACAGCCCCATCAGATAACCGAGCCGCCCGGCGGGATCGTCGTCATACAGCCCAAGCTCGTCGGCGAGCTGCTCGGCATACAGCGCCCAGCCTTCCGAATAGGCGTTGAACGCCAGGATCGCGCGGATCATCGGCAGTTGCCCGGAATATTCGCCCTGCCAGACATGCCCGGGAATGCCCTCGTGAAACACCAGGTCGGGGATTGTCATCCGGTTGTGAATGTCGGGGTCGCCGAGATTGACCCAGATCCGCCCTGTGCGCACGCCGTCCAGCATGCCCGACCCGCCATAGGCCGCCGGCGCGCCCGGCTCCTGCGCCAGCGGCATGCGGCGAATCTCCAGCTTGCCCGTGACCGGCCGGCGGAACGCCTGGGGCAGGCGCGGCCGGATCGCATCGATCCGCCCCTGCATATAGGCGATAATCTGCCGCCGCCCCTCATGGTCGTTCGCAAAGCCGATCCCCGGCCGCTGCTGCAACGCCGCCGCGCGCTCGGCGACGCTGCCCTTGGTGAGCCCAAAGCCCTTGACGATGGTGTCCATCCGCGCCTGCAGCTCGATCAGCTGCGCGCGGCCCAGCGCATGGATCTCGGCCGGCGAGCGCGTCGTCGTCGTCCCCGCGCGCAGCCCCCAGGCATACCATTCGGGGCCATGCGGCCGCGTCAGCAGTCCCGCCGCTTCTGTCGCCACCTCGCGCTGCAGCTTCAGTTCGTCGAGCTGCCGCATCATCGCCGGCGCAACGCGCGCGCGGACGATCTGCGACGCGCGCGGCACCCAGTCGCCCGTCATGCTGCCGAGCTTGCGCACCAGCGGCCCGAGCAACGGCCCGCCGATCAGCGCCGCCGAAATGATGCTGCCCGTCATGCCCTTGATCGTCTTGTCGAGCAGGAAGGCCGGCGGCACCAGCCCGGCCCCGCGCGCCGCGGCGATGCGCTGCGTCTCGCCGTCGAGCTGCCCCGCCATCGCCGCCAGCCGCGCGAGATAGGCTTCGGCATCGGCGGCGTTCTTCACCGGCTGGTCGCCATCGAGCAGCTGCGGCACGTCGAGCCACGCGCCGACATTCTGGATCACGCCATAAGGCGTGTTGCGCCAGCTGCCGATCGTCGCCACGCCATAAGGCAGCGCCATCCCCTCGGCCGCGGTGCGAAAGGCGCTCTCGGCGACGGCAAGGCTGGTCCGCGTGGCGGGGTCGAGCAACCCGGCGACCGGCAGCCGCGCCAACTCGTCGAGCGCCCCCGCCAGAAACGCCCGCTTCGCCGCGACGCCTGCCGGGGAGCGGTCTTCGAGCCTCCCGCGCAGGGCGGCATGCGGGCCGGTGTCGAGCCCGAGCCGGGTTGCCTCGCCGGGATCGAGTTCGAGCAGGCGCCAGGCGAGGCGGTCTAGGAGAGCGGCGGGGGTGGTTGTGGGAATGGCGGCGCGGGCGGGTAGTGCTGTGGAGGCGGCGACGGCGGCAAGCCCTGCCAGCGCTTCGCGGCGGGAGAGAGAGGATGTGTCCATTGCGAAGAAATGACGGGTGCGAGTGCCTAGGTCAAACGCGGCACGCGCCCGAAGTGGCGTATCGCTGACAGCGATCGCCCCAATCGCACCAATTGCGATCAGGGCTTTTACGGATTTCAGATCAATCTTCTAAACTTGACCAATCTGCGAATATCAATTTACAAGTGGCAGCGATCGAAAGCGGGGCCTGCTTGCTGATTTCTTATAATTCCCAAATTTTGCAGGAGATTTGCTATCAGGCTTCTGTTGCTAAGAAAATTTTGGGTGATGCTGCCGCAGCGTCGTTACAGGCCAGACATGCCGACATCCAGGCCGCGAACAATGTGTTCGAGCTGCCGGTGGGGCAGGTATCGATAGACGAGAATCTTTGCACGCTGACGGTTTCGAACGTGCTTTCAATCGTGATGTCTCCCAACTATGCGGCCGCGAACGACAGCGCCGTCTACGATTGGGCCACTGTCGGGCGAATAAAACTGATGGGGATAAACGATGTACGATAGCGGAATGGCGGAGGCGCCCGATTGGGCCTCACCGCCTGGCCATACCATCGTCACCATCCTGGACGAACGCGAACTTACAGTCGAACAATTTGCCCATCAAATTGGGCGCAGCACCTCGGTCGCTCAGCGAATTATCGATGGCGCTCATGCGATTGATAGAGACTTGGCCCGCAATCTGGCGTTCGCACTAGGTGCCTCCGAGAAATTCTGGATGGCGCGAGAGCACGATTATCGCGCAAGTGTAACACCACGTGACAGTTTCCAAATTGGCTCGCTCGCAGAATTGATTGGCAAGCTGCCTGTCAACGATATGCAGAATTTTGGTTGGATCGGCCGCGCAGGATCGACCGATGACAAAATAGCGGAATGCCTTTCGTTCTTCGATGTGTCGACGCTTGCGCAGTGGCAAGGGCGCTATGAAAACGCATTTCAGGAAGCGGCATACCGACGCTCGACAGCGCACAATTCCTGCGAGGTCGCGACCACCGCGTGGCTCCGGCAAGGGGAAATTGAAACGCAAGGCGACGTCGTAGCGTCATGGTCAGCGGCGGTACTTGAGACTCAGATCGAGCATTTCAAGCGCTTGACCTGGTACAAAAGCCCGGCCTTATTCCTACCAAAAGCTAAGAGCTTGTTTGCGGCAGCAGGCGTGAAATTCGCAATAGTTCGGGCACCGAAAGGCTGCACCGCGAGTGGCGCGGTCCGCGTCCTATCAGACGGCACTCCCCACGTTCAGTTGAGCTTTCGTTTCCTTTCCGACGATCAGTTTTGGTTCTCGCTGTTCCACGAGATCGCGCATCTCCTGCTTCACTACGAGAGAATGCCGATCTTAGAGAACTCGGAAACCGCCGGCAATCAAACCGAGTCAGAAGCCAACGAGTATGCGGCCAACACCATCATACCCCCCGAGTTTCATGACGAGCTCTTCTCACTTAGCAAAACAAAAAACTCGATTATCAATTTTGCAAAAAAAGTTGGCGTCTGCCCGGGCCTAATAGTCGGCCGGTTACAGCGAGAGAGAGTTATAGGATACAACCAGATGCAGCACTTAAAGCGTCGCTTCGTTTGGTTAGATCATCCTCTGAAGTAGATATATTTACTGGGACTCTTTTGCCAATTGCAGAGCGTATCTTCGATGGCCTGCGGGCTGACGTTGAAATGATGACTTAGTTGTGCGCATGCATCCTCCAAAGCCTTAACAGAGAGAACACCGAACAGCATCTTCGCTCCGGCCAGCGGCCCAGTGGAGCCTGCGATGTATGCCTTATCTGGGAAAATTGGAGCAATTAGTAGATTGCTCAAGTTGCAGAGAAAATCGAATTTTCCGAGACGCCCGAGCTTCGAGACTTTGCGGAGGTCTTTATATAGAAAGGAAAATACCTCCTCAGGATTTTGGCCTACCTGTTTCTGCGCTTCACCAATCAACGCTCGATGTGAACCGTACTCATTGACCCAATTAATGTAGGAGGCAACCGCGGCTCCCGTACCTTTCGGCCCGGGCTTTAGCGTTTCAAATTTTCGATGGTTTCCAAATCGCCGGGATCGTCCAGTCCTTGTCAATGCGGGATAGATCGAACCTAGCCACTGCGCTATCGCGGTCGGGTTTTGGGAGGCGGCCGCCCAATCCCAAACACCGCCTTGATTGAATCGTCCATAGAAATCTTCTGTTAGATTCCAGCCATCTACCTTATGTTTTCCAAAATGGGTTGCTAAATAAATAAGCCAATACGCATCGTCTTCGTGCCCAGCGCGAAGCATGACCGACGCTCCACCAAATGGTTCGAAGCTACCAGAATATGGCGTGTGCAAGTTGGATGATCTGGAGTTGGCGGAATGCACGTTCAGATATTCGATACGCCTAACGCTATCCACTAGCTGAGCGGCGAATACCCGCTTTCTATTTTCGCTGTTGAATCCGAGGCGCGCCGGAATCTCAGATGGAATTTCTTCAATGAGCGCGACAAATCTATCAAATTTATCTCGGTCCTTAATTCTGTTTATCATCTTATCCACCCAGATCGAACTCTTCTTGTGTTAAACTTCCCTCTCCATCCGGAGAGAGTGCAGTCGGGCTTTTTACAAAAAAATTCTTGTAAAATGGATTCGATATATGAGAGAAATTGCCGCCTCTCACAATTGTACCTCTCTTCATCTTATTATCAGCGTGACGCAATAGAACTAGGGCCAAATCCTTCCAATAAACTGGAAGAGATATTTTATCCGCCTCGCTGATCATTCCTCTTCTAATACACTGTTCAACATCTAGGAAGGCTTCGAGATTCTCTCGCTGACAGCCATTCGGCATTCTTGGCATTGCAAAGGTTGGGTTTTGGAACCCTTCATCGAGATATCGAGATACTCTGCCCACATCGGCTTCATATAAATGAAGACTAGTGGCAAAATGGTGATACTCGCCCACTTTAATGCCAAGCGCTCTCGCTACAAATTCTTGTATCATTGTAAAACAAAAGACGTCGTGAGGAAAACCCAGGTATGCATCATTAGATCGCATCATAGCGATTAAGTGAAGGCGGTTACGGCGATGTATGAACTGCAAGGCGACGGTGCAAGGCGCCTCCGTCCGTAGCGCTGTGAGGTCGCTCGGCTCAAGCAACGAAATTACTGCCCGTCGCGTGTCAGGTTTTTCCCGCAGTCGTTCAATCACCTGATTAACTTGATTAATTGAGCGACCAAACTCGCCGGTGCCTAGGAGTCGTGGCCCATACGCATCTTCAATCGAGCCAGTCGCATTTTCGGGTGGATAATCCTGTATGTAAAATCTGATAAAATCCAGATCGGCGCTGCCGCTCATGTACCAGCAGAACTCAGCAAGGGCGGAAATCAGCCGACCACGAGTTGCCGTCGCGCTAATCCTCGCGCGAGGATCCTTCAAAATTACTTTTGACGCGAGAAGGTCCTGCCCTTTGCCTTTGCTAGCGTGAAACGTATCCGTGCTTTGCGAAAGCTCGCTATAGAGCTTTCGCAATATCTCGTCCAAATAGCGCCCCTCAATAATCATGCACGGCAAAGGCTGGACGCAACGGCTGTCCAAATCAAGCTTGAGGCACCGATTTCTCGGATAGGGGCAATATGGCAGGCGACTGGAAAGAATATCAGGAAGAGGCAGCTGATTTTTTTAGATCGCTTGGCCTGTCGGCGGAAACCGACGTCACGCTGAAATTACGGTGGAAATTACGGTGCCACGTGCAATAACCCCCCCCTTACTCCCGTCGCGCTAAACGCGGCGCACGGTCGCGCAGGTTGACCGCTGCGCGTGGTCGGGACATCATACCCGCATGAAGTTATCCGGCTTTCCCAGAATTGCCGTCGATCCGGCGATATGCGGTGGCAGACCTGTCGTTGCCGGCACGCGGGTGCGGGTAAGCGACATATTGGAGATGCTCGCCGGTGGCGCGAGCACCGCCGAAATCGTCGCCGACTTTCCTTATCTGGCCGAGGAAGACGTGCGTGTGGTGAGCGACCTGTAGAGGTCACGTTAAACAAGACACCATCGCAATAGTTTACTGTATTTAGCAAAATAGCACTGTATACCTAGAAATGCAGTCCACAAATAATGTTGATTGCGCGGGATCATTGGATTTAATCAAAATATATTATTGCTAATTTCGAGACTTGACAGTGTTATTTATCTGACGCAGGGGGCGATGTGACTCAAGATAAAAACGAAGAAAGTCCGGACTGGGCGGGTCGCATATTTTACTATTTTTACTGGTACGCCACACCCGTAATAATGGTATACGTCTCAAGAAACTACAAGAAAGAAATAGATTATTTATTGGAGTTTAGAATAGGGAGCCTTCCCGTATGGTCGATAATCCCTATTACTTTATCGATTATTTACGCCGCGTCGTTTATATCTCATTACAGGGATGTAAGACGCTCGGGCGGAATTGTTTACTTGCAAATTATTATCGGCATTGTCGCCTCTATCGGCGGTTTGACGGCTGATATTGGAATTATGCCAAGGATCATTTCTTTTTTGGCGGGCGCATTCTCGATTGCCGATGGCATCAGCAAACTTCGGGAGATCGAGCACCTGCGCCGCCCGGGACAATAAACCAACTCGTCACGCCCCTCCTGTTCTGCTGCAGGATTACGAGGATTACCATGCCAGTTTATCAAATCCACTGAAACACCTGCACTCATCGCCCACATCGGCAGCGAGATGCGCGCGGGCAGGCGGTCACCCCGCGCGCAGCCGCAAGCCCCGATGCAACGCTATCAATGAGCGCCGGGCAGCTCGTCGCCGGCCAAGGGCGTGCGATCAGGCACCCGCGCGAGGATCACCTTCGCCGCCGGATTGGCCCGCGCGGCCCGTGCCTGGATGTCGGCCGTCGCCCGCAATTCGCCCACCCGCTCCGCGATCAGCGATGACAGGAACTGGTTGAGCGACGTGCCATCCTGCTCGGCCAGTTGCCTGGCTTCGGCCATGACATGCTCCGGCAGTCGCAAGGGATAGCTGCTCACATCACCTCTCCTCATTCGAGGGGTAAAAACGATGCACGTCGTGCGCAAGCGATTCCGCTTTCGCGCCCCACCACCAACCACCCCTACTCATCCTCCGCCCCTCCCCCCGTCCCACCCGGCCGCACCACCACCGACAAGCTCGATCGCGGATCCAGGATGATCTCGCTCTCCCGCGTCGGCTTCGGCTCGCGCAACACGCCCTGCCACTCGAACGCATTGTACAGCGTCACCTGCTCCTGCTTGGTCTGCCGCTCCGCCTCCTGCACGATCTGCGTGAAGCGCCACTGCGCGATGCGGCTGCCCGCCACCGCATTGCGGATCATCGCGCGCATCACCGCCTGGTGCGCCGGCAGCTCGATCGTCCGCCCGTCCTCCTCCACGCGCATCATGCGATAAGCCTCGGTCAGGATCATCGCCCGCGTCGGCTCGTCCGCGCCGGGCAGGCGGTCGC
>NZ_JARYTI010000050.1 GCF_029911635.1 Sphingomonas sp. AR_OL41
TGGTCTTGTCGCTCACATCCAATGCTGCAAATATCTTCATCGGTCATCCTCCTGCCTGGAGCACCTGCCAGGGCGACTCCGCATACGCAGGAGGATGGCTAACTCAATTACGCCACGTCACCGTAATCAAAGGGCCGCAGTGGTCAGGCGGTGGCACCTGGGCTATGCCGTCACCCATAGCATTTCGATCTCAAAAGAAGCCCGGCGCTTCGCTGTGTTTTTTCGCATGTGGGAGGGACCATGACCCGTCATATCGCCACCATCGCCACGCTGTTGCTTGGGTTCATCGCGGTTCCGGCCAGCTCGGCTTCGGCCCCCGCCGCGCTGCTGCCGCTGAGCGATGCCGACACCGGCCGCATCGGCGAATCCGGCTGCAATTTCAGCTTCGATATCGGGCGCAAGACCTATGTCTTCGCGATCAACCATACGCTCATGGTGCGCACGTCTGCGGGCCTGAGCCTGTGCAACCTGCCCGTAACGCAGTTCGACAAGTTCAGCGAAGCCAGCGGCAGCGTGACCTGCGGCGGCCGCAAGCTCGCCTTGCGTCGCACGGGCAAAGGCACATCGAGCGAGGAAGCGGACAGCGCCAGCTTCCCCGCGACGTTGACCGTCACGACGGGCGCCGGCGCCCCTCAACTGTTACGCGGCGTAGCCGGCACGGCGTGCTGACGCGCTCTGCCACGAGGAAATGCACCGCATTTCGTTGACACTTGCGACAATCCCGCGACGCTGCATCACATCGCTGAAATGGCGAAACAGGGCCGCGCTCCCGCACGGCCCCATTCCACGTCATTCACTCAGCCATAACCGCCCGCCTCAGCGGCGATAATAACCACCATCGCGATACTCATCGCGCTGGTCGCGTCCGCGGCGGTCGTCGCGATATCCGTCGCGGCGGTCATTATCGTAGCCCCAGCCGCGCATATCGTGATGGCGGTGGTGGCGGCGCCATTGGCGCTCGCGCTCGCGGCGGTCATGGTCGCGATATTGATAGCCCTGGTTGTAACCCTGGCCATAGCCGTAACCGTCATAGCCGCGGCTCTGGGCCGAGGCGGGGGCGGCGGCGAGGCCGGTCATGGCGATGCCGGCCAGCGCGGCGGCAGTCAGGAATTTCTTGATCATCGATCATCTCCCGATGGAAGTGCTTGGGTGTCGCCCTTCTCGGCCCCGCGCCGTGCATCGGGTCTGAACGCGTCGTTATGTCGCGTTCATCGCCGGCTCGTCTGGCCGGCGCCGGCACGATGCCGGCTGCCCCATCGTCGAGGCCCGGGTCCTCGGCCTGATTCACCCCGCCACGGCAATCGGCCAAACCTCCCGCCGGCGCGCCGCGAACCGCTCGCATCGCCGCGCATCATGGTTGGATTCGCCGGCATTTCGCCGGCGCAAGGAGGCAGTAAAGATGACGAACAACGCCGCGCGCCGTCATAATTGTTTCTTGGCTGCCAAGACATCGCCTCGCCGTCGCGCGCCGCCCAGCGCTGTAAAGCCGCAGCATGCCGTGTTGGCTTCGGCGCCGTCTGCTTGCCCTCGTCTGGCGCCGGCCGTCCAACATCCGGCGGCGAAGCAACCCCCCGTCGGTCGTCAAAACTCTTTTGTTCTTGGGCGCGTCTTGCCCGCCCTGCGCGCCGATACTCGCCCGTCATTTGCCGTCCGTGCGCAGCGAAATCCTCTTTTGCCGCCCCCAAAGGGGTCTCGTGCCCCATGGCAATTGCGTGACGCTTTGCGTAAAGGCCGCCCGTCCACGCCATTAACCGGGAACCGCGCCCAGCCATGCGCATCGCCATCGCTTCGGATCACGCCGCCTTCGCGCTCAAGGCCGTGCTGGCCGGGTGGCTGCGCGGGCAGGGGCATGACGTGCTCGATCTCGGCCCCGATAGCGACGCGCGCGTCGATTATCCCGATTTCGGCTTCGCGCTCGCCCGCGCCGTTGCCGATGGCCGGGCGGAACGCGGCGTCGCGCTGTGCGGCTCGGGCATCGGCATCTCGATCGCGGTCAACCGCCACCCCGCGCTGCGCTGCGCTTTGGTCGACAATCCCTATGCCGCGACGCTCGCGCGCCAGCATAATAACGCCAACGCCATCGCGCTCGGCGCGCGTCTGGTCGGCGAGGACATGGCCACCGCCTGCCTCGCCGCCTTCCTGTCCAGCGATTTCGAGGGCGGTCGCCACGCCGCCCGCATCGACAAACTCGGCCAACCACCTTTCCCGACCAGCGTGAAGGATCCCGCATGAGCACCAGCCCCTCGACGCTCCACGACGTCCAGCCCGACGGCTTTTTCACCCGCGGCCTCGCAGAGGCCGATCCCGCGATCTTTGCCGGCATCCGCCATGAGCTGCGCCGCGAGCAGACCCAGATCGAGCTGATCGCCAGCGAGAACATCGTCTCGCGCGCGGTGCTCGAGGCGCAGGGTTCGGTGCTGACCAACAAGTACGCCGAAGGTTACCCCGGCAAGCGCTACTACCAGGGCTGCGAACCTTCCGACGAGGTCGAGACGCTGGCGATCGAGCGCGCCAAGGCGCTGTTCGATTGCGGCTTCGCCAACGTCCAGCCGCACTCCGGCGCGCAGGCCAATGGCGCGGTGATGCTCGCGCTGACCAAGCCCGGCGACACCATCATGGGATTGAGCCTCGATGCCGGCGGCCACCTCACCCACGGCGCCAAGGCGGCGATGTCGGGCAAGTGGTTCAACGCTGTGCAATATGGCGTCACGCCCGACACGCATCTGATCGACTATGACGAGGTCGCCCGGCTGGCGCGCGAACACAAGCCCAAGCTGATCATCACCGGCGGCTCGGCCTATCCGCGCCAGATCGACTTCGCCCGCTTCCGCGCCATCGCTGACGAGGTCGGCGCGATGTTCATGGTCGATATGGCGCATTTCGCGGGCATCGTCGCCGGCGGGCTCCACCCCTCGCCGTTGCCCCATGCCCATGTCGTCACCACCACCACGCACAAGACGCTCCGCGGCCCGCGCGGCGGCATGGTGCTGACCAATGACGAGGCCGTGGCGAAGAAGATCAACTCGGCGGTGTTCCCGGGCTTGCAGGGCGGGCCGCTGATGCACGTCATCGCCGCCAAGGCGGTCGCCTTTGGCGAGGCGCTGCGCCCCGAATATCGCAGCTACATCGCCGCCGTGGTCGAGAACGCCAAGATACTCGCCGCGACGCTCAAGGAACGCGGCGCGGAGATCGTCTCGGGCGGTACCGACACGCATCTCGCGCTGGTCGACCTGTCGCCGCTCGGCGTGACGGGCAAGGACGCCGACGAGGCGCTGGAGCGCGCCGGCATCACCTGCAACAAGAACGGCATCCCCAACGATCCGCTCCCCCCGACCAAGACCAGCGGCATCCGCGTCGGCTCGCCCGCCGGCACCACGCGCGGCTTCGGCCCGGCCGAGTTCCGCGAGATCGGCAACATGGTCGCCGACGTGCTCGACGGCCTGCGCAAGAATGGCGAGGCCGGCGACGGTCAGGTCGAAGCCGCCGTCCGCGAACGCGTCGCCACCCTCTGCGCCCGCTTCCCGATCTACGCCGAGGGATTTTGAAGATGCGCAGCCAGCAAACATCTCCCTCTCCCCTCCGGGGAGCATCGGGTCGGTCATGCCCCCGGCATGACCTGAACGGCGCGGGGCGCCGTTCACCCGATGCTGGCCGGGGAGAGGGGCAGTGAGTCTCCCCTGCCAAGCCTGCGGCCACACCCTGGAATCAGCCGCCAACTTCTGCTCCGCCTGCGGTGCGAAGCAGACCGAGTCCGCCACCCACTGGCGCACCACCGCCGAAGACGACCGCCGCGCAGCCCGCACCTTCTCGCAAGACGCCCGCCACCGCACGCCGGGCACGCTCGGCGCCACCATGGCCAAGGGTGCTGCGATCGGTGCCGTAGCGGCGATCCCCATCCCGTTCGTCGGCCCGATCACCGGTGCCATCGTCGGCGCCGGCATCGCCGCCTACACCAAGCTGTCGAAGGATTCCGATGGTCGTTGAGATGGCCTTCTTTCCTTCTCCCCTTGTGGGAGAAGGTGCCCCGAAGGGGCGGATGAGGGGGAGTCGCGCACGCAACGCCCGACTACTCCCCCCCACCCTTCCGCCGCTGCGCGGCTCCCTCCCTCTCCCACAAGGGGAGAGGGAAATGGTGGAGCGCGGCTAGGTGCGTTGCCCCTTTTGCGGCCATGAAGACAGCCAGGTGAAGGACAGCCGTCCCACCGAGGACGGCGCCGCGATCCGTCGCCGCCGCCAGTGCGAGGGCTGCGCCGCGCGCTTCACCACCTTCGAACGCATCCAGCTGCGCGAGCTCGTCGTGATGAAGAGCGAGGGCGACCAGGGCGGGGTTAGGCGCGAGCCGTTCGACCGCGACAAGCTGCTGCGTTCGGTCTCGATCGCCGCGCGCAAGCGGCCGATCGACGCGCTCCGGCTGGAGAAGCTCGTCTCGGGCATCCAGCGCCAGCTCGAGACGCTCGGCGAAAGCGAGGTCTCGTCGCAGCGTATCGGCGAGATGGTGATGGACGGCCTCAAGGGGCTCGATTCGGTCGCCTATATCCGCTTCGCCAGCGTCTATCGCGACTTCAGCGAGGCGCGCGACTTCGAGGAATTCGCCGGTTCGGTCGCCGAGGTCGGCAGCGAGGTCAGCAGGGGTTGACGGCGCCGCCGCCCGTGATCGTCCTCGTCCGCCCGCAGCTCGGCGAGAATATCGGCAAGGCGGCGCGGGCGATGCTCAACTTCGGGCTGACCGAACTGCGCCTCGTCACCCCGCGCGACGGCTGGCCCAACCCCTCGGCCGGCCCCGCCGCGAGCGGTGCCGACGCGGTGCTCGACCAGGCATTGGTGTTCGACAGCGTCGCCGCTGCGGTCGCCGACTGCCCGCACGTCTACGCCACCACGGTGCGCAAGCGCGGCGTGACCAAGCCCGTCTTCACGCCCGAGCAGGCCGCGCGCGCGATCCACAGCGCCCCGGCGCGTTCCGCGATCCTGTTCGGCGCCGAGCGCTCAGGGCTGGCCACCGACGACGTCGCGCTCGCCCGCGCGATCGTCACCGTGCCGATCAACCCCGCCTTCAGCAGCCTCAACCTCGCCCAGGCGGTGATCCTCGTCGCGTACGAATGGTCGAAGGGCATGGGCCTCGCCTCGCCGCCGCAAACCGACCTCCCCGATCCCGCCCCGCAGGAGGACCTCGAGGGCATGATCGCGCAGCTCGAGGCGATGCTCGGCGAGACCGGCTTCTACTTCCCGCCCGACCGCGCGCCGACCACGCGCCGCACGTTGCGCACCATGCTCACCAAGCCCGGCTGGTCGAGCATGGAAATCCGCACGATGCGCGGCGTGCTCTCGGCACTTGATGGGAAGAAGCGGCCACGAAATTGAAACCTAACGCTTTTCCGCTTTTCCCGTGCGGTGCGCGGCGTTACAGGGCGGCATTGCCGATGTGGAGAATGACATGAGAATGCTTGCTGCGGTCGCCCTGTTCTCGGGCCTGCTGGTCGTCGGCACCGCGTCCTACGCCGACGATACCACCGCCCCGCCGGCGCCCAAGAAGAAGCAGCACAAGATCTGCCGCGACATCGAGCGTTCCGGCTCGCACATCCCCAAATCGACCTGCAAGACCAAGGACGAATGGGCCAAGTTCGAGGCCGGCGGCGAGGATGCCGAGGGCGAGGCCGGCAGCCGCACCTTCGACGGTGCCGGCAAGGGCGTTCAATAGCCGGAACGATCGCTCGAATCTGTTCTTCTTCTTCACCCGGGGACGTCTCGACCATGCCTTTGATGCGCCACATGCTCGCCATCCTGACGATTCCCCTGTCGCTCGGCGCGCTCACGCTGCCCGCGTCGGCGCGCCCTGCCGACGAGGCGCAGACCCTCCCGCCCCAGGAAAAGAAGATCTGCCGCAGCGAGCAGGTGGTCGGCTCGAGTTTCCCCAAGCGCACCTGCCACACCAAGGCGGAGTGGATCCAGATCGAGCGCACCTGGCACAGCGATGTCGACCATGGTCGCCGCAACGACAATCCGGTGGGGACGTCCCAGCTGTAGCTTTGTCGCGGCCGCATGGATTGACTCTGCCGGCCGTCTCGGCTAGCGGCGCCGCTTCGCAAAAGGCTCCGCACCCCGGTGAAGCGGCGGCCCTGCCCTGACGGGCGGAGCGATGACCGGGTATCGATCGGCTCATGCCCTTGGCGTGGGCCGGTCTTGTTGTTGGCACTTGCACGAAGGTTATTACGATGTCGAAGCGCTCCAGCGCCAAGTACAAGCTCGATCGCCGCATGGGCGAGAACATCTGGGGTCGTCCCAAGTCCCCGGTGAACAAGCGTGAATATGGCCCCGGCCAGCACGGCCAGCGCCGCAAGGGCAAGGTCTCGGACTTCGGCATTCAGCTGCGCGCCAAGCAGAAGCTCAAGGGCTATTATGGCGACGTGACCGAGAAGCAGTTCCGCGCTTGCTACCATGAGGCCGCCCGCATGAAGGGCGATACCAGCCAGAACCTGATCGGCCTGCTCGAGCAGCGCCTCGACATCATCGTCTACCGCGCCAAGTTCGCGCCGACGGTGTTCGCGGCACGCCAGCTCGTTTCGCACGGCCATGTCCGCGTCAACGGCGTGAAGTGCAACATCGCGTCGCGCCGGGTCTTCCCGGGCCAGGAGATCACGCTCGGCGCCAAGGCGCAGGAGATGGCGCTGGTGATGGAAGCGCAGAGCCTCGCCGAGCGCGACATCCCCGATTACGTCGCCCCCGATGGCGCCGCCAAGATCACCTTCACGCGCGTGCCGACGCTCGACGAAGTGCCCTATCCGGTGAAGATGGAACCGAACCTGGTCGTCGAGTTCTACTCGCGCTGATCTTCGGGACTCACGAACTTCCAAAAGGGGCGGCCGGCAACGGCCGCCCCTTTTCGTTACGGCGCCGGCGGTAGGTGCAGCGACGTGCGCAGGAAGGCGTCCATCTTGTCCAGCATCTCGGCGCGGACATTGCTGTCGTCGAGCTGATGGTCGAGGTGATGATATTCGACCAGCTCGACGGACTTGCCGGCGCCTTTCAGCCGCGACGCCATCAGGCGGGATTCGCCGACGCCGACATTCACGTCGGTATCGCCGTGGAACATCAGCACGGGCGCCACGAAGCGGGCAGCATTCTGCGCCGGAGATCCGGCGCGAACATGCACGCCGCGACCGATCTGCGCATCGACCGTGTAGAAGTCGGTGAAGTTCTGATGCTCCATGCGCAGGGTTTCGAGGTCGGTGACGGGCGCTACCGCGATCACCGCCTTGAACAGCGCCGGATCGACCACATTGGACTGTAGCGCGGCATAGCCACCATAGGACCAGCCGACGATCGCCAGCTTTGCCGGGTCGGCGATCCCCTGCTTGACCAGCCAGCGGCCGCCATCGGTCACATCGCCGATCGCCGTCTGCCATGACTGGAAGCCGTTCTTGGCGAAATAGGCTTCGCCATAGCCGGTCGAGCCGCGGAAATTGGGCTGCAGCACGGCATAACCGCGATGGGCAAGGAACTGCGCAAGCCAGTCGAAGCCCCATTCGTCGCGCGCATCGGGCCCGCCATGCGGCAGGACGACGCCGGGGAGGTTTTTGCCATCGCTGCCCGGTGGCAGCGTCAAATAGGCCGGGATCATCGTACCATCAGCAGCGGGAAAGCTGATCGGCTTGACCGGCGAGAGCGTCACGTCGGTAAGCTGCGGCCGGACCAGCAGGACTTCGGCAAGTTGATGCGTGGTCTTGTCGAACAGGTAATAATGGCCTGCGTCCGTATCGCTGCCCGCGAAGAGCAGCAGCCGGTTTTCATCGGCCGAGGCATCGATGATCGATATCAGGGGGAGCTTGGGCAATGCCTTGGACAGCGACTGCACGATCTTGCTGACGGCCGGGTCGAAGAATTCCACCTGGCGCCGGTCCGTGACGAAGCTCGCGCCGACGACGCGATTCTGGCGACCGATGCGGACCACGTCGTCGATATCGACATCGTTCCGCGCCAGCAATGATTCGCGCTTGCCCGATCCGTCAAGCGCCACCGAGAACAACGCCGTGTGCCCGTTCGCCGCGTCGAAACCATAAGCGACGTCACGTTCGCTATCGACCGCGACGGGGACGAAGCCGCTCGACACATCGCCGTTATAGGTCACCGTGCCGAGCGCCTGCCACTGGCGGCTGCCCTTGGCGCGATAGAGATAACGGACCGTATTCTTGTCGTAGCCGCGGCTGTCAGAGCCCCGTGTCGCCATGATCCGCACCGTGCCTTGACCGTCGGAGATATATTCGACCACATCGCGCTGCGGTGTCTCCACGTTCGTACGCTTCAAGGTCACAGTGTCGACTCGATCGACGCCCAGCCCCTCCCGGTCGCTGGCCAGATGGGTACCGGTGCTATACTCGGGCACATAGACCTGCGACATCAAGACGCTGCCGTCCTGCCGCCCCGTTTGCCAGTCGATCACCCTGCCGCCATCCTGCGCGACACCGAGCGAGCGGAAGGTCGTCTGGTTTACCAGCACCTTGAGATTCTTGCCGTCGGCGTCGACCGCGATGATGCGCGAATAGGACAGCTTGTCCGTCCCGTTATCGATGATCATGCTGATCCGGCAGGTCAGGCGATCGTTGGTGGCCCAGCGGCAAGAGGTCAGGTGATCGGGGTCCCCCGACGCCTGGAGCGCGATATGCGCCGCGCCGGTGTCGGGCGAGGCGATGAGCAGCGCCATGCCGTGCCCCGCCGCCGCCTGCACGACCGCTACCCGCTTGCCATCCGGCGACAGGCTGATCTGCTGCACGTCCTCGCGCGCGCCAAACCGCATCGCGGCGTCGCTTGCCGCTTCAGCCGGATGAGTCGTGAGCAGCAGTGCTGCGGCTGCGATCGGCGATCGAATCATTCTTCCCCCCAATTTCATTGTCTTGTGAATTGCTACGCCCGGAATCGACGCTATCGCGTCGCGGTTGCGCGGTCCATCCGACGCTGCCAGAACGGCGGCATTTCTTTTGGTCTGGGGAACATGATGCGTTCAGCCTTTCTGCTCGGTCTCGCGCTGCTCGGTTCCGCCGCGATCGGCCGAGACGCGCCGCCGCCGGCGATCTCGGTCCAGACGCTGAAGGACGTGACGCGCACGCTGTCGTCCGACACCTATGAGGGGCGCAAGCCGACCACGCCGGCCGAGGACAAGACCGCCGCCTATATCGTGTCGCGCTTCAAGGCGGCGGGGTTGAAGCCTGGCAACCATGGCAGCTGGTTCCAGCCGGTGCCGATGGTCGAGATCGACGCGCAGAACGTGTCGCCGCTGACCTTCACCGGCGGCAAGGCGCCGGTAAGCCTGGAATATCGCAAGGACCTGGTCATCGCGACCTACCGCGTGACGCCGAAGATCGATGTCGCCAATTCCGACGTGGTGTTCGTCGGCTATGGCATCAACGCGCCCGAGCGCGGCTGGAACGACTATGCCGGGCTCGACGTGCACGGCAAGACGGTGGTCATCCTCGTCAACGATCCCGATTGGCAGAGCCCGGGTCGCGACGGTTTGTTCGAGGGCCGGGCGATGACCTATTATGGTCGCTGGACCTACAAGTTCGAGGAGGCCGCGCGGCAGGGCGCGGCGGCGGCGATCATCGTCCATGACAGCGAGCCCGCCGCCTATGGCTGGGGCGTGGTGCAGTCGAGCTGGACCGGGCCGCAGCTCGAGCTCGACGAGAAGGGCGATCACATGGATCAGAGCCAGGCGATCGGCTGGATGCAGCTCGCCAAAGCGAAGGAACTGTTCGCCAGCGCGGGGCAGGATTTCGACGCGCTGTCGGAAGCCGCCAAGCACAAGGGTTTCCGCGCCGTGCCGCTCGGCGTGAAGGCGTCGGTCAGCTTCACCAACAGCATCCACCGCAAGGCCTCGAAGAACGTCATCGGCATCCTGCCCGGCAAGCCGGCGGCGCAGGGCGGCGCGCCGAACGACTGGGTATTCTACACCGCGCACTGGGATCATCTCGGCCACTGCGACGCGGTCAAGGGTGACGGGATCTGCAACGGCGCGCTCGACAATGCCTCGGGCGTTGCCGGGCTGGTGGCGATCGCCGAGGCGCAGGCCAAGGCCGGCCCGGCGCGGCGCTCGATCGCGTTCATGTCGGTCACGGCGGAGGAATCGGGCCTGCTCGGCTCGCGTTATTATGCCGAGCATCCGGTCTATCCGCTCGCGCGCACCGTTGGCGGGGTCAATATGGACGGGCTCAACGTCAAGGGCCGCGCGCGCGACTTCGTCATCGCCGGCGCCGGCAAATCCGAGCTCGAGGACATGATGGTGCCGCTGGTCGCGGCGCAGGGCCGGGTGATCAAGCCCGAGCCCAACCCCGAGCGCGGCGGTTATTTCCGCTCGGACCATTTCAGCTTCGCCAAGCTTGGCGTGCCGATGCTCGACGGCGGCTCGGGCGAGGATCTGCGCGTCGGCGGCGAGGCGGCGGGCCATGCCGCGACGCTCGATTACATCGCCAACCGCTATCACAAGCCGCAGGACGAATATGATGCGCGCTGGGACTGGACGGGTGCGGTCGAGGATCTGACGCTCTATTACCGGCTCGGCCGCCAGCTCGCCGCTGGGAACAGCTGGCCCAATTGGTACAAGACAGCGGAATTCCGCGCGATCCGCGATCGGTCGCGCGCTGCCAAGCCACGAGGCAAGCAATGACGGTGACACCACCCCCGCCCGAATGGGCACCGCACAAGGCCGTGTGGATCGGCTTTCCCAGCCACCCCGAACTGTGGGTCGACGATCTCGAGCCGGCGCGCGCCGAGGTCGCTGCCTTTGCCCGCGCGGTCCATGCCGGCGGGCATGGCGAAAAGGTGCTGCTTGTCGTCGCTGATGACGAGGCGGCGCTTGCCGCGCGGCGCCATGCCGGCGATGTCGCCGATGTGGTGGTCGAGCCGTTCGGCGATATCTGGCTGCGCGATACCGGGCCGATCGTCACCGGCGACCATAATGCGCGGCTGTTCACCTTCAACGGCTGGGGCGGCAAATACGACCTGCCCGGCGACGATACGATCGGCGCGCGGCTGGCGCGCAAACGGCACATCCCGGCCGAGCATTGCGGCTGGGTGCTCGAGGGCGGCGCGATCGACGGCGACGGCACCGGGCGCGTCGTCACGACACGCCAGTGCCTGCTCAACATGAACCGCAATCCGGCCATGTCGCAGGCCGATATCGAACGGCGGCTGCACGAGGACCTTGGCCTGAACGAGGTGATCTGGCTCGGCGACGGCTTGCTCAACGATCATACCGACGGCCATGTCGACAATCTCGCGCGCTTCGTCGCGCCGGGCGTACTGGCGATCCCCGAGGCGTTCGACAACGACCCCAACTGGCTGGTCTATCAGCATGCCGCGCGCGATGCCGGCCATGCCGGGGTCGAACTCGTCCGGCTGCCTTCGCCGGGGCGAGTGATGCGCGACGAGGATATCGTACCGGCGAGTTACATGAACTTCTATATCGGCAATGCCGCCGTTGTGGTGCCGATATACGGCGCGCCCAATGACGACGCGGCGGTGGCGGCGATCCAGGCGCTGTTCCCGACGCGCAAGGCGGTGGGCCTGCGCGCCGATGCGATCCTGACCGGGGGCGGGAGCTTTCATTGTATTTCGCAGCAGATACCGGCGTGACACTGCGCCGGGCGATGCTGGATCCGCTTCGGAATCGGCATCGTCGAGGTGCGCTCAGAAGGATTGCCGACGAAATTCCTTTGGCGTCAATCCGGTCGCGCGGACAAAGGCTCGGGTAAAATTCGCCTGGGACGAGAAGCAACACGCCAGTGCGATCTCGGCGATCGGCATGGTGCGGAGCGACAGCAGCGTCTTGGCGCGCTCGAGACGCATTCGGCTGAGATAGCGGTGTGGCGGCATGCCCATTGTGTCGGCGAAGACGCGCACGAAATGAAACGTGCTGAAGCTTGCTTCGCGGGCAAGGTCTTCGAGGCCGACATCGTCCTCCAGGTGCGCGGTCATGAAATCGAGCACACGCCGCAGTCGCCGTGTGTCGAGCCTGTGATGCTTTTCGCTCGCGCTGGTGCGGCGCGCGTCTGCTGAATAGGAATCGACGACGCGGGCGGTCAGTTCGAGCGCAAGCGTATCGATTCGCACGGCGCCTGCGGCACTCGGCGCCTGCATCTGTCCCAGCAGGCCGCTGCCGATCCGACGGATCCGCTCGTCGAAAAAGCCGCCCAGATAAGGCAGCGATTCCGGGCGATGGCTCGCGCCGCCGCGCGCCTGCGACAATTCGGCAAAGCGCTCGGTGGGCAGGTACAGGTGAAGCGCCTCGTGCCAATCCGAAAGGATGATATCCTCTTCATGGACGCCGACGGGACAGAACCAGATCGTCCCGGGCTCGACATTTGTATGCTGGCGGATGCGGTCGCCCGTTCGGCTGGCGACGCAGTCCCGATGGCATCCGGTCGCAATGACGATCTCCAGATGCTGCGGCCGGAAGGATTCGATCTCGGCTTTTGGATGGTGGCGATGTTCGGCCATCATCCGCTGCCATCCTGCGGCGACGGACGACGCCAGGACCGCGTTTGCGCCATATTTGGCCGCACCCTGATCCTGCAGTTGCATGATCAAATCTCCGCGTGAAATCTGCCGCCGACGCGCGAAAAAGCAATTTGGGAAAAGAACCGATCGGCCGTTCCCGGCATAGCATTTTTATCCGGATGAGTCGCCGGTTGCATGGAGGCTCAACGCGCGGTCGCGGCTGGATGTAGCGGGTCGTCAGGCGGCGAGGCGTGGTGCGGAGGGGTCAGGTCGATATGACAGCGAGACTGGATTATTTCGCCGCTTCTCCCAAGGGGATGCAGGCGTTCGGCGGCGTAGCGGTCTATATCGCGAAATGTGGACTGGCGGCCGATCTCGTCAATCTCGTGTATCTTCGTGTCTCGCAGATCAACGGCTGTGCCTATTGCATTTCATCGCATGCCGCCGACCTGATGAGGGCGGGCGTGTCATCGCACAAACTCATTCTGCTGCCGGTCTGGCGCGAATCCGCCGGCCTGTTTTCGGAGCGGGAGCGGGCCGCGTTGCAATGGGCCGAGGCGCTGGTGCGGGTCGCGCAGTCCCATCCGTCCGACGCCGAATATGCGGCGGCGCGCGCCCAGTTCGACGATCGGGAACTGGCGGACCTGACCTATGCCGTCGGCTTGATCGGCGCCTATAACCGGATCGCGATCGGCTTTGGCCGCGGACCTGATCCCGCCTTCGCGGCGGCCGCTGTTTAGTCAACGACGTCCCGAATCGCGCGCGCGCGAAGGCCGGCGGGTATCGCGATGGCGAGCCGGCTCGGAAATGGGATCGACGAAGCGAATGGGCGAGACCGGCTTCTCGCCGGGATCGACACGATTTCGGATCACGGAGGAGCGTAACGCCATGACCGAGGAGCTGATCGAAAGCACGGGCGGGTTGAAGCTGTTCGTTCGCGCGTGGCAGGCAGCGGGCGTTGCGCGCGGCATCGTCGTGATCGTGCCCGGCTTCAACGCCCATAGCGGCTATTATGGCTGGGTCGCTCAGCAATTGGTCGACCACGGACTGTCGGTATACGCGCTCGACTTGCGGGGCCGCGGCAAGTCAGATGGCGAACGCTTCTACGTCGACACATTCGCCGACTATGTCAGCGACGTCGCCGCCGTCGTCGCCCGAGCGCGTGCGCAGGCGCCTGCGTTGCCGATCTTCCTGCTCGGTCACAGTGCCGGTGGCGTGGTGTCCTGCCTTTATGCGCTCGAGCACCAGTCGGAACTGGCGGGGCTGATCTGCGAAAGCTTCGCTTACCAACTGCCCGCGCCCGACTTCGTCCTGGCGGTATTCAAGGGCCTCAGCCATGTCGCGCCGCACGCCCATATCCTGCGACTGAACAACGCGGATTTCTCCCGCGATCCGGTGGCGGTCGCCGCGATGAACGCCGATCCGCTGATCGCTCACGAGGCGCAACCGACGCAGACCCTGGCCGAAATGGTACGTGCCGACGAGCGGCTGACGACGCATTTCCCAAACCTGTCATTGCCCTTGCTGATCCTGCACGGAACCGGCGACAAGGCCGCCAAAGCGAGCGGCAGCCAGTTCTTTTTCGATACTGCGGGTGCCAGCGACAAGACCCTGAAACTCTATGACGGCCATTTTCACGATCTGCTCAACGACGTCGGGAAGGAGGCGGTGCTTGCCGATATCGTGAGCTGGATCGAGGCGCATCTGCCCACGCGATAAGCCGCGCATTCGCCGAAAGCGGCGATGTCGGCGGGGTGGGTACGTCGGCGTCGACGAAACGGCCGACGTCACGCTGCCTGCAACCCGACAACGAGAGAAAGAAGACGCAATGACCCAAGTACCGCAGACACCGCTGGTCCCCAACAATTCGCTCATCACGGAGACACCGGAGGAAGGCAGAGCCCTGGCTGTCATGCTGGCCCGCCACTCTATCCACGCGATGCAAGGCGAACTGGAAACCCTGAAAGCCGGGCGGGCCCTTTATGCGCACGATCCGGAAGGACTGATCGCCGCGAGCCACGTGATTGCCGTGGAGTTTGCCACCGTCGCAGCCGCCAACAACTATTGGCGGGCGCCGTGAGAAGATAATTGCATCTGTCGGGTGCCGGCAACGCGGATCGGCTTTGTTGTCGACGCCCGCGACGCGGCGCCATGAGCGCCTGCACGGCTTCGATCGGCGAGACCGTTACGCACCTGGTAGAGCAAGCGTCATCGCCCCCCGGGATGACATGCACCCTGCACACAACCGCGCAGCCAACGATGGGCGGGATCGCCATCAAGGCGTGGATGCCAAAGCAGGGAAATCGTGAACGCATTTACCGCCAGGGGTAGCGGAAAGCTGTACATGCCGTCGCGCAACGCCGCCGTGTGCTTCTCCGGGGCCGTGGCAATGAGGTCCGAGCCGCGCGCGAGCGCCAATGCTGCGGAGAACCCATCCACGCTCGTCATGACGTTTCGCGCGAGCCCGGCGTCCTCGAGCATCTCGTCGATGCCGCCAAGATCCATCCCCTGACGCCATGCCACCACATGGCTCCATGCGGCATAGTCGGCCAGCGTCACGCCCGTTCGGGCCAGCGGGTGATTGCGGCGCACCACGCCGACATAACGATCGGTGAACAGTGCCTGGGCACGAACCTCCGGGCCGCTCGTTCCAGCAACCACCCCGGTTTCCAGATCCACGCTGCCGTCGCGAAGGCCTTCGCTGCTCTTGTCGAGCTTGCGGACGAAGCGGAGACGAACGCGGGGTGCCTCTTGCTGCACGCGTTCGATCAGCGGCGGGCCGAAGGTCTCGGCGAACCCATCGCTCGTGCGGAAGGTGAAGCTGCGCTCCAGCGTCGCCAGTTCGAGCCGATCGGCGGGACGCAGCAGGATAAAGGCTTCCTCGACGAGCTCGCGGACCTTGGCTTTCATTTCGGTCGCGCGTGGGGTCGGAACCAGCCCGCGTCCCGCGCGGACCAGCAGCGGATCGCCTGTCACCGTGCGCAGGCGGGTGAGCGCACGGCTCATCGCCGAGGGGCTAAGCTGGAGCCGCGCCGCCGCGCGCACCACGCTGCCTTCGCTTAGCAGCACATCGAGCGTGTGAAGGAGATTGAGATCGGGCGGTAGCATCGGACCCCCTCGGCGCGGGCATGCCATATAGCGCGTTCGATGCAATGATACCATGCAAATGCTGCGCCTACCGCACGAATCGCCGGCGCCATAAACGACGATCCTTCGCTGCCGAAGAGGATCATCGATCGTGACGCACAACAGCCTGGAAAGATTCGTCGCCGCGGTGCGGGCCGATTGGAGTCCGGTCAGCACCACATTGGTTGCCCGCTGCCGCGCGCATCTCGACGCGTTGACGGCGAGCGCGGAGCGCGAGGACTGGCTGGCCAGCCTGCTCGCCGAGCGACCGGCAACGCGCGAACTCCATCGCGAGCCGGACGGTTTCATGCTTCTTGCTCATGCCGAGCGGCACGGCCTCTACCGCCCCCCACACGATCATGGTCGTGCCTGGGTCGTCTATGGGGTCCAATCGGGTGCGCTGGAGGTAGGGACCTATGTGAAGGTCGCGAATGCGCGCGGCGAACAACTGGTGCGGCGCGAGACGGTGGTGCTGCGCCCCGGTGCGGCGCGCGCCTATCTGCGCGGCGACATCCACGACACGCGCTGCCTGACCGATGATGCGCTGGTGTTCAGATTCACCGAGCGCGACCTGCGGCATGAGGATCAGGTCGAGCGCCGCGTTACCCGCTTTGTCGAGCGCGAGGGCGAATGGTTCGCGCCGGCGCGATGAGCGGGATCACGATGCGCGAGCGGGCGAGCGTGTTCGCGGTGCTGTCGGCGATGGCGATGGTGGTGCTCGACGCGGGGCTCGTCAACGTCGCACTGCCGACCATCGCGACATCGCTGAAGATCGATCCCGCCGATGCGATCCTCATCGTCAGCGCTTATCAGACGGCGCTGGTGATTGGCCTGCTGCCCTGCGCCCATATCGCCGAACGATTCGGCTATCGCCGCCTTTTCGCGGGCGGTCTTGGCCTGTTCAGCGCCGCTTCGGTCGTCTGTGCGGTCGCGAACAGCCTGCCGATGCTGGTGGCGGCGCGCGCCGTGCAAGGCCTGGGCGGCGCGGCGATCATGGCGCTTGGCGTCGCGCTACTACGGCTCGCGCTCGGGCCGGAACGGCTGGGCAGGGCAATCGGGTGGAATGCGCTGACGGTCGCGCTTTGCTCGGCGGGAGCGCCGGTTGCCGGGGCATTTCTGCTGTCGATCGCGCCTTGGCCGTGGCTGTTCCTGTGCAAGCTGCCGATCAGCGCGGTCGCGCTTGCCGCCGCGACGGCGCTCACAGAGGCCAGGGTGCAGCCAAGGTCGATCGACACGCCCAGCATTGCGCTCCACGCGTCGGTCGCAGCGACGACCCTTGTCGCGGCAGGCATGGCGATCCACGAGCCGGTTGCGGCGCTTCTGCTTTTCGGCGCCGCACTTGTTGTCGCTGTGGCGCTGATCCGGCGGCAGCGGTCGCGTGCTGCGCCACTATGGCCGGTCGATTTGCTGGAGATCCGTTCCTTTCGCGTATCGGTGATCGCTTCGGTCTGTTGCTTCACGGCCCAGTCGACAGGATTGCTCGCCTTGCCGTTTTATCTGCAGCTGGGACTGGGCCATGGGCCGCTTGCCGCCGCGCTGGTGTTCACCTGCTGGCCCTTGACCGTCGCAATAACCAGCACCGTCGCGAACCCGCTGGCGGAGCGGTTCGGATCGCCGGCTTTGTGCGTCGCGGGCGGGCTGTTGCTGGGATCGGGGTTACTGCTCTCCGCGCTGCCGCCAGCGGGGAGCGTAACGCCGCTTGCCTTTGGCGCCGCGCTCAGCGGGCTGGGCTTCGGGCTCTTTCAGGTGCCAAACAACCGTATCCTGTTCCTGACCGTGCCGGCCGAACGGAGCGCCATGGCCGGCGGGATGCAGGGCACCGCCAGGCTGAGCGGCCAGACGATGGGTGCGATTTTGATGGGATTTCTCTTCGCCTGCGCTCCCGCGACGATTGCGCCGCGTATCGGCTTCGCGCTTGGATCACTCTTCGCAGTGGCTGCGGCGCTGGTTAGCGGGTCGGAGATTGGCGCGGCGGCGCGCCCTTGGCGAAATGTCGCCGACGCCCGGCCGTGAGTCGATTTGGAGCGGGGCGGTTCCATGAGATTGTTGCACTTCGCATCCGCGCTCGCCGGCGTCACCCGGTCGTTACGGCAGCCGCCCGCCATCCGCGCTATCGCGCATGACCGTTTCAACGGCATCGGCAAGCGTCTTCGCCATGATGACCTGCGTCCGCTTCAGTATCGCCATTTCCGCCGGGGGCGCGATGTCGATGAAGCCCATCTTGCGGTAGAGCGCCAGGGCGACGTCGAGCGCGCGGAATGATTGCAGATACAGCATCGGCCCGCCTTGGAGGGTGGCGTAGGCGATGCAGGCTTCGACCAGTGCGCGGCCGGCACCGCGGCCCCGTGCCGCGTCGGTGACGACGAGCTTGCAGAACTCGAACCCGGACGCGTCCAGCCCCTTGACGGCCACGGCGCCGATCACCTGTTCATCGTCCGTCGCGAGGAAAGCCGTGCCGCCAGTTCGCGTATAATAGGCCATGGGATCGGCCATCACCGCGGGATCCTCGGCTTCCGGGGTCGCGCCGATCACGTCGCGAAGCCAGGGGATCCATATCGCGGCAAACGCGCCCGACTGATCGGGGCCGATCGTGGTGATGGTCATCGTCAAATCTCATGTCCTGCGGAAGGTCTGGAAAGGCGCGGCCCGGCGGCATGGCGGGCCAGCGTCTGCGACATGCTCAGCGGGCGGGTGGCGCCTGCGGGGCGAGCGACGGAATCCGCAGCGGCAGCAGCTTACCCAAGACAAAAGCCGCAACGTCAGCACGCCCAAGGGCATGCCCAAAAAGGAAGCGGGAGCGGACGTTCGCGCCATCACGATCTCCCGTCGGCGGCGATGTCGATCACGATCTTGCCCGTGGCGGTTCGCGCCGCAAGCGCCGCATGCGCCTCGCCGACCGTATCGAGGCCGAAGCGCCGGGGATCGACCATCGGAACGATCTTGCCGCCCTCGACCATGCGGCTGGCCTCGCGCAGGATCTCGCCGTGATGCGCGCCGCCTTCGCCCGTCAGCAATGGGAGGAGCGCGAACACCCCGGAATAGCTCGCGGCCTTGAACGATAGCGGGGCCAGCGCGTGGGTTCCCCAGCCGAGCGTGCTGACGACATGGCCGAAGCGCGCGACTGCCTTGAACGAGGCGTCGAGCACCGGGCCGCCGACGGCGTCATAGACCAGATCGAAACCGCGCCCGCCGGTGCAGCGGGCGAGATAACTCTCCAGCGCTTCGTCGCGGTCGATCGGTTCGGCGCCGAGACGGCGCAGCAGCGGCGCCTTGGCGGCGCCATCGACCGCAAAGACCGTGGCGCCCAAGGCCAGCGCGATCTGGACGGCGACATGGCCGACGCCGCCGGCGCCGCCCTGGACGAGAACCGTCTGCCCCGCCCGAAGCGCGGCCCGATCGACCAGCCCCTCCCAGGCGGTAATGAAGACGAGCGGCAGCGCCGCCGCTTCACGCATTGTCAGATTGGCCGGTTTGGGCGCCAGCAACCGAGCATCGACCGCCGCTAATTCGGCGAGCGAGCCCTGAATCCCGCCGACGCCGCCGGTCAGGCCATAGACTTCGTCGCCGGGGCGAAAGGTATCGACGCCGTCGCCGACGCGTTCCACGACGCCGGCGAGATCCATGCCGAGAATGGCGGGCAAAGCGTGCCGCGCATGACCGGCCTCACCGGCACGAATCTTGAGGTCGAGCGGATTGACCCCGCTCGCCTTGATCCGGACCAGCACCTGGCCGGGGCCGGCGACCGGCCGCGGCAGGTCGACGACGGTAAAGGGCGCGTCATGCTTCTCCAGAATGGCTGCACGCATGGTCGGGTTCGGTGTGTGAGACATTGTTGCTTCCTTTCACCACACCAAATGAACCCCTTTCCTGCTTTCGAAAATGAATGATACTGTACGATGTTCATTCATTTTTGAGGGTGTGCGCATGGAATGGAGCGATCTTCGTGTGTTCCTCGCCGTGGCGCGCGAGCGGAGCCTTGGCGGCGCGGCGCGGCGTCTCGGCCAGAGCCAGCCGACAATGGGGCGCCGCATCCGTGCGCTGGAAGCGGCCGTGGGACAGACGCTGTTCCAGCGGACCCATGACGGGTTCGTTCTGACCGACGAGGGCGTGTCGGTCATGGTGCACGCCGAGCGCATGGAGGAGGAAGCGCTGGCGCTGCAGCGTTCGCTGGCCGGTCACGATGCCCTGCTCGAGGGCCTGCTGCGGGTGTCGTCATCGGACTGGTTCGGCGTCCACCTCCTCGCGCCGGTCGTGGCGGAGTTCGCCCGGTTGCAGCCCAAGGTGGTGGTCGAGCTGCTGACCGACTCGCGCTTCTTCAGCCTGCCACGGCGCGAGGCCGACCTGGTGTTTCGCATCGTGCCGTTCGACGATCCCGAAATCGTCTCGCGGCGGCTCGTCCATATCGACTATGCCGCCTATGTCGCGGCGGGCGCGGATGTCACGATGGCGCCGGGCGGGGCCGGTTGCGGGCTGATCACCATGGACACCGCGCTGGAGGATACGCCCGACGCGTTGTGGATTCGCCGCCTGCTGCCCAAGGCGCACATCGCCGCGCGCAGCAACAATCGCGACGTCCAGGCCCAGCTTTGCGTCCGAGGCGCGGGAATTGCTGTCCTGCCCGACATGTTGGGTGACGCCATGCCGGGCCTGACCAGGGTGGACCTGGGAGAAGCGCCCCCCGGACGCGACACCTGGGTCGGCTATCACCGCGATCTCAAGCGGCTGCCGCGATTGCGCGCCTTTCTCAATCTGGTGATCGAGCGGCTGGCGCGGTAGGCGTCCGGGGCGTTACCGCGACCGGCTTGTGCTTCGCGCCGGCGCCGGCCTCACCCGATCATCACGCCGACCACGCGCCAGACGCCATCCTCGCGAGCGAGCGTGACCGTCTCCACCGTCTCGGCCTTGTTGGCGAAGCGGGTGCGGAACTTGACCACCTCATAGCCGTGCGGCGGGGCGGGGAGGAATTCGTGACTGGCAACCGTGCGCGATATCATCGCGCCCAGCGGTACGCGGACCTTTTCGGAAGTCGTCGCCCAGACCTGCGCCGTGTTGAGCTTGCGGAACGCCGTGCCGGTCATGCGGTAACTGTCGTCCCAGCGACCCTCGTCGACCAGGGCGAGCCACTGGCGCGCCATGTCCACCACCGCTGCATCGGTCGCGGCGTCGGAGGCGGAAGGTGTCGTCGCGGGCGCGGAAGCGATCTGCGGCAGGGCGGTGAGCGCGAGGAGCGCGAGGGCGAGGGTCATGACGAGAACTCCGATGATGATCCGGGGCTGGCGAAAGGCCCGCCCCACGCCGTCGATCGGCGCGGCTCCCTGATCCGCTGCGGCGCGCGCCGCGTCCTCCCCGATTCCTTCGTCCCCCAACAAATCGGGGATCGGCGCCACCACCGCGCCACCTTCGACCTGCAGCAGCAGCCGCGCCGCCTCGCGGCTGCTCGATACCGCCATCTTGCGCCGCGCATCGCGCAGCCGTTCGTTGATGGTGTGGACCGACAGGCCTAGGCTGCGCGCGGTCGATTTCGCGTCGTGCCCGCGCACGATCAGCCGCAGCGTCTGCTTCTCCTTTTCGGTCAGCGCCCAGTGCGCGTCGTTCATCGGCATGGTCATGTCGCGAAGACGTAGGTCAGCGGGGTGGTCGCAGCTACCCCGAAAAATTCGTCCCCTGCGCCGCCTTCACTGATAACGCAGCGTCTTGTCGAACCCCTCATTCGCCTTGGTCATCTTTGCCAGCTTCCTGAGCTGGGTGCGAACGTGCCGGGTGAAGCGCTCATCGTCGTTGATGCCCGTCGCCTGATACTCATCCTGCCCGATCAGCTCCTTGAGGCGCGCCGCGAACATCGCCTGCTCGTCGGCGCAGTCGGTGGCCTGCAGCGCATGGCAGACCCATTCCTCGGCGGCGGCCTTGTCATAATCGTCCTGCGCCGTGTAGCCGGCGCGGTCCGCCGCCGCCTGGTCGAGCTTCGCGGCGGCGAGCCGGCGCGCCAGCCATTTGCGGACCAGCGCCGCATCCCATGGTTTTGACGGATCACTCATATCACTTGCTCCTACTGGCCCGGTCCATAGCGGACGGTGGGCGGGTCCCCACCGTTCAATTCACGCCAGGCGCTTGTATTCGTGCCGGGGGCGCGGCAACCCAGTGCGGATGCAGAGCGCGGCCGATGTTGAGACGATGCTGCTCGGGCCGGTCCTCGCCGACCGGGCCTGCGGCGATTGCACGGCGTGCTGCACCGTGCTGACCGTCGATACCCCCGATTTCAGCAAGCCGGCGGAGACGCCCTGTGTGCACCTCGGCGCGCATGGCTGCGGCATCCATGCCGAGCGCCCGGCGATCTGCCGATCGTGGTTCTGCGGGTGGCGGCGGGTCGTGGACCTGCCCGATGAGGCGCGGCCGGACCGGTCGGGCCTGCTCGTGTCGCTCAATTTCGTGCGCGCGACGCGCAACTGCTTCGAAGGCGTGTCGATCAACGTTCGCACGGTCACCGCCGGTCAGGCGATCGACAAGCGCATCGCTGCCATCATCCTCGACGCTCTGTGCGTTCAGCTGGTGCCCGTGTGGTTCAGCGACGGGGCGAAGAAGATGCTGATGCACCCCGACAACGATGTCGCCAGCCTCGTCATCTCGGGCGAAGCCGCTCCGGCACATCTGGAGAAGGAGGTAGCGGCCTGGCGTGCGCGTTACGGCGTTTTTGCGGGCAACGGCTGATCGCAAGACTGCCCATCGCGCCGACGATCGGCTATGGCGCCGCCATGACTCGCATCACCGTTGCCGCACTCCAGCTCGCTTTTGGTCCCGATATCGAGACCAATATCGCCAATGTCACCCGCCTCGTCCGCGAGGCGAAGGCGCGCGGCGCGCAGGTCATCCTGCCGCCCGAGCTGTTCGAGGGCGAATATTTCTGCCGCGTCGAGGATGAGGGGCTGTTCGCCAATGCCCGGCCGGTCGGCCAGCACCGCGCGGTGCTGGCGATGCAGGCGCTGGCCGCCGAGCTCGGCGTGACCATCCCGACCAGCTTCTTCGAGGCCGATGGCCCGCATTATTATAATTCGCTGGCGATGATCGGGCCCGACGGCGCGGTGCAGGGCGTCTATCGCAAGAGCCATATTCCCGACGGGCCGGGCTATGAGGAGAAATTCTATTTCCGGCCCGGCAATACCGGCTTCAAGGTGTGGCCCGGGCCTGATGCGACGACGCTCGGCGTGGGCGTGTGCTGGGACCAATGGTATCCCGAGACGGCGCGCGCGATGATGCTGATGGGCGCGCAGTTGCTGTTCTACCCGACGGCGATCGGCAACGAGCCGCATGACGACAGCCTCGACACCGCACGGTTATGGCGCCGCGCGATGGTCGGCCATGCCGTGTCGAACGTCGTGCCGGTGATCGCCGCGAACCGCGTCGGCACCGAGCACGGGCAGACCTTTTACGGCACCAGCTTCATCACCGACGAGCGCGGCGACATTCTCGCCGAGCTCGACCGCGAGGAGGAAGGGGTAATCACCGCGACGCTCGACCTCGACCGGGTGGCGCGGCACCGCGCGGCGTTCGGTTTCTTCCGTGATCGCCGGCCGGAGCTTTATGGGCGGCTGGTCGAGGATATCTAGCGGACGAGGCGGGTCGCTGTGCGGCGCAAGGCGTACGCTACGTCGTTGGAAGAAGAAGATTTGTTCGTGCGGAGGCGCGGAGGCGCGGAGAGTTGCGTGCGCGGTAAGCCATCGCGCACAGCGCGCCTTCCTACGACCCTGCTACCGGTGTAGAATTTTCGGCGGCGCGATACGGTAGCAGCGAGCGCAACAACTCCGCGCCTCCGCGCCTCCGCGCGAACAAAACTTCTTCTTGTCAGCCCGGCCTGCAGCCGCCTTAGCGGCCGTGCATGCCGACCGTTTCGCTGATCACGATCGGCTTCTCGCAGCCGCCCTCGCGGTGCAGCACCGCAAAGAGATGGCGTGCCGGCGGCATCGCGCCCAGCGGCACCAGGCGCGGCTTCAATTGCTCGGTATCGGCATGCTCGATCCGGCTGGCAGGGCAGATCGACCGGGCGGGAGGCGCTGCCGCCGGGGCGGCAGCAGCGGCGGACAGGACAAGGGCAAGCGACAGCAACATGCAATCTCTCCTTGGTGTGCCAGCGTGATAGCATGATTTGTCGCGGCGCGCGACGGCGGCGTCAGGGTTTGAGTTCGAGCGCGCGCGCGAACACCGCGGCGAACATCTCGGGCGTCAGTCGCCCGGTATTCTGGTTGTAGCGCGAGCAGTGATAGCTATCGATCAGGATACGGCCATCGGGCATGCGATGCTCGGCGAGATGCGCGAAGCGCGCCTTGGGCAGCCGACCGCCGAGAATCTTGACCGCCGACTGGTGCGCGATCTGGCCGAGCGCGACGAACACGCGCGCGTTGGGCAGCGCTGCCGCCTGGCCTTCGAGGAACGGGCGGCAGGTGCGGGTTTCCTCGGGCGTCGGCTTGTTCTCGGGCGGCAGGCATTTGACCGCGTTGATGATGATCGTGCCGTGCAGCTGCAGCGTGTCGTCGGGCTTGGCCTCGTACGTGCCGCTGGCCAGGCCGAAGCCGGCGAGCGTGTCGAACAGCAACGGGCCCGAGGCGTCGCCGGTGAACGGGCGCCCGGTGCGGTTGGCGCCGTGCTTGCCCGGCGCGAGGCCGATGATGCCGAGCCACGCATCGGGATCGCCAAACGCGTTGACCGGGGCGTTCCACCAGGACGGATATTCGATCCTCAGCGCCTCGCGCAGCGCGACGAGGCGTGGGCAGCGCGGGCAATCGCGCGGCGGTTCGGTGGCGGGGATCGGGGAGGTCGCAAAGTTCATCTTGCCGCGTTAGGCGTGCCGGCATGGCGCGGACAAGCTATGTTATCGGCCTGGGGTCGAACCGGCGCGGGCGCCACGGCGCCCCGGCGCGCGAAGTGGCGGCGGCGATCGATGCGCTGGGCGGCGTGATCGCGGTCTCGCCGATCATCGCCAGCGCGCCGCTCGGCCCGTCGATCCGCCGCTTCGCCAATGCGGTCGCGCTGATCGAGAGCGACGAGGCGCCGCCGGCGCTGCTGGCGCGGCTCAAGCGAATCGAGCGGGCCTTTGGCCGGCGGCGCGGGCAGCGCTGGGGCGCGCGGGTGATCGACCTCGATATCATCCTGTGGTCGGGCGGCTGCTGGGGCGATGCCGATCTGGTCATTCCGCACCGGCTGTTCCGCGAACGCGCCTTCGTTCTCGCGCCGCTGGCGAAGATCGTGCCCGGCTGGCGCGACCCGGTGACGCAGCGAAGCGTGCGCCAACTCGCACATGCGGTTGACCGCCGCGCCCCCGGACCGTAACGCGCCCGCTTGGTCGAGCCCGTAGCTCAGTTGGTAGAGCAACGGACTTTTAATCTGTAGGTCCCGGGTTCGAATCCCGGCGGGCTCACCAATTGGCAAGCGCTGCTAGCAGGGTGTCGTGATCGCGGCGCCGAGGCGCTTCAGAACCGGCTTGCCAGGACCCATCAGGTAGAAGACGCCGCCGGTGAGTTGGGCGTTCATGCGCGGTCGTGCGACCACCGTACCGTTGAACCGCACGTCAAGATGTCGTTCCAGCGTTTCGGCCGAAAGGCGCGCCAACACGGGCCGCGCCGCCGGTGCCAATGCGATGTCGAGCCTCGGCGCGCCGACGCGAGGGGCGAATGAAACCGTTGCGCTGACCACCTGTTCGCCGCACAGTTTCATCGGGCCGATCCACACGCCGCGCGCCATCGTTCGCGCAACTTCGGCAAAGTCCCTGACCTCGTCCTGCAAGTCACTGTCCGCGGCGGTCAGCGCGGCGGCGACGCTTTCCTTGCTGCATCGTTCGGCTGATCCGCCGACCGGGTGAGAATCCGGATCGACCTGGCCCCCCCAAATTCCTACGGCATCGTCAACGGCGGTGCGGAACATCGCTTCCCGCGGTCGATAGCCCCCGTCTGGGTCCATCTGCGGATGAAGCTCGACGCATTGGCCGGCAAAGTGAATCTGCTCGGCGGCGGCGCGCAAGGCATCCACTATTGGCGGCGGCGCGTTCAACGGCGTACCGTTCGCCGGCGCTGGTAGTTGCGCGACGAACAGACCCAAAGCTGGCAGTGCGCTCCACATCGTTCGTTAGCTAGACCGGTTTCCGCGCGATATGCAACGAGGCGTCCAAATGACCGAACACGCAGATGGCAATGAAATTCAACAAGTCATCCGCCATACGCCGTGGCTCTACGGTGCCGCTGCCGCGGTGGCGCTCGCGGTGCTGATCGTCGCGGTGCTTGGCGATGCGATCGAGGATGGTGCGCAATTCTCTTTCGATCGGGCGATCCTGCTCTGGGCGCGCGGCGGTAGCGCGCATGGCGTGCCGATCGGGCCGGACTGGTTTCGCGCGGCGATGGTCGACATCACCGCGATCGGCGGGGTCACCGTGCTGGTGCTGATGGTGTTGCTGGTCGCGGGTTTCCTCGCCCTCGGGCGGCACTGGCTGACCTTGTCGCTGGTGCTGGGTGGCACGATCAGCGGTTCGATCGCGGTGTCGATCGTCAAGGGGCTGGTCGGGCGTGCGCGGCCGATGGTGACCGACCATCTCGTCACCGTCGTGTCGGAGAGTTTCCCCAGCGGCCATGCCGCCAACAGCGCGATCGTCTATCTGACGATGGCGACATTGCTCAGCCAGTTGGTCGAGGGGCGCGCCGCGCGGAGTTATCTGTTCGCTGCCGCCGCGCTGATCGTCACGCTGATCGGCGCGAGCCGCGTCTATCTCGGTGTGCACTGGCCGAGCGACGTGCTCGCCGGCTGGGCGTTCGGGACGTTGTGGGCGGTGGCATGGTGGGCGATCGGCGCCTGGGCGCGGCTCAGGCGGGCGAATGCTGCTCGCTGAAGAAGATGATGTTCACGCCGAGACGCGGAGGCGCGGAGGTGTCGCGCGTATTGCAACGGCGCCGTTCAGCGCCGCGACGTGATCGCTGATGGCGCAAGAACGATCGTGCCAGCGCGCAACGCAGCATCGAGCGCACCATCTCCGCGCCTCCGCGTCTCCGCGTGAACCAATAATCCGTTTCTCGCGCCCTACGGTGGTCCCCGGCACAAGTCCGGTGTGACGGAAAGAAGATGACTACGCCAGCGAAGCGAGGAGTCGTTGCGCCGATTTGAGGTGCGGGGCGTCGACCATCTTGCCGTCGAGGCTCAGTGCGCCGGCGCCAGGGTTGGCGGCGAACAGCGCGACGATCGCGCGGGCATGGGCGATCTCGGCATCGCTTGGCGTGAAGGCGGCGTTGATCACCGCGATCTGCGCCGGATGGATCGCCATCATCCCGGTAAAGCCGTCGCGCCGGCCGCGCGCGGCATAGGCGGCGAGGCCGTCGAGATCGCGGAAATCGGGATAGACCGTCTCGATCGCCGGCACGCCGGCGGCATGCGCGCCGAACAAGGCGAGCGAGCGCGCCAGCTGGTAGGGCGCGGTGTAGCTGCCATCGGCCTCGCGCGAGGTCGCCGCGCCGATCGCGGCGGGCAGGTCCTCGGCGCCCCAGGTCAGCCCGGCGAGCCGCGGCGTGACGCCGCCATAGCTACCCATGGTAAAGATCGCCGCCGCCGTTTCCGAGGCGATCGGCAGGATCACGATGTCGCCGCTCAGCCGCGCGTCGAGCGCGCGCAGGCTGTCGGCGCCTTCCGCCTTGGGTAGCATGATGCCGTCGGGGCCGTGGCGAAGGATCGCGGCGAGATCGTCATCGATCAGCCCGCTGTCGAGCGGATTGACGCGCACGAACAATGTCATGCGGCGCGGGGCGGCGAGAAACGCCGCGATCGCCGCGCGCGCGGTCGGCTTGGCGGCGGGTGTCACCGCATCCTCGAGATCTAGGATCAGCGCATCGGCGCCGAGCGACAGCGCCTTTTCCATGCGCTCGGGTCGGTCCCCGGGCACGAACAACAACGAGCGCAACCGGGCCATTCATCTCTCCGCAAGCTTTGATGCGCCACCGGCCTAACACAGCCGAATCGTTTCCGGGAGACGACGAAACGGCCTTGGTACTTTATCACATCACATATATTGCGGCGCACAACGAACCCGAAAGGTTGTCTCTCCCGATGTTGCGAATCACGTTGTTGTCGACCGCTGCCCTGTTGCTCTTCGCGCCGCTCGCCGCCCAGGCCGATACCGCGCCCGCCGCGCCGGTTGCCGACGATGCCGGTCAGAAGGCCGCCGCGGATCAGGCGGCGGTGCCGCAGGATGTCGTCGTCACCGCGCAGCGGCTCGACGCGGCGCGCGCCTCGATCCAGCCCGGGCTCGGTGCGACGACCTATTCGATCACCGACGCGACGATCGCCGCGCTGCCCGGCGGCGACAACCAGCAGCTCAACCAGATACTGCTCCAGCTGCCCGGCGTGTCGCAGGACGGCGGCGGCCAGCTGCATGTCCGCAACGACCATGGCAATCTGCAATATCGCATCAACGGGACGATCCTGCCCGAAGGCATCGCGGTGTTCGGCCAGACGCTCAGCCCGCGCCTCGTCGAGCGCTTCGACCTGCGCACGGGCGCACTGCCGGCGCAATATGGCCTGCGTACGGCGGGCGTGATCGACATCACCACCAAGACCGGCTTCAAGAATGGCGGCGAGATCTCGCTCTATGGCGGCAGCCGCGACACGATCGAGCCGAGCGTCGAATATGGCGGCACGACGAGCAGCGGCGACACCAATTACTTCGTCACCGCCAGCTATCGCCACAATGCGCTGGGGATCGAGGCGGTCGATGCCGGGCGCACCGCGCTGCACGACAAGACCAACCAATATCAGGCGTTCGTCTATGTCGATCACACGCTGAACGAGAGCAACCGCCTCTCTTTGGTCGGTGGTTATGCCGACCAAAGCTTCCAGATTCCCAATCCGCGCGGGCTGCATCCCGACGGGACCTATGATGTCGGCGGCGTGACCGATTTTCTCAGCGACAATCTCGACCAACAGCAGCATGAGCGCACCGCTTTCGCGATCGCCAGCCTGCTGCACGATGCCGGGCCGCTGACGCTGCAGGCGTCGCTGTTCGCGCGCTATTCGACCCTGCGCTATACCCCCGACACGCTGGGCGAACTGCTGTTCAACGGCAGCGCGCAGAGCGCCGACAAGAAGGATTTCACCACCGGGGTGCAGGTCGAGGGCGTCTACCGCGCCAGCGACGCGCATACCATCCGCGCCGGGCTCGTCGTGACCCGCGATCATGGCACCAGCCGCACCAGCACCCAGGTCTTCCCGACCGACGGCAATGGCGCGCAGACCGGTCAGCCGTTCGCGATTGCCGAGAACAACAGCGCGACCGAGATGACCTACAGCGTCTATCTGCAGGACGAATGGAAGCCGTTCGACCTGCTGACGGTCAATTTCGGCGGTCGCTTCGACCATTATAAGGGCTTTCGCCGCGAATCCGCTTTCAGCCCGCGACTCAACGCGGTGCTGACGCCGGGCGGCGGGGTGTCGCTGCATGCCGGCTATGCGCGCTATTTCTCGCCGCCGCCCTTCGCCAATATCGCGCTGACCAGCGTGCTGAAGTTCAAGGGCACAAGCGCGTTGTCGCCGGGCGCAATCCTGCTCGACGACGCGCCCTATGCCGAGACGCAGGACTATTTCGACGTCGGGCTCGAGTGGAAGCTGAGCAGCACGGTGACGCTCGGCATCGACGGCTATCACCGCCACTCGCACCGGCTGGTCGACGAGGGCCAGTTCGGTGCGCCGATTATCCTCACCCCATTCAACTACGACCATGGCAATGTCCACGGCGTCGAGTTCAACATCGGCTACACCGCGCACGGCCTCTCGCTCTACGGCAACATTGCCTATGCGCGGGCGAAGGGCGAATATATCGTCTCGTCGCAGTTCAACTTCGACCCCGCCGAACTGGCGTACATCGCCAGCCACTATATCTATCTCGATCACGACCAGACCTGGACCGGCTCGGCGGGCGCTTCCTACAAGCTCGGCGGCGGCACCGAGATCGGCGCGAGCATGATCTACGGCTCGGGGCTGCGCACCGCCGGCCCGATCCCGCCGGGCGGCACCGACCCGATCCCTAATGGCGGCAAGCTGCCGGGTTATGCGACCTTCAACCTGACCGCGAGCCACAAGTTCGCCGGCCCCGGCATCGAGATCCGCGCCGACATCACCAACCTGTTCGACCATGTTTACGAGATCCGCGACGGCGCCGGGGTCGGGGTCGGCGCGCCGCAATTCGGCGCGCGGCGTGGCTTCTTCTTCGGGATCAGCAAGTCGATCTGAGCCACGTGCTCCTGCGCACGCAGGAGCCCAGGGTTTCAGGCGTGACGATTGGGGTGCTGGGTTCCTGCTTTCGCAGGAACACGGTGGCTTCTCAGCTCTGCCGCTCGCCCAGTACCCGCTCCCACGCCAGCGCGTCGCCGACGATCGTGTCGAGATCGGCGCGCTGCGGCGTCCAGTCGAGCGTGGCGAGGATCGCGCGGTTGTCGGCGACCAGCGCGCCCGAATCGCCCAGGCGGCGCGGGCCGATCTGACGCACCAGCTTCATGTTGGTCACGCGGTCGACCGCGTCGAGCACCTCGAGCACCGAGAAGCCGCGGCCATAGCCGGCGTTGAGCGTGTGGCTCTCGCTCGGCCGCGCGATCAGCAGGTCGAGCGCGGCGACATGCGCCGCGGCGAGATCGCTGACATGGATATAGTCGCGCACGCCGGTGCCGTCGGGCGTGTCGTAATCGGTGCCGAACACCGAAACATGGTCGCGCTTGCCGGTCGCGGCCTCGACCGCGATCTTGATCAGGTGGGTCGCGCCGGCGGTCGACTGGCCGGTGCGCTGCTGTGGGTCGGCGCCCGCGACGTTGAAATAACGCAGCGCGCAATAGTTGATCGGGTGCGCCGCGGCGACGTCGCGCAGCATCGCCTCGGTCATCAGCTTCGAGGTGCCGTAGGGGTTGATCGGGATGGTCGGATCGCCCTCGGCGACCGGGATCTTCTCGGGCATGCCATAGGTCGCGGCGGTCGAGGAGAAGATGAAATGGCGTACGCCGCTGACCACCGCGCTTTCGAGCAGCGCGCGGCTGGCGACGGTGTTGTTGCGATAATATTTGAGCGGATCGGTGACCGATTCGGGCACGATGATCGAGCCGGCGAAGTGCATCACCGCGCTGACGCCGTGATCGCGCATCGTCGCGCGGACGAGATCGTCGTCCTCGATATTGCCCTGCACCAGCGTCGCGCGCGGGTCGACCGCCCAGGCGAAGCCGGTGGTGAGGTTGTCGACCACGACGACACGGTAGCCCGCATCGAGCAGCGCCAGCACCGCGTGGCTGCCGATATAGCCCGCGCCGCCCGTCACCAGCACCGTTACGTCACGCATCGTTGTTTCCTTGGCCTGTTTCAGCTTCGCTGAAACAGGGGCGGCACCGGCCCGCTCCCCCACCCGACCTCCCAATCAGGATATTCTGTGGGAGGTCGGGTGGGGGAGCGGGCCGGTGCCGCCCCAGCGCAGCTGCAAAGGAGCCTAGCAACGTGGATTGTGCGGCGCCACCGCGTTCCTATCTTAGTGGTTCTTACCAAGGAGCTTATCATGGCAAGCGAAGTCGCCACGCTGGCGGGCGGATGTTTCTGGTGCACCGAGGCGGTGTTCAACGACGTGATCGGCGTCGAAAAGG
>NZ_JARYTI010000051.1 GCF_029911635.1 Sphingomonas sp. AR_OL41
CGAGCCCCAGGAACCGCTGGAACGACAGGCGATCCTTGATCTGGAACTCGGTCGCTTCGTCCGACAGCGAGTAGAGCGCCTGCAGCACCAGGATCTTGAACATCAGCACCGGGTCAAACGGCGGTCGACCGCTCGTATGACTGCTCGCTCCTTCGTCCGCTGACCCGATCTCGTCCGACATCATTGCCCCGCTCAAAGAGCGGCTATCAGCCCGTCGATGGCCCCGCCCGCAAGGCGGCCTTCAGACCTCGCTTACCCTCGAACGGCCTGCTGTCATGCGCGGCAGCACCCGTCACCTTCCATCGTCGGGTCAGGACGTCAGGATGATCGATGCCGGCATGGTTCTTGTAGCCGAAGATCGTCACCGCGATCTCGACGGCCGCGGCCTTCATCTCGCTTGCCTCATCGAGCTTGCGGAGGACACGTTTCATCGTCGAGCGCGCGTCGGCGTCTTCTGACGGCGCTAGGCCGGCGACCAGCCCGACGGCGTGCCGCCACCCTTTATCGCAGCCTTTTCCTGGTCGCCTTGCTTCTAGCGCGGTGCCGCCACGACCGTCGCATCAATGATCTGCCCTCCCATCGCGAGATATCCCGCCCCGTGCAGCGCATCATCGAAGCGCGCGAACAGCTTCTCGATCGCCTTCGCCTGGACGAGTAGCTCGCGGAAAAGCCAGATCGTCTTGGCATCGGGAACCCGGTCGCCAAGGCCAAACCCCAGGAAACGCATTAACGACAGCCGGTCGCGGATCTGGAACTCGCAGGCGTCGTCCGCGAGGCTATAAAGCGCCTGCAGCACCAGCACCTTGAACATCAGCCCCGCGTCATAGGGAGGCCTGCCGCCGCAGCGGCGGTCCGATCGCGCCAGTGCCGTGTCCAGCTCTAGCCGGAACAGTTCAAAATCCACCACCGCGCTCAACCGCTCCAGCGGGTCGCCCGCCGCCAACAATGCCGCAAGCCGCTCATACAAATCGAAGAAACCGCGTTGTGCCATCGCTGCCTTCAGCTCTCGCAAAGAACAGTGAATCAGCTCACGCGTTGAAACACCATAGGTTCTTAGAGACGTCCGGCTGGCATGAGCGGATCGGCGCCCCCCCCCAATGCCGATGCCATCTTGGACCGCCTCGTCCACAACTCCCATCGTGTCGAAATCGACGGTGAAACCATGCGGCGTCGCACCACCGGCGCCGCTCGTCCAACTCCGAAAACCAGCGCGATTAAGCAGCAATGATCAGGCTCTGTCCGAGCGGCATCATGTCGGAACTGTGGCCGGGAATAGCCGGCCGGCCTCGTCGCAATCCACAATCGTCCGCGCCGAGCTGAAGAACGGCGGGGTCAACTTCGCCTACAACTTCGACCGCCTCGCCTGGCTCGACGCCAGAACTGCTCCCGCTTGACCGGGTTTACGTCCAATCCGGCAGCATGAGCGGCATCAAAGTCGCCAACGATCCCGTGATCACCACGTCCCAAGGCGCGATCCACGCCAAGCAGTCGCCGTTACTACCGCCCAAACAGCGTTCTTCGGAGTGTCCGATTGGCCATTCGGCTGATGGAGCGGGCCCCGATCTCATTACTGCGTTGCTGAAACGCCGAACTGTCGCCGGCGCATGGATTTGGCAGGTTAAGCATAGCCTCCCATCCCGCAACAACCCCCCAACGCGCTCCATGCCGGGATGCGGCTTGCCAAGGTGCCCCAAGCGGTCGCGACGATCACTTAGCATCGCGCCGCCCGGCAACCGATTCGCCCACACGTTGAGGACGCTCTGCCGATATTCCTAATTGCTCCCACTGGTCCAAGACCTGTGTTGCATCGCGGCGCCGGCCTCCATTGGTCCGCATCCAGAACATGATCCCCGTTCCAACGATCCACGAAGCGGCGACAGCAGCGACAATAAAGAAAAGGTTCGACGTTGGCGCAATGATAGCGATGCCAATTAGATAATTTCTGATGAACCGCGCATAGTCTTCCTTACGAAGGGAGATTGCACAGGAACGATCGAGCGATCGTAGCACCAGCCCGAGGACTATCCCACCACCGAGCGAGCCAATCATGCCAAAATTGGCAACGAATTCGAACGTCGGCCCGATCGCGATGGCGACCGAATCTGCGAAACGCAGTCCTGTATGTACTGCTGCAAAGCGACTACCGCCCATCTCAGGTTTGTCAGGCCAGAGAAAACGAGGCATCCAGCCAATCATGGCATAAAGTATGGATTGCCCCTTCAAGTTGAGCCCTGGGTAGAGCTGGTGCCACCAAATGGCGCGACCAATCAAAATGTTTTGATTAAGACGAACATTGAACCAATCAAGTTGAGAGTAATCAAACGGGTTCAGCAAATGCGCCCCCGATAATGTGGATATCGTACCGGTAATTTTGTCCCATTGCGTCGCGTCTTCTCGCCACAACAAGCCCCACCGCAGCTTTTCTCGAACTTCCATATAGCTGACGAACAGTGACAGTGAGAGGTAGATGCTTGTTAATACGGTGCCAACGCGCTTCAGTCTGGACCCTTTCGCGCGGGGCCTCGGCATGGCCATCCAGAATGAGTAGACAATAGCCATCGCCGCGAAGCCATATGAGAAGAAACCGAAGGCAATCAAATAGATCGCCGGGATCGCCGCCGCGACCATAATCCAGCGTGATAAGGCCACTTGCTGGCGACGATAGAATGAAACCCAGATACCCAGCACAACCACGGTTACGGATAGATTTCTCAAGATCACAAAGAGTGATTGTATCGAGGATATTTTGATAAAAGCAAAAAAGTATCCCAAGCTGGCTAGGAGTAGTAGCAATAACAATAGACTGTCGCGGCTTCTAGGCACGGCAATGTCACTAGGTCGCTCGGCATTTCCGGTCCGTGCGCCGCCTCGTACAAAGGCGCATCCGATAAAAATACCAACGACAGTAAGAAATGAAGCTATAGATCCTTGTAAATTCATATCATCAGTATAGTTTAGCTTAAATAAGTACATATTGGCGTCGTATCGCAAATGCGAATAGCCGGGCATTAAATACGTGATCGTTCCGATATGAAGGAATGTCATGGTGATAAGGTAGCCCAGCGGGAGACCCACCGATCCTGATTTTGATCGAACGCAAATGAGCGCTGTGAAATAAATCAACGCGCCCCAAGCGATTACGATAAGACTAAGTTCGATAGCGCTGGTCATCACATTCTCCACTCACCCGCCTCACGCAAAAGCGTGGTTGGCCCGCATGCCATCGATCTTAGAATGATCCCGGTTATTCTTATTCGACGGTGCAAGCAAAGATTCGCTCAAAAAAAGTTTCTGACAGGCACTGCGCTTGGATTCCTAGCCCTGATCCGACGCAACCCGATCCCGCTCTACGCCGACGAGCAGGTCAACCGGCGCATCGAATCGCGTTTGTGTATGCGTCCCCAGCCAGTCCGGTGCCTTGCACGGATCGGCTTGGCTTACGGGAATTTCCTGCGCCTTGAGCAGGTTGGTGTTGATGATGACGCGGTCTTGCCGATCCAGCCCCACTTTCGCAAAGTTCAGGTAGGCGAATTCCTGGAAGCTGTGGCTTACGCCGGAGCCGACCACAAAAATGCCCGGACCCATCGAGTTGCAGCATTCGCCATATGGCGTCGACATTCTGTAACCGAACGGCCGAGGCCGCCTGCCGGGAGGTGAGCTGAGCGCGTAAGAGACGTCGATAAGGACGTCGATATGGACGTCCTGAGCGAGAGCGAGGACGGCGGTGGAGATATTGGGCCGGGAACGGCGTCGTCGATGGACGCAAGCGGAGAAGCTCGAGATCGTCGGCGCGGTGGGGGTGAACGGCGAGACGTTGGCGCGCGTTGCGCGGCGCTACGATGTGTCGCGAAGCCAGATTTATAGTTGGCGCCATCAGTTCAAGAAGCGAGGGTTGCTGCCCGCGCCCGTTGGGCCGATCTTTTTGCCGGTCGACATCGGCGGTCCCACGCTGAAGGCGGAGCCCGCGCTCGAGGACCAGATGGTCTCGCCCTCCATTGTCGAGTTGTGTCTGGCGCAGGGCCGGCGCCTTCGCTTCGATAGCGGCATCGAGGCCGCTGCCGTGACCCGGCTTATCCGGTCGGTGGAAGCTGCATGATCGGACCGGGAACCGGCGTAAAGGTATATCTCGCTTGCGGCGTCACTGACATGCGCAAAGGGATTTCGGGTCTCGCCATGCTTGCCCAGGTCGTACTGCGACAGAAGCCGGCCAGCGGTGCCGTATTCGCCTTTCGGGGACGGCGCGGCGACAGGTTGAAGCTGCTTTACTGGGATGGCCAGGGATTTTGCCTCTATTACAAGATCCTGGAGCGAGGCCGTTTTCCTTGGCCGTCTGCGGCTGATGGGACGGCACGCCTGACATCAGCCCAGCTCGCGATGCTGTGGGAAGGGATCGACTGGAGGCGTCCGAACTGGGGCGCACCGCCAGCGCGCGCGAGGTAATTTTTCTTCCTGAAAGCGTCTGTTTTTCTGGACTTTTTGGCCGTTTTTCCGTAGCAAAAGCCATGCTGAACGCGGCATCCGATCTTCCCGAAGACCCGGCGCTCCTCAAGGCGTTGATCGCCCTGTTGCAGGCCGAGAACGCGAAGCTGACGACGACGCTGCGCGCCCATGATCTGGTCGTCCAGGCACTCCGTTTGCAGATCGCCAAGCTCAAGAAGCAGGCCTTCGGCAAATCCTCCGAGAAGATCAAACGCGAGATCGAGCAACTCGAGCTCGCCCTCGAAGACGTGCTTGTCTCCGTCGCGCAACAGGGTCTCGTGGCACGCGATCGGGATGATCCCGACGCGGAGCCCGCAGCCGCCTCCACCGACACCAACTCCAGGCCGCGTCCGTCCCGGCGCCCGCGCGTCTCGCCGGGCACGCCGCGCGAACGCCGCGTGCTCGACCCCGGCAACACCTGTCCGGATTGCGGGGGCGACCTGCGTCTCGTCGGCGAAGACGTGAGCGAGATCATCGAGATGATCACGGCAAAGCTCAAGGTCATCGAAGTCGCTCGCCCGAAGAAGTCCTGTCGCTGCTGCGAGAAGATGGTCCAAGTGATGGCTCCCAGCCGCCCGATCCCCGGCAGCATGGCCGGCGCAAGCCTCCTCGGCTATGTGCTGGTATCCAAGTTCGACGACCATTTGCCGCTGTACCGCCAGTACGAGATCCTCGCGAGAATGGGCGGCGACATCCCACGCAGCACGCTTGCCGATTGGTGTGGCCGCTCGATGCGGATCCTGCAGCCCGTGATCGACCAGATCGAGGCATCGGTCCTGGGCAGCGACATCCTGCACGCCGACGACACGCCCATCCGCGTGCTGGCTCCGGAACGACGCGCCAAAGGTATCGGCAAGGGCGTCAAGCAAGGCCGGATCTGGGCATATGTCTGTGATCAGCGCCCCTGGGCCGGCGCCGCGCCGCCCGGGGTCGTCTATCGCCATGCGCCCAACTGGAACGCGCAGCACGTCCAAGACCATCTTCGCAATGCAAGCGGGATTCTCCAGGCCGATGCCTACAAAGGTTATGTGAAGCTCTACGAACCCGCCGCCGATGGTGAACCTCGCTTCCGAGAAGCGGCCTGCTTTGCCCATTGGCGACGCGATTTTCATGACATCTGGACGTCGCATAAATCCGAGATCGCACACGAGGCCCTCGAGCGTATCGGGCAGCTCTATGACATCGAGCGCGAGATCGCGGGCAAGCCTGCCGATATCCGCCGGGCTGTGCGCCAGGAACTGAGCAAACCAAAGCTCGAGGCTTTGCATACCTGGGCCCAGCAGCAACTCACCCGTATTTCAACCAAGGGCGACCTGGCGAAAGCCTTTCGCTGCGCCCTGGGCCGCTGGCACGCGTTCAGCCTGTTTCTCGATGATGGGCGTGTCGCCATCGACAACAACGCCGCCGAACGCGCCGTCAGGCCCATCTGCCTGGGCAAGAAGAACTGGTTATTCGCCGGCTCCGAGGCCGGCGCCGAAACTCTCGCGCGCGCCATAACGCTGATTGAAAGCGCCAAGATGAATGGCCTCGATCCCCAAGCCTACATCACCGACCTGCTCAATCGCATCCACGACCACAAGATCAACAGGATCGATGAATTGCTCCCTTGGAATTGGGCACCGCTGACCGTCCCGCAAGCACTGGCGGCTTGATGGGCGCGGTCACTTATGTCCGCACCCTCGACTATGTCGCCAGGATACTCGACGAGGACGTGGAGTTGCTTGAAGCCATCGTCTCGAATGACGACAACCTGACCTACGGCGCCATCATCAGCGTCTACACCGGCGCCGACGAGGCCATCACCGCGCTAACCGATCACGGCGTCGAAGAGCTGACGGACATGCTCAGCGAAGCGCGTCTCACGACCAAGGCCTGGCACCAGTTCCTCGATGACTTCGTCGACGATCCCGAACTCGCCGCCCGCTTCAAGGCCCAGGCATCGCGGTAGCAATCGGACGGTTACAGCGAACAAGCCGTAGGCCTCACGATAATTGGCAACCATCCAGAAGGCGGCGGCCTTGGCCACGCTGTAAGATCTGCGCGGCCGAAACGCGCTGCCCTTGCTTACCGGATAATCGCCACTGTCGCCGAAACACACCTTGGAGCACGAACTATAGAGCCGCGACGACAGCTTCAGGACGCGCGCAGCTTCAAGAACGTTCGGCGTCCCGGTTGCGATGCTCTCGATGGTTTGGACTGGCTGGTAGAAAGATACGCCGATAGAACTTTGCCCGGCCAAGTTGTAAATTTCATGAGGTTTGGTTTCGACCAGCACCTGCAGGACGTTACGAAAATCCTTGAGCGCCAAAGACTTGCGCCTCACCTGTTCGCGGGTACCAAGACGTTGCAGATTGCCGAAACGCGAGTTATGCGCGTCGCGCTGTGCCGACAACGCTGCGGCCCTTGCCGATCAGCAGCCTTTGCCAGCAAGGTACCATCCTAACCACCGATGCCGCTGATCAGCACGCGTTTCATCATGTACCCTCCATGCCCAGAAGAGCGAAGGCATCGCCAAGCCGTCGCGTGAAGGCCGAATGTTCGAAATAGTCGAGCCCGGGCGGAACCCCCTTCGGTTCGGCTAGAGCCGCCAGCACGGCGCTTTCAAGGGCTTCGGGATCGTCCGGGTCCACCACTCGACCCAATTGGCCACCTAGCACCGCTTCACGGCCGCCATCAACGCTGCTCGCGATCGCCGGGATACCGCATGCCATCGCCTCTAGGATCACGAAGCCGAATCCTTCGCCGCGGCTGGGCATGGCATATACGTCGGACAACCGATAATAGTCAGCCTTGCGATTTTCTGGCACAAACCCAGTGAAACGAACATGGTCTGCAACCCCCAAATTCTTCGCCAGCCCAGCTAGTCGGTCGCTATCCGGCCCGGATCCCGCGATGATGTAGATTAGGCGCGGCGCCTTCTCGATAAGTCGGGGCAGGATCGCAAGGATCTCATCGAAGCCTTTGGCTCGATCGCGCCCCACAAGCCGCCCAAACGTCATGACGACGGGGCGCCCCTCAAGCTCATACCGCGCGACTAGGTCTGGCGCGCGCGGGCCCTCGCCGTAATCTCCGAGTGTGATGGCATTGGGCATTATAACGGTGCGATTCGCCTGTATCTTGCACCAGGCCGCGAACCGCTCGTGCGTCACTTGGCTGATCGACACGACCAGATCGGCGCGGGCGGCAAGCCGGTTGGCAAGGCGGCTGCGCGTTGGTTTCCAGACATCGATACCATAAATGGCCAGAATTAGAGGCACACCGCGCAACCTTGCTGCAAGATACGCAAGAGCGACCAGATTGATATGCGCGCACCACACAGCGTCGTACTTGCCCTTACGGATCCGATTCAGAGTCGCCAGCACATAGCGTGCGACACTCCCTAGGCCGGCTAAGTCATAACAAATCTTGGGCGGCAACTGCGGAAGCGGCTCTCGGGCAAGCCGGGGGACAACAGTGACCGAGCCAACGCTCGCCAGCGTCGACATCGCTGCCAGCAAGTCCACATTATATTGCGCGATCCCGCCGCCGGAGCCGTGACCATCGCTCGCTAGCATAAGAATCCGCGCTCCGGCAGGAACGGACGGCCGATCAGGCAGCATGGGTGATAATTCGTTGTAGCCTATGTTCATAGCAATGCTCCGCGATTGCACGTCGGTACCCCGCCTCACGCACCCTCATCGCCCACGCCGGCTCGGCACGCGCGCGAGCCAAATGCTCAAGGATTTCGGCGATCGAATGATAGACAAGTACTTCATGGCCCGGATCGAAACACAGCTCAACCGCGGCGCGGGCTTCGATCAATTGAAGGCCGCAGGCACCGACGATTTCGAACGCCCTACAATTGAGGCCATTGCCTTCGCTCAGTGCAGTGGAATTCAAGCACGCAAGCGCCTCGCCGAACACCCGACTCTTTTCCTGTTTGGTGATATAGCTACCGCTATGCATCGTCCCGATGGCGCCGCCCGCCCAGCGAGGCGGGGGCGGGCCGTATAACCCTAGCGGCACGCCGGCCTTCGCGAGGCGCTCGACCAAAAACTGTCGAAACCCATAATAACTGCCTGCAACGACTAGGTTCTTGCCCACCTGCTCGAAATTGCGGACGTGCCAATGTGGGTTCATCGCCTCGTGCAGCAATTCTGCCGGCAAGCCGAGCGTCCGAAACTTCGCGACCGCGTCGATGTCCTTTAGATAAATGCGGTCCCAATGATCGGACAGCAGTCCCATGCGTACCATGTTGGCCGGGGTATCTCCCCACCACGCGGCCAGATGTCGGACGCCCGCGGCGCGTACCTCCGCCAAGACTTCGTCGCAAGGCGCATGGGTGAGGCATAGCACCATGTCGGCCCTCGTCTCGCGCGCGGCCTTGACCAGCCATTTGTCCTGTGCCGACCAGTGATTGGGGAATAGGCGGCGATGGACGTCTCGAACGACAGCTTCGACCGGCGTCTTCGGGCTTCGAACCGTTCCGGCAGCAGGGGCCAAAGGCTCGTGCCCCATCGCTAGGAGCGTCATTGTCACATTTTCAGCAAAATTATCGTGTTCAGGGAAGTTTGGAATGATGATCTTCATGTGCGACCTGCCGCGACCCAGTCCAAAATTGGCGCAAACGCCTGCTGGTAGTTGTAGCGCAAGCGGTGCAGTGCCTCGGCGCGCTCCCCCTCGGCGGCTGCCTGTTCGGGATGGGCGGCGTAGTAGTTGACGATCGCGGCGATGCTTTCGGGCGTGTAGTCAGCGACGACACGGCCTATTCCATTCCCCTCGACCAGCTCTGGCACACCTGCAATCTTGTCTCCGATCTGAGCAAGCCCCGCCTGCATATATTGGTACCGCTTGTTGCTCGCGCCGACGGAAAGCCTCCACTGCTCTCGCGCAGGGTTGAGTAGCGAAATGCCCAGATGGGCGCGACGGTATCGCTCAATCAAAGCGCCAGTTTCAATCCACCCATGAAATATGACACGATCGCCGAATCTAGCGGCCATCTCCTTTAGCATCGCTACCTGAGGTTTGCTATCATCGCCAAGCAGCGTGAGCCTTGCATGGGTTGGCCAAGCGACCACCGATTGGATAACGAGATCGATGCGTTGCTGGAAATCGATTGAGCCACCGTAGATAACTTCGAATTCTGGATTCTTGGTCGGAGAAGGTGTAACTGGAATCGACAGCGGGTAGTTCGGAATTACTGTTGGCTCGATCGGCAAATCGAGTTCCTTTTGGAGCAGAGGTGCGCGACCCGAATCCGCCACAACAACTAGATCATACGCCGTCACGCGTTTGCGCATCCTAGCATAGGCAGTCGCGCTGGGGAGCGTGCCTAGCGTCTCGTGGAAATGGGCGACCCGTCGCGGACGACGGCCAAGCGCAAGATTGCCGAGCGCCATCCCATTGGGGTCAAATGAGATCTCGGCCGCCAGCCGTTTCCCTTGATCCATGCGAAGAGCAGAGAGCTTTGCGATCATTCGCGTGTAGGAAGTCAGGTTTCTTGCGCGTCCGGCGCCCACCACGAACGACGTTACGATCACACCGGTGTGGCAGAATTCCACATTGAGCCGGCCGCGCCGGGGCGACGTCAGCAGCTGCACTTCAAAGCCCGCGTCTGCCAGCAGTCGCGCCTGAGCCTGCACCGGCGGGTAGGCATCCACTGCGGCTGGCGAGATGAGCACGACGACGGACTTCATCCGGCAAGGCGCCGATGGTTCAGCGCGTTGATCGCTGCCGCGATCGTCGCGACATGATGCTCATAACCGTGCTTTAACGCGAATCGGGCCCGGGCACGGCGCCTCCCGTCGACATCGTGGACTTCCATTTCGCTCAGCAACTGGCCTAGTAGCGCGGGGAATGCGCTATTGTCGCCTCTGCTTGCCATGACGACCATAGCACTTCCTTCGTATGGCTTGAGCCAACTCGTCAAGACCGGTGAGCCCGTCGCAAGATATTCGAGCATTTTGTGCGAATTTACGCCCGCGTTGTTATCGCGGGCCAACGAATAACAAAGCATCCAGGCATCGATACGGTCCGCCAAAGCAACAATCTCACGTGGCCCGCAGCCAGTACGGATAGTCACATTAGCGCAATCTGCAAGCTGTCGCAGCCAGTAGGCATTTGGCCCAAAACCAGCCTCGTCCGGGCCCACCGGACTCACAAAATCAAACATGACGGCGGGATGCGACACAACCGTTTCTAAAATCGCTTGGCGATCCACCGATGTCATCATCAGGTTGCCGACATAGCCGACCCGCCAAGGCTCATTAGGTAATCGCGATCGCCCTGCCGGCGAATCGATAACGCGGTTGGCAAGTGCTGCATGCCAGGGATTCAGGCCGTGAGGGACCACGAGATTTTCGACCGACTCCGCCCCTACTCGCTCAATGAAAGCCCGGTCGAGTGCGACCACCAAATCCGCAAACCTCGTGCCAGAACGTCCGGCCCCGACTTGGTCGACCAGTTGCATGACGCGCAATGGCGTGTCGAACGCGCGAAGGTCGTTGAACTGATAATTATTGTCGAAGTCCCATACGATCTCGTGAGGCCCGGTTGCGGCCGCAATGATTCGGGCCTGGCGGCGCATGCCGATATCGAACAGGGCAGGCGCGTGAAACTTGATGAAATAGGGGAACCACGGCCGATACCGCACAACGCGGATGTTGGGCTCGCCTTCAGCCACGCTTACCGCCAGATGGCCTGCGCCTCCCTCTCGAATTGGCGGTTCGACGAAGTCGACGCGATGGCCAAGCGTGGCCAGAGCCCGAGCATAATGATGTTTGGAAACCTGCATGCCCGTCCAAGGTTGCGGCGAAATCAATAGGATTCTCTTGGGCTTGCCGTCTAGTAGCACGAATGCGTCAGCCTTTACTGCGGTGAATCAGGTTTCGTACAGGCCGGACCGCACGCAGCAGCGAAAAATATTGGCGGCGCTGGGCGAGATCGGTACCGTAATCCTCATGGGCGACGTTGGGCAAGTTGAGCAGTTTTTCGAAAGTTTCGTCACTAAAGCCGAGTTTCTTGGCGACATAGGTCTTGTCGCTCTGCTGCAAGCCTAGAGTATAGGTTGGTTCGGCCAATTTCACCAAGGCTTCGTCGCGTGTCATCTGACCCGCCAAGATCATTTGTGACAGGTGCGCCTTGCGCTTGTCGATGCCGAATTTTCGAGGGAGGATATATCCCTGATAAAAGCGGGTGAACACACTCTCGTGATGCTTGCCACCATAATCGCGCCATCCAAGCTGTTCGATCAGGAGTGCCTTCGCTTTCTCCCTGTCATAATCGACCAGATCAAGTATGTGCGTCGACTCGATCCGACGAGCCTTTTGGTACCAAGCCTGCTGCCAAAGGCCAAAGGCCGGAAAATGTTTGAGTGGCAGTTCTCCGAACTTCTTGTGGATTGCGCGGATATTGACCTCGTCGAATTTGCGATAATACCAAGCGCGCGGCAATAGCCATTCCGTTATGTTATTGGTGCCGGAGAGGATGTGGCGGACGCGATGCTTGGCGGCGATCCGATGCAAGGCGCCTAGGATCATGTGATCTGTCGGCACCTCCAGGTCGACGACCGAAGCTCGAAAATAGGCGCGCTGGATGTCGCGAAATTCAGGCCAATTCATGACGACTGTATGAAGCTCAAAATCCAATTTTGAGACAATATTCTCAATATTGTTGACGGCTAACTCGTTGTTCCAGCCATTGTCGAAATGAACGATTAGCGGACGCAGTCCGAGGTCTTTGGTGATCCACGCCGCGTACGAACTGTCGACGCCTCCGCTCAATCCGAGCACGCTGTCAAAACGCTTGTTCCGGCCGTCGGCCTTGATACGCGCGACCAGCTTGGCGAGGCGATCAACGCGCGCCCCGCGGGTTGGCAGCTTCGCAGCGAACGCCTGCCACTCGCGGACATAATGGCATGCGCCGTCCGCCTCGAACCGTATGTCCGGGTCGGATTCGTCCATAACTGTCACCGTGCACATGCGCCCAACGGTGCCGATGATAATCGGGTCTTTCGCAGCAGGTGAGGCCATTATTCAATCATTCCCGCGCATTGGTCCAAGGCCACACCGGTGACATAGTCGACCGGGTCAAGCCAAACAATCCTACATTAGAGGCTGTCACAGCGAAATCTTGAACGCGTCCGCCCAGGCGACCAGGCTCAGAAGGCGGAAGATGCCATCGTGATATCGACGGCCGCCCGCAATGATTGCATCGAACTCCTCTATCACCAGCTTCGCATCGACACGCCCGCTTAATCGTGTCGCTGCCGCTTCTACGAATGTTCGCATAGCGGGTCCGTTATGAAGGATATATTCAGAATCGGCGGAGACGAAACCCATCTTGGCGCGCCGCGTGGCGATCTCGGTCGGGAGTTCTGGCGTGGCATCACGTAGTACGCGTTTTTGATAGCCAGCACCTACCTTGTAGGCTGTCGGGATCGACAGCGCATATTCGACCAGCCGATGATCGAGCATCGGCAGCCGTGCTTCTATACTCCAACGCATCGAATTGCGATCCTCGGAATGAAGTTGATAGGGCAGGCTGGAAGAGGTCATCTCATTGACGGCGAGGTCGACGAAATTCGTGCCACTGTGGGGCGGAATCGCGGCGCCGCCCTGACGGCGTCGACCGTCGGCAATCCATGCGGGTTCGGCAGCCTTGCCCCGGCTCAACACGGTCGACGCGAACAGGCGCAGAATCTGCCCGGTAGAGCGCGATGTGGCGACGGCCCGCGCCGAAATTCCTTGGCTGAATCGGGCGATATCGAAAGATCGGAGGGCCTCGATCTGCGCGGCAAACCAGAATTCTCCATAGCCACCAAAATACTCGTCGGATCCTTGACCGTCGAGTATCACCGTCACGCCGCGCTCGTGTGCTGCCTTGAAAATTATATATTCGTTGAAATGACTGCCCGATAGGAACGGCTGATCTTGGTACCAAGCGAGGTGGCTCATCACTCCCGGCGAAAATAGTTCGCCGAGGTCTGGTAGAATTTCGATCGACCGGAAACCAAATTTTTCGACCACTTGGCGACTATAATAGCGTTCATCGAACGCGGCACTCTCGTGGTAAGTAGTGAATACCGAGAAAGTCGATGGATCGTCCACAATAGTCCCACTGAGCGAGCAAATCACCGAGCTATCAATACCCCCCGAAAGGCAGGAGCCGATCGGCACATCGCTCGCATGACGCAGGCGCACTGAATCGCGCATCAATTCGCCGATCCGCTCACGGGCCTCGGGGTAACTTGGATTGATCGCTCGCACACGGTCCTGAAGGTCGTACCAGCGTGTAACGACGAAGGTATCCGCCCGCCGGTCATAGATAGCGTAGTGGCCGCCCAGCAAGTGTTTCACGCCGTCGAACAACGTCCCTTCATCGCGGTTCAGTGCCGAATCGAACAGAAAGGCGCTGGCGGCCGCTTCGTTGATCCGCGGCTCGATCCCGTCGAAAGAGAAGGCCTGTTTGATCTCCGACCCGGCAACGATCAGTCCCTTCTGCTCGGCCACGAAAAGTGGCTTGATCCCGAATTGGTCCCGTCCGAGTAGAAGCCGGTCGCTACGATGGTCCAGATAGGCGAAGGCGAACATGCCGTTTAGTCGGGGCAGCGCATCGACCCACCACTGATTGAGCGCTTCGAGAAGCACCTCGCTGTCGCTGTCGGTCGCGAAACGAACGCCAAGCGCTTCGAGGTCGGCGCGAACTGCTCGAAAATTGTAGATTTCGCCATTATAGACTAATGTTCCGTGTGGGCGCACCATCGGCTGGTCCGCCGCATGACTCAGGTCGATGATCGAGAGCCTACGATGTCCTAGTCCGATCGAACCGTATGTTGCCACGCCGGATGCATCGGGGCCTCGATGCGCTACCGCATCATTCATTTTTTCAACATGTTCGTATGGGATGGGTCGACCCGAACGATCGATGATGACGCTAAATCCACACATTCTTCAGTATCCGTCCCGAGATTTGAGTTGCTCGTTAGCGATCTTTCGCCAAATCGAAGCAGGTTAGTCGCCGCCGGCGCCCGCAGCCGGCGGCGATTGATACAAGCTGGCTGCCAAGTTGTGGAAAGCGAACCTAACGCCCGTGAGGCCCAGATGCTCACCGTTATAATAGAGCAGCCCCACCCCCTGTTTGTACGCGAAGCACCAATCGACGTCGCATAAGGTAGTCTTGGGATCGTAGAATCTGACGTTACGATTGCGATTTGTGACATTCGGCCAGACACGTTTTTCCAGGTCGCGTTCTGCGTCGGGCCGATGCGTGCCCAAATGATTTAAGGACAGGTGATATTGTGCGAGAAGTCCGGCCTTTTCGGGAACGTTAAACGGCATTACGGGTATTTGTTTTACAAAGATCACCTGCTTACCGGCTACCACCAGCGCCATCAGCGACTTTTTTAGTCCTGCGGCCAGGGATATTTTATCCAAATACCGCTCCGCGTTTGCCACGAGAACCACGGTACGAATATTCTTGTCGCGAATCAGCCCCTGCAAGGTTTGCGAATTTGCTTTGGCGCAGCGCGGCCGTTCCGGGAAGGTGAAGTTCAGTGCCGGAGGGCAGGCCGACGATGTCAATTCCCTTACAGATCGGCCTTCGCGCGCGGCCTTTTCACCGAGATAGGCTGTCAGTTCGACACCGTGACTATCGCCCCAAACGGCTACGTCGGGCTCGACTCCCGTCGCGCCAAACTTACAGCTGGCGGCATAGGGTACCAGTCTGACGCCTCCATCGTAGTGGCAGGAGTCGCGCCGCTTGTTGGTGTCCTCGCTGCCAGCGAAAAACGTCCGCGCGGAGGGAGAGAATCGTTCGGGCAAACCACGGAACCAGATCACGCTGCCGCATATCGCGACCATGACAAGAATTGCTACAGCCCCTAGTTTGAAGTGCGGGAGCGAGCGGTTGCGCGTTGACAGAAAAGGGCGCTCTACCGCGTGATAGGACACGATCGCGATAAGCGCTGATAGAACCAATGCACTTCCTGCGATCACCGGAGGCAAATCATTTTGGATGACGTTACGTAGAAACGCCAAGACCGGCCAGTGCCAAAGATAATAGGAGTAGGAAATTGACCCGATATAAACGATAGGCTTCGCGGACAAGAGTGCCCCGCCGAATGATTCGTGGCCATGGCTACCGGCATGGATCAACAAAGCTGCGCCAACACAGGGCAGAAGAGCTGCGACGCCAGGGATAGGGGTGGCGGCCGTAAAAAATATAATCCCCGTAAGCATCATCGCCAGGCCGAGGCACGAGGTAAAAGCGCGCATCGACGCATTACGGATGGGCGCGAACGAGCCAAGGCTGAGTAGCGCGCCTATCAGCAACTCAAAAGCCCGCGTGGGGAGCATGTAATAGGCGACGTCAGCGGAAAATTGGCGCCATATTTCAGCGGTGAGCAGTGAAAAAAGGATCAACACTAAAATGATACATCCTCGTGCCTGGGGCTTTAGCCATTTCGCGAGGGCAATAAATAGCGGCGGGAAAAATATGTAATATTGCTCCTCTACGGCGAGCGACCACATATTGAGCAACGGCTTCAGGTTGACGGCATCGTCAAAATAGCCATTACCCTTGGCGAAGGAAAAATTTGAATAAAAAAGCGACGTCCCGATCGCCGTATGCGCCAGTTCCGAATAACCCCGCGGACCAAGGAGAAAAGCCCCTGCGGCCATCGTAACAAAAAGCACGACGATTAACGCGGGCATAATGCGGCATATCCGGCGACGATAGAAATTGACGACAGAAAATCGATCGTCCTCTATTTCGCGCACGATTATTCCGGAAATCAGGAAACCGGATATTACGAAGAAAATGTCGACGCCGACATATCCTCCCCTCAGGATTTGTGGAAACGCGTGCCCGATAACGACCGCGCTGACGGCTAGCGCTCGTAGTCCCTGAATATCGCGGCGAAACCGAACCGAACTCATATTGTCTCCAGTGATCTCTTGCCGTGGTGGCGTCCAAGGGCCGTGGTCACTGATCGGCAGTCCAGTTCAATCAAACTGACGTCGATCGTTCCTGCAGGATGGCCACCAGCGCCCCGACATTCTTTAGCCCCGTTAGCTCGGCGGTTTTGAATCGTATGCCGAATTCTGCTTCGATTCCTGCCATCAGTCGAATATTGTTCAAGCTATCCCATCCTTCGACATCAGCAGCCGTCGTATCGGGCGCTAATTGAATATCATCGACCTCAAATATATCTGACATGATTTCAGATATTCTAATATAAAAATTTATCACGAATTGACTTCCTTTCTTAATTGGGTCGTCCGCCGCACGGCATCGAACATCACGGGTCGCGGGTCGGCGGCATCGTCGCCGATCAGCGCTACCGTCTGCCCGGTCTTCAATCGAGGAAGCCGGTCGACGATCACGCGGCATGAATGCGTCACCTCCAATGCCCTTGCCGCAGCTTCGCCTTCCAATTTTGCCTGAGCATAGATGGCGAAACCGCTTGCGGGATATTCGACGAAAACGGTGGAAGGGAAATAGACCGCTACTCCATCAGCGATCGATCTAGAAAACGCATCCAGCAAGCGGGCGGGCCCAGCTACATAGCTCGCCCGGTAAAGCTCCGCGATTGTGTCATCGAGGGCGTTATCCGGTCGTATCCGGGGGGTCGCGAAATAATAAATTTGTGTAATCGGTTGGTCAGCCACCGGCTGGTCGATAGGTGCGGTCACGTCATAGTGATTTACATTGCAGATCGCGCCAATTGCAATCAATTCATCGCATACGCGCTTCGCATCGGTCTCGCCCGACTGATAGGTGATCGTCACCTGCCCGCCCCCCGCCGCCACGATCTTGGCAACGGTTTCGCCTAGGCCCCTTGATCCGCCGACTATCAGGGCGTGCTCTCCGGCAAATTCGCTCGGCGAGGTGTGCGCCGCGATCGCGTGGACCGAGGGTTGGGCGGCATTTTCCGGATGCACGATCGCTTCGACCACCCCGGAAGCCTCTGGCGTCGACACGGCGACCTTCATCATTCGCAGATCAGCGTTCCAATAATTAACGCTGTAATTGAGCATATGCGGTACCAAAAGATCGGCGTCAGCCCGGAATTGAAGCTTCAGTCCAGTGAAGATTGAATTTAATCCAGGACACTCCATGCCGACGAGACGGGTTGTGGCAAGCAGCGTCGCGATCTGCATGGGATCAGCCCCCCATGCGAGCGCAGGGAATATGTCGGCCAGTGCGGTCGTATCTAGCGTAATTGGGATAGTGCCTATAGACCCAGGGACGTCGGCTGTTTCCAGGCGTCGCACTGCGGGCACCCCCTCGTCCGCTACCAATAAACATTGGGAACGGGGCGCATCCTGAAAATTGACAACGAATCGAGCGGCGCGCCTACCGAAGCTAACGATCTCGATCGTCGCCGTGTCGCCGGTCTGTTCTGCCTTCAGCGTCACCAATTCATTGATGCCACACGCCTCTGAAAAACTGCAACGAATCGATCCGATGCTGCAGGTCGCCCGATCAGCCGCAACGCGGTCGAGCGCCCAGAGAAGCAGGTGCAGGCCGTGGACCACTTGCCGCCCAAAAAACATGCGCCGCGCCTCCGACGGGTCGATATGCTTGGGATTATAGTCGCCTGACAGCCGCGCGAATGCATTCTGCGCGCTCTGGTCGAAAAGTCGCGTTTCGTGAATTTCGTGCATCCCGTCCCCGCAGCGTCACAGGCGCTATGCCGCGCTTTGCTGGCACAGGGAAGGGCTAGCGGTTACTGGGCCGATCCGCTTATGGTGCAAGTATCATCGGGCGAGGGAGCGACCGTTAGCGTATGCTTTTCAATTCCGTACCGTTCATCTTCGTCTTCCTGCCTGGCACGCTACTCGGATTCTTCCTCATCGGAAGGACGAGTTTGCGGGCAGCGGTGCTGTGGCTCGGCGCCGCGTCCTTGGCCTTCTACGCCTATTGGGACGTTTGGATGGCACCGATCCTGATCGGCTCGATCGTCTTCAACTATCTCGCCGGGTACGGCATCTTCCTAGCGGGGGCAAGCGATCCGCGCCGTGCTAGGCCTGTCGTAGCGCTCGCGATCGGCGCTGATCTCCTGGCGCTGGGCTATTGGAAATATTCCTATTTCGTCACCTCGAATCTCGCCCCGATCCTCGGCTTCGATAACCCGGTAGCGGGAACGGTGCTGCCGCTCGGCATCTCATTCTTCACGTTCACCCAAATCGCCTATCTCGCCGACGTGTATCAGCGCAAGGTGCCGGCCTACCAGTTCTCGCGCTATTTCGTTTTCGTAACCTACTTCCCGCACCTGATCGCGGGGCCGATCATCCACCACGGCAACATCATGCCACAACTCGGGCGCAAGGTGACCTTCCGCCCGCGCCCACGCAATCTTGCGCTTGGCCTTACGATCTTCGTCGTCGGCCTAGTGAAGAAGGTGGTGATCGCGGACCTATTCGCCCCCGTCGCGAGCATGGTCTTCGGGCGCGCAGCGATCGGTTTGGTGCCCAATTTCGGCACGGCCTGGACCGGCGCTCTGGCTTATACTCTACAGTTATACTTTGATTTCTCCGGATATTCGGACATGGCGGTCGGTCTGTCACTGATGTTCAATATCTTGCTGCCAATCAACTTCTTCTCGCCTTATAAAGCACGCAGCATCGTTGATTTCTGGCGACGCTGGCACATGTCGCTCTCCTCATTTCTGCGGGATTACCTCTATATTCCGCTGGGTGGCCGTAACCGGCGCTATCGTAACCTGTTCTTGACCATGCTGCTTGGTGGCATATGGCACGGCGCGGGCTGGACCTATGTACTGTGGGGCGCGCTTCACGGCGTGTATCTGGTGATCAACCACGCCTTCCGCGTTTTGTGGCATCCGTTAAACTTGACCTCACTACCGGGCCGCAGCGCGGCGCTGCTGGTTTCGGGTGGGCTAACCTTTACCTGCGTCGTCGTAGGCTGGGTCTTCTTCCGTGCGGATAGCGTGCCTTCGGCGTTGTTGATGCTGCGAGGAATGGTGGGCGCATGCGACGCGGGCTGCTTCACCGCGTTCGAGCCGAGCGAAGTCGTACCGAATGCTAAGGTCTTGCTCGCACAACTCGCTGCCGCGCTCGCGGCGGTGTGGCTGCTGCCTAATACCTATCAAATCATCTCGACCTACCGCCCGTTCCGCGGCTTCGATACGGACGCTATCCCGACGATCGCACGGAGCATCCGCTGGCGGCCCGATAGTTGGATCTGGACAATTGCGATCGGCGCGGCGGCGGGGATCGCGATAGTCACAATCTTCGCTAATCCTGCTTCCGAATTTTTGTATTTCCAGTTTTGAGGATGCGCATGGCCCGTTATTCGTTGCATGTTTTGGCCTTGGCTCTTCTCTTCGTCGTAGCGAACTGTGCCGTCTTACTGACCGTCAGCGCGCCGATCGCCGCCGAATATTGGGTGCGAGAGACGCTGATCGTAAAGCGCGCAGCGGCGGCACGGATCGCCAAGCCGAAGCTGCTACTCGCCGGCGGCTCCTCCACACTGTTTTCGATCGATACTGCTGCGGTTGAGCAGGCGACCGGACGACCAGCTTACAATTATGCGATCCACGCCTCGATGCGGCTCGAATGGTTGCTGGCGGAATGGCGTCGCGCCGCGAGGTCAGGCGATGTGGTCGTGATGATCCTAGAGCCTCCCTTCTACGATTGTGGGTCGCAGGATTGGGGCAGTTGGCAGTTGCGTAATGCATTGGCATGGGACCGGGATTATCTGAACGCCCTGCCGTGGCCCAGGCGTGTCAACGCTCTACTAACTGGCGGTAATATTACACTGCCGTTTGAGATATTGCGCGCTCGTGCCGGGGCCCCGGCGGCGCTTCTGCCTCGACGGCGCGCTGCGATGGTCGCTCCGGCCCAAGTTTTGCAGCGTTATGCCCACGCCGCGCCAAGTACGCAGTTCGAATATTCCCCTGGCAACCTTAACGCTCACGGAGACATGCAGCATACCATTGGACTGCATTATAAAGGCCCGCCCGCCGACGTCACTTTACCAGGCAAACTCTGCGCCGCGGTCGGCGCCGAGCTAGGCGACTTCGTAGGGGACATGCGCAGGCGCGACGTCCGCGTTTTCTTCGACTACGCGCCATATCTCGTTGACGGGAAACCAAAGCAGTGGCGCAGCGCTGACGCGGCGTTTATCAACGGGATGCGGGGCTATGGCCTGACAATGCTGTCGCACCGCGACGAACAATTCTTCCCCCGCAACCAGTTTTTCGACACTGACCTGCACCTGAATGCGACTGGCCGCAAGATCCGTACTGCCCACCTGATCGCACACTTAGCGGCAGCTGGACTGTAGGGCGTCGAGCGATTCTCTGACGCTGTTTCCTGCATGTTAATGCAGTTCTCCTGAATTAGAGTCGGACGTATGCCCCTAAGAACCTATGGTATTTGGCATCGGCGATTTGATCGAGCCCTGCCTGCATCGCATAGAGCACATGCTCGTGCTTCCAGAGCCGGATTCGACGGTGCGGTTCGGGCGTGCAGCGCGGCTTGAACTCGCAAGCCTGGCAAGCCATCAGGTGACGTTAGAAGATGTCGTCTTCGCGGTTCGCGTTGGTCTGGTCCGGCGCCAGTTCGTGCTTTGCCGGACAGACATACACGTTACGCTCCACATCGAACCGGAAGTCCTGTTTGGCCAAGTAGCCGCGCTTTACGCCGCTTGAGGTCAGAGGTTTGGGGCGGACCGGAATCAGGCCAGTCGCCTCGCACGCAAGGACCTCCTCACCTGAGAAGTAAATCCGATCTGCCAGTATTGTCAGATCTTCATCGCCGGTCGCCTCGCGTGCCAGTTTGCCCATGGCAGCAAGCACGCTTCGGTCGTGACCTAAGTTCGTTACCTCGTGCGCCACGATAAGATTGTGGTCGGCGTCGACGGCTGCCTGAAGGTTGTAACAGACCTGTCCTGTCCCCATGCTGGCGCTCGCCATGGCGCGCGCATCCGGGTCGGTCAGTGATATCTACCGATCCGGCACGGACTGGACTGCCTGCTCCATCGCCTTAAGGTCGCGCATCTGTCGGCGAAGCGCCTTGAGCCGCTCGGCAAGTCGGTTCGTGCGAACCTCGGCGAACTCGCTCTCCTGCCGGTCCGCGGTGTCGAGCATGGCCAGATATCGCTCGATGCTCGCATCCACCTGCTCCATTCGACGGCGGACTCTCCCGGCGTGAAGTTCTTGTCGCGCGTGTTGACCGCCCTGAACCGGCTGCTGTCCACCGCCACCGTTCCGCCAGCGATCAGGCCAAGGTCGCGGCGCGGTGTTACAAACTGTCGGCACGTCGCCTGGATCGCCTGGTCGTTGTCGCGCCGGAAATCAGCAATGGTCTTGACGTGTGGCGCCAACTTCGCCGTCAGCCACTCAGTTTGACGTTGCGACCTGCCTCGCGGGCAATCCGCCGGCTCGACTGCGCCTGGTTGAGATACCGGTAAAGATATAGCTTGAGCAGCATCGCCGGATGATATCGCGGGCGTCCCGTAGACGCCGCATCCCCGGAGCCGAGCCCCGCCAGATTCAGTTCGTCGATGAAGACATCGACCACGCGCACCGCATTATTCTCGGATACGTCATCATCCACGCAATCGGGCAAAAGCAGCTTCTGGTGGCGGTCAGAGCCCTCAATGAAAGGTCCCACTTCGGCGCCTCCTGCAACGCCAGAATCATAGCATATCAAGCGTTTTCACACATGGGGTAATCGCGGGAGCGAGTCGCCGAGATGCCTGCGTGCAGGTATTGAAGAGGCGGTGGCTGCTCTCCGATAAGATGGAAGTACGGGCTCACGACTGGACGCCGGGCCCAAGCATCTAGCGGAGAACAGCGATGCAAGAGTATATCGGATTCGACGTGTCGATGAAAGAGACCGCCGTTTCTATCCGTCGTGACGGCAAGCGGATTTGGCGCGGCAAGTGCGCGTCAGATTCTAAAGTCTTGGCAGACCTTGTCCGCAAACGGGCGCCCCATGCAAAGCGGGTCGTATTCGAGACCGGTCCGCTGTCGGTGTGGTTTTTCCATGCCCTGAAGGCAGAAGGTGTACCCGCGATCTGCATCGATGCACGCCACGCCAAAGCTGCCCTGGATATGGCGCCGAACAAGACCGATGCGAACGATGCCGATGGATTGGCCCATCTGGCCGAGGTAGGCTTCTTCCGTGAGGTTCGCGTGAAGGGCTTCGAGAGCATGCTCTCGCGCACGCGCATGGTCGCACGCAATAGGCTGGTGAGGATTTCGGTCGAGCTTTCCAACCAGATCCGCGGGCTGATGAAGACGTTTGGCCTGATCGTTCCTTCCGCCAAGGGAGGGAAGTTCGATGAACATGTTTGCCGTCTACTGGATGGGCGAGGCGACCTTGCACCTATCATGATGCCGATCCTTGAGGCGTGGCGCAGCGTCCGAGTTCGAGCTGCAGAGCTTGGACGTCAGGTCCTTGCTGATGCGAGGCAAAGCCAGGCATGCCAGCTTCTCATGTCGATCCCAGGCGTCGGCGCCATCACCGCGACAGCGTTCACAAGCGCCATTGAGGATCCTGCAAACTTCAAGAAATCACGGTCTGTTGGCGCGTGGATCGGTCTCACGACCCGGCGCTACCAATCAGGCGAGGTCGATTATGATGGCCATATCTCCAGGCGTGGTGACGCCCATTTGCGCGGCCTTCTCTATGAAGCGGCAACAGTCATCATGACGCGTGCAGCGGCAGAAAGTGATCTGCGAACTTGGGGAATCAAGCTGCGCGAGAAAATCGGCTTCAAACGCGCTGCTGTGGCCGTCGCGCGCAAGCTTGCGGTGATCATGCATGCCATGCTCGTATCCGGTGAGTTCTTTGAAAGGAAAGCAACCAACACGATCTGAACATTTCCCAGCTCACACACCCCTCAGGTGTGTAGAGGCATCCTTGCCAGGACGTGGCTGAACCATTCCGCCGAGGCTGTTGCACTTCATATCTGCAGCGCGACAATCAGGATGAGAGTCGCGCGACAATCAAGATGAGAATCGGTGGTGGGGTGTGGCGGCGCAGGGCGTAGCCCGTAGCCGCCACACCCCACCACCGATGGCTCGCCCTTTTTGGGGCGGGCCGCTGATGATCGCGGCCGAGCAGGTACACCGAGCCTTTCGTCGACAGTCGAGAGGATGCCGGATGTGCCTGGTCGCCACGTCACCGATCATCAGATGAGGTTGTTCATGAAGCTCAGACATAGCGAGGGGGTCGCGATCGCGTCGGCCAAGGCCGGGTTCAGCGCAGCGACGGGGCATCGGCTTGCGGCCGGGGCAGTGTTGCCGAGCAGGCGCAAGGCGCCGAGGGGACGGCGGCGACCTGATCCGCTGGCCGATATCTTCGATGCCGAGATCGTGCCGATGCTGGAAGCAGCGCCGGCGTTGCGCGCCATTGCGATCTACGAGGAGATGCGACGACGTCACCCGGATCTGCCTTCCGGCATCCGCCGGACGATCGAACGACGCGTCCGCGCATGGCGCGCCGAGCATGGTCCGGAACGCGAGGTGATCTTCCGCCAGACCCACACGCCGGGGCGGTTGGCGCTGTCGGACTTTACTGACTGTGGCGATCTCGGGGTCACTATTGCCGGCGTCGCCCTTGCACACCGGCTCTATCACTTCCGGCTCGCGTGGAGCGGCTTTGCCCATGCCCATGTGATCCTCGGCGGCGAGAGCTATGTCGCGCTGGCGCAAGGGTTGCAGAACGCGCTCTGGGCGCTGGGCGGTGCTCCTGTCGAGCATCGCAGCGACAGCTTGTCGGCGGCGTTCCGCAACCTGACCGCCGACGCGCGCGGTGACCTGACCCTGCGCTATGATGCGCTGTGCGCCCATTACGGGATGACACCGACCCGCAACAACCGCGGCGTCGCGCACGAGAACGGTGCGATCGAGAGCGCGCACGGCCATCTGAAGGCCGCGATCCGCGACACGCTGCTGATGCGGGGTGCGCGCGACTTCAACGATGTTGCCGCCTATCGGCGGTTCATCGACGAGCTGGTTGCGGCCCGCAACCGGCGTGTGGCGACGCGGATCGATGCCGAACGCTTGCATCTGCAGCCGCTGCCGGGTGCCCGTACCGCCGATTACGAAGAAGTGATCGTCACGGTCACCTCGTCGGGCGGGTTCACGCTCAGGAAGGTGTTCTACACCGTGCCGTCGCGGCTGATCGGGCACCGCCTGCGAGCGCGGCTTTACGACGATCGGCTCGATCTGTTCATCGGCGGCACCGCGCTCATGACACTGCCACGCGGGCGGGCGACGGCCAGTGGCAAGCACGGGCATGTGGTCGATTATCGGCACGTGATCCACAGCCTCAGACGCAAGCCGATGGCGTTGTTGGGGCTGGTCTACCGCGACGCGCTGTTCCCGCGTCCGGCCTACGCCCGCACCTTCGAGCGGCTCTGCGCTGTGCTGCCCGAGCGCGTCGCCTGCCGGACGATGGTCGAGCTGCTCGCGCTCGCCCATGAGCGCGCCTGCGAAGCCGCGCTGGCCGTGAGCCTCGACCAGTGCATCGCCGATGAAGTGTTGCCCGATCTCGCCGAGCTGCGCGGACGGTTCGCCCCCGATCCGGCTACGCTCCCGGTGGTAACGGTCCGGCTTGCCCCGCTCGCCAGCTATGATGTGCTGTTGACGGGAGCTGCGGCATGAGCGCGCCGACGACCCCGATCGACGCCGAACGGCTCACCCTCGTTCTCAACGACCTTCGGCTGCCCGCGATCAAGGCGAACTGGCCCGGCATCGCCGCCCGTGCCGACAAGGAGGGATGGCCCGCCGCGCGGTTCCTCGCCGCCCTTGCCGAGCATGAGATCGCCGAGCGTGGCCGCCGTCGGATCGAGCGGCATCTTGGCGAAGCGCGTCTGCCGCCGGGAAAGACGCTCGACGGCTTCGCGTTCGATGCCGTGCCGATGATCTCCAGGGCGCAGGTCATGGCGCTTTGCGCCGGGGATGGCTGGCTTGAAAAAGGCGCCAACCTGATCCTGTTCGGGCCGCCGGGCGGCGGCAAGAGCCATCTTGCCGCTGCGATCGGCCTCGCGCTCATCGAAAACGGGTGGCGCGTGCTGTTCACCCGGACGTCAGACCTGGTCCAGAAACTTCAGGTCGCACGGCGCGAGCTCGGGCTCGAGGCAGCCCTTGCCAAGCTCGACAAATATCATCTGCTCATCCTCGACGACCTCGCTTACGTCACCAAGGACCAGGCCGAGACATCGGTGCTGTTCGAGCTCATCAGCGCCAGATACGAACGCCGCTCGACGCTGATCACCGCCAACCAACCGTTCGGCGAATGGGGCCGGATCTTCCCCGATCCCGCCATGACCCTCGCTGCGGTCGATCGCCTGGTCCACCACGCAACCATCTTCGAGATGAACGTCGAGAGCTACCGTCGCCGCACCGCCGTCCAGCGACAATCACGCGCGGGCCGCCCACCAACCTACGCGACAATCAAAACCATCGAGGAGGCAGCAAACAGCGACAATCAAACCGCCGATTAACCCGCGACAGCGACAATCAGCACCGTTACAAAGCCATCGTCGCGATCGTCGGACTCGCATCCTGATCGTCGCTAGACTCTCACCCAGATCGTCGCGCTACATCATATCCCTAGAACGTGCGTTTCACACATTGGAAGGTTCTCCCGCGAAGCCCCATCATGCGGCAGCAAATACTGACCGCGAAGACGACCGTGCTCCGGGCAAGTTCATCTCTATAACGCTTTTAGGGCTTGCAATCTGGGCCGCTATTAGACGACAGCCTCCACCAGTTATTACCGACCCGCGGCCTTCAGACCACGCTTACCTTCGACAAGGTCGCGTCGATGTAAGCGCGCGGCATGACGCTGCGCGAAATCCGGGGGCATCTGGACGACGTTTACGGCGTCGACGTCTCACCCGACCTAATCTCAACGATCACCGATGCCGTTTTGGAGACCGTCGCTGGATGGCAGGAGCGGCTACTCGATGCTTCTAACCCGCTTGTGTTCTTCGACGCGATCTGCGTCATAATCCGCTTCGACGGCTTCGTGCGCAACAAGGCGGTGTATATCGCGCTAGGGAACCGCTATCGATACTGCCGCTTACGGTGGTTGCTATCGCTCTGAGAGCGGAATCGCGCGCCAAGGACTGCCGGGCCGCCTGGTCAACTCGGTCCTGCAACTAGAGCATCGGCTCACTATGAACCAATTCGCTCCTTTTTGCAGAGTCTCCGTCGTCGTGTAATCCCGAACGTGGTTGCCGAGCCTACAGCCGATCGGCTGCAAAAAGACCGGCAGCCGGACGCGATTAAGTCGGGGCAATCGAAACCGTTTCATACTGCCCCCACGATCTTATCGTAGAGATAAAAATACCAGAAAAAGCTGGCGCAGCATAGTCAATTTCACGCGGCCCAAACCCGCGCCGGCCCCATGCGTCAGCCGCCCTGCCCGGAGACATCCATGGCCTCTCAACCACACTCACCCGATGCCGCGCCGCTCCTTCAAAAAAACACAGGCTTTCCGCGATTGCGTGCCGAACGAGCGCCCCGCCCGTCAACGACAATAGTGTTCGAATTGAAAACGATATGCGCCCCACGCTTCGGCTTTTCACTTTGCGCTTTGCTCTCGGGCTATGATTGATGATCGGCGCAAGTCCTATTGATCGGCAGCATCCAAACACTCGGCAGACCACCTCGGCGTGCCATGCGCGGACGCGTCGTTCGAATCGTCCGGCGGATGCCGGAGGGCAGATCCGGGTGACATCGTCGCATCTCCTCGTAGATCGCAATGGCGCGCAACGCCGGCGCCGCTTCCAGCAGCGGCACGATCTCGGCATCGAAGATATCGGCCAGCGGATCAGGCCACCGCCGTTCCCTGGGCGCCTTGCGCCCGCTCGGCAGTACCGCCCCGGCCGCAAGCCGATGTCCCGTCGCCGCGCTGAACCCGGCCTTCGCCGACGCGATAGAGACTCCTTCGGTGTGTCTGAGGTGCACGAACAACCTCATCTGATGATCGGTGACGTGGCGACCAGGCACATGCGGCATCCTCTCGACTGTTGTTGATGGCGCAGTAAAATGCCCCGGAACGGACATTTGAAAATTCCCCACTTCTTCTGATTGGCCCTTGTCCGGGGCGCGCCCCGGACAAGGGCCAAAGCAAAATATCGGGCATGGTCCTCCTGACGGGAGGCGATGCCGCGATGAAGAAGCTTGGAGATCTGATGATGATCCTGGATTTACATCGCCAAGGTCTGAAGGTGGCGGTGATCGCCCGCCAGGTCGGGATCGACCGCAAGACGGTCCGTAAATACATCGCACGTGGCCTTGAGGTGCCGACGTACGGCCCCCGACAGCCCCGTGATCGCGTGCTCGACCCTTGGCTCGATTATCTGAGGGCGAGGGTCGATGCCTATCCTGGCTTGAGCGCGCAGCGTCTTTTGCGCGAAATCAGCGAGCGTGGTTATACAGGCGGCTACAGCACGGTGCGCGACGCGGTGCGCGCAATGCGACCGGCGGGCGGCGGCCGACCATATGCGGTGCGCTTCGAGACGCCGCCGGGGCAACAGGCGCAGGTCGACTTCGCCCAGTTCCGGGTGCGATTTACCAGCGCGCCGAACAGTGTCCAGATCGTGTGGTTGTTCTCGATGGTCCTGGGCTTCTCCCGGCTGATCTGGGGACGCTTTGCCCAGCGCCAGACGATGCAGACCGTCCTGGCGTGCCACAGGGCGGCGTTCGAGGCGATCGGCGGCGTGCCGCGCGAAATCCTCTACGATCGCATGAAGACGGCCGTGCTCGGTGAGGATGAGGATGGTCGCGTTATTTACAATCGGACGCTCGGCGAGTTCGCTCGGCACTATGGCTTCCTGCCGAAAGCATGCCGCGCCTATCGGCCCGAGACAAAGGGCAAGGTGGAGCGGCCGTTCCGCTATATCCGCGAAGACTTCTTCCTGGGCGGGACGTTCCGGGACCTCGATGATCTCAATCTCCAGTTCGGAAACTGGCTCGGCGGCGTCGCCAACCCACGTGTTCACGCATCCACGGGGCGTGTCGTCAACGAGGCGTTCGCCGAGGAAAAGCCGACACTGCAGCTCTTGCCGCTGATCCCGTTCGGCGCGGTTCTCAAGCTTGAACGCAGGATCAGCCACGAAGGTATGGTGAGCGTCGGCGGCAATTATTACTCGGTGCCCGACGCAACACGACGGCGCGTGGTCGAGGTCCACAGCCTGGCGGACGAAATCCGGATCTTCGAAGACGATCGGCTGATCGCTCGCCATCCGCTGCTCGAGGGACGCCGGCAGCGCTCGCTGCTGGAAGGCCACCGGCGGCAATATCGGCCGAAAGACGAAAACCCGATCCCGCATGGCTTTAGCGGCGAACTGGTCACGCGCCGCTCGCTCGATTTTTATGCCGCCATCGCTCACCAGATGGCAACGTCGGGAGCAAGCGCATGAACTCGCTGCTTCCCGACCCGACGGCGTCGTTACTCGATCGCATCAAGATCAGCATGGTTGGCCTCAGGATGCCGCGTGCCATCGAAGTGGTCGATATCTGCGTCTCCCGTCTCGACCGCGGCGAAATTACCGCGCTTGAGCTGGTCGAACAGCTACTGCTTGAGGAACTGACGTTCCGCGAGGATCGTCGTATCCGGACTGCTTTGCGGATGGGCCGGCTCAACACCGTCAAAACCCTCACCGGATACGACTTCTCGTTCCAGCCCTCGCTAGACAAGGCTCGCATCCTGGCGCTTGCCGAGCTGAACTTCGTTGCGCGCTGCGAGGTCGTCCACCTACTCGGGCCGCCCGGCACCGGCAAGAGCCACCTTGCCAGCGCGCTCGGTCTCGAAGCCGTCAAAGCCGGCAAGAGCGTCTCGTTCATTACGCTCGCAGACCTGATCGGCGCGCTTGCCAAGGCCGAACGGGAAGGCTCGCTGCGCGAGAGGATCCGCTTCTACTGCAGGCCATCTCTGCTGATCGTCGACGAGATCGGTTACCTCCCGGTGATACCTGGTGGCGGCAACCTCTTCTTCCAGCTCGTCAACGCGCGCTACGAAAAAGGGGCGATGATCCTCACTTCGAATCGGGGCTTTGCCGAATGGGGTGAAATCTTCGGCAGCCCCGTCGTCGCCACCGCGTTGCTCGACCGCCTGCTGCATCACGCCATCGTCATCCAGATCGACGGCTCGAGCTACCGCCTTCGCCGCCACGCGGACCTGCTGCCCGAGCATGTCCGCTCCACCGCCCGGATTACGCCGCCGGCGCCGACAGAGCACCGGCGCCGCGGGCGACCGCCCAAAGAAGGAGGCGCCTCAATGCAAAACTCCTGAAATCTCAAACCGCGAAGTGGGGAATTTTACTTTGCCCGTTCCGGGGAAAATTACAGTGCCGTTGGCAACTGTCAACGAAAGGCTCGGTGTACCTGCTCAGCCGCGACCATCAGTGGCAATACAGATGGGGTGATTGGGGCTCGCACCCCGAGTCGGAGAGGTGGCTGCTCCTCGCAGATGGTAGAACGTGGTCCGTATCGAGCGGCCACAACCATGAGGAGGAGCAACCATGCGCTATTATGCCGGA